>CAWCJX010000040.1:0-12062 GCA_963795865.1 uncultured Alphaproteobacteria bacterium
TCGGGATAGGGGGGAGCCTCGCGGCTCCGCCCCTCCCACACCACCGTACGTACGGGTCCGTATACGGCGGTTCGAGAAGTCACGCTAACGCGTTTCGATCAAGGACGGTAGGCCGAGCGATTTGAAGTGGGCATTGGAGAGTCCCACGGAGAGGGCTTTGCTCCGGGCGAGATGCCAGGGTCCATGGCCGCTGCCGGCCATGTTGCGCAGCTCCCCCCGGACTCCCAGCGCGATGAGTGCCGCTCGCCGACGCCGTGGTGTTTTCCATTGGCGCCAGAGGGCAGCCCGCAGTCGCAGGCGGACCCAGCGAGTGAGAGCGACCAGCACCTCGGGCGTTTGGCAGAAGCCGAAATAGCCGCGCCAACCCCGCATATACGGGGCCAGCTCTTCCATTATCGTCTTCATGCTGGCGCCCTTGGCCCTTCGCGTGATCTCCCGGATTCGCTGCTTGAACCGTTCCAAAGATTTCGGCGCAATCGCGCGCCTAATGTTCGGACCGGCTGTAAAGCTGAACCCGAGGAACTTCCGTTCCTGCGGTCGTGCCACCGCACTCTTCGCCTCATTTACCTTGAGCTTGAGCTTTTGTGTGATGAAGTGCGAGATGCTCTCCATCACCCGCTGACCCGCGCGTTCGCTGCGAACGTAAATGTTACAGTCGTCCGCATAGCGAACAAAACGGTGTCCCCGGTTCTCCAGCTCGCGGTCGAGTTCGTCGAGCACGAGGTTACTGAGCAGTGGCGAAAGCGGTCCTCCTTGCGGAGTTCCTTCCACGCTCGGGCTGACCAGTCCATTCTCCATCACCCCGGCATTCAGGAAAGCCCGGATGAGCTTCAGCAGCCGCTTGTCCTCGACGCGCTTGGCAATTTGGCCCATCAGTTTGTCGTGATTGACTCGATCGAAGAATTTTTCCAGATCGAGGTCGATCACCCATCCGTAGCCTTGCGCAATGTACTGCTGCGCTTGAGCCACGGCATGATGCGCCGACCGCCGCGGTCGGAACCCATAGCTGTATAAGGAGAATGTCGGGTTCCATCGCCTCTGCGGACACGCGCCATAATGCTCTCCTTCTATGTCATTGAAAGTCAAAGCGCTGCTGCGCCGGGTCGGCTGTTAGCGGACGACGCGGGGCGTTCTGGGCGCGGTATGCGGCCACATCCTCGGCTTTGAATGCCCACGGCGCACCTTCACAGGCTTGTCGCCCCTTGATGATGCCGAGCCGGGCAATACGGTGCGCGGTCATGACGCTCACTTCCATGATTTGCGCCGCCGCTTCAAGCGTGATCTCGCCGCGCTCGGCCCATTCGCTCTCGCGGTGGACTGCAATACCGTAATGGCTGCGGAACGAGCAGACCCGCGCCTGGGTCCAGCCATTGCCTCGACCAGTCGGCTTACCGGCACGATTGAGAAGCCGCGCGATCTGCCGGTCGGGCATCAGGCGGGCCAGCTCACGGATCAACGTCAACGTATCAGCCGGAATCATCAAGCGATGCTTGCCAGCGGTGTTCTTCTTCACTTTCAGCGCGGTGTGGTCGCCGCCCTGCCAATGCAGGATCAGCTCGATGATGTCCCCTTCGATACGCACGATAATCTCGTGCAAGGCCGCGCGCACGATCCGCTTGCGCGTTGCCGACGTTGCCGCCGAGTGCGACCAGGCTTGCGCGAGGTCGGCACCGAGCTGCATCAGCTGCTGCCGCTCGGCCTCACCCAGCGGTGTCGGCTTCCTCGCATCGAACGCTGCAATCTCGCCTTCGATCCGGTGCTCGATCAGCAGCGCCTCGTTCCAGCGCCGTTCGAGCTCGCCAGCGACGAGGCGATTGCCGGGATCGACTGCATCATACTGATGGCGCGCATGTGCAGTATCGAAGCGAGCCCGCTGCAACGCCAGCTCCAGTTGCCGCCGGGCAGCCGATGTCTCGCCCTCCAGGGACTCCGCTGCCTTGATTGCGGCATCGATGCCGAGCGGCTTCAAGACCCGCAGCACCTCCGTCCCCACGGCCTGATCAGCGCGCAAACCGCCAAACGAGATGCAGCGTTGAGTCCCATGGTTCACCAGGGCGCCTTCGCAATGATAGCGACCCGCCTTACCGCCATAGGCGACATACATCTTGCGGCCGCAGTGGCCGCAACGCAGGAGGCCGGTGAGCAACAGCTCTCCGCGCCGTGCAGCACCTCTGGCGATGGCGCTTCCCTTGCCGGTTGCATTGTCGGCAATCACGCTCTGGTTCCGCTCAAACTCGTCCCAGGCGATATAACCCTCGTGCTGATCCTTGAGCAGTACATCCCATTCCGTCAGGGGACGCCGCAGTCCGCGCCGTACGCGCTTACGGCCATCCTCGATAACGACCTTGCTCGTCGTGCGGCCGAAGGCATAGGCGCCGGCATAGACTGGGTTGGTCAGGATGTTGAGCACAGTATTGTAGATCGGCAGTTTCCAAACAATGCTGCGCCCCGACACCGCGTTATATGAGCTGACAGGCAATGCGATGCCTTCGTCTCTCAACCAGACGTGAACCTGACGCGCGCTCTGGAACTCGGCGAACTTGGAGAAGACGAGCTTCAAGGCATCCTGAACCCGCTGGTCGGGATCTTTCTCGATACGGTCGCGCCCTGACTTCACATAGCCGACCGCGACACAGAGGAACAGCGCACCACGACGTGCTTTCTGTTTCAGGGCCTCATGCGAGCGCTGGCGGAACAGCGACAGCTCCAATTCGCTCATTGTGCCTTTCATCCCGAGCAGCAACCGATCATTGGGATGGCGAGGATCGTAGATTCCGTCCTCGTCGACGATAATGGTCCCGACCAATCCACAGAACTCGATCAGCGTATGCCAATCGCGGCCGTTGCGCGCAAGCCGCGACACCTCGATCGCGAGCACGGCGCCGACGCGGCCCTCGCAGATCGCGGCCAGTAGACGCTCGAAGCCCGGCCGCGCGATGCCGCCGCCGGAACGCCCGAGATCGTCGTCGATCACCTCGACGCTAGTCCAGCCGAGCTGGCGCGCCCGATCGGCGAGCCCGTATTGCCGGCGCCGGCTTTCCTGATTGTGCACGAGCTGATCGGCCGTCGACTGACGGATGTAGACAAACGCAGTGCGTGCGAGATGCTCAGCGGTGATCTTACTCATTGCGGGCCTCCCCGGTTGCGATCGACGCGGCGATCTCGATGAGCAGGGCTTCGACCAGCGTTGTCAGTCGAGCTTTCTGCGCCGGCTTCAGCGCGACGTGTGGCTCCTCCTGATCGAACAGTCCGGGTTGGAGATTTTCTGACTTTGCGATTTTGGGCGTCATGCGCATCTTTCTCCATCGTCGAGTCGGACGGGAGAAAGGCTAAAAGCGCATCGATCTCGGTGCGCAGCGAACGCAGAATTTCCAGCGGAAAAAATGGCTCATCCGAGAACTTGAAATGCGCCGCCGCCTCATGCGTCATCCATGCGGGAAGGCAGGCCACCGACCCATCGGGCTGTGGGATGACGACCAGATCAATGCCCCGATACGCATAGCGCCTCTGAATAAGCACGATCTCGCCGCAGCGCGGATGAAACGGATACGTGATCCGCGCCTCGACCGGCTGTTGGCGGGCAGTTTGTCGTTGTTTCGTGCAGAACCTGCATCACCGCTTGCTGGATAAAGCGGTCCAGCACGGTTGGGATGCCAAGCTTTCGCACCCCTCCGCCATCCGGCTTCGGGATTTCCACCCGCCTCACCGGTTTCGGTTCGTAGGTCCCGTTCAGCAATTGCTCCCGAATGGCCGGCCAGTGCTGCTTCAGATAGTCGCCAAGCTGATCGACCGTCATCCGGTCGACGCCTGCGCTACCTTTGTTGCCCTTCACCTGCCGCAATGCTTCCTTCAGGTTTGCTCGCTCACATACTTCCTCCATGATTCGACTCGTGTTGGCTGGGCGTTCGGATTCATTCGCCGCCGAGAGCAATTCGATGCCTTCCCGTCCCGCCTGCCGGGCTTCACCCGTCGGCATCGATGAGAAGTCCAGTCTCAGCTGGATGTTCAGCCGCTTGTCGCTCTCGAGATTCATGTCCTACTTGCCTCTCCTCTCGTTCGGGCCTTCAGCCCCCGTTCCCGGCTCGGCCTATCTGTTGACTCCACCTTTCGGTGCGGAGTGCCTCACTAGCCTTGCCGACGGCATGACCTACTATGCCCTCTGCTGACTTCTGCCCTGCGATCGGCCCGCCTCACGGCGCTCCCAGTCGCCACAGCGACACAGAGCAGATCTCCTGGAGTAAGTTCAGTCGCCTTCCATGCACGGTCGCCGGGTCTACGCTTCGCGTCCTTGATGGATATGGACTTCGCGGTAAGTCGCCCGCTCGTCCAACGCTCGCGCCTTGTACCCGGTTTTTGTCCATCGACCCGCATGTTTGCTCTACGCTTCCTTCAGACCTCGCCTCACGGCGACAGCCCTTGCGTCGTCGCTAACCCTTCACCTCCATCAGGTTGGGTAGAGGACTTTCACCTCCAAGCTACTGAACATGTCCAGCACACGACAGAATGGCGTGCGCCATGATGGCGCAAACGGGGTAAATCCGTCGCCAGTGGACACGTTTGGGAAGGCTATCAAGCGAGATCGTCGCTGCTCCTCAATTCGGGAAAGGCCGATGCTGAATGTATCACAAGAGGCGCTGCGCAAAGTACCCGCCGACGGGCGAGCGAGATCGCGCACGCCAGCACGGGTCGCTCGCGCCCGGCATCGAACTATTGAGGATGGGCCGGGGGCAGCAGCGATAGCGGGAGCGCGATTTGACTCGCGCCCGCTCACTCCCGCTGGAGCGCCGCGCCGTAGAGCGCCAGCGCGTCCTCGCGCAAGGCGCGGCGCGACGCGTCGCGGCTGTAGAACATGTGCCCGCCGCCATACACCGCGAATTTGAGGCGATCGGCCGATCCGTAGACCGGAAGCTGGTCGAGGATGAGCTCGCTCGCGAAATAGGGCGTCACCAGATCGTTGGCGCCGTGCGCCACCAGCACGCGCAGGTCGCGGTCGCTGGCCAGCGCATTGCGCAGATCCTCGACCACCTCCGGACCGACCCGGCCGCGGCCCCAGGTCCACTGCGAATTCACCTCACGACTGAGCAGGTTGTAGGGGCGATCGACCCGCCAGTGCAGCGGCCCCTCGTAAAGCGCGGTCATGGCGCCGGTGAGCGGCGGCCCCATGGCGTCGAGCACCGGATCGGAAAACCGCGTCGTCGGCGCCGAGGGCGTCGGATCGAAGGCGGTGACGGTGGGATCATAGGCGCTCGCGACCCGTCCGCGCTTGCGGTTGAATTCGCGCTGAAACGTGGAGTTGTCGATGCGCGCCGCCAGCCGGCGAACCTCGGCCGGTTCGAGCCCGGTATAGGCGGCGATCCGCGGCGTCATCCGCTCGATCGCCGCGCCATCCTTCTCGCCCTTGAGCAGATCGAGCAGATAGTCGCCGGACGCGTAGCCCTCGACCTCGCGCAGCCTGGCGCGGTCGAACGGTCCGCTGCCCTCGAGAACGGTCGCGGCCATGGACGGCAGGCGGGTCACCCACGTCATCGGATCGTGCCTACGGTTGCCCAGGCTGGCGAAGTCGAGCACCGGCGAGATCATCACCAGGCCGCGAACGCCGACGCCCTGGCCGGTGAGCGCGCGGGCGACCTTGGGGACGCGGAAGCCGCCATAGCTCTCGCCCACCACGAACTTGACCGAGTTCTGGCGGCCGGCGCGCTCGATCCATTTGCGTATGGTCACCGCCAGCGCATTGGCATCGCCATCCACCGACCAGAACTGCCGGCGCACATTGTCGCCGCCGGCGGTGATGCGGCTGTAGCCGGTGCCGACCGGATCGATGAAGACCAGATCCGTGAAGTCGAGCCAGGTCTCGGCATTGGGCATGAGCGCCGGCGTCGCCGAGAAGGTGATGTCGTCGAGCGGCAGCCGCCACGGACCGACCGCACCGATATCGAGATAGGCGGAGGCGGCGCCGGGGCCGCCATTGAACAGGAAGGTCACCGGGCGGTTGTCGGCGGGAGAGCCCACCACATAGGACAGGTAGGCGACCTCGGCCTGCAGAGCGAGGCTCTCGGCATCGAGCAGCGGGATCGAGCCGGCGGTGGCCTTGAAGTGGAGCGTGCGGCCCGGCAGTTCGACGCTGTGGTCGGTCACGGCGTCGGCCGGAAGCCGCGCGGCATTGTCGTTCTGCGCCCGCGGGCGGCCGCCCTGCTCGGCCGCCGGCCCGTTGGGGCGGGCGGCTTCGGTCGCCTGTTGCGGCCCGGGATGAGCGGGCTGCGCAAACGCCGACGGCAGGTCTGCGCCTGCCATCAAGACGGCACCGGCGATCGCGACGGCCGCAAGCAGGTGCTTGCCGTGCCGGCAGTCCATCAGATCATTCATTAGGGGTCCTCGGCGTTACCAACGGGCGACTTGATACCGAGTATGATCTCGTCCGAAAAATCCGCAACTTGTCCGGATCATGCTTCAGGCGCCCTGCTGCTTTTTGGCCGCCGGCTTCCGCGCGGCCGGCTGCGGCTCGTCGCCCTGCTCGATCACTTTCAGGCGTCCGCCGGAAAACCGATAGACGCCTGGCCGGTCGCCGGAACGGTAGGTCAGAACCGAGGTTCGCACCCCATTTTCGGCGCCGACCTGGGCCGATTGCGGTGGACCGAGCGAGCGCACCACCTGGCATTCGGACATCTCCAGTCCGACACTTCGGGCCCCCGCCGACGCCTCAGGCGTTCCCTGAACCGGCTGCGGCCCCCCTCCGGAACAGTTTCCCTGGCCATCGACGAGATCCGAAGGGCCGACGGGGTCCGATACGCTCACCGGGCCGACAAAGGCGGCCGTGCTGCTGGGAAGGAACGTATTCCTGTTCGGAAAGCGAACCTCCGACATATCGGGCACCAGCGAGCACCCGCTCGCAGCAGCCGCCACCGCGGCGATCGCAAGGCCGTGCAGCAACGTCTTCAAGCCGCCCCCCGTCAGCGCCACCCGCCTGCTCCTTCGCTCTCACGTCCGGTCAGCATGAACCCTGCAACGCATGAGATGCAGCCCGACATTGCGTCATCATGATGACGAATGCTCAGGATTTCGACACAAGCTGTTGCCGCGACTCGGTTTATTTGGGTTTTGCCACGTCCCGGCGCTGCCAGCGGCCGGTTTCGTCGGTCTGCCAATAGGTGACCTCGAAGCCCCGTGCGGCGGCGGCCTTCCATTGCTCCCGTGCCGCGGCGACCGCTTCGTCGTCGTCGCCGTCGAACAGCAACACCACGCGCTGGTAGCTGTCGGCATCCGCGGGGACCGGCGCGCGATCGATCAGAAAACGTACGGTGGCGCCGTTGGGATTGTCATCGCGGACGGTGAGAAGCACCGGCTGCTCGGCCGCGGTGGCCTCGCGGAACGTACCGTGCGGCAGGAAGCTTTCCTCCGCATAGGTCCAGAGATGGGCATCGAGCGCGTCGACGCGCTCCTCCATGGAGGTCTGCAGGACGACCCGCCATCCCCTCGCCACCGACCGCTCCAGCAGCACCGGCAGCACCCGTTCCAGGGGCTGCGACTGAAGATGATAGAACAGGACTTCGGTCATCGCCCTTCCATGCCGCCTCAGCTTTCGTAGTGATCCCTGACGAATTGATCGAGCAGCCTTACGCCCCAGCCCGAGGTCCAGCCCTTGCTGATATCGGACTGCGGCGAACCGAGCGCGGTGCCGGCAATGTCGAGATGGGCCCACGGGGTCTTGCCGACGAAGCGGGCGAGAAGTTGCGCAGCGGTGATGGCGCCGCCGTGACGGCCGCCGGTATTCTTCATGTCGGCGAACTTCGAGTCGATCATCTTGTCGTATTCGGGCGCGAGCGGCATCCGCCACACCCTTTCGCCGGTCGCCTCGCCGGCGGCCGCCAGGCGCTCCGCCAGCTTGTCGTCAGTGGCGAACAGCCCGGCAAATTCCTGGCCCAGCGCCACCATGATCGCGCCGGTCAGGGTCGCGAGATCGATCATGAATTGAGGCTTGTACTTGGTGCTGACGTAATGCAGCACATCGGCGAGGACGAGACGCCCCTCCGCATCGGTATTGATGATCTCGATGGTCTGGCCGGACATGGTCTTGACGATGTCGCCGGGGCGCTGGGCGTTGCCGTCCGGCATGTTCTCGACAATGCCGATGGCGCCGATCACATTGGCCTTGGCCTTGCGCGAGGCCAGCGCATGCATCAGGCCGACCACGGCGGCTGCGCCGGCCATGTCGCCCTTCATGTCTTCCATGCCGCCAGCCGGCTTGATCGAGATGCCGCCGGTGTCGAAGCAGACGCCCTTGCCGATGAACGAAATCGGCGCCGCCCCGCGCTTGCCGCCGTTCCAGCGCATGATGACGACGCGGCTCTCATGGACCGAGCCCTGGCCGACGCCGAGCAGCGCGTTCATGCCGAGGCGCTTCATGGCCTTCACGTCGAGCACCTCGACGAGAACGCCCAGCTTGCGCAACGCGGTGGTGCGGCGGGCGAATTCTTCCGGGTAGAGCACGTTGGCCGGTTCGTTGACGAGATCGCGCGCCCACACCACCCCTTCGGCCAAGCCCTCGCTGTGCGCCCAGGCGCGCTTGGCGGCGGCGGGATTGGCGACCGCGATGACGAGGTCGAGGGCGGCCGGCTTGTCCTCGCCTTCCTTCTTCTTGGTCTTGTAGCGGTCGAAGTTGTAGCTGCGCAGGGTTGCGCCGAGGGCGAGGCCGGCGACCGCCTCCGGGCTCATCGCGG
Organism: uncultured Alphaproteobacteria bacterium; assembly: GCA_963795865.1. Taxonomy (GTDB): domain Bacteria; phylum Pseudomonadota; class Alphaproteobacteria; order Rhizobiales; family Xanthobacteraceae; genus JAJPKK01. The sequence continues at coordinate 8,715 of CAWCJX010000040.1, forward strand.
CGTCCGGCAATTCGGCGACGATGGTCGCCTGTTTGGCCGCCGCCGGCGCCTTTCCGGCCGCGACGCCGCCGAGCTTGAGGAAATCCTTCTCCTTGAGGTCGGAGACCTAGAAGATCAGCACCCAGATTCCGAAGGCAGCATCGCCCAGGTGATGCAGGATGAAGGGAGAAAGAAAAATACCGACGATCACGTTGATGGCGAGCGCCGACCAGCTCGAGCCGACGTTCTTCAGAATCTGCCTTTTTTCAAGCTTGCGCATGAATGATGGTGGCGGTTAAGTCCGGTCCAGCCACCTGTGATTAATTGTTAGCTCTTGTTCCTGCGTTGTTAAGAGGTGCTCCTTCTAAATGCTACCAGTGGTCGGTGAACCGCTCGCCAATTTGAATCGATTGGGCGACCCCAAGGTAACAACCCAAGTTCAAAGCGGCCTGAAATTTAATTCTATGGCGGTGCGAAAGAATCGGTCTGCAAGGAGGGGAAGTGCCCGTCTCACTTTGGGGGAGACGCGGCAAGCCGCGTCTTTACGGAAATTTTCGCTCTACCATCCGTGCTTCATGGCCTCGCGCAAATTTCTGCGGAGGCAGGGTGTTCAGCACGTCGTCCTTGGTGAGCCAGGCGCGGCGCGCCTGGAGGACTCCGTAGCGCAGTTTTTCCATGTGCGAGGTGTGGTGGGAATCGGTGTTGATGACGATTTTCACGCCGTGCTGTTTCGCGAAGCGCAGATGAACGTCGCTCAGATCGAGCCGGTCGGGATAGGAGTTCAGCTCCATCGCGACTTTGTGCTTGGCCGCCGCTTTGAGGACGGCGTCCAGATCGAACTGGTAGGCGTCGCGGCGCAGCAGCAGGCGTCCCGTGGGATGACCGATCAGCGAGGTATTGGGATTGGCGATGGCTTTCAGCAGGCGATCGGTCATGGTGGCGCGCTCTTGATTGAACTGCGAGTGCACGCTGGCGATGACGATATCCATTTGCTCGAGCACTGAGTCGGAGAGATCGAGCGCGCCATCGGCCAGGATGTCCACTTCGATCCCGGCGAAGATGCGAATGCCGTTCATCTTCTTGTCGACCGCGCGAATCCTTTCGATGTGCGCCAGCGCGCGTTCGTCGGTCAGGCCGTTGGCGAACGCGAGATTTTTCGAGTGATCGGTGATGGCCATGTACTCGTAGCCGCGATCCCGCGCCGCCTCGGCCATCTCTTCAATGGTGTTGCGGCCGTCGGTCTCGACCGTGTGCATGTGCACGTCGCCGCGGATGTCGGATAGCTCGATCAGCGCCGGCAGCGTGTGCGCGGCGGCGGCTTCGATTTCTCCCAGGTTTTCGCGCAGTTCGGGAGGAATGAAGTCGAGCTTGAGCTTGGCGTAGATTTCTTCTTCGGTCTTGCGCGCGACCGGCTTATCGTCCTCGACATTCGCCAGGCTATATTCGTTGAGCGTGAAGCCCATCTTGAGCGCGCGCTGGCGCAACGCCACGTTGTGTGCCTTGGAGCCGGTGAAGTATTGCATGGCCGCGCCGAACGATTCGGGCGGCAGCAGGCGCACGTCCACCTGCATGCCATTGCGGTGCCGGAAGCTGACCTTGTTTTCTCCTTGCGCGATCACGTCCATCAGGCCCGGGAAGCGCAGCAGATGTTCGATCAGCGTCTGCCGCGATTCGGCCTCGATGCAGCCCTTGCCGGTGACGAGAATATCGAGGTCGCCGACGGTTTCGCGTCCGCGGCGCAGCGAACCGGCGGGCGTGACTTTCTCTATCCCCGGAATCGCCAACAGATGCTCCGTCAGTTTTTCCGCCAACTCTTCCGCCGTGTCGAGCAGGAATCGTCCTGCGATGCGGCGATAGTCTTCGATCGCCTTGAGCAGCTTCAGTTCGTGCTTTTCGCCCATGCGCGGCAGCGTGCGGATTTTGCCTTCGCGCGCCAGCTTTTCCACGCCTTCGAGGTCGCTGACCTGATAGGCGCTCCAGATCAAGGCAATCGTCTTCGGTCCCAGGCCCTGAATCTTGAGCAGTTCGAGCATCGACGGCCGGTATTTCTTCAGCAGCTCGGCGTGCGCTTCGATGCGGCCATCTTTGAAAAGCTGCAGCAGATTGGCCTGCATGCCCTTGCCAATGCCCTGTATTTCGAGAAGTCTCTTCGGCTCGTGGATCAGGTCGGCCACCTGTTGCGGCAGCGCTTCAATGGCCTGCGCGGCGTTGCGATAGGAGCGCACGCGAAATGAGTCTTGCCCGTCGATCTCCAGCAGATCGGCAGTTTCGTAGAGAAGTGTGGCTATGGCTTTGTTGTCCATGGAGTTCTAATTCCAGAATTGACTGTCTTGGTTTGTCAAGCAGGGTTGAGAGCCGCCAGGCGATAAATTCACACCAGCTCGATCCGGAGGTCGCGCCCAATCGCCCGCGCGGCCCGGCACAGCGTCTGCAGCGTTACCGAGGCATTGCCTGGATCAAGCAGCCGATCCAGAGCGGCACGACTCGTGTTCATGCGCCGCGCCATCTCTACCTTGTTGATCTTTGCTCTCTTCATCGCTTTTTGCACCTGCCACGCCACTGCCTCTTTGAGCGCGATGGCCCGAGCTTCCTCCAGGATACCTTCCTCTTTCAAGAAATTATCCAGTCATGAGCCAATACGAAGATTTTTCTTTGTCATAGCGTGTGAGTATGTATCAGAAATGGTACATTGTCCAGACCCGGCTAACCGGGGGTATAAGTATGACGGAAGAAGGGGTGCAGAGTATCGCCTGCTCTCAGATGCCGGAGGACACAATCAGCGCGGGCGTCGAAGCATACACAGCTTGGTCCGGGAGGGACCTGAGCTCTGGTTAGGGAACCTTGGTCACATTGGCCGCTTGCGGCCCTTTCTGTCCCTGCACGATTTCAAACTCCACCTTGTCGCCCTCCTGCAGGCTTTTGTAGCCTTCGGTGGTGATGGAGCTGTAGTGAATGAATACATCGGGTCCGATCGTCGCGGCCGAGGAAGCCGTATCCCTTGGCGTTGTTGAACCACTTAACGGTGCCTTTCAATCGTTCCACGTGCGCCACCTCTTTCTGCGGATTTCCCTGAAAGGCGCGATTCCAGGGACCCGCAAAAAAATGTGTAGGAATTGTGCTGCTCAAGGGGGGGGCTGTCAAGGCTTGCCATCACATATCTATGGCTGGGCGCTTAGGGGAAGCCGGGCGAGGCGCGGCAAGCCGCGTCTCTATGAAGCCGTCTGGGCCAGCCACAGGATCCCGGCGATCGTCTTCGCATCGCGGATACGGCCATGGAGCGCCATTTGTTTCGCCTCCGACAAACTGAAGAATCTGACGGCGATCCGCTCGTCGGCCGAGGCCTCGGGCTGGGCTACGCCGGGCCGCAGC
>CAWCJX010000041.1:0-120938 GCA_963795865.1 uncultured Alphaproteobacteria bacterium
TCGCCCACGGCCCGCTCACGGAATACAGCCAGTTCGGCGAAGGGATTCCGTTCGGTGACGCGGTGCCGCGCGCCGGCAACGATTCCGGCGGCGGTCAGCCGGGCCGCATCCTGAAGTGCAAGGGCTGGGAGACCGATCCCAACGCCTACATCTACTTCATCACCCAGGCGCCGGTCTGGGAGAAGATCTGCGACGTCATCGGCGAGCCCGGCTGGAAGACCCATCCCGATTACGCCAAGCCGCCGGCACGCCTGACCGCCTCAACGAAATTTTCGCGCGCATCGAGCAGTGGACCATGACCAAGACCAAGTTCGAGGCGATGGATATTCTCAACAAGGACGACATTCCCTGCGGCCCGATCCTGTCGATGAAGGAATTGGCCGAAGATCAGTCGCTGCGCGCCACCGGCACCGTGGTCGAGGTCGACCATCCCGAGCGTGGCAAATATCTGTCGGTCGGCAACCCGATCAAACTGTCGGACAGCCCGACCGAGGTGACGCGTTCGCCGCTGCTCGGCGAACATACCGACGAGATCCTGCGGCAGGTTCTCGGCTTCTCCGACCATCAGGTGGCGGAGATCCACGATTCCGGCGCGCTCGATCCGCCACGGAAGGTGGCCGCCGAGTAGAAAGGCTTTTTCTTTCAGATGACTTGAAGGGCCGCCGGTTTCCGGCGGCCCTTTTTGATTGGGAAATCCGATCGCCCTATGCTGCATTGCAGAAGAATTATGCTGCTATGCAAACAAATCAGTTGATCTGGCATCTGGTATACCTATGTTGGGACAACAGTCGACTGCACCCAACAAAGGGGACACCATGTCCAAGACCGCTTCTCTCGGCTTCGCGCCCTCCGCCACCTTGTTCAGCCGCTTGCTGTCGGTCATCGATCGTCGTGCTGATGGCCAACGCCCACATCGCCGTCCGCAACGGCGACCTGCCCTATTTCGGCTCTGTACAGACGGCTGCGGCCGATCATCCTGGCGGGCGCGGCCCCGCTGCGATCATTCCTTCCGAACAAGGACCCCGGTTTTCCGGGGTCTTTTTCGTTTGCGAGTTCTGGCGGCCAATGCGCAGCGCCGCGGCCCGCTGCGGCATATTGGACGGTCACCTGCCAATAATGACTTGCGCTCTGGCATATCACATACCAATATGCGTCGACCGGTAGCGCCCGAGGCCAAAACAAAAGCGTGCCAGGGAGGAATCATGACCGCCACAACACAAACGACCGCCGCGCCAATCGCCGAAGGCAAGTACTTCCGTTGGCTGCAGCTTGCGATGGGCATCGTCTGCATGGCGATGATCGCGAACCTGCAATACGGCTGGACGCTGTTCGTCGATCCGATCGACGCCGAAGTATCATTGGGGCCGGGCTGCGATCCAGCTGGCCTTCACGCTTTTCGTGGTGACGGAGACCTGGCTCGTTCCGGTCGAGGCGTGGTTCGTCGACAAATACGGCCCACGCGTCGTGATCGCGTTCGGCGGGGTGATGATCGCCATCGCCTGGGTGATGAACTCCTATGCCGAACTCGCTGGTGCTGCTCTATACCGCCGCGATCGTCGCCGGAATCGGCGCCGGCGCGGTCTACGGCACCTGCGTCGGCAACGCGCTGAAATGGTTTCCTGACCGCCGCGGACTTGCCGCAGGCGCGACCGCCGCCGGCTTCGGCGCGGGCGCGGCGATCACCGTGGTGCCGATCGCGAACATGATCGCCGCGAGCGGCTATCAGAGCGCCTTCTTCACCTTCGGCATCGGACAAGGCGTGATCGTTTTCATCCTTGCCTTTTTCCTGCGCAAGCCGTCGCAGGCGATGCCGGTGAAAAAGAAGCAGCTCAACCTGCCGCAGACCAAGATCGACTACACGCCGCCGCAGGTGCTGCGCAGCCCGATCTTCTGGGTGATGTATCTGGTGTTCGTGATGGTCGCCGCCGGCGGCCTGATGACGGCGGCGCAGATCGCGCCGATCGCCCACGACTTCAAGATCGCCAACGAGCCGGTGAGCCTGCTCGGCTTCCAGATGGCCGCGCTGACCTTTGCGATTTCGCTCGACCGGATCTTCGACGGTTTCGGCCGGCCGTTCTTCGGATGGGTCTCCGACAACATCGGACGCGAGCACACGATGTTCATCGCGTTTGGAACGGCCGCCGCTCATGCTGCTGACGCTGTCGGTCTACGGGCACAATCCGATCGTCTTCGTGCTGGCGACCGCCGTCTATTTCGGCGTGTTCGGCGAGATCTACAGCCTGTTCCCGGCGACCAGCGGCGACACGTTCGGGGTGAAGTTCGCCACCACCAACAACGGCATGCTGTACACGGCGAAGGGCACCGCTTCGTTGCTCGTGCCGCTGGCGAGCATTGTTGCCGCCAGCTACGGCTGGCAGGCGGTTTTCGTGATCGCGGTCGCGCTCAACGCCACCGCGGCGCTGCTGGCCTTGTTCGTGATCAAGCCGATGCGCCGCGCCTTCATTCTCGGCAGCGAAGCCCCGGCGGACGCCAGGGCACGTGACGCCAAGCTGGCCTGACGCTCTCCCGCTCTCGATCGAAAGAGGCGCGCACTGGCGCGCCTCTTTTTTGGTCCGACGCATCTGGCATACAAAATACAAGATATTTCCAGCAATCCCTTCTGGGATAAAGTGCCCGAGCAGCGCGGATGCAGAAACGTCAATATTGCTGCCGCTTTCTGCGATCGATTTCCTCCGAAATCGAATTGACAATTGGCATAATGTATACCAAACTTATTTCGTTGAAGACTTCCCTGCGGCTGACCAGAAGGAGGTTGCGATGAAAGTCGGAGACATCCTGCGCAAAAAGACCGCGCGTATTGCAACAGTTCGAATGAACGAAACCGTGGCCATCGCGGCCCAACTGATGCGCGCCAGCAATGTCAGCGCGCTCGTGGTCAAGGACGTGGTGCGGACCGAAGGCAATACCGCCGTCGGCATGTTCACCGAGCGCGATGTCGTCCGCGCCATCGCCGAACACGGCGCGGCCGGCATCAACATGAAGGTTTCGCAGCTGATTTCAGTTCAGCAGCTGGTCTCCTGCACTTCGAACGATACGCTCGAAGACGTTCGTCATCTCATGAACAAGCACCACATCCGCCATCTGCCGGTCATCGACAATTACAGTCTGTGCGGCGTGATCAGCATCCGCGATATTTCAACCGCATTCGACGACGAAGCGACGGCTGCGGCGCGGGCCGTTCCGGCCTGACGAACGGCGTTCGATCTTCAGCGACGATCACGCTTGAGCCTGCTGAGATGCATGCTCTGGCGCCAGCCGAAAAACGTCGTGCCGATCATTCGCCCGGCCCTGCATGCGCGCGCTGCGCCGCCCGTGGACATTTGCCGGTCGTGGCGGCATCCTGCCCTTTCCGAAAACCAAAAGAGATCAGGGCGCGCGTCCTGCGCCCAGGGGAAGCGGTTCAGAGGCAGGCGATGATCAAGACACGATTTACCGAGCTCGTCGGCGTCGAACATCCGATCGTCCAGGGCGGGATGCAATGGGTCGGCCGGGCGGAGCTGGTCGCGGCCGTCGCCAATGCCGGCGCGCTCGGCTTCATCACCGCGCTGACCCAGCCGACGCCGGAGGATCTGACCAAGGAAATCGCGCGCTGCCGCGGCCTGACCGACAAGCCGTTCGGCGTCAATCTGACCATTCTGCCGTCGATCAAGCCGCCGCCTTACGCCGAATATCGCCAGGCCATCATCGAGAGCGGCATCAAGATCGTCGAGACCGCCGGCAACAAGCCGCAGGAGCACGTCACCGAATTCAAGAAGCACGGCATCGTGGTCGTGCACAAATGCACCAGCGTCCGCCACGCGCTGTCGGCGGAGCGCATGGGGGTCGATGCGATTTCGATCGACGGTTTTGAGTGCGCCGGCCATCCCGGCGAGGACGATACGCCCGGGCTCATCCTGATTCCGGTGGCCGCCGACAAGGTGAAGATCCCGATGATCGCATCCGGTGGCTTCGGCGACGGCCGCGGCCTGGTCGCGGCGCTGGCGCTCGGCGCCGAGGGCATCAACATGGGCACGCGCTTCATGTGCACCAAGGAGAGCCCGATCCATCAACGGATCAAGGAAAAGATCGTCGCCAATGACGAGCGCGAGACCGAGCTGATCTTCCGCACCATGCGCAACACCTCGCGTGTCGCCAAAAACGCGGTCAGCACCAAAGTGGTCGCCATGGAAAAGGAAGGCGCGACCTTCGAGCAGGTTCGCGATCTCGTGGCCGGCGCGCGCGGCAAAATGGTTTACGCCACCGGCGACGCCGACGAAGGCATCTGGTCCGCAGGACAGGTACAGGGATTGATCCACGATATCCCGAGCTGCGCGGAGCTGGTGTCGCGCATCATGCGCGAGGCGGAAGCCATCATCCAGGGCCGGCTCGAAGGCATGATCTCCGGCAACCGCCGTCAAGCCGCCGAATAAGCGGCTCCACCATCACCACCAACCAGGAATGATCGCATGAAGGCCTATGTCTACGGCGCCAACGGCGCTGCAATCACCGAAGTCGCCAAGCCCGTCACCGAAAGGCACGCAGGTTCTGGTCCGCGTTCACGCCTGCGGCCTCAATCGCGCCGACCTCGGCATGACCAAGGGTCACGCCCATGGCAGCGCCGGCGGCGTCGGCACCGTGCTGGGGATGGAATGGGCGGGCGAGATCGCCGAAGTCGGCCCCGACGCCAAGGGGGTCAAGGTCGGCGACAAGGTGATGGGTTCGGGCAGCGCCGCCTTCGCGGAATATACGCTGGCCGATCACGGCCGGCTGTTCCGCACGCCCTCGAACATGAACTTCGAGGAAGCCTGCACGCTGCCCGATCGCGATCACCACCATGCACAACGCGGTCGTGACCGTCGGCGCATTGCAGCCCGGCCAGACCGTCTTGATTCAAGGCGCCAGTTCCGGCGTCGGCCTGATGGCGCTGCAGATCGCAAAGCTCAAGGGCGCCAGGCTCGTGATCGGCTCTTCGACCGACGCGATGCGCCGCGGGCGGCTGAAGGAATTCGGCGCCGATCTGGCGGTGGATTCCAGCGATCCCGGCTGGGTCGATCAGGTGCTGCAGGCGACCGCCGGCGAAGGCGTCGACCTGATCGTCGATCAGGTTTCGGGCAAGGTCGCGAGCCAAAATCTCAAGGCCACCAAGATCAAGGGCCGCATCGTCAATGTCGGCAGGCTCGGCGGCACCCATGCCGATTTCAACTTCGACCTGCACGCCGCGCGCCGCATCAGCTATATCGGCGTCACCTTCCGCACCCGCACGATCGAGGAAATCCGCGAGATTTTCGACGAGGTCCGCAAGGATATCTGGCCGGCGGTGGAATCACGCAAATTGCAATTGCCGATCGACAAGGTGTTTGCCTTCGACGATATCGGCAAGGCGTTCGAGCACATGGAAGCCAACAAGCATCTCGGCAAGATCGTCGTGACGCTGTAGCGAACCGCGACATTGTCGCGGCGAGCGGTGCGCACAGGCGTGCGCTAATGCTCGAATTCGCGATTGCGCAACGTTTGCCGGATACGCCATCATCGCGGCCATCCCGGAGGTCAGCTAACGTCAGGAACCGCTCGAACACTGCTCGGTGCCTGCATACCGGTGCAGTGCTGTGATTGGCGCTTCGATCTGGCGTCGACATAAGTGGCGCATCCCGAAGGGCCGCGAGGCCGCGCTGGAATATCTGCGCCGTTTCGTCGAGGAGGCGCAAACCAGCGGGCTGCTCTCCCAGGCCGCGGAGCGCGCGGGCCTCAGAGGTATCTTGAAGACGCAATAGCCCGGACTTGCGACCGGCGCTGGCGAATTCCACCTCGATCGGCGCTTTAATGTTCGCATGACGGGCTGCTAAACCCGCGCCCATGGGCGCACCCCGTTCACACCGATCAAATCCCGCGTCGCGGCGATTTCGATTTTCGCCAGCGCCGGCATGGCCACGGCCAAATTCGTGGTCGGCATCGCCATCGGCAGTCTCGCGCTGATCTCCGAAGCGCTGCACTCCTCGGTCGACGTGGTCGCGACCGTCGTCACCTGGATGGTGGTGCGGGTTTCCGACCTTCCGGCGGACGAGGAACATCATTACGGCCACGGCAAGCTCGAGAGCGTGTCGGCGCTCGGCATTATCGCGATGCTCTATGTGCTGGCGGGCGGGATTCTGGTCGAATCCTACAGCCGCCTGCGCGAAGGCGCGCCGCCGCCGACGCTGTCGGCGATCCCGTTCATCGTGCTGCTCGTCGACATCGCCGTGAATTTCTGGCGCGCCCGCGCGCTGCACCGCGCCGCGCACGACACCAAGAGCCAGGCGCTGGCCGCCGACGCGCTGCATTTTGCGTCCGACGTGCTCGGCTCGGTCGCCGTCATCATCGGACTTGCGCTTTCGGGACTGGGCTATGCCTGGGGCGATGCCGCCGCCGCCGTCGGCGTGGCGGTCATGATCGCGATGCTGGGCCTGCGGCTGGCGCGCTCCACCGTCGAGACCCTGCTCGACCGCGCGCCCGAAGGCGTCGTCGGAAAAGGCCACCGCCGCGATCAGGGCGGTGCCGGGCGTGGTCGATGTCGAGCGGCTGCGGGTGCGCATGGTCGGATCGACGCACTTCATCGACGCCATCGTGCAGGTGCCGCGCACCTACCCGATCGACCGCGTCGATGAGATCAAGCGAAAGGCGCAGGCCGCCGTCGCCAAGGCGCTCGACGATGCCGACCTGACCTTCACCGCGGTGCCGGTCGCGCGCGACAATGAGAGCGTCCGCGAACGCATCATGGTGATCGCCCGCAATTCCGGTCTCGCCGTCCACCACGTCACCGTTCACGATCTCGGCGGCAAGCTCACCGTCAGCATCGACCTCGAAGTCGACGGCGATATGGCGCTGACGGCGGCCCACGACATCGCCCAGGGGCTGGAGCGGAACATCCGCGACGAATTCGGCGAGGACGTCGAAGTCGACACCCATATCGAGCCGCTGGAACCGGAATTGCCGCTCGGCACCGACGCCGCGCCCGACCGGGTCGAAACCATCAGGCCGCGCTGTCGCGGTTTGCCGCCGATGGCGCGATCCACGACATCCACAGTGTCCGGGTGCGCGATACCGACGCCGGCGAAATCGTGAACTTTCATTGCCGCGCCGCGCCGTCGATGAGCGTGATCAAGGTTCACGAGAATGTCGACGAGATCGAGCGCGCGTTGCGGCGCGCCTTTCCCGACCGTGAAGCGCGTGATCAGTCACGCCGAGCCGCCGGACGCGTAGCCGGCATCTGAGATCGCCGCGCGCGTTCCCTTTCGGACTCACATCGCAGGTATTTTTGCGGGAGTTTCGAAGGCCTGATTCTCCGTGGACAAGATTTATTTGCATTAACGAATCGTTGACTCTCGACAGCCCGCAAAAACTGGATTCAAATAACTGTGATTCGGAAGTAGCTGGGGTTCTTCCGAACGGGGTAGCAGAAAAGTCTTTCCGAGGGGGCCAAAGGCATGGCGCGTGCACACGCGGCGAGCGCGTGCGTCCAATCCAATTCGATCAAGGGATTGGCGCAATCGATCGCAAAACCGGCCTATCACAGGCTGTTGATAGCGGAGCCTGCGCTTCGCCGAGCTGTGCCCACCCTGATCATTGCGTTCCTGATCACGATTTGCCTTGGCGCCTTCGTGCAGGTGATCGATCAGAACCGGCAAAAGCGCGCGTCGATCAAGCGCGACCTGGCGGCGGTCGCCGATCTGCTCGCCGAACGTCTCGACCGCATCGCTTCGGTTCGACAGGATCGCGCGGCATCGTTCGAGCGCCTGCAACTGCTGCTGCCCGGCCTCATTCCGTCCTGGGCCATCGCGGCCGGCCGGCACGTCATCGTCACCGGCGTCGACCAGCGCATTCTCGCCCGCGTTCCGATCGAAGCCGCGATCGGCGACACCAACCGCATCCTCGACGTCATCAGCGCGGCGCTGCCGCTGAGCGCGTCCGGGCAGCAAGCCGGCGTCACCGACATCACCCTGCCGAACGGCAACGAAGCGCTGGCGGTCCGGCACGTCGTCAAATCGCTGCCCGGTCAGGTGATCGTCATCCAGGAAAAGGTCGATTCGCTCTGGCGGTCGGACGCAGCGCTGTCGGTGACGCTTTCCGCCACCACCGGCTTTGTCGTGCTGATCCTGGGCTTCGCGTTCCACTGGCAATCGACCCGCGCGCGCGAAGGCGATCTCATCAATGACGCCGTGCGCGGGCGCATCGATACCGCGCTCAATCGCGGACGTTGCGGATTGTGGGACTGGGACCTGTCGCGCGGCAGGATCTTCTGGTCGCAATCGATGTTCACGATGCTGGGCCTCGACACCCGCAGCGACCTCCTGACGTTCGGCGAGGTCAATGCGCTGGTGAAATCCGACGACATCGATCTGTTCGCGATCGCCGATCAGCTGATTTCCTCGAAGATCAACCACATCGACCAGACCTTCCGCATGCAGCACACCGACGGCCACTGGATCTGGCTGCGGGTGCGCTGCGAACTCAGCCAGGGCGCGGCCGATGCCGGCCTGCACCTGATCGGCATCGCCGTCGACATCACCGAGCAAAAGAGCCTGGCCGAGAAGACCGTGGAGGCCGACCTGCGGCTGCGCGACGCGATCGAGACCATCCCGGAAGCCTTCGTGCTGTGGGACGCGGGAGATCGGCTGGTGCTCTGCAACTCGCATTTCCAGCGACTGCACAAGCTGCCGGATTCGGCCGTGACGCCGGGCACCTCCTATGAAACCGTGATCGAAGTCGGCAGAATGCCGGAGGTCCGCACCCGCCTGCACGAAGTCGCCAACCAGGCGCCGGGCGCACGAACCTTCGAGGCGCAGCTCGACGACGGAAGCTGGCTGCATATCAGCGAGCGCCGGACCAAGGACGGCGGCTACGTCTCGGTCGGAACCGACATCACCCGCATCAAGGAACACGAACAGAAACTGGTCGACAACGATCTTCGGCTGCGCGCCACCGTGATCGATCTGAAACGTTCGCAGACCGCGCTCGAACGGCAGGCCATCGAACTCGCCGATCTCGCCGAAAAATATTCCAAGGAAAAAAACCGCGCCGAGGAAGCCAACCAGACCAAATCCAAATTCCTCGCCAATATGAGCCACGAGCTGCGCACGCCGCTCAATGCCATCATCGGATTTTCCGAGATCATGGAAAGCGGCATGTTCGGAACGCTGGGTTCGGAGAAATACCAGGAATATTGCCACGACATCCTCACCAGCGGCCATTATCTGCTCGAAGTGATCAACGACATCCTGGATATGTCGAAGATCGAAGCCGGCCGGATGAAGCTCGACATGGAAGCAGCTCGATCTGTCGAAGACGCTGGCGGAATCGCTGCGCGTGGTGTCCGGGCGCGCCGACGACAAGAACCTGGTGCTCGATGCGGATATCGACGGCACCATTTCGGTCGTGGCGGATCGCCGCGCGATCAAGCAGATCATCGTCAACCTGCTGTCCAACGCCGTCAAATTCACGCCCGACGGCGGCAAGGTGGTGGTCCGCAGCCGGCTGCTCGAGGACTCGATCGTGCTGATGATTGCCGACACCGGCATCGGCATCGCGCCGCAATCGCTGCAGCGGCTGGGCACGGCCGTTCGAGCAGGTCGAAAGCCAGCTCACCAAGACCTATCACGGCTCCGGGCTGGGACTGGCCATCGCGAGATCGCTGACCAATCTGCACGGCGGATCGATGCGATTGCGCTCGAAGCTCGGCACCGGCACGGTGGTCTGCGTATCGCTGCCGCGCGACGCGCGCAAGGCCAGAGCGAAGGTCTCCGCCGCGGCCTGATCCTTTCCTGACGCGTCTTCTCGTGCGCGCCGAAAATCGCCTTCAGCTATTCCAGCGTCGGCGCGACTTCGCGCGCGATTTGAACGAGCGCGGCGATCAGCGGCGTCATCGGGTCGCGCTGCGGAATCACCATCCCGATGCTGTAAGTCGACGACGGGATCGACAATCGGAATGCTGCGGACCGTGTCCGCCAGCCCGAGCGTTTCGCGCGAGCTTTGCCGGCATCACGCTGGCCCAGCGGCCGGTCTTGACGTGGGTATAGAGCACCAGCAGCGAGTTCGAGGTCAGCGTCGGCGTCGCCTCGGCGCCGACCGAGCGAAGCGCGCGATCGATGATGCGCCGGTTCTGCATGTCCGGCGTCAGCAGGCACAGCGGGACCTGCCCGACCTCCGTCCAGGTGACCTGCTCGCGGTCGCCGAACATGCCGTCCGGCGAGGTCAGCAGGCGATAGCTTTCGTTGTAGAGCGGAATCGTGCGGACCTTGCCGATCGGCTCGTTCTCGATATAGGTCAGGCCGGCATCGACCTCCAGATTTTCCAGCAGGCCCAGCACGTCGGCCGAGGTGCAGGACACGATGCGAAAGCGCACGTCCGGATGGCGCGCCCGAAACGGCGTGGTCAGCGAGGCGACCATGCCGAGCACGGTCGGAATCGCCGCGATCCGGATCTCGCCGGAAAGGCTTGTCCTTCAGGCGTGTTGATTTCCTGGCGCATCGCGCGGGCGTCGCCGACGATGCGCCGCGCCCAGTCCAGCGTGCGCTCGCCTTCGGGCGTAAAGCCCTGGAACCGCGAGCCGCGCTGCACCAGCATCACGCCGAGGATTTCCTCGAGCTGCTTGAGGCTGGTCGACATCGTCGGCTGCGTCACGCCACAGGCCTCGGCGGCGCGTCCGAAGTGACGTTCCTTGGCCAGCGCGAGCAGAAGTTCAAGCTTGTCGATCAAAAAGACCCCCAACGATTTCACGGCAACGAATACCACGGTCCGCCGCGGCGCGAAGACGCAAAAAGCCGCGCTCGAAGCGAGCGCTGCCGCGGTATCAAGCCATCGTCATTCTATTTTCATATCACTTGATTTCATATCCTTATCGATCGCCTTTCCGTATCGCCGCATGAGACAGCTTTATTGATTTTTGGAGCGATTTCCAATTCTCATGACGCTGGTAATAAGGCCTCTGATAGAGAAGTGCGGATGATGCCAGTTTACGAACCATGGAACGCCACGCGCGGCGCCGAAATCATCGCGGAGCACACCCACCTTGAAGGTGCGACGCTGGTGATCCTGCACGCGCTGCAGGAAGCCTTCGGCTACGTGCCGGAGCCGGCGATTCCCATGATCGCGTCCGCGCTGAATCTGTCCCGCGCCGAGGTCCACGGCGTCTTCACCTTCTACCACGATTTCCGTCACAAGCCCGCCGGCCGGCATGTCCTGAAACTGTGCCGCGCCGAAGCCTGTCAGGCCGCCGGCGGCGATGCGCTGGCGGCGCGCGCCGAAGCCAAACTCGGCATTGCCATCGGCAACACCACGCCGGACGAGCGCGTGACGCTGGAGCCGATCTATTGCCTCGGCCTGTGCGCCACCGCGCCCTCGGCGATGCTCGACGGCCGCGTGGTCGGACGGCTGGACGAAGCGCGCATCGACGCGCTGGTCGCGGAGGCGCAGCGATGAGCCTGCGTATTTTCGTTCCGCGCGATGCGGGCGCGATCGCGGTCGGCGCCGACGAAGTCGCGCTGGCGCTGGAGCAGGCGGCGGCGAAGCGCGGCCTGACCGATCGAGATCGTCCGAACCGGTTCGCGCGGCCTGTATTGGCTGGAGCCGATGGTCGAGGTCGCGACGCGCGCAAGGGCGTGTCGCCTTCGGTCCGGTGACCGAGGCCGATGTCGCCTCCGTGCTCGACGCGATGCTGGCCGACGGCCCGCATCCGCTGCGGCTCGGTATCACCGACGAGATTCCCTGGCTGAAGCGGCAGACCCGCCTGACCTTCGCGCGATGCGGCGTGATCGATCCGCGCTCGCTCGAGGATTATCGCGCCCATGACGGCTACAAGGGCCTCGAGCGCGCGCTGACGCTGACCTCGGACGCCATCCTCGCCGATGTCACCGCCTCCGGATTGCGCGGCCGCGGCGGCGCCGGTTTTCCGACCGGCATCAAATGGAAGACCGTGGCGCAGACCAGCGCCGACCGGAAATACATCGTCTGCAATGCCGACGAAGGCGACAGCGGCACCTTCGCCGACCGCATGATCATGGAAGGCGATCCCTTCGTGGTGATCGAAGGCATGACCATTGCGGGCGTCGCGGTCGGCGCCACCAAGGGCTACATCTACATCCGCTCGGAATATCCGCACGCGGTCGAGGCGATGAACGCGGCGATCGCGGCGGCGAAGCGCGCCGGCTATCTCGGCGCGCGCATCGGCGGCTCCGCGCACAGCTTCGATCTCGAAGTCCGGGTCGGCGCCGGCGCCTATGTCTGCGGCGAAGAGACCTCGCTGCTGGAAAGCCTCGAAGGCCGGCGCGGCATCGTCCGCGCCAAGCCGCCGCTGCCGGCGCATAAGGGCCTGTTCGGCAAGCCGACCGTGATCAACAACGTGCTGTCGTTCGCGGCGATCCCCTTCATCCTCGCCGGCGGCGCCAAGGCCTATGCCGATTTCGGCATGGGCCGTTCCCGCGGCACCATGCCGATCCAGCTCGCCGGCAATGTGAAGTATGGCGGGCTGTTCGAGATCGCCTTCGGCATCACGCTCGGCGAACTGGTCGACGATATCGGCGGCGGCACCTTTACCGGCCGTCCGGTTCGCGCCGTGCAGGTCGGCGGCCCGCTCGGCGCCTATTTTCCCCGCGCGCTGTTCGACACGCCGTTCGATTATGAGGCCTTTGCGGCGCGCGACGGCCTGATCGGCCATGGCGGCATCGTGGTGTTCGACGACAGCGTCGACATGTCGAAGCAGGCGCGCTTTGCGATGGAGTTCTGCGCGATCGAATCCTGCGGCAAGTGCACGCCGTGCCGGATCGGCTCGACCCGCGGCGTCGAGACCATCGACAAGATCCGCGCCGGCGAGCGCGTGACGGAAAATATCGCCGTCGTCGAAGACCTCTGCAACACCATGAAATTCGGCTCGCTCTGCGCGCTGGGCGGCTTCACGCCCTACCCCGTGATGAGCGCGCTGAAACACTTCCGGGAAGATTTCGGCCCGGCCCCGACGCGCCTGCAGGCTGCGGAATAAAGGACGATCGCCATGTCGCTGATCCAGGAAATCGATTTCGGAACCCCGCGCTCCAAATCCGAGACCATGGTCACGCTCACCATCGACGGCCAGAGCGTCACGGTGCCGGAGGGCACCTCGATCATGCGCGCGGCGATGGAGGCCGGCACGCAGATTCCAAAACTCTGCGCCACCGACATGGTGGACGCTTTCGGCTCCTGCCGGATGTGCCTGATCGAGATCGAGGGCCGCGCCGGCACGCCGGCGTCCTGCACCACGCCGGCCATGCCGGGCCTCGTGGTCCACACCCAGACCGAGCGGCTGAAGAAGCTGCGCAAGGGCGTGATGGAACTCTACATCTCCGACCATCCGCTGGATTGCCTGACCTGTGCCGCCAACGGCGACTGCGAATTGCAGGACATGGCGGGCGCGGTCGGCCTGCGCGACGTGCGCTATGGCTATGAGGGCGAGAACCACGTCTTCGCCAAGGCCAATGGCGCCGCGAACGCGGCCTGGATGCCGAAGGACGAATCCAATCCGTATTTCACCTACGATCCCGTCGAAATGCATCGTCTGCTCGCGCTGCGTGCGCGCCTGCGAGGAAGTGCAGGGCACCTTCGCGCTGACCATTTCCGGCCGCGGCTTCGACAGCCGGGTTTCGCCCGGCATGAGCGAGAGCTTCCTCGGCTCCGAATGCGTGTCCTGCGGCGCCTGCGTGCAGGCCTGCCCGACCGCGACGCTGACCGAAAAATCGGTGATCGAAATCGGCCAGCCCGAGCATTCGGTGGTGACGACCTGCGCCTATTGCGGCGTCGGCTGCACCTTCAAGGCGGAAATGCGCGGCGAGGAAGTCGTGCGCATGGTGCCCTACAAGGACGGCAAGGCCAATCGCGGCCATTCCTGCGTCAAGGGCCGCTTCGCCTGGGGTTACACCACCCACAAGGAGCGCATCCTCAAGCCGATGATCCGCGAAAAGATCACCGATCCCTGGCGCGAAGTGTCGTGGGATGAGGCCTTCGACTACGCGGCCTCCGAGTTCAAGCGGATCCAGGCCAAATACGGCCGCGACTCCGTCGGCGGCATCACCTCGTCGCGCTGCACCAACGAAGAAACCTATCTGGTGCAGAAGCTGATCCGCGCCGGCTTCGGCAACAACAATGTCGATACCTGCGCCCGCGTCTGCCATTCGCCGACCGGCTACGGCCTCGCCACCACCTTCGGCACCTCGGCCGGCACGCAGGATTTCGACTCGGTCGAGCAGACCGACGTCATCATGATCATCGGCGCCAATCCGACCGACGCGCATCCGGTGTTCGCCTCGCGCATGAAGAAGCGGCTGCGCGCCGGCGCCAAGCTGATCGTGATCGATCCGCGCCGCACCGATATCGTTCGCTCCGCCCATGTCGAGGCGCAGCATCATCTGCCGCTGATGCCCGGCACCAACGTCGCCGTGCTGACCGCGATGGCGCATGTCATCGTCACCGAAGGTCTCGTCGATGAAGCCTTCGTGCGCGAGCGCTGCGACTGGAGCGAGTTCGAGGATTGGGCCACCTTCGTCTCGCTGCCGAAGAACAGCCCGGAAGCCACCGCGATCGCGACCGGCGTCGATCCGAAGGAGTTGCGCGCCGCGGCACGGCTGTTCGCGACCGGCGGCAACGGCGCGATCTATTACGGGCTCGGCGTCACCGAGCACAGCCAGGGCTCGACCACGGTGATCGCGATCGCCAATCTCGCGATGGCGACCGGCAATATCGGCCGGCCCGGCGTCGGCGTGAACCCGCTGCGCGGCCAGAACAATGTGCAGGGTTCCTGCGACATGGGTTCGTTCCCGCACGAGCTGCCCGGCTATCGGCATATCTCGGGCGACGCGGTGCGCGAGTCGTTCGAGGCGATGTGGAACGTCAAGCTCAACAAGGAGCCGGGCCTGCGGATTCCCAACATGTTCGATGCCGCGGTCGAGGGCACCTTCATGGGCCTTTACGTGCAGGGCGAGGACATCCTGCAGTCCGATCCCAACACCAAGCATGTCGTGGCGGCGCTGTCGGCGATGGAATGCGTCATCGTCCACGATCTCTTCCTCAACGAGACCGCGAACTACGCCCACGTCTTCCTGCCGGGATCGACCTTCCTCGAGAAGGACGGCACCTTCACCAACGCCGAGCGCCGCATCCAGCGCGTCCGCAAGGTGATGACGCCGCGCAACGGATTGGCCGACTGGGAAGTGACGATCCGCCTCGCCAAGGCGATGGGCTACGAGATGAACTACAACCATCCGTCCGAGATCATGGACGAGATCGCGGCGCTGACGCCGACCTTCGCCGGCGTTTCCTATGCCAAGCTCGATGAACTCGGCTCGGTGCAGTGGCCCTGCAACGAGAAAGCGCCGCGAGGGCACGCCGGTCATGCACATCGACGGCTTCGTGCGCGGCAAGGGCAAGTTCGTCATCACCGAATATATCGCCGACCGACGAGCGTACCGGTCCGCGCTACCCGCTGCTGCTGACCACGGGGCGCATTCTCAGCCAGTACAATGTCGGCGCCCAGACCCGGCGCACCGACAATATCATCTGGCACGAGGAAGACCGGCTCGAGATCCATCCCCACGACGCCGAGCAGCGCGGCGTGCGCGATGGCGACTGGGTGCGGCTTGCAAGCCGCGCCGGCGAAACCACCTTGCGCGCGCTGATCACCGAGCGGGTCGCGCCGGGCGTGGTCTACACCACGTTCCATCATCCGGACACCCAGGCCAACGTCATCACCACGGAGTATTCCGACTGGGCCACCAACTGCCCGGAATACAAGGTCACGGCGGTGCAGATTTCGCCCTCCAACGGTCCGTCGGAATGGCAAAAGGCCTATGACGAACAGGCCCGCCATTCCCGGCGCATCGCGCCCGTCGTGGAAGCCGCGGAGTAAGGCGATGCACGACCCGGTTCGCACGGTTGATCGTCAGGTCTGGCGCGACGGCGGCCCAAGCCGCGGCAGGCGCGCGATTCCGGAAGAGACCGCGATTGCGCTGACCTATAATGGCGGCACCTATGCCGTGATGATGGGCACGCCGCAGAATCTCGCGGGATTTCGCGGTCGGGTTCAGCCTCAGCGAAGGCATCGTGCAATCGCCCGACGATATCCGTTCGCTCGATATCGTCGATCTCGACGACGGCATCGAGCTGCGGATGTGGCTGGCGCAATCGCAGGGCGGACCGGCTCAATGAACGGCGGCGGCATATCGCCGGCCCCACCGGTTGCGGAATTTGCGGGATCGATTCGATTGCCGAGGCCGTTCGCCCCGCGGCCATCGTCGCGCAGGGCCGAGCGTTCTCGTCGCGCGAGGTGATGACGGCGATGCAGAGCATTCCGCCGCTGCAAACGATCAACATCGAAACCCGCGCGGTGCACGCCGCGGCGTTCTGGATGCCGGGGCGCGGCATCGTCGCCCTGCGCGAGGACGTCGGCCGCCACAATGCGCTCGACAAGCTGGCCGGCGCGCTGGCGCAGGGCAGGATCTCCGACGAGCGAGGGCATGGTGTTGCTGACCAGCAGGGTCTCGGTCGAGATGGTGCAGAAGACCGCAGCGATGGGCGCAGCCGTGATGGTTGCGGTTTCCGCGCCGACCGCGCTGGCGGTGCGGATGGCGGATGCCGCCGGCATTACGCTTGCCGCCATCGCGCGCGCCGACGGGTTCGAGATCTTCACCCATCCGGACCGCATTACGTCCGCGGCCGTCACGCAAGGAGCCGTCCATGTCGCCTGACCGGCTGGTCTACATGGCCAATCAAATCGGCAAGTTCTTCCACAGCCAGGGCCACGACAAGGCGGTTCCGGGCATTGCCGAGCACATCCGCAAATTCTGGGATCCGCGGATGCGCACGGCGATCCTCGCCCATCTCGACGCCGGCGGCGCCGGCCTCGATCCGGATGTCCGGGATGCCATCGCGGCGCTGAAGCAGGCCTAGAAGGCCCATCCGGCGATCGATCGCGGGGGCTGCCGGACATCCCGGCGGCGTAAACCGATAAACTTCAAGGTAATGCGCTAAGGGAACTTTACGAAATCGCCTTCAATCTGGTGACCTGTTTTGACGATCGCCGAGCCGATCGCCGTCAAGTCCAACGACGGGTGGTCATCATGACTGTTATTGAGTACAGGGCAAAGGTACCGCGCGAACCGCGACGGCAGCTGCGCAAGCAGCCGGCCTGGATGACGGTCGACAACGGCATGACCAAGCGCGAATGCTTCGTGTTGGACGTCTCGCCGGGCGGCGCCAGGATCGCGACGGATGATGCGATGGATGTCAGGGACACCTTCGAACTGGCGCTGGTGCCGGATCATCCGAAGCGCGAGCTCTGCGAAGTCGTCTGGCGTCGCGGCAAGACCTACGGCATCAAATTCCTGCCCTGATATCGCCCGGCTCCGGGTGAAACCGTTTGCGCTGGCTATCGCTCTGAGGGTGGCGCCAGCCCGGCCTTCACGATCACCGGCGCCGCCTCGGGCGAAGCCAGGAACCGGAGCAGCGCACCGGCCGCCTCGGGCTGCCGGACCGTACTGGCGAGCGCGCCGGCGAACGTAAACATCGGCTGGACCTCGGCCGGAATCGTGCCGACGAAGGTAATGCCGGGGACATGGATCAGCTCGCTGACCTGCTGGAAGCCGATCTCCGCCTCGCCGCGCGCGACGACCGCGGCCACCGGCTCGCCGGACGGAGGTCCCCGCACCTTTCGGCTCTTGCCCGCGATCTCTTCGGCGACGCCGAGCCTGGCGAACAATTTGGTCGACAGATAGGTGCCGCTGCCGCTGTCGGAATAGGCGATGGACTTTGCCGCCAGCAGCGTGTTCCGGAAGCGCCTCGACGCTGCCGATATCGGGCTTTGCGGCGCCTTCGCGCACCACCATGCCGATCAGCGAGCGGGCGAGCTCGGTCTTGCTGTCGGCGCGCACCAATCCTCGCTTGCCGAGCTCGTCGGCGGCCCCGCCATCCAGGATCACGACATCGGCGACCTCGCCTCGCGCAAGCCGCGCGGGAATGGCCTCCGGAGAGTCACCCATCGATGGACCGCGCGTGGTGACCAGATGGTGACCGCTCGCGCGCTCGAAAGCCGGACCCAGCTCGGAATAGACTCCATAAAAGCCGGACGAGATCATCACCTGCACATCGGCGGCGGCAGCGGCCCTCACCGCCAACAGCGCGGCCACGCCGATCACGGATAACCATCGAACAAGCGACCACGGTTTCATAAGGGCATCTCCTCAGGCTGGTCGTTGTCGGAGCATTGAAATGAGTATGGCGCGGCGCCAGCGGGGCGGCAAGATCATCGTATCGTCAGTTGCGAGGAGCCTGAGCGACGAAGCAATCCAGCTTGCTTCCCTGACAAGCTGGATTGCTTCGCTTGCGCTCGCAAGTGAACCGGCGAATGAGCGCAATTCAGGCGGGACGATGACGGATGGTAGACACGTACGCTACCCGATCGCTCATCATCGCGGCATGCAGCATCGACCCCAGTGGTATTCGGCCAGGACCATCGACATGGTGGGCAAACCGTAATATCGGAATGCAGAATCCCTTCGAACATGTCCAATGCATCGCGCTGCCGGATGTGGCCCTCACACAGCGCAGCCATGATGGTTTCTTGATGAGTGATACGAGATCTGTCCCCGTCACCGCGTCGCTATCCACGAAGCGGTCGTTTGCGGCGATGCGCCACCCGGGCTTCCGCGCCCAGTTCATCACCTATGTGCTCGCCATGATGGCGGACAATATCGAGCACGTCATCAGCTACTGGATGGTGTACCAGAAATTTCACTCGCCGGCCTTGGCGGGGTTCGCCATCGTGTCGCACTGGCTGCCGTTCCTGCTGTTCTCGGTCGCCGCCGGCGCGCTCGCCGACCGCTTCGACCCGCGCCGGATCATCCAGATCGGCATGGCCCTGTTCATCATCGCATCGCTGAGCTGGAGCTATTTCTTCGTCACCGACACCCTGCAGATGTGGCAGGCCATGGTGATTTTGGTCATTCATGGCTGTGCCGGGGTGCTGTGGCAGACGCCGAACCAGATGCTGCTCTACGATATCGTCGGCCCGCAGGATCTGGAGAGCGCGGTGCGACTTTGGCGTTGTGCTTTCAATCTCGACCGGCTCAGGCGTATTTCGCCTGGACCTCCTGGGCGACATTGCTGGGAACCTGTTCGTAGTGATCGAACTGCATCGTGAAGGTCGCGCGGCCCTGCGACATCGAGCGCAGATTGTTGACGTAGCTGAACATGTTGGCGAGCGGCACCATGGCGTTGATGACGTTGGCGTTGCCGCGCACGTCCTGGCCCTGGATATGGCCGCGCCGCGAGTTGAGGTCGCCGATGACGGAGCCGGTGTATTCGGCCACCGTCACCACCTCGACCTTCATGATCGGCTCGAGCAGCACCGAGCCGCCCCTCTGCAGCGCCTCGCGCAAGGCGCCGCGCGCGCAGATTTCGAAGGCCAGCGCCGAGGAGTCGACTTCGTGATAGCGGCCGTCGATCAGCGTCACCTTGAGATCGACCACCGGGAATCCGGCGAGCACGCCGGCCCCGAGCACCGATTCGAGGCCCTTCTCCACACCGGGGATGAATTCCTTCGGCACCGCGCCGCCGACGACCTCGTTTTCGAACACGAAACCCCCGCCTGCCGGCAACGGCTCGCACACGATCTTGATCTGGGCGAATTGGCCGGTACCGCCGGTCTGCTTCTTGTGCTGATGGTCGACCGTGACCGGCCGCGTGATCTTCTCGCGATAGGCCACCTGCGGGGCGCCGATATTGGCATCCACCTTGTAGGTGCGCCTGAGGATGTCGACCTTGATGTCGAGGTGCAACTCGCCCATGCCGCGAGATGATGGTCTGGCCGGATTCCGGATCGGTATTGACGCGGAACGACGGGTCCTCCGCCACCAGCTTCGCCAGCGCGACGCCGAGCTTCTCCTGGTCGGCCTTCGACTTCGGCTCGATGGCGATCTCGATGACGGGATCGGGAAATTCCATCTTTTCCAGGATGACCGGCTTCTGCGGATCGCACAGCGTGTCGCCGGTGCGGGCCTCCTTGAGGCCGGCCAGCGCGACGATGTCGCCCGCATAGGCCTCCTTGATGTCCTCGCGGTTGTTGGCGTGCATCAGCAGCATGCGGCCGATCCGCTCCTTGCGTTCGCGGGTCGAGTTGATGACGCCGGTGCCGCTCGTCAGCGTGCCCGAATAGATGCGGCAGAACGTGATGGTGCCGACATAGGGATCGTCCATGATCTTGAACGCCAGCAGCGACAGCGGCTCCTTGTCGTCGGGCTTGCGCACCACTTCGTTGCCCTTGTCGTCGATGCCCTTGATCGGCGGCACGTCGAGCGGCGACGGCAGATAGTCGACCACGGCGTCGAGCAGCGGCTGGACGCCCTTGTTCTTGAACGCCGAGCCGGCGAGCACCGGGAAGAACGCGCCGGTGATCACGGCCTTGCGGATCAGCCGCTTGAGGGTCGCGACGTCCGGCTCCTTGCCGTCCAGATAGGCGGCCAGGACCTCGTCATCGAGCTCGACCGCGGCCTCGAGCAGCTTGTGGCGATATTCCAGGGCCTGATCCTTCAGATCGGCGGGAATCTCGATGTCGTGGTAATTGGCGCCGAGCGCTTCGTCCTCCCAGATCACCCCGACCATGCGCACCAGATCGATGATGCCGCGGAACTGGTTCTCGGCGCCGATCGGAAGCTGGATCGCGATCGGCTTGGCGCCCAGGCGCTCGACGATATCGGCCAGGCAGCGGAAGAAGTCGGCGCCGATCTTGTCCATCTTGTTGGCGAAGACGATGCGCGGCACCTTGTATTTGTCGCCCTGGCGCCACACCGTTTCGGTCTGCGGCTCGACGCCCTGGTTGGAATCGAGCACGCATACGGCGCCGTCGAGCACGCGCAGCGAGCGCTCCACCTCGATGGTGAAGTCGACATGCCCGGGGGTGTCGATGATGTTGAGGCGCTTGCCGTGCCAGAACGCGGTGGTCGCGGCCGAGGTGATGGTGATGCCGCGCTCCTGCTCCTGCTCCATCCAGTCCATGGTGGCGGCGCCCTCATGGACCTCGCCGATCTTGTGGCTCTTGCCGGTGTAATAGAGAATCCGCTCGGTCGTCGTCGTCTTCCCGGCATCGATGTGGGCCATGATGCCGAAATTGCGATAGTCTTCGATCGGGTGGAGGCGGGGCATGGGTGCTTCCTTACCAGCGGTAATGCGCGAAGGCGCGGTTGGCCTCCGCCATGCGGTGGGTGTCTTCCCGCTTCTTGACTGCGTTTCCACGGCTGTTCGATGCGTCGAGAAGCTCGGCAGACAGCCGCTCGGTCATCGTCTTTTCGTTGCGCTCACGCGCGGCCACGATGAGCCAGCGGATGCCGAGCGCCTGGCGGCGCTCGTTGCGGACTTCGACCGGCACCTGATAGGTGGCGCCGCCGACGCGCCGCGACCGCACCTCGATGGTCGGCATGACATTGTCCAGCGCCTGCTCGAACACCGAGAGCGGGTTCTGCTTGGTCTTGCCTTCGATCATGTCGAACGCGCCGTAGACGATCGTCTCGGCGACCGACTTCTTGCCGGCATACATGATCGAGTTCATGAACTTCGAAACCACCATGTTCCCGAATTTCGGATCGGGCAGGACTTCGCGCTTTTCGGCACGGTGACGGCGGGACATCGATCAGGCTCCGGAATCCGGTTACTCGTCTCGTTTCGCTCGCTCGTTTCGGCCGCTTATTTCGGTCTCTTGGCGCCGTACTTCGAGCGGCGCTGCTTGCGGTTCTTGACGCCCTGGGTGTCGAGCACGCCGCGCAGGATGTGGTAGCGCACGCCCGGCAGGTCCTTGACGCGGCCGCCGCGGATCATCACCACCGAGTGCTCCTGCAGGTTATGGCCCTTCGCCGGGGATGTAGCCGATCACCTCGAAGCCGTTGGTGAGGCGCACCTTGGCGACCTTGCGCAGCGCCGAGTTCGGCTTCTTGGGCGTCGTCGTATAGACGCGCGTGCACACGCCGCGCTTCTGCGGCGACTGCTGCAGGGCCGGCACCTTCTTGCGCGCCTTCTGCGCCACCCGCGGCTTGCGGATCAACTGATTGACCGTCGGCATCGTCAGCCTTCACCTTGGTTTGCGGGGCAATCGCCCCGGCGTTCGACATCCGCAGCCCCGAAATTCCTTCGGGAAGGCGCACCACCCGCGCACGAAACCCACGTGCGCAGAAACGAAATCTGCGCGCAAAACGAAATCGCGCCATCCGCGAAAAGCTCGCGAAATGACGCTCTGCGTCACAGAGGACCACGTCACCGAAGCGCCGCGGTCATGTCCTCACATCTGACAGTCGGTGTCAGAGCAGCGTTTGAGCTTCATTCATCGAGGCGCGGAGTGCCCAGCCAAGCATCGGAAAACCCTACGGTTTTCAACTCTGCTGCGGACTGGACGGCCGTTCCGACTGGCGAAGCTCACCGCCTGCCGAAAAAGTGCGCGGGTTTTATCGGCGGGACGGGCGGAAGTCAAGGCCGACTGCAACAAAAACGCAGCCTGCCAGCGACTTCTTCGACGCAACCGTGCCGCCAGCAGATGGGGGCTGCGGTGCCGATTTGCAAGCAACACCGTGCTTTGTGGCGGCCTCAGCGGCCCGAGCGGGATCCTCCCGTGACCCACCGACGCCGGGTGGCTCAGCCTCCTCGGCGGAGGTATCGGGGCTCGCCGGCCAGCCATGGTATCGATTCGACGAATCGAAACCATGGCCCCTGTCCAGCGCGCCATCCGACCGGCATGTCCCCCGCTGAGGGAGGATATATTCCCGTCCGGACTGGGCGAAACGCGCCGCTCAGAACTTGATCATCGTGCTGCGCGTCATGGTGACGTTGCTGGTCACCCCGACCGGGCCGCCCTTGGCCAGGTGGAACGCCGCGTACTGCTCGTTATAGACGTTCTCGCCCGCCGAGCAGTCGACCGGGACAATGACCTTGTAGCCGCGCTGCGCGGCGCCGGAAGCGGTGCCGACGGTCGCCCCCTGGAACGAGTTGCCGCAGATGATCACGGTCTTGATGCCGGCCTGCTTGAGCGTCGGCTCGAGCGTGGAGCCGAGGAACTTGTCCGGGCCGCCCTGGCGATACCATTCGCCGGCGCGCGGCTTGATGGCGGCGTCCATGATGTCGTCGGGCGTCGCCTTGCCGTTCGAGCCGACCAGGCTGTACCAGACGACCATGTTGTGGGCGCGCGCTTCGTCGTGCAGCCGCTTCATGTTCGGCACCGCGGCGATGCAGCGCGGCCGCGCGGTGCAGCCGCCTTTCATGATGTCGAGAAACAGAAGCGCCGTGGTCGACGGATCGATGGTGACCTCCTTCAGCTCCGGCAGCCGGCGGCACGACCGCCGTGTTCCAATCGGAAATGACGTCGGCGACGGACGGCGATCCCAGCAATGCGAGCAGGAGCGCACCGCCGGCGGCAGCGGCAAAGCGTGACGATGTCATGTTGTCCTCCCCTGGATCTTGACGGCCGCGGAAGAGCGACCTCGTCCAAGGATAGAGCAGTCGCTCCGGCGAGGCTACAGCTCCGGCGCCGGGAAAACGGCTGGCCAATACGGCGGCGGCATGCGGCGGCACAATTACACCCGCGACATGTCGATGCCGCGATACGGCGCTGTTGGAACCGTGCTTCGAGCGCATGGAGCAATTGCTCGCCGCGCCGCCGCTGCGCCAGGCCTTCGCGAGGCTTGGCGACGAACCCTGATCGCCTGGACGGCACCGAGTATTTCTGCTCGCAAAAGCTCGGCTGTCCGCATTGCCTGACGCGCAAGCGCTCCAACGGCAAGATCGAAAGCTACCATACCCTGCTGGCGGCGACGGCAGTCGCGCCCGGCATTCCAAGGTCGTGCCGCTGGTTCCCGAGTTCATTGCGCCGCAGGACGGCGCCGAAAAACAGGACTGCGAACGCAACGCCGCCAAGCGCTGGCGCGCGAAGCATGCCGCAAGGCTGCGCCCGTTGCGTCCGGTCTATCTCGGCGACGATCTGTTCGCCTGCCAGCCCATCGTCGACATGCTGGCGGACGCCGGCGACGATTTCATCTTCACCTGCAAGGAAGCCTCGCACAAGGCGCTCTATGATTTCATCGACGGCGCCGAGCCCGAGCGTCACGTCGAAACCATCCGCAAGGGCAAGGCGGTCGAAACCCGTCGCTATCGCTGGATCGCCGGCGTTCCGTTGCGCGACGGCACCGACGCCGCGCTGGTCAACTGGATCGCTTTGGAGATTTTCGACCGCCACGGCCAGGTCAAATATTCCATCGCCTGGGTGACCAGCCTGCCGGTCAGCAAAGCCAGCGTCGCCGACATTGCCGCCGCCGGCCGCGCCCGCTGGAAGATCGAGAACGAGACGTTCAACGTGATGAAAAATCACGGCTATGAACTCGAACACAATTTCGGCCACGGCAAAAAATTTCTGGCGATGACGCTCGCCGCCTTCAACCTCCTCGCCTTCGCCTGGCACACGGCCCTCGATATCGTCGAGCCGCCCTGGCAGCGGGCGCGCGCGGCGGCGGCAGCGCGCAAGAGCTTCTTCGCCCATATCCAGAGTTTGACGACCTATGTCGTCTTCCCCTCATGGTCGGTCCTCCTCGAAGCCCTGGCAAGCTTCACCATCCCGCCGGAACTGCTCCAGACCCAGAAAATTGAATAGAACCGCCCCCGATCTACTTAAGAGGCCGCCCGAAGGCGGCCCTCGATTTTCATCGCCGTGCGCTGCGAGCCGAAGCGATCACTCCGCCGCCGGCAGCTGGGCCGGCTGCGCCGCGTTCTTGACGGCCTGCTCCCTCTCGCGCTCGTCGAGGATGAGCTGATCGCGCTTGGTCGCGACTTCGCGCAGCTCGTTCATCATGGCGCCGGTTCCCGCCGGGATCAGGCGGCCGACGATGACGTTCTCCTTGAGGCCGTCGAGGGTGTCGATCTTGCCGTTGACCGCCGCCTCGGTCAGCACGCGGGTCGTCTCCTGGAACGACGCCGCCGAGATGAACGAACGGGTCTGCAGCGACGCCTTGGTGATGCCGAGCAGGACCGGATAGCCGTGGGCCGGCTTCTTGCCCTCCTCCACCGCCTTCGGCGTTGATCTCGTCGAGCTCGGTGCGGTCGAGCTGCTCGCCGGTGATCAGGTCGGTTTCGCCGGCGTCGTCGATCTCGACCTTCTGCAGCATCTGGCGGACGATCACCTCGATGTGCTTGTCGTTGATGGCGACGCCCTGCAGCCGGTAGACCTCCTGGATCTCGTTGACGAGATAGGCGGCGAGTTCCTCGACGCCCTTGACCGCCAGGATGTCGTGCGGCGCCGGGTTGCCCTCGACGATGTAGTCGCCCTTCTCGATGACGTCGCCGTCCTGAAGGTGGATGTGCTTGCCCTTGGGAATGAGATATTCCCGCGCCTCCTCGCCCTCCACGCTGGGCTCGATGGTGAGGCGGCGCTTGTTCTTGTAGTCGCGGCCGAACCGCACGGTGCCGGAGATTTCGGCGATCACCGCCGCCTCCTTGGGCCGCCGCGCCTCGAACAGCTCCGCCACCCGCGGCAGACCGCCGGTGATGTCGCGGGTCTTGGCGCTCTCGGTCGGAATGCGCGCGATGACGTCGCCCGCCTTCACGTGGCTGCCGGTGTCGACCGAGAGAATGGCGTCGACCGCGAGCAGGTAGCGCGCCTCGCCGCCGCGGGGGAGCTTGAGGATCTTGCCGTCCTTGCCCTTGATGACGATGGACGGACGCAGGTCCTGCTGGCCGCGGGCCGCGCCGGTCCGCCAGTCGATGACCACGCGCTTGGCGATGCCGGTCGATTCGTCGAGCGATTCCGACATCGACTGTCCTTCGACCAGGTCCTCGAACGCGGTCGAGCCCTCGACCTCGGTGAGGATCGGGCGGGTGTAGGGATCCCACTCGGCGATGCGCTGGCCGCGCTTGACGTGGTCGCCCTCGTCGACCTTCATGCGGGCGCCGTACTGGATGCGGTGGACGGCGCGCTCGGTGCCGTCCTGATCCACCACGATGACGCCCATGTTGCGCGTCATGCAGATGAGATCGCCGTCGGAATTGCGCGACGATGTTGCGGTTCTTGATCCGGATCGTCCCTTCGAAGTTCGATTCGATGAAGGACTGCTCGGAGATCTGCGCCGCGCCGCCGATGTGGAAGGTGCGCATGGTGAGCTGGGTGCCCGGCTCGCCGATCGACTGGGCGGCGATGACGCCGACCGCTTCGCCCATGTTGACCGGCGTGCCGCGGGCGAGATCGCGGCCGTAGCAGGCCGCGCACACGCCGTTGGGCGCCTCGCAGGTGAGCACCGAACGGATGCGCACCTCCTGGACGCCGGCCGTGCACGATCTTCTCGACCTCGGCTTCGCCGAGCAGCGTGCCGCGCGGCACGATGACGTCGGTGCCGGCGGGATCGCGCACGTCCTCGGCGGTGGTGCGGCCGAGGATGCGGATCGCCGAGCGACGCCACCACCTGGCCGGCGTCGATGATGGCGCGCACCTTGATGCCCGACAACGGTGCCGCAGTCATCGATGGTGATGATCGAATCCTGCGCGACGTCGACCAGGCGCCGCGTGAGATAGCCGGAGTTCGCGGTCTTGAGCGCGGTATCGGCCAGGCCCTTGCGGGCGCCGTGGGTCGAGTTGAAGTACTCGAGCACCGACAGGCCTTCCTTGAAGTTGGAGATGATCGGCGTCTCGATGATCTCGCCCGAGGGCTTGGCCATCAGGCCGCGCATGCCGGCGAGCTGGCGCATCTGGGCGGGCGAGCCGCGCGCGCCGGAATGCGACATCATGTAGATCGAGTTGATCGGCATGCTCGCGGCCGGTGTCCTTGTCCTTCTTGACGGCGGAGATCTCGCGCATCATCTCGTCGGCGATCTGCTCGGTGCACTTCGACCAGGCGTCGACCACCTTGTTGTACTTCTCGCCCTGGGTGATCAGGCCGTCGTTGAACTGCTGCTCGAACTCCTTGGCGAAGGTGCGGGTGGCGTCGACGATCTTCCACTTGGTCGACGGCACCACCATGTCGTCCTTGCCGAACGAGATGCCGGCCTTGAAGGCGTGGTGGAAGCCGAGCGCCATGATGCGGTCGCAGAAGATCACGGTGTCCTTCTGCCCGCAGTGGCGGTAGACCGTGTCGATCATGTTCGAGATTTCGCGCTTCGTCATCAGCTTGTTGACGGCGTCGAACGGGACCTTGTGGGTGCGCGGCAGCACCTGGCCGAGCATCACGCGGCCGGGCGTGGTGTCGTACCAGCGCTGGTACGGTGTTGCCCTCCTCGTCGACGCCGTGCCAGCGGTACTTGATCTTGCTGTGGAGCGTGATCGCCTTCTCCGCCAGCGCGTGCTCGATCTCGGCCATGTCGCCGAACATCTTGCCCTCGCCGGGCTCGCCGTCGCGCATCAGCGTCAGGTAGTAGAGGCCGAGCACGATGTCCTGGCTCGGCACGATGATCGGCGAGCCGTTGGCGGGGTGCAGGATGTTGTTGGTCGACATCATCAGCACGCGCGCCTCGAGCTGGGCTTCGAGCGACAGCGGCACGTGCACCGCCATCTGGTCGCCGTCGAAGTCGGCGTTGAAGGCGGCGCAGACCAGCGGATGCAGCTGGATCGCCTTGCCCTCGATCAGCACCGGCTCGAACGCCTGGATGCCGAGGCGATGCAGCGTCGGCGCGCGGTTGAGCAGCACCGGATGCTCGCGGATGACCTCGTCGAGGATGTCCCAGACCTCGGGCTTCTCCTTCTCGACCAGCTTCTTGGCCTGCTTGACCGTGGTCGACAGGCCCTTGGCGTCGAGCCGCGAATAGATGAACGGCTTGAACAGCTCGAGCGCCATCTTCTTCGGCAGGCCGCACTGGTGCAGCCGCAGCTCCGGACCGACCACGATCACCGAGCGGCCGGAATAGTCGACGCGCTTGCCGAGCAGGTTCTGGCGGAACCGGCCCTGCTTGCCCTTGAGCATGTCGGCGAGCGACTTCAGCGGGCGCTTGTTGGCGCCGGTGATGACGCGGCCGCGGCGGCCGTTGTCGAACAGCGCGTCGACCGCCTCCTGCAGCATGCGCTTCTCGTTGCGGATGATGATGTCCGGCGCGCGCAGCTCGATCAGCCGCTTGAGGCGGTTGTTGCGGTTGATGACGCGGCGATAGAGATCGTTGAGGTCGGAGGTCGCGAAGCGGCCGCCGTCGAGCGGCACCAGCGGCCGCAGGTCCGGCGGGATCACCGGCACCACGGTCAGGATCATCCACTCCGGCTTGTTGCTCGACTGGATGAACGCCTCGATCAGCTTGAGGCGCTTGGCGAGCTTCTTCGGCTTGAGCTCGGTGGTCGCCTCGGCGATCTCGCGCCGCAGGTCGGCGGCGAGCTTCTCGAGGTCGAGCGCCTTGAGCATCTCGCGGATCGCCTCGGCGCCGATCGCGGCGGTGAAGCTGTCCGGCGCCGAACTCGTCCTGCGCCTTGAGGTACTCGTCCTCGCGACAGCAGCTGACGGTCCTGCAGCGCGGTGAGGCCCGGCTCGAGCACGACGTAGTACTCGAAATAGAGGATGCGCTCGAGGTCCTTGAGCGTCATGTCGAGCAGGAGGCCGATGCGGCTCGGCAGCGACTTCAGGAACCAGATGTGCGCGACCGGCGCGGCGAGCTCGATGTGGCCCATGCGCTCGCGCCGCACCCGCGACAGCGTCACCTCGACGCCGCACTTCTCGCAGATGATGCCCTTGTACTTCATGCGCTTGTACTTGCCGCACAAGCACTCGTAGTCCTTGATCGGCCCGAAGATGCGGGCGCAGAACAGGCCGTCGCGCTCGGGCTTGAAGGTGCGGTAGTTGATGGTCTCCGGCTTCTTGATCTCGCCGTAGGACCACGACAGAATCTTCTCCGGGCTCGCGATCGAAATCCGGATCTGGTCGAACACCTGAGCCGGGGTCTGCGGGCTGAAAAGATTGATGACCTCTTGGTTCATTATCTTCTCCGTTTGGAGACTGCCGGGCGATCGCCGGCTGTCCTGATATCGTTGCGCGCCGTCGCAGCGGCGCGGCGCTCTCTCGAGGAGCGGCCGCCCGCGCGTAACGCTTGTCTACTCGGCCGCCTCCGCGTGCCTTCGCCGCGCTGCGGCTGCTTGGAGTTGTGCAGGTCGACATTGAGGCCGAGCGAGCGCATCTCCTTGACCAGCACGTTGAAGCGATTCCGGAATACCGGCCTCGAACGTGTCGTCGCCGCGCACGATCGCCTCGTAGACCTTGGTGCGGCCGGCGACGTCGTCCGACTTCACCGTCAGCAT
The DNA here is from genome assembly GCA_963795865.1 of uncultured Alphaproteobacteria bacterium. Lineage (GTDB taxonomy): Bacteria > Pseudomonadota > Alphaproteobacteria > Rhizobiales > Xanthobacteraceae > JAJPKK01. The sequence goes on from CAWCJX010000041.1 coordinate 29,276, forward strand.
CTCCTGCAGCGTGTAGGCGGCGCCGTAGGCTTCGAGCGCCCACACCTCCATTTCGCCGAAGCGCTGGCCGCCGAACTGGGCCTTGCCGCCCAGCGGCTGCTGGGTGACGAGGCTGTAGGGCCCGATCGAGCGGGCGTGGATCTTGTCGTCGACCAGATGGTGGAGCTTGAGCATGTAGATGTAGCCGACCGTCACCTTGCGATCGAACGGCTCGCCGGTGCGGCCGTCGTGCAGCGTCACCTGGCCCGAATGGTCGAGCCCGGCGAGATCGAGCATGTGCTCGATGTCCGCCTCCTTGGCGCCGTCGAACACCGGCGTCGCGATCGGCACGCCGTGCCGCAGGTTGTCGCCGAGCTCGACCAGGCCGTCCTCGTCGAGCGACTTGATGGTCTCCTCGTCGCCGTAGATCTTCTTCAGCGTCTCCTTGAGCGGCTTGAGGTCCTTGCGCGCCGTAATAGGCGTCGACCGCCTGGCCGATGCGGTGGCCGAGGCCGGCGCAGGCCCAGCCGAGATGGGTCTCGAGGATCTGGCCGACGTTCATGCGGCTCGGCACGCCGAGCGGATTGAGCACGATGTCGACCGGCTGTGCCGTCGGCGAGGAACGGCATGTCCTCGATCGGCACGATCTTGGACACCACGCCCTTGTTGCCGTGACGGCCGGCCATCTTGTCGCCGGGCTGGATCTTGCGCTTCACCGCGACGAAGACCTTGACCATCTTCATCACGCCCGGCGGCAGCTCGTCGCCGCGCTGCAGCTTCTCGACCTTGTCGAGGAAGCGCTGCTCGAGGCCCTTCTTGGACTCGTCGTACTGCTTGCGGATGGCCTCGATCTCGGCCATCAGCTTGTCGTTCGGCGAGGCGAACTGCCACCATTGCGAGCGCGGATACTCCTCGAGCACCGCACGGGTGATCTTGGAGTCCTTCTTGAAGCCCTTCGGCCCGGCGATGCCCTGGCGGCCTTCCAGGAGTTCGGCGAGCCGGCCGTAGACGTTGCGGTCGAGGATCGCCTGCTCGTCGTCGCGGTCCTTGGCGAGACGCTCGATCTCCTCGCGCTCGATCGCGAGCGCGCGCTCGTCCTTGTCGACGCCGTGGCGGTTGAACACCCGCACCTCGACGACGGTGCCCTGGACGCCCGGCGGCACCCGCAGCGAGGTGTCGCGCACGTCGGAGGCCTTTTCGCCGAAGATCGCGCGCAGCAGCTTTTCCTCCGGCGTCATCGGGCTTTCGCCCTTCGGCGTGATCTTGCCGACCAGGATGTCGCCGGCGTGGACCTCGGCGCCGATATAGACGATGCCGGCCTCGTCGAGGTTCTTCAGCGCCTCTTCCGAGACGTTCGGGATGTCGCGGGTGATTTCCTCCGGCCCGAGCTTGGTGTCGCGGGCCATCACCTCGAATTCCTCGATGTGGATCGAGGTGAAGACGTCGTCCTTGACGATGCGCTCGGAGAGCAGGATCGAGTCCTCGAAGTTGTAGCCGTTCCACGGCATGAAGGCGACGAGCACGTTGCGGCCGAGCGCGAGCTCGCCGAGATCGGTCGAGGGACCGTCGGCGATGATGTCGCCCTTCTTCACCGCATCGCCGACCTTCACCAGCGGACGCTGGTTGATGCAGGTGTTCTGGTTCGAGCGCTGGAACTTCATCAGCCGATAGATGTCGACGCCCGACTTGGTCGGATCGAGTCTCCTCGGTCGCGCGCACCACGATGCGGGTGGCGTCGACCTGGTCGATCGACGCCGGTGCGGCGCGCGGCGATCGCGGCGCCCGAAGTCGCGGGCGACCACGCCTTCCATGCCGGTGCCGACGAACGGCGCCTCGGCGCGCACCAGCGGCACCGCCTGGCGCTGCATGTTGGAGCCCATCAGGGCGCGGTTGGCGTCGTCGTTCTCGAGGAACGGGATCAGCGCCGCCGCGACCGAGACGAGCTGCTTGGGCGACACGTCCATGAAGTCGACCTGGTCGGGCGGCGACCATCAGCACGTCGCCGGCATGCCGGCAGACGATGAGATCCTCGGTGAAGCGGCCGCTTGCGCGTCGAGCGGCACGTTGGCCTGGGCGACGGTGTAGCGCCCCTCCTCCATCGCCGAGAGATAGACCACCTCGTCGGTGACGCGGCCGTCCTTCACCTTGCGGTAGGGCGTCTCGACGAAGCCGTACTTGTTCACCCGCGCATAGGTCGCGAGCGAGTTGATGAGGCCGATATTCGGACCTTCCGGCGTCTCGATCGGGCAGATGCGGCCGTAATGGGTCGGGTGCACGTCGCGCACCTCGAAGCCGGCGCGCTCGCGGGTGAGGCCGCCCGGCCCGAGCGCCGAGAGGCGCCGCTTGTGGGTGATCTCGGACAGCGGATTGGTCTGGTCCATGAACTGCGACAGCTGCGAGGAGCCGAAGAACTCGCGCACCGCCGCCGCCGCCGGCTTGGCGTTGATCAGGTCCTGCGGCATCACGGTGTCGATGTCGACCGAGCTCATGCGCTCCTTGATGGCGCGCTCCATGCGCAGCAGGCCGATGCGGTACTGGTTCTCCATCAGCTCGCCGACCGAGCGCACCCGGCGGTTGCCGAGATGGTCGATGTCGTCGATCTCGCCCTTGCCGTCGCGCAGGTCGACCAGCGTGCGGATCACGCCGAGGATGTCCTCCTTGCGCAGCACGCGCAGCGTGTCCTCGGCCTGCGAGGTCGAGGCGCATGTTCATCTTGACGCGGCCGACCGCCGAGAGGTCGTAGCGCTCGGGATCGAAGAACAGCGAGTGGAACATCGCCTCGGCGGTGTCGAGCGTCGGCGGCTCGCCCGGACGCATGACGCGGTAGATGTCGAACAGCGCGTCCTCGCGCGTCATGTTCTTGTCGACATGCGAGCGTGTTGCGGATATAGGCGCCGACATTGACGTGGTCGATGTCGAGCACCGGGATCTCCTTGTAGCCGGCCTCGTTGAGCGCCTTGAGCACCTTCTCGGTGATCTCGTCGCCGGCCTCGACATAGATCTCGCCGGTCTTCGCGTTGACCAGGTCCTCGGCGAGGTAGTGGCCGATCAGCTCCTCGTCGGTCATGCGCAGCGCCTTGAGGCCCTTCTCGGCGAGCTGGCGCGCCTGGCGCACGGTGATCTTCTTGCCGGCCTCGACCACGACCTTGCCGGTGTCGGCGTCGACCAGATCGTTGACCGCCTTGTAGCCGCGCATGCGGTTGGCATCGAACGGCACCCGCCAGCCGTCCTTGGAGCGCTTGTAGAGCGATCTGCTTGTAGAAGGTGTTGAGGATCTCCTCGCCGTCCATGCCGAGCGCGAACAGCAGCGACGTCACCGGAATCTTGCGGCGGCGGTCGATGCGCGCATGGACGATGTCCTTGGCGTCGAACTCGATGTCGAGCCAGGAGCCGCGATAGGGAATGATGCGGGCGGCGAACAGGAGCTTGCCCGAGGAATGGGTCTTGCCCTTGTCGTGGTCGAAGAACACGCCGGGCGAGCGGTGCATCTGCGAGACGATGACGCGCTCGGTGCCGTTGACGACGAAGGTGCCGTTGTTGGTCATGAGCGGGATGTCGCCCATGTAGACGTCCTGCTCCTTGATGTCCTTGACCGAGCGCGCGCCGGTCTCCTCGTCGATATCGAACACGATGAGGCGCAGCGTCACCTTGAGCGGCGCCGCATAGGTCATGCCGCGCTGGCGGCACTCGTCGACGTCGTATTTCGGCGGCTCGAACTCGTAGTGGACGAATTCGAGCTGCGCGGTGTTGGAGAAGTCGGAGATCGGGAACACCGACTTGAACACCGCCTGCAGACCCTCGTCGGGACGCCCGCCGTCGGGCTCCTTGACCAGCAGGAACTGGTCGTAGGACGCCTTCTGAACCTCGATGAGGTTCGGCATCTCTGCGACTTCCTCGATTTTTCCGAAGAACTTGCGGACCCGTTTACGACCGGTGAACGTCTGTGCCATCGTGGCCTCTTTCTTCCTCCGTCCGCCCCGGATGGGCGGCGGGGTCTTCCGGCCGGCAAAGCCGACCGCAAGATGATCAGGGCGGCGGAATCGATCCCGCCAACTTCATGCCGCCGCTCGCTGCAACGCCCGTTCGCACGAACGGCAGCGCGCGGACCCGGGAACGCGCGATCCGGCAGAGTCTCGAACGTCCCGAATCGCAGGCGCGGCGCCTGCGATGAGCGGCGAGGCCGGCGAACTCATATAGTTCCGACGTATCGCCGATCACCACACGCGCCGAGACGGCCGAAGCAGGCCATCCGGCGATGCCGTGGTGCCGGCATCTCGGCTGGTCCGGTGATGTCCGGATCTTGCCTCCCATGCGAGCCTTCGCGAGCCACTGTTACTTCAGCTCGACCTTGGCGCCGGCCTTTTCGAGCTGGGCCTTGACCTTCTCGGCCTCGTCCTTGGTGACGCCTTCCTTGACGGTCTTCGGCGCGCCTTCGACGAGGTCCTTGGCCTCCTTGAGGCCGAGGCCGGTCAGCGCGCGGACCTCCTTGATGACCTCGATCTTCTTGTCGCCGACCGCGGCCAGCACGACCGTGAACTCGGTCTTCTCCTCGACCGGCGCCGCGGCGGCCGCCGCGCCCGGCGCCGCAACCGCGACCGCGGCAGCGGCGGAGACGCCCCACTTCTCCTCGAGCAGCTTGGCGAGCTCGGCGGCCTCGAGCACGGTGAGGCTCGAGAGCTCGTCCACGAGTTTCGACAAATCAGCCATTGTTCGCATGTCCTTCAGGTTCGAACTTCAACGATTGGCAGGCCTCACGCCGCTTCGCCCTTGCTGGCATAGGCCTGGACCACCCGGGCGAGCTTGGCCGCCGGGCGCATTGACGACCTGCGCGATCTTGGTCGCCGGCGCCTGGATGAGGCCGACGATCTTGGCGCGCAGTTCATCGAGCGACGGCAGCGAGGCGAGCGCCTTGACGCCGTCGGGGTTCAGGGCGGTCTTGCCCATCGCTCCGCCGAGGATCACGAACTTCTCGTGCGCCTTGGCGAAGTCGATGGCGACCTTCGGCGCAGCCACCGGATCGCCCGAATAGGCGATCACGGTCGGCCCCTTGAGCAGGGGCGCGACCGACGGCTACGTCCGTGCCTTCAAGAGCGATCTTGGCGAGACGGTTCTTGGCGACCTTCACCGCGGCGCCGGCCTGCTTCATCTGCTTGCGCAGGTTCTGCATCTCGGCGACGGTGAGGCCGGCATAGTGAGCGACGACCACGACGTTCGAGGCCTTGAAGACCCCGTTGAGTTCCGTGACCAGCTCCTTCTTGGCCGCTCGATCCACTTGCTCTCTCCGGTTGACGGCCTGCTACCTGGGGCGCGCCCGATCCTGGGATGAGCCCGATCTGGATGAGCCCAACGCAGACAAGCCGCCGGTTGCGACTTGCCGCCCGCTCTCAGCCTGCGGCAGAGGGCGAACGACGCTCCTCATGCCCTGCCCCCTCGGCGCGGACAGCGCCGCCGGAGGTCTCGAGGTCCGAACCGTAGCGGGGTTGCCCCCGTTAACCGATCTTCACCCGTCTGTGCAGGCACTTAACTCGAAGAATTAAGCCCTCGCGCGATGCTCGGGCACCTGCAGTCTCGGACAGGACCCATCCGGAACTCCGGATGGATGCGCGCACGCCTCGGAACGCCGACGACATTCCCCTTCCCTTCAGATGAATCCAACCGGACGCCTGAAAGGAATAAGTTCCTGATCACCGATTTTACGAGGAAGCGCACAAAAGCGCGCCGACGTCAGTGGGTCGGCACGCCCGTTGCAACCTATTTATGACGTTGCGCCGGCTTTGCAAGCGCTTTTTCACAGGATCGAGCGACCAGACCCGCGGCGGCTCGCAAACCCCGCGGCGCCCATGATGAGCGCCGGGGCCGGGGCACCGCTCAATGGGCGGTGCTGCCTGCCGCCAGCACCGTCGCCGGCTCGATCTTCACGCCCGGGCCCATGGTCGAGGAGATCGCGATCCGGTTGATGAAATGGCCCTTGGCGCCCGGGGGCTTCGCCTTCTGCACCGCGTCGGCGAACGCCTTGATGTTCTCCACGAGCTTGTCGGCCGAAAACGAGGCCTTGCCGACGCCGGCATGGATGATGCCGGCCTTCTCGACCCGGAACTCGACCGAGCCGCCCTTGGCGGCCTTGACCGCGCCGGCGACATCCATGGTCACGGTGCCGACCTTCGGGTTGGGCATCATGCCGCGCGGGCCCAGCACCTTGCCGAGCCGGCCGACCAGCGGCATCAGGTCGGGGGTCGCGATGCAGCGGTCGAAGTCGATATTGCCGCCATTGACCTTCTCGACCAGATCCTCCGCGCCCGACCACGTCGGCGCCCGCCGCCCGCGCCTCGTCGGCCTTGGCGCCGCGCGCGAACACCGCGACCCGCGTGGTGCGGCCGGTGCCGTTGGGCAGCGTGACCACGCCGCGCACCATCTGGTCGGCGTGGCGCGGGATCGACGCCGAGATTCATCGCGATCTCGATGGTCTCGTCGAACTTCGCCTTGGCGCGCTCCTTGACCATCTTCACCGCCTCGTCGAGCGGATAGAGCTTCTCGCGGTCGATGCCCTCGCGGGCCTTCACGGTGCGTTTTCCGTGCTGGCCATCGTCGTTACTCCCTGACCTCGAGGCCCATGGAACGGGCGGAGCCTTCGATCATCCGCATCGCGGCCTCGATCGTGTCGCAGTTGAGATCCTTCATCTTCTGCTCGGCGATCTCCTTGACCTGCGCCTTGGTGACCGACGCCGACCTTGTCGCGGCCGGGCGCCTTGGCGCCGGACTCGAGCTTCGCCGCCTTCTTGAGGAAGTAGGAGACCGGCGGCGTCTTCATCTCGAAGGTGAAGGAACGGTCCTGATAGATGGTGATCACCACCGGGATCGGCGTGCCCTTCTCCAGCTTCTGGGTCTGGGCGTTGAACGACTTGCAGAATTCCATGATGTTGAGGCCGCGCTGGCCGAGCGCGGGGCCGATCGGCGGCGACGGGTTGGCGGCTCCCGCCGGCACCTGCAGCTTCAAATAGCCGGTGACTTTCTTTGCCATTGCCTTGCTCCTTGCGGCGCCGGACGGGCGCCGGGTTCGTGGTTCGGCTCGATGCGGACGGTTGGCGGCCGCCGCCGCCTCCCACAATGGTCGCAGCCGGGAAATGCCGGACTGCCTCGTTTCATCTGCACCGCGCCTCGCGCGAAACAGGCGCCGTCACATACACCATTTGATGCGGATGACCAGCCCTTTTTGCGGCCGCCGCGACCGCGGCCGCGTCAGAGCCGCTTCAGAGGCGGATTGCGCCGAAATCGAGGCGGCGGGCGCAGCCGTCGTCAGCTCTTCTCGACCTGGCCGAATTCCAGTTCGACCGGGGTCGCGCGGCCGAAGATCGACACCGCGACCTTGAGGCGCGAGCGCGCCTCGTCGACCTCCTCGACCGTGCCGTTGAAGGAGGCGAACGGGCCGTCCGACACCCGGACCTGCTCGCCGACCTCGAACGACACCGACGGCTTCGGCCGCTCGATGCCTTCCTGCACCTGATGCAGGATGCGCGCGGCCTCCGCGTCCGAGATCGGCATCGGCTTGTTGTCGGCGCCGAGAAAGCCGGTGACCTTCGGGGTGTTCTTGATGAGGTGGAAGGCCTCGTCGGTCAGTTCCATCTTCACCAGCACGTAGCCGGGGAAGAACTTGCGCTCGGCATCGACCTTGCGGCCGCGGCGCACCTCGACGACCTTCTCCTTCGGCACCATGATCTCTTCGAACAGGTCGGACAGGCCGCGCTGCTTGGCCTGCTCGCGGATCGATTCCGCGACCTTGTTCTCGAAGTTGGAATAGGCGTGGACGATGTACCAGCGCTTGGCCATGGCGGTTCCCGGATTGTGTCTCAACTGCCGATCCCCAGCACGAGCGTGACCAGGAAGCGGATCACCTGATCCGCGACCAGGAAGAAGATGCCGGCCAGCCGTCGCCATTACGAAAACCATGACGGTGGTGATCGCGGTCTCGCGCCGGGTCGGCCAGGTGACCTTGGCGGTCTCCTGGCGAACCTCCTGCAGGAACTTGAATGGACTGACCTTCGCCATTTCGTGAATCCGAACAGGCCCGCTCAGCACCCGATCCACGGGGATCAAGCCAGCTTGCCGGGCCCTTTTTGGGGATAGCATCGCCGCGGAAGTCCGAAATCGGGCCGCAGGCGTCATTTCCTTCCTAGCGCCGGACGCCGGCAAAAGCAAGCGGACCCGATCGGCGGTATTCGGCGGCGGCGTGGCGGTCTGGAATTTCCGATCGCGGTGTTCGCCGCGCCGCACGATTCCCGCGACAATCCGATGCCGACGATCCGCCGCTTATGACTGGAATGTCTTCTGGCACTTGACCAAAGCCGACCTGAATTCGTCGGCTTGCAGTAGGACAAGGGAAGTCAGGCCAAGCAACCCACGTTTCGAAAACTGAAGATACGCGCATGGTGACCATGCGCCGGCACAACCGGCACTCGTTGGCAGTTGGTCGCAGGATCAGGTCTTTAGCGGCCGGTTCAACTCGGTGCGCCAGTTCGCCGGATCAGGCGTCGACTGCGGCCCGACGGAATACAGCTCCCAAAGGCTTTCGGCCTTCTCGTGGTTGTTCGCTTTCATCCACGCGTCGAACTCACCCCAGGCTGACGGGAGGCCCTCATAGGGACCGCTGTAAATGGTGCGGGCGACCTTTGTTGCAGGAAGCTCGCCCGGTTTCACGCGTCCAGCTGGCTTTACGGGCGCCGCAACTTTCACGCCCAATTCGAAATCGAAGGTATCCGGGCTCATCTTGAGATGGTGGGCGAAGACGGCACTGCCGGGCTTTACGCCCTGCTCGGCAAGTGCCGCCATCAACTCGCCGACGGCAGGGCCGAATACCTTCCTCATTTCGCTGCGTGGCACGGTCAGGTGAATGACAGCGGCCGCCTCGGCCTCGGTCTGAAAGATCTGCGGTATCGATATCATCGATGGTCTCCTGGTCGCTCTCGAAGAACGTTCTTGGCTCAGTTCATCGATTCAAGCCGGACGTAGCTCGCTTCCATGCCCTGCTCCATGCCGGTCGCGAGCATCGCGGCCCGCGCCGCGGCATCTGGAAGCGTCATGCGCATAATCATGAGCGTGCCGCCACCGTCCGCGTCGAAGCGCGTCTCGATGTGGTTGTCTGGCGTCGGATCCGGCAAATGCATTCGCTCGACGTGGACAATTCGGCCGAACGGCTCCAGCTCCATGAACTCGCCGGTTATATGGAAGCCCCTACCTTTTCCGTCGGCCCACTCGTAGCGGAACTTGCCGCCGGGACGCGCGTCGCAGACGCAAACAGGCATGGTCCATCCGTCCGGGCCGAGCATCCATCTCTGGATCAGCTTCGGCTCGGTGTGTGCGCGGTACACCGCCTCCGGCGTTGCCGCGAAGCGACGGGTGACGACAACGTGACGGTCGCCTTCGGTCTTCAGCGTCAGCTTGCTCATCGTCTTTTCCTTCGCTTTTTCGGTTGCATTCCGGCCAGCACGTCGTCGAGCCGATCGTAGTTCTTGGCGAGAGCCCGACGCAGCACGTCAAGCCATTGGTCGATCTCGACGATTGCTGCCGGTGCCAGTCGGCATGGCCGCTTGGTGCCCTCGACTCTGCGTGCTATCAGCCCGGCCCCTTCCAGCACCTTCAAGTGCCGAGAGACTGCCGGCTGCGTCATGTCGAATGGTTCAGCAATCTCCATCACCGTAGCCTCGCCCAGGGTGAGGCGGGCAAGGATCGCCCTGCGCGTCGGATCGGCCAATGCGGTGAAGGCTGCGTTGAGGTTAGGCATGGTTCGTCCTTCTTATATAACAAACAAGCTATATAATAAATCGGTTAAGGTCAAGTCTCACTGCGCGTGGGCTCTTGCACCCGCGGCCGGTAACGCGCGATCGAGCGCCGTCGCCGAAGTGCATGGGTGGGTGGATGGATGATTCCGCCCGCCACGTTCAAGCGAGCGAATGCCGGAGCGGCCGTGCTCGATTTGCAACAGCCGGCACAAAAAGATGAGCTTTGAACTTCTTCAGCAATGTCATTTATCTGCTTCAAAACAGTCATCTGCCGCGAATTCGAGGCGGATTCTTGCCCGCTCGACCGCAATCCGAAGCCGACATTCAGCGCGGAAACAAAGGCGTCTCGAGTCTGCGCATCCGCCGATGGCGCGACCGTTTGGCGTCATATGTCACCCTGCGCGGATTGCAACTGTGCTCATTGCGGCAAATCTCCCCCGCCTCCTCGATCGTGCGCTGTAACGGTCTCGTCACATCGGCGAAACGCAATCGACATGTTGGGCGGCCTAGGGTCGCGGTCTCACACTGGGGCAATCCTCGCGACGAGGGGAATGGGGGCATCACCATGCTTAAGCAGTTCAACAGCAGATTGCGCGACAAGGCCGTCATTACGGCGGCCATTCTGTCGGTCTTCGGTCACGACATGGCGGTCGCGGGCCAACCGACTTTCGGCAATAACCAGAACGACAAAAACACCACCAGCCCGATCAAGCACGTCATCGTCATCATCGGCGAAAATCGCACCTTCGATCATATCTTTGCGACCTACCAGCCGAAGCCGGGCCAGACGGTGAGCAATCTTCTGTCGAAGGGGATCGTCGACATCAACGGCAATCCGGGGCCGAATTACCTGTCGGCCCAGCAATATGCGACCACGACCGGCACCACATATGCCAACAGCTTCAGTGCCGGCTCGAAATCGGCTTATGGCGCAAACGTCTCCGGCCTGCCGCTGCAGGATCCGAGCATTTCCTACGCCCCGGTCACTTGCTACACCAATGTTTCGACGGCCGCCCTCGACGGCCCGGGATGCATGAAGACCCTCGTCCTGGCCGCGAAGGCCGATTATGGCCTCCCTCTCCTGGACCTGCCGCTATTGACAGAAGGCGCGATCGGCCCGCTGAATGTCGGGACAAACGGAGCGGACCTGCGCATCACCAATTTCAATGTCAGCGGGCCTTATCCGCTGGTGAACAGCAGCGGCCACAGCCTGTACGACACTTACGGCGGCAGCCCGGTGCATCGCTTCTACCAGATGTGGCAGCAACTCGATTGCGACGCGACGGTGGCGAGCACCGGCAATCCGAGCGGGTGCCAGAACGATCTCTTCCCGTGGGTCGAGCAGACGGTGTCCTCCGGCGGCAATGGCGGCACCCCGCCGCAGCACGAGGGCGACATTGCGATGGGCTTCTATAACGTCGCCAAGGGTGACGCGCCCTATTTCACGCAACTGGCGAACAAATACACCCTCAACGACAATTACCACCAGGCGGCGATGGGCGGCACCTATGCGAACCATATGATGATCGGCTACGCCGATGCGCTTTACTATGCCGACGCCAACGGCGATCCGGCAACGCCGCCGACGAGCGTCACGCTCCCCAACAACACGACCGTCTCCGAGGTCGAGAACCCCGACCCGCAGCCGATGACGAACAACTGGTACACCCAGGACGGTTACGGCGGCGGCAGCTACACCAACTGCTCCGATACGGAGCAGCCGGGCGTTAATGCGATCGTCACCTATCTCGGCGATCTCATGCCGTCGATCAGTCCGAATTGCGCCGAAGGCGCTTACTATCTCCTGAACAATTATGTCCCCTCCTACATCGGCAGCGGCGCCACCGATCCGACCAACAACGGCCCGTTCACCCTGCCGCCGGTGCGCAACCAGCGTCACATCGGCAATTCGCTGACCCAGGCGAATGTGTCATGGGCCTATTTCGGCGAACGCTGGGACGACTTCAAGACCGCACCGGGCCTCGGCGCCAATTTCGGCGCGTTGGACCCGATCGCCTACCTGTACTGCAACATCTGCAATCCGTTCCTCTACTCGAGTTCGGTGATGGAAAACGCGGCGGCCCGCACCGAGCATCTCAAAGATACGAAGGATCTCTACGAGGCCATCCTGCTCAACCAACTGCCGGCGGTCTCCCTGGTGAAGCCCAGCACGTTCAATGACGGCCATCCGGCGTCGTCCAAGTTCACCCTGTTCGAGGCCTTCACCAAGAAGATCATCGAGTTGGTGCAACTCAATCCGAAGCTCTGGGCATCCACCGCGATCGTCGTGACGGTCGACGAAGGCGGCGGATATTACGACTCCGGCTACGTGCAGCCGGTCGACTTTTTCGGCGACGGCACCCGCATTCCGCTCATCGTGGTTTCTCCCTACTCCCAGGGCGGGATCGTCTCGCACGAATATTCCGATCACGCCTCGATCGCGAAGTTCGTCGAACGGAATTGGAACCTGCCGAAGCTTTCCGGCCGTTCCCGCGACAATCTGCCGAACCCGGTGCAAACCTCGGGCTACGGCGGAGGCTATGCCCCCACCAACAGCCCTGCCATCGGGGACCTGTGGGGCAACTTCTCCTTCGGCCCGTAATAGCTGCCGAAGTTCGTTTCGTGGCGATCTGCGCCGGCGGCATCTCGAGAGCTGCCGCCGGCCTTTTACGCCGGACCGGTTCCGCCCGATAAGGAGTGCTTGACGGCCAATGTGATCCATTGCTGCGTCCGGCCCTCTTGCAACCGGTCCACCCGTACGGAGAAACGACTTGCGGCGAACGCTCGAATTCAAGGATGCGAAGGCGGCCGTCATGGCCGCGCGCGAAGCCTTCGCCAAAGGCGATCTGTCGAGCGCCGAGCAGGTCTGCAAGGCGGTGCTTGCCCAGGCGCCCGAGACCGGCGGGGTGTGGGCGGTCCTGACCGAGACCGCGCTGGCGCGAGGGCGCCTCGATGCCGCCATCGTCAGCGCCGGGCGCGCCGTAGCATTGTCGCCCCGCGACCCGATCGCCCACATCCTGCAGGCGAAATGCCTGTTCTTGTCCGGCGAGGCGACTGACGCACTGGCCGCCGCCGAACGCGCATCCACACTCGTCGGCGCGTCGCCGGAGGCCCTCGACGCGCTCGGTGCGATCTTCGGCCTGCTCGGTTGCCACGAACGGGCGCTCGTTCTGTGTCGCCGGGCCGCAGCCGCCCGCCCCGATGCTTCGCAGTACCTCTTCAACCTCGCCGCGACCGAACGCATGATGGGGTTGCTCGAAGCCGCCGAGACCCATGCCGACGCCGCGATCTCCGCCGATCGCCGGTATTGCCTTGCGCACTATCTGCGTGCCGATCTGCGCGTGCAGACGGCGGAGCGCAATCACATCGCGGAGATGGAAGCGCTGATCCGGCAAGCCGGCCTGTCGGCGAACGGCGAGGTGCTGCTGCGCTTCGCGCTCGCCAAGGAATTCGAGGATCTCGAGCAGCATGAACGAGCCTTCGACGAGGTCGAGGCGGCCTGCGCGCGGCACCGACGCTCGATCGCCTATGACGGCCGGGGCGAACGCGATCACATCGATCAGATCATCCGCGTCCAGACGCGCGACTGGCTCGCCTCCCGTCCGGTGGCGGCCTGCCCCGCCGACCCGATCTTCGTGGTCGGCCTGCCCCGCACCGGGACGACCCTGGTCGAGCGCATCCTTGCGAGCCACAGCGCGGTCGCCTCGGCCGGAGAAAGCGCCGCCCTGGCGGTCGAACTGCACCGCGCAACGCAAACCGCTCGCAATAGTCCGGATTTCTCCGCCGTCGGCCGACGCTACGTCGACGCGGTCACCGCATTCCGGGTGCCGCGGGAGCGCCGCATCGTCGACAAGACGCTGCAGAATTATCTTTACTGCGGAATCATCCATGCCGTTTTGCCGCGGGCGAAGATCATCCTGGTCAGGCGCCATCCGCTGGATGCCGGCTGGGCGATGCTGAAGGCGCATTTCCAGGGCAAGTTCCTGTTTTCCTACGATCAGGCCGAACTTGCAGACTACATCCTGGCGTATCGCCGCCTCGCCAGGCACTGGAAAGCGACGTTGCCGCCGCATGCGTTCATGGACGTGAATTACGAGGACATCGTGCGCGACCAGGCCGAACAGAGCCGCCGCCTGATCGCCTTCGTCGGCCTGCCCTGGGAGGACGGTGTCCTGCGTTTCCACGACAGCAAGGCGCCGTCGGCAACCGCAAGCGCCGTCCAGGTTCGCCGCCCGATCTACACCTCATCGGTGGGCAAGTGGCGCCATCATGCCGACCGCCTCGAGCCGATGCGCGCGCGGCTGGCCCGCGAAATCCCGGAATCGGAATTGACGTGAAAGCCCGATTGAGACGCCTGCGCCCGGGCGCCGCCGCGCCCCTTCCGGCATGGATCGCAGACGGGAAGGCCTCCGCCCCTCGACAGCGGCCACCCCATCACTTGCGCGCCGGAAACAGCGCCATCGCCTCATCCGCCAGCACGCCCCCGGTGATCGAGATCGGCACGAACGCCGCACGGCTCGCCATTTCCGCGCTCGGACTCATGATCTGGTCGATCCGCGTCGCGAGCTGGTCGATAGATGCGGCGAAAACCAGCCGGCCGAAACGGCACCACAGGATCGCCCCCATGCACATGGCGCACGGCTCGCCGCTCGTGTAGAGCGTGCTGCCGCGGAGCGCCTTGCTGCCATGGGCGGCGAGGCCGCTGCGGATGGCCACCATCTCGCCATGCGCGGTCGGATCGTCCTTGGTTCGTCCGAGATTGCGTCCCCGCGCGATCACGCTCCCGTCACGCACGATCACCGCGCCGAATGGAAAATCGGCACGCCGCGCCTCGGCGAGCGCCATGCGCATGAAGCGCTCGTCGTCCGGCACGGCGGGATCTGCCGCCGCAGGGCGCGTCATTTCCGGCAGGACGGCGGCACAGGCGAACGCCGTCACCACCGTGCGCCGGCTCGGAACACGGCAGCCGCATGCGGCGCTGCCCGTGCAATTGCAGACATCAGCCATCATCATTGCTCCTCAGCCCGACGGGGCTCGCGAGAACCGGCCTCGCCGCGAACGACCGGCGCGAGCGCTGTGGACAACAGCGCGATCACCCGGGCGACCCGCGCGAACGGCAGGCCGCCGATGGCGATCTGCGTAAGGAAGCGCTGGTGCCCGAACAGCTCGCGGGCTAAAGCCCACTCACCCCGATCATCGGAAGCAGCCGTTGCAGGATCGCCGCGAGGCAGATCAACGCGACCAGGATCTTGAGCAGGTTCGCCAACCGTCCGTCGCGTACGAACTTGTCGATGAGATAGAACAGGATCGCACCGACGACGATGACGATCACGATGTTGATCAGGAGCAGGAGCATGGCGGCAACCCTTCATGACTGATGGTCCAGTATGGCACCAAAAATCCGATCGCGCCCATTGTTCCTGCAAAATCGTGCCGCCATGTCCCTGTCCGACTGCCCCTGTCCGCCCCTTTTCAGAGGCTCGGGAATTTGGCTAGATTTGGCGTTGTCGGAGGAGGCATGTAAGACTTCCGCGCCGCAAATTTCGCCGTCGAGCGGCGACCGCTGCTGCGCTCCCAGCGCGTGGGGCGGCGGGTGAACGCGCTCGTGCTGTGAATCGGAGCTTTAGGAGAATTACGAAACGCCGCTGAAATGGAGGAGATTATGTCAGACGCCATGTCGATGCGGTCGTCCGGTTGGTTCAGCGCAAAATACGTCACCTTCGCGATTATCGGCGCCGTGATGGCTTACGTGCTCTATCACAACGAACGCTTTCTCATCGAGCCGATGAACCCGGTGTGGCGCCACTACCAAGCGCTCGGGCTGTTCTTGCTGGCGCATGGTGTGGCCGGCGGCAGCGCGCTGATTCTCGCGCCGATGCAGTTTTCCGAGCGCTTGAGAGTGCGCTTTACCAAGCTGCACCGGGTCATCGGGCGCATCTACGTGGTCGGCGCCCTCATCCTCGCTCCCATCGGTGCTTACGTTCAATATCTCGACGAGAAGCTGGGCGTTTTCCCCAGGTCCTTCACGATCGAGACCCTGATCCAAGCCTCGCTGTTGATGATCACGACCGGGATCGGCTTCATCTTCGCGTACAAGCGCATGATTCCGCAGCACCGCCAATGGATGACCCGCAGCTATGCCGTCGCGCTGACCTTCTTCGTGATTCGGCTCATTCTCGGAGTCACGGGCTGGGAGCACGACCCCGTGATGGTCGAAACCGTGGTCTGGTCCTGCACGGCATCTGCGGTGCTCGTCGGCGACCTCGCCAACCAGTTCTATGAGCTTCAGTCGATGCGGCCACGGCGCGCGAGAACGCCGATCGCGCAAGCCGTCCCCGCAGAGTAAGCGCTCTTCAGGTCGAGCCACAAGATATCTTCGATCAGTTTGGTCGCGCCGGCGAAGAATGCCAATACGGTGGCTCTCCCGACCGGCCGGCCGATTCATCACGGCAATGCAGGTATAAGCCACTGCCAAATGGCGTTATCACCGGCTACTTCCTGCGGGCGCGAGCGAAATCAACACAGTGCCCCACTGCTGCGGAATTCCTTAGGACTTCGGTTTCTTCGAAGGCTTCGACTTGCCAGAACTGTTGACGGCGATCGCTTGGCGAACGAGCGCCTTGAAGGCGGTCTCGTCGACGTCCTCTCCTTCGTGGATGTCGATCGCGCGGCGTACGTTTCCGTCGAGACTCGAGTTGAAGAGACGGGCCGGATCCTTCAGAGACGCGCCCTTGGCGAAGGTGAGCTTCACGACTTTCTTGTAGGATTCGCCGGTGCAGATGATGCCGTCGTGCGACCAGACCGGGGTGCCCATCCACTTCCACTCCTCGACGACGTCCGGGTCTGCTTCCTTGATGAGCTTGCGCATTCTGCTGAGGGTTTCCCCGCGCCAGTCCCCGAGTTCGGCGATTCTTTTGGAGATCAGCTCCGATGCCGACTGGCCTTGGCTCGCGTCCGACTTTTTCATGTTCTCATCCTGGAAGTTCCAGATATATTTCATTTGCAAGACAGTGGAGGATAGTCATGTAAGACCTCAGAGCAATGTTATGGCGGGCGTTCATCTTTGCATAGCCGATGGCAGCCCAGGGTCTTCACACAGCCTGGGTCATCGAGAGGCGACAGAACATGTCAGCGACCGCGCTGTCGCCCGATGCGGCCGGAGCTGGAGGCAGGCGATGAGAATTCCGCGCCGTAGATTTCTGAATTTGGCAGCAGGCGCCGTCGTTGTCCCGGCCCTGCCGCTCATCGCCAGGGCGCAAACCTATCCGAAACGGCCGGTGCGCATCATCGGCGGATTTCCCGCCGGCGGTACCGTTGATATCATCGCGCGGCTGACGGGTAAGTGGCTCGCTGAGCGCCTCGGCCAGCAAGTGACGATCGAAGCCCGGCCGGGCGCCGGCAGCAATATTGCCGCCGAGGCGGTCGTTAGGTCGCCCCCCGACGGCTACACGCTCCTCATGGCCTCGAATGCCAACGCAATCAATGCCACGCTCTACGACAAGCTGGATTTCGACTTCCTGCGGGATATCGCACTTGTCGCCGGCGTCGCCCGCGTGCCGCTCGTGATGGTGGTAAATCCCTTGTTTCCCGCAACGACGGTTCCCGACTTCATCGCCTACGCGAAGGCCAGTCCGGGCAAGATAAACATGGCGTCGGCCGGTAACGGGACCCCGCCGCACCTCGCCGGCGAGTTGTTCCAGATGATGACCGGGGTAAGCCTGACCCACGTGCCGTATCGAGGCGACCCGCCCGCACTTACCGATCTGCTCGGCGGGCAGGTGCAGGTGACCTTCAGCACCATGCCGCCGACGATCGAGTATGTCAGGGCCGGCAAATTGCGCGCACTGGCGGTGACCACGGCAACGCGCTCGCAGGCACTGCCGGAGACGCCGCTCCTGGCCGACTACGTGCCGGGCTTCGAGGCGAGCGCATCGGTCGGTGTCGGGGTGCCCAGGAGCACCCCCGTCGAGATCATCGACAGGCTCAGCAACGAGATCGATGCGATGCTCGCAGATCCCAAGATGAAGGTACGGCTTGCCGACCTCGGCGCCGAGGTGCTCGCGCTTTCGGCCGCCGATTTCGGCAAGCTCCTCGCGGAGGAAACCGCGAAATGGGGCAAGGTGATCCGGGCGGCAAACATTAGGGCGGAGTAAGAGCCGCAAGGACGCAGCGTGCCGCCGAGCTGCGCAGCGGGTTGCCGATAGGCTTGCTGCACTGCACCATCTTTCTGGCCGAGGTGCAAGTCGGGTCAATTTCCGCCGCCAGAGCTTCGCGGGCGTCGGCGACGGAACTGCCGGCCGCGACCGGCGGGAGCGCAGCTACAGCATAAGGCGCAGGTACGGTCTTGCCGACAAGCCTATATTGCGGCAATCTCGGGTGGAACTGGCCGGTCACCGAGCGCGTGCCGGCGTAGTTTGCACCAGCCCCCGGAAACGACCGGACCAGGACATAAAGGGGAGGACGATGAAGAAGCTCTTCGTGACCGCTGCTGTTTTGTCGCTTGGCGCCGCAGCAGGATTTGCTACCGCCGCGCGAGCCGCCGATACCCAACCCTTGTGGGCCTGGGGATTCGAGACGCCGCCGCCGGCCGTCATGCCGCCGCCGGCTCCCGCGGCCACCCCGACTCCGCCGGACAACACCAAGCTGCTCTCGGTACCGGGGTCGAAGTTCAACTTCACCCGCGCCCAGGTCGCCAACCGCCACGCGCCCGCCGACTGGTTCCCCGAGGACCATCCGGCAATGCCCGACGTCGTCGCTCATGGCCGGGAATCCGCGCGGCCAGCGATCTATGCCTGCGGGTTGTGCCATTATCCCAACGGCAAGGGCCGCCCCGAGAACGCCAATGTCACCGGCCTTTCCTACGAGTACATCGTGCAGCAGCTGACCGACTTCAAGAACGGCCTCCGCAAGACTTCGGATCCGAGAAAGGCCAACACCGCGCTGATGGCCGGATTTGCCAAGGAGATGACGGACGACGAAATCAAGGCGGCCGCCAAATACTTCTCTGCCATCCCGGCGACCCCCTGGATCAAGGTGGTGGAGAGCGAGACGGCGCCCAAGACCAAATCGCAGGGCGGAATGTATCTCACCCTCGAAGGCGCCGAAGCCGGCACCGAGCCGCTCGGCCAGCGCATCATCGAGACTCCGGTGAACGCGGAGCACACCGAATACCTGCGCAACCCGCATTCGAGCTTCATCGCCTATGTACCACCGGGCAGCGTCAAGAAGGGCGAGCAACTGGTCACGACCGGGGCTGGCAAGGTCACGGCATGCACGGCCTGCCACGGCACCGATCTGCGCGGCCTGGGCCCGGTTCCGCGGCTTGCCGGTCGCTCGCCGAGCTACATTGCAAGGCAGCTCTATGACATGCAGCACGGCAACCGTGTAGGCGCCTGGAGCCCGCTGATGGCTCCCGTGGTCAGCAAGCTCGACGCCACCGATATGCTGAACATCTCCGCCTACGTGGCTTCTCTGGAGCCGTAAGGACAGCGAGGCGTGACCTCGAGGAAGCTTGGGCTTCCCGCGAGACCACGCGCACAGCCCAAACGACCGGAGCGCGATCCGTCTCAATTGGAGCGGATCGCGCTTTTGTTTTGGCGTACACGGCATCCGCGATGACGTCGACGCGCCGACGATCCCGGACCGAATGATGAGCGCTCGGCGCCCCCGCGGCGGTCCTGCGATTGCATTGATGCGGACCCATCTTTGGCAGCGCCTCGAACCGAAGCGAGCCCTTGATCCATCTCAAACAACGCCATCGCGAGGCGGCCTAGAAACCAGGCTCGCCCGTCAAGGGAGTTCGCGACCGGAAGCGCTGCGATGAAACAGGAGATTCAAGGGACCACCCTGTTCGACGGCGTGCAGGCGCGAAAGGGCTATGCGCTCAACAAGATGTGCTTCTCGTTCAACGCTGCCGAGAACCGCGCCGCGTTCCTGCGCGACGAAGACGGCTACTGCGAGAAGTACGGCCTGTCGCCGGAGCAGCGCGCCGCCGTACGCCGCCGCAACGTGCTGGAGATGATCGAGGCCGGCGGCAACGTCTATTACCTCGCCAAGCTCGCCGGCATTTTCGGCCTCAACGTCCAGGACATCGGCGCACAGCAGACCGGAATGTCGGTCGAGGCGTTCAGGGCGAAGCTGGAGGCGGCGGGGAGATAACGCATGGCGGAAATCATCGGCGGCGTCGGCACCACCCATGTTCCTTCGATCGGCACCGCGATCGCCAGGGGCCTGCAACAGGATCCTTATTGGAAGCCGTTCTTCGACGGCTTTTCAGCCGTCCATGAATGGCTGGCGCGGACCAGGCCGGACGTCGCGGTCGTGTTCTACAACGACCACGGGCTGAACTTCTTTCTCGACACGATGCCGACATTCGCCGTCGGCGCGGCCGGCGAATACAGGAATTCGGATGAAGGCTGGGGCCTGCCGGTGTCGCGCCCGTTCCCGGGCGACGCCGCATTGTCGTGGCACGTCATCGAATCGCTGGTCGCCGACGAATTCGACGTGACGACCTGCCAGGAGATGCTGGTCGATCATGCCTTCACCATCCCGCTGGCGCTGCTGTGGCCGGGGGCCGGCAGCCGTCCGGTGCGTACCATTCCGATCGCGATCAACACCGTCCAGCATCCGCTGCCGTCGCCGGCACGCTGCTACAAGTTCGGCCAGGCGGTCGGCCGCGCCATCGAAAGCTACCACCAGGACCTCAGGGTCCTCGTGCGTCGGGACCGGCGGACTTTCCCACCAACTCGACGGCACGCGGGCCGGCTTCATCAACAAGGAATTCGACCTGTGGTGCCTCGATAAGCTCGTCGGCGATCCGGCGGCGCTGGCCCGCGCACTCGACCCTTGAAATCGTCAGGGAGGCCGGCACCCAGGGGGTGGAGCTGTTGAATTGGATCGCCATGCGGGGCGCGCTGACCGGGCGCGTCACCAGGCTCCACGGCAATTATCACGTCCCCATTTCCAACACCGCCTCGGCCGTGCTGGCGCTGGAGAATCACAAGCCGGCGGAACTGCGCAAGACAGGGTAGCGCCGCCGCGAGCGCTGCAGCTTTGCCTCCCGCCGCCCCAATCGCGAACCGTCGGCGCTAGCCGCGACGCCCCTGGTTTTGCTGGGTGTCCAGCCAATCCGACAAGGACGGGCCCTTCTCGCCCGATTTGCCCGACTTTTTCCTTTTGGCTGGCGGCTTACCGGCGGGGCTCCGTTTGGGAGCAACCGGGCCGTTGGCGGCTTCGGCCGCCAGACGAAGCTCTCGCAAGCGGGCCGTCTTTTCACGCATGAGCTGCGCGTCTATCTCGATCTGCGACATCGCCTTGGTTCCCGCTTTCTCACGCTTCTCCTTGAAGCCATCGGCCATTGTCAGTCCCCTTTTGGAGCCGCGGCGCCCCGTACCGTCAGGACGGAGCAGGCACGGCCGCCGCGCGGCGCCACCTCGGCCGACCATGCCTTCCCCGCCGCGCAAAGTCGAGGACGATGCGCGGCCGTGCCGAACCGAATCCGGCTCGCTTGGGCTGCAGCGCCCGAAGCCCTGGTGCCGGCCGTTGGTCCAGCGGCATCATGCGCGCCAGGGTTCGCCGGACGGCACGATCGCAAGCTGCAGCCCGGCACTGTCAACCGGAGTGGCGTCGGCGAGACTCGAATGAGGCCGTGCCCGCGCATGGATCGCGGCGTGGCAGGCGTCCGGGAAGCGTGTTATTTCTGCGCCGGGCTTCATTGAACAGGAGGAGATGAATGCGAGGCTTGATCGTTTTGGCGGCGATTGCCGTCAGCAGCACGTCGGTGTTGGGACAGGAATGCATCCGGCCCGAATGGGGCAAGTGCGTGTCGTTCCCGAACGGCGGCTCGCATACCGGCATGTCGATCCAGAAAGAGAAGATACAGGCCGATGTTACTCCCGGCCCCGATATTTGCGTGAGCAACGAGGAGGAGATCGGCGGCTACACCTTCGCCCGGTTCCAGCGCAACGGCATGCCGTGGCCGAATGCGGACTGGGCGGCGAACGTCGACGATTTCTGCTTCTACAAGAAGTGAGCCGCGCAGAAGTGTAAGGGCGGGCTGCCCAATCGCGCCCGCGCCTTTTCCGCGCCTCGCGGCCATCGCGACAAAAAAGCCCCGGCGATCCGCCGGGGCTTCTTCGTCACAAATGTGAAAGCCGGGGGCTCGCCGCTACGACTTCTTCGGCCAGGGCACGCCCTGGTAGCCGAGCGGCACCGAGCGGATGCCCTGGTAGTTGAACTTCTGCACGCGCTTACCTTCGTAGGTCTCGGTCGTGTAGAGGTTGCCCTTGGAGTCCGAGGCGATGCTGTGCACGCCGTAGAACTGGCCCGGCTGGCGTCCGCCGTCACCGAACGAGGTGATTTCCTCGAGCGTGTCGCGCACGATCACGCGCACGCGCTCGTTCTGGCCGTCGGCCAGCATCAGGAAGTGCTGATCGGGATCCTTGGAGAACACGATGTCCCACACCGATCCGGCGCCTTTGGTGTTCTTGGCGAAGAACTTCTCCTTCACGAAGGTGCCGTCCGGCTTGAACACCTGCAGGCGGTCGTTCTGGCGGTCGCAGACATAGATGAGGTTGTCCACCGAGCGCTCGATGCAGTGGACGGGATTGCGGAACTGCTGCGCCGGCGGGCCGCTCGGATTGTAAGGACCGAGATTGGTGTCGTCGGGCTTGTTGCCGTAGGCGCCCCAGTAGCGCTTCATCACGCCGGTGTCGGCGTCGATGACGGCCACGCGCTTGTTGAGATAGCCGTCGGCGATATAGGCTTCGTTGGTCGACGGATCGACCCAGATCTTGGCGACGCGGCCGAAATTCTCGCAGGTCGTTGCTGCCCTTGTTGCCGCCGAGATGGCCGACCTGCATCAGGAACTTGCCGTCATTGGTGAATTTGAGGATGTGGGCATCCTTCTCGCCATTGCCGCCGATCCACACATTGCCCTTGTAGTCGACATGGACACCGTGGTTCGACTGCGGCCACTCGTAGCCGTCGCCCGGACCGCCCCATGACCGCAGCAGATTGCCGTCGGAATCATAGACCAGGATCGGCGGGGCGGTGCGGCAGCATTCGGCGATCGGCGGATTGAGCTCGGCGCCCCGTTCGTTGTTATGCAGCCCGCTGGCGCCGCGATGGATGACCCAGACGTGATCGAGTTCGTCGACCCAGATGCCGATGGTCCAGCCCAGCAGCCAGTTGTTGGGCAGCGGCTTCGGCCACAGCGGATCGACTTCGTACACCGGGGCCTGCACGGTCGCGCCCTGGGCCTCGGCGTGCTTCTGCAGCACGGCCTGGCCGACACCGAGGCCGAAAATGCCCGCGGCGAGCGCCGCGCCGCAGAGAAATCTACGCTGGCGCAACAACTTGATCATGATGCCTCCCTATGCCTTTCATTGTTCTTGGGCACGATTATAGCCGAATCGAATGCACTTGAAATGCGGAAATTCACCGGCCGGGGCCGAATTCGTCCCGTCCGGGGAATGGCTTCCCGACTGACGGCGCCCGGTCGGGTCGGCAAGCCGGCAGCACGGTACGGATACGGGCGCGGGCACGTGCGGGGTACCGGTGGCGGCCGGCGCAACCGTCCCAATATCGGCGCTTGCTTCCTCGTGGGCGACGCTATAGCCGAACGGGTGGCTCGTCGGGGGAAGTCCCCGTCCTCGTGTCGGGAGTCAAGGGCGTGCGTTGTCTCGAACGTGTTGCGCTGAGGCGGCTGGCCGCGGCCGCGCTGGTGGCCCTCGCCTGGGCGCTGGCGTCGCCCGTCGCGGCCCATGACATCCCGGCCGACGTCAGGATCAACGCCTTTTTCAAGCCCGCCGGCAACCGGCTGGAGCTTCTGGTCCGCCTGCCCCTCGCCTCCCTGATCGATACCGATTTCCCGACCCGGGGAAACGGCTCGCTCGACATCGCGCGCGCCGACGAGCCGATCCGCGGCGGCATCAAGGTGTGGCTCACCGACAATATCGACGTCTACGAGAACGGCACGCAGCTCGAAAAGCCGCGCATCGTCGCGGAGCTGGTGTCGCTGCCGTCGGACAAGTCGTTCGCCTCATTCGAGGAGGCCCGCGCCCATGTGATGGGGCCGCCGCTGTCCAGCGATCTCGACCTCTACTGGAGCCAGATATTCCTCGACGTGCTGCTCGAATATCCGATCCGAGTCCGACCGCTCCGAGTTCGCCGTCGACCTGCGGGTCGATCGCCTCGGCGGCGCGGTCAACACCGCGTTGCGCTTCATGCCGCCCGGCGGCGCCGTGCGCGCCTTCGAGTTCCACGGCGCCAGCGGCCTCGTCTATCTCGATCCGCGCTGGTACCAGGCGGTGCTGCGTTTCGTGGTCGAGGGCTTCTGGCATATTCTCGACGGCACCGACCACCTGCTGTTCCTCGCCTGCCTCGTCATTCCGGTGCGACGGCTGCGCCCGCTCGTCATCATCGTCACGTCGTTCACGGTGGCGCATTCCATCACGCTGTTCGCCTCGGCATTGGGCTTCGCGCCGGATGCACTGTGGTTCCCTCCGCTGATCGAAACCCTGATCGCCGCCACCATCCTGTTCATGGCGCTCGAGAACATCGTCGGCTTCAATCCGGCGCGGCGCTGGATCTATGCGTTCGGGTTCGGATTGATCCACGGTTTCGGGTTCTCCTTCGCCTTGCGCGAGCAACTGCAATTCGCCGGCGACCACCTCGTCACCTCGCTGCTCGGCTTCAACCTCGGCGTGGAAATCGGCCAGCTCTCGCGTGCTGGTGGTGCTGGTGCCGGCGCTCAACCTCCTGTTCAAATACGTGGTGGAAGAGCGCATCGGGGTCATCATCCTGTCCGCACTGGTGGCGCACACCGGCGTGGCACTGGATGATCGAACGCGGCGAAGAGCTCGAAAAAGTTTCCGTTCCCGAGGCTCGACGCCGCTTTCTTCGTCAGCCTGATGCGCGGCCTGATGGCGGCGCTCGTGCTCACCGCCCTGGTGTGGCTCGCGAGCGGCCTGGTGCGCCGTCTGATGCAGGGAAAGGACGATGTCGCGGACGGCGCTCTCGCCAAGGTCCCAGCCGAGCGGCATTGACGGCCGCCGACCTGGTGCCGCACTTGCTCGCCGGCACGTAGCCGCCGGCCGCCAGGATGCGGCGGAATTTGCACCCGCTCATTGCTGGGCATGACCCGCCCGACCGCCATTTCCGACAGCCGCGCAACGTTGATGGCGACCTGCAGTCGCTCCCGCCTAGGTGTGATCGACGCTCCTGGTGACCCAACGATCAAGAGCAAAGATGACCCACAGCCAAGCCCCGACGAACAGCGGGACGACAATGAGCGCCCGCAGTTCGGCCCCTCCCAAGCCTTCGACGATGACCCAAATGAGCGATACGACCGCGCCTACGCGCCACAGAGCGCCGAACGCAAAATCCGACGAACGCTGCTCGCGCAGGGCAGGCACCTGATCAATCATCGGGCTTTCCATGTTTGGCCGCAGTGCAAATATGCCACAAAGGCGAGCGGAGGGACATTGCGCCATTTTGGCGCAATGTTTGTCGGGGCGAACTCGTGGGCTTTAGAGCCGGCGGCGGGGACGTGGGATCGGCAGGCTTGCTGGCGACGGGAGTTCGCCGGGCAGGCCGGCGCCTGTGCGAGGACACCGGCGCATTGGTCAGCATCGATGCCCGCACCGCGGCTCGAGCGATGCAATTCTGGCGGGCGCTTCCGGCTTCTGGAATTCGGCTACTTCAGCTCCAGGACGACCGGCCCCGATACCGGATCGGTTACGCCCAGGCCACCGCCGATATCTTCGAGGGTGGCGCGGAACGTATCGAGGGTCGCCACCATGTGGGGACGCGCCGCGGCAAGGGCGTCCATGTCCGTCCATTCGGCAATGATGCAGTAGGTGCGTTCGCCGGTCTTGATCATGTTGGCGCGCTTCAAGCCGGGCCAGTCGGCCTTGACGCTGCGATGCCCATCCAGAAATTCCTGCTCGCGGCCCGGCTTCACCCGGAATCGAACGGCATTGAAAGCTGTCATGGCGTCTTCCTCCGGTTCTGCTGCGGCGGGCGCGGCGGCGCCTCGTGATCCGGCCGGCCGCGCCGGGCCTTGCAGACGAAGAGGCGCGGGACATGCCCGCGCATGACGGTTCGATATTGGCGAAGGCCGTGCACCACCGCCGACCTCCGCCGGAACGCCATGGAGAACGGCGTTCCGGCGTCTTGTTCTCGCGAATGATCCGGTACGAAACCGTGCGGACCATTTGCGACCATCCGCTTACGGGAGCACCTCCACAAAGCCGAGCCGGCCGGCAGTGTCGCCGCTGAAGAAGACCCGGTTGGGGTTGGTCGGATCGAGATCGATGCGGCGCGGATCGGATTGCGCCTCCGGCAACGGGAACTCGACCCACTCCTCGGTCTTGGGATTGAAGCGGGCGATCTTGTCGACCTTGTGCTCGCTCATCCAGACGAGATTGTTCTTCTTGTCCACCACCACGGAATAGGCGCCGGCGTTCGCGGTCGGCGGCGAGTAGATCTTCATCTGCCTTGGTCTTGTGATCGATCTTCATGAGCTTGCCGGCCTGCCACAGGCCACCCACACGTCGCCATTGGCGTCGGCGCCCATGCGGCGCGGGAAGGCGTGGCCGCCCTCGTAGGGGATCTTGTACTCCTCGACCTTGCCGGTGACGGGATCGATCCGTCCCATCATGTCGATGTTGTCCTCGGCCCACCACACCGAGCCGTCGCCGGCGACCGTCAGGCCGTAGGCGCCGGGCTCCTTCTTGCCCTTGGCGCTCGGCGACGGATAGAACTTGAACTCGGCCGTGCCGGGATTGAGCATGCCGAACCTCCTTGCCGAGCGCCGGTCGCATAGATGGTGCCGTCGGACGCGATGGCCATGCTGTTGCCGCCGGCATTGCCGTGGCCCTTGCGGCCACTGGAAGCTCGCGAACTTGTCGTACTTGGTGTCGTAGCTCAGCCAGCGGCCGTTGGGGCCGTCGGCCACCCACAGGATGCCGTTCTGATCGATCTGCGGATTGCCGAGGCGCTGGCGGTTCGCCGCCGCCGGGCCGGGCGGAGGAGTTGATCTCGACGAATTCGTAGGTCTTGGGATTGAAGCGGCCGAGCTTGCCGGCCCGTTCCGCCACCCAGGCATTGCCCGGTCGGATCCGCGGCGGTGTCGTGCGGCTCGGCGAACCGATTGACGAGATCATAGGTCACCGCGCGATACTTCAGGGCCTTGCCGGTCAGCAGTTCCCGCGGCAGACGGCTGTTGGGATCGTAGGGCTGTTCCGGCTTGAAATTGGCGGCGAGATAATTCGCGGCCGTCGCCGCCTCCTCGTTGGTGATGTCGGGGATGTTCGTGATCGCCATGTTGCCCCGCATCCGCTCGATGATGTGCTGCCATTCCACCAGCGGGGTGCGCTTGACGACGATGCGCTGGAGATCGTGGCAGGTCGTGCACCGCTCGGCAACGAGCGACTGCCCGTTCCCCGCCGGCAGGGTCTGCGACACGCCGGAGATCTGCTCCTCGGGGATGCGGTGCGGCCACGCCGGCGGCAGCAGCGGCGACCTGCTTGCTGGCGAGCGCGAGGTCGACCTTGGCGCTCTGGCCGGCGGCGACGCTCACCGGCGACGACGCGCTCTCGAAACCGGCGCCGATGCCCTGCACCGTGTATTGGCCGGCCGGCAGATCGCTCGCCTGGAAACGGCCCTGATCCTGGCTCACCACCATGAAGGTCAGGTGGCGATCGGCGTTCTTGAGCTTGACCATCGCGCCGACGACCGGCTTGCCGCCGGCATCATTCACCACACCCTGTACCGAGCCCTGGTCGTCCGCCGCCCGGGCGGCCCCGGCGACGAGCACGGCTCCCGCCGCAACTCCGAGCGCGAGACGTCGCGCGATGTTCCTGAGCGTCATATGAATTCCTCCGTCTGGCTTGTCGAATTCTGGCTTGTCGAATTCTGGCTTGTCGAACCGGCTGCTCTCCCGACCGCGTCGCTTGTTCTCAAAGGTCTTTTTGGGTCGGGGCGGCCGGTAATCTAGTCCATTCGATTCACCGGCGCGAGGTGCCTCGGCCGGCACGGCCGACAATTTTTTGTCGAAGGGCCGGGGCGATCTCGCCCGCACCGGCAGGTAGCAAAGCGCGCAGCCGCAGGCCCCGAAATCTCCAACGGCCGCGCTTTTGCGAATTTTCATTGCGACGGGAACCCTCTATAGTCCACGCTCGCGCGCCGACGCCGTCAATTGTCCCAACCAGTGCCATCGCACGCGCGCCAGCCATTTCGCCCGTTCTCGCGGGCGACGGAACGGGAGCAGACAATGCCAACGCTGATCATCAATGGCCAATCCCACAATGTCGACGTCGAGCCCGATACGCCGCTGCTCTGGGTGCTGCGCGACACGCTCGGCATGACCGGCACCAAATATGGCTGCGGCATCGCCCAGTGCGGCGCCTGCACGGTGCATATCGAACGGCGTCGCGACGCGCTCCTGCTCGGTGCCGCTGAGCGCCGTCGCCGGCGACGCAGATCACCACCATCGAGGGCCTCGCCGCCGAACGGCGTGCTGCACAAGGTGCAGCAGGCCTGGCTCGACAACGACGTGCCGCAATGCGGCTACTGCCAGTCCGGCATGATCATGGCGGTCGCGGAGCTGCTCAAGCAGCAAGCCGAAGCCGACCGACGCCGACATCGATTCGGCCATCACCAACATTTGCCGCTGCGGCACCTATCAGCAGGTGCGCGCGGCCATTCACGCCGCCGCCAACGCGTGAGGAGGTCCGCCATGAATTACGTTCCCAACATCGAATCGCCGTTCCTTCGTGGTCGGCGCCGCCGCGCTCGGCGGCGGCCTCGCGCTCGGCCTGCGCATCCCGTTCGGGCCCGACGTGGTGCGCGCCGCCGACGGCGCGCCCGAAGTCAATGCCTGGGTGGTGATCCGCCCCGACGACACCGTCGTGATCCGCGTCGCCCGCTCGGAGATGGGCCAGGGCTCGCTCACCGGCCTCGCCCAGCTGGTCGCCGAGGAGCTCGAATGCGACTGGTCGAAGGTGACCACCGAATTCCCGACGCCCGGCCAGAACCTCGCCCGCAAGCGCGTGTGGGGCGACATGTCCGACCGGCGGCAGCCGCGGCATCCGCACCTCGCACGAATATGTCCGCCAGGGCGGCGCCGCCGCCCGCGAGATGCTGATCCAGGCCGCCGCCAACGAGTGGAAGGTGCCGGCGTCCGAATGCAGCGCCGCCAACAGCGTGATCACTCACAAGCCGTCCGGCCGCACCACCACCTTCGGCAAGGTCGCCGAAGCCGCGGCCAAGCTCGAGCCGCCCAAGGACATCAAGCTCAAGGACGCCAAGGACTGGAAGATCGCCGGCAAGGGCGTCAAGCGCCTCGACACCCTCGACAAGCTGACCGGCAAGCAGGTCTACGGCATCGACATCAAGATGCCGGGCATGCTGATCGCGACCATCAGGGATTGCCCGGTCCACGACCGGCAAGCTCAAGAGCTTCGACGCCGCCAAGGTCGCCGGCATGCCGGGCGTGAAGAAGGTGGTGCAGGTCGGCGATACCGGCGTCGCCGTCGTCGCCGACACCTACTGGCATGCCCACAAGGCC
Organism: uncultured Alphaproteobacteria bacterium; assembly: GCA_963795865.1. Lineage (GTDB taxonomy): Bacteria > Pseudomonadota > Alphaproteobacteria > Rhizobiales > Xanthobacteraceae > JAJPKK01. The sequence goes on from CAWCJX010000041.1 coordinate 58,601, forward strand.
ATCGAAGCCCTGCCGGTCGTGTGGGACCTCGGCGAAGCCGCCAAGGTGTCGAGCGCCACGCATCGCCAAGTTCCTCGAAGACCGGGCTCGACGCCGAGCAGGCCTTCGTCGGCAACAAGGCGGGCGACGCCAAGGCCGATCTCGGCGACGCCAAGCGCAAGATCGAGGCGGTCTACAGCTTTCCCTACCAGAACCACGCCACCATGGAGCCGATGAACAGCGACCGCGCTCTATACGGCCGACGGATGCGAGGTATGGGGCCCGACCCAGAACGGCGAGGCCGCGCTCGCCGCGGTCGTCGGAGGAATCCGGCCTGCCGATCGGCAAGTGCGACGTCCACAAGGTGCTGTGCGGCGGCGGCTTCGGCCGCCGCGGCCGGGTCGACTATGTGCGCCAGGCGGTGGCAGATCGCCAAGCAGATGCCGGGCACGCCGGTCAAGCTGATCTGGTCGCGCGAAGAGGACATGACCCATTGCGCCTACCACCCGGTGACGCAGGCCAAGCTCACCGCCGGTGTCGACGCCGACGGCAACGTCACCGGCTTCCACATGCGCATCTCCGGCCAGTCGATCTCCGCCTCGCTGGCGCCGGAGCGGCTGGACGCGTCCGGCATGGACCCGGTCGTGTTCCAGGGCCTGACGCCGAACTCGCCGGAAGGCAATTTCGGCTACCAGATCCCGAACCTCCTGATCGACCACGCCATGCGCAACACCCACATCCTGGCCGGCTTCTGGCGCGGGGTGAACGTCAACCACAATGCGATCTACTCCGAATGCTTCATCGACGAGGTCGCCCATGCGCTCGGCCAGGACCCGCTGGCGTTCCGGCTCAAGATGCTCAAGCCCAAGCATGCCGCCGTGCTCAAGGCGGTCGGCGACAAGGTCGGCTGGGGCACGCCGGCGCCGCAGGGCGTCTATCGCGGGCTTGCCCAGTACATGGCCCATGGCAGCTACGTCGCGGCCTGCGCCGAAGTCTCGGTGACCGCGCAAGGCGCCTTGACGATGCACCGCATCGTCGCCGCGATCGATCCCGGCGTCGCCGTCAATCCGGCGCAGATCGAGCGGCAGATGTCGGGGTCGTTCGTCTACGGCCTCACCGCGCTGCTCTACGGCGAATGCACCGTCAAGGACGGCGCCATCGAGCAGACCAACTTCGACACCTATCAGATGCTGCGGCTGCACGAGATGCCGAAGGTCGAGACCATCGTCATGCCGTCGGGCGGCTTCTGGGGCGGCGTCGGCGAGCCGACCATCTCGGTGGCGGCGCCCGCCGTGCTCAACGCCATCTTCGCGGCGACCGGCAAGCGCATCCGCTCGGTCCCGCTGATGCATCAGGGCATCCGTACGGCCTGAGCATCCGAATCATCGAGACGTTTCGCGGCGGCCTTCGGGCCGCCGCTGCCTTTTCCGGCATGCCCACGCCCGGCAGGACGCATCCGTACGCAAACTTGATTCCCCGGTCGTCGTGTGCCCTGGTAGCAAAAACAGGGCAAGAGCAGGGAAGGAAGCTTCGATGACCTCGGGGATGTTCGACTACAGCGCTTTGCTGGCGCCAGGATTGCCCGCTCCGGCGGTGAAGTTCGCGGGGTTTCCGAAGTACAATTTCATCGGCGGCCACAACGACGCCGACCATGTTCCGGTCGACCATCTGGTCGCGGCGGCGACCGCGGTGCTGGCGCGCGAGGGCCGGACGCTTGCGACCTACGGCCTGGAAAGCGGCCCGCTCGGCTATCGGCGCGCTGCGCGAATTCCTGGTGGCCAAGCTCGCGCGCGACGCCGGCATTTCCTGCACCGCCGACGAGATCCTGATCACCTCCGGCTCGCTGCAGGGCATCGAACTCGTCAACGGGCTGCTGCTGTCGCGCGGCGACACCGTGATGGTCGAGCAGGTCACCTATTTCGGCTCGCTCAACCGGCTCAACCGGCTCGGCGTCAAGGCGGTTCGGCATTCCGCTCGACGAGGAGGGCCTGCGCATGGATGCGCTGGCCGCCGCCCTCGAGGACCACAAGAGCCGCGGCATCCAGCCGAAATACATCTACACCATCCCGACCGTGCAGAACCCGACCGGCACCATCATGGGCGAGGCGCGCCGCCTCGAACTGCTGAGGCTGTCGGAGCGCTACAACGTGCCGATCTTCGAGGACGACTGCTATGCCGACCTGATCTGGGACGGCCGCCGTCCGCCGGCGATCTATGCCCTCGGCAAGCGCGGCGGCGTCATCCACATCGGCTCATTCTCCAAGTCGATCGCGCCGGCGCTGCGGGTCGGCTTCATCGTCGCGCCGTGGGATCTGCTGTCGCGCATGCTGCCGCTCAAGACCGACGCCGGCTCCGGCGCGCTCGAGCAGATGGTGCTCGCCGAATACTGCGCCGCCCATTTCACCACCCATGTACCGGAACTCACCCGCGGCCTGCGCGCCAAGTGCGAGGCGATGATGGAAGCCTTCGCCGAGCAGTTCGGCACCGCCGCCGAGTTCGAGGACCCCAAGGGCGGCATCTTCCTGTGGGTCAAGCTGCCCGACGAGGTCGACACCCTCGAAGCTCGCCCAGGCCGCGCAGGCTTGCGGCATCGCCATCAATCCCGGCCACGAATGGTCGCCGGACAAGGCCTATGGCCGCCCGCGCATGCGGCTGTGCTTCGGCAACCCGTCGCTGCAGACCATCCGGGACGGCGTCGCCGCGCTCGCCGACGTCTGCCGCCGCGAATTCGGCGTGCCGTCGCGAATCGCCAATGTCGAGCGGCGCTCGCGGGCCTGAGCGCGTCTCGCGCGCGGCCGGTTGCCGGTCCAGGCAATCCAGTCCGGTAGTTCGTGGATCGCCGATCAAGGCCGCGGCGATGACACAATGAAGCTCGAGAATTGGCGACCGGGCACTCGGCTCCGCAGCGCTCCGGTAAAAATCCACCTATTTTGAAAGCATCCGAAGCCCGTTAGAATTCGGCGCAAGGGTTGGCTCCATCCAAAGGGGGTTCCGATGACGGCACATGCTTGGCGGATGTCATGTATGTACGGTCGTCGCGATCGCTCGGGGCCGCAGCCCTCATCTTTGTCGCATTGCTTTTTTCACCACAACCGGCGCTGGCGCAGTTCTCGCAATTGGGAGCGAATCTGGTCGGCACCGGCGCGGTCGGACAATCGGAGCAAGGTGCCGCCGCCGCATTGTCCGCCGACGGCAACACCGCCATCGTGGGCGGACCTGGCGACAACGGAAATACCGGGGCGGCGTGGATATACACCTTCAGCGGCGGCGTGTGGACGCAACAGGCCAAGCTGATCGGCACCGGCGGGGGCGCCGCCGAGCAAGGCGCATCGGTTGCGATCTCCGCCGACGGCAACACCGCCATCGTGGGCGGACCTCGCGCCAGTTCGAACGCCGGAGCGGCGTGGATCTTCACGCGCAGCGGCGGTGTGTGGACCGAGCAGGGCAGCAGGCTGGTCGGCACCGGCGGGGGCGCCAACGCCGGCCAAGGCTACTTCGTCTCGATATCGGCCGACGGCAACACCGCCATCGTGGGCGCACCGGGCACCGCCTCGGACACCGGGGCGGCGTGGATCTTCGTCCGCAGCGGTGGCGTGTGGACCCAGCAGGGCAGCAAGCTGGTCGGCACCGGGGCGAGCGGGGCCGCCGTGCAGGGCTGGTCGGTCGCGCTGTCCGCCGACGGCGCCACCGCCCTGGTGGGCGGACCTGACGACAAGGGGGGAACCGGGGCGGCGTGGGTCTACACCCTCAGCGGCGGTGTCTGGACCCAGCAGGGCGCCAAGCTGGTCGGAACCGGCGCGACGGGAGCCGCCTACCAGGGCACCGCTGTCGCGCTGTCCGCCGACGGCAACACCGCGATCGTGGGAGGGCCTGACGATGCATCGAACGCTGGCGCGGCGTGGATCTTCGTTCGCAGCGGCGGCGTCTGGACCCAGCAGGGCGCCAAGCTGGTCGGAACCGGCGCCATGGGAGCCGCCTATCAAGGCGCCTCCGTTGCGCTGTCCGCCGACGGCAACACCGCAATCATAGGCGGGTACAAGGACAACTCCAACATCGGGGCGTTCTGGGTCCTGACCCGCAGCGGCACGACCTGGACCCAACAGGGCAACAAGCTGGTCGGCGTCGGCGCGGTCGGCAATTCCGAGCAAGGCACGTCCGTCGCGCTGTCTGCCGACGGCAACATCGCCATCGTCGGCGGGCTTCGCGACAACGATAGCACCGGGGCGGCGTGGGTCTTTGTCCAGCCGGCATTACGCGTCACCCCTGCCACCAACATGATCGCCGCGGGCAACACAGGCGGACCGTTCGCTCCCTCGTCGTTCCAATATCAAGTCAGCGCGACCGTCGGCAGCTTCAATTATTCGATTTCAGGCGTCCCGACCTGGCTCACACCGTCCGCCACCGCCGGCAATACCTCATCGGCAACGCCGGTGACGTTCACGGTGAATGCAAACAATCTCGTCGCCAATACCTATACCGCCACCATCACCTTCACCAATACCGACACCGGCCAGGGCACCCAGACCCGAACCGCGACGCTCACCGTCAATCCGCCGGCGCTGCAGGTCACCCCCGCCACCAACATCGCCGCCGCCGGCAATCCGGGCGGACCGTTCGCTCCGGCGTCGTTCCAATATCAAATCGGCGCGAGCGCCGGCAGCTTCAATTATTCGATTTCGGGCGTCCCGAGCTGGCTCACCCCATCCGCAACCATGGGCAACACGGCTTCTGCGGGGTCGGTGACGTTCACGGTGAATGGCAACGCAAACAGTCTCGCCGGCACCAATACCGCCACCATCATTTTCACCAACACCGATAACGGCCAGGGCACCCAGTCCCGGACCGCGACGCTCACCGTCAATCCGCTGGGGCTGCAAGTCACCCCGACTACGGGCATCGTCGCTTCAGGGATGCAGGGCGGCGCATTCTCGCCGTCGTCATTCAGCTATACGCTCAGCGCGCCCAGCGGGAGCGCGAAGTACTCCATCACCAACGTGCCGAGCTGGCTCACCGCCTCGTCGACGTCGGGTTCGTTGACGACCGCGGCCAAGACCATCACCTTCAAGATCGCTTCCGGCGCGGCCAACAAGCTGGCGCCCAGCAATTACCTCGGCAGCATCAATTTCAACAACACGGCCACCAACCAGGTCGACGCGACCGTTCCCACGACCCTGACCGTCGCCCCGAAGGATTACACCATCAAGCTGAGCGCCTCGCCCAGTGCCGACGGCGCCGTCAGCGGCGCCGGCACCTTCGTCGGGGGCACCTCGCAGACGGTCACGGCCACGCCCGCCACCGGCCACAGCTTCGTCCACTGGACCAAGGGCGGCACCGTGGTCAGCACGTCGGCGAGCTACACGTTCACGCTCAGCGCAAACGTCACGCTGGTGGCTGATTTCAAGTAGCGCGGTTCGCGCGAAACGCGCGCGCCGGAATGACGGTGCCCAATCACCGCCGCGGAATTGGATCAGCTCCGCAAGCTGCTCGCGGGTCAGCGGCGCGGCGAGGTACCTGAACGCGACCGCACCGGCATTGATGGCGTCGACGCCGACGACAGCATCGGGATCGAGCGTGGCCTTGGGATAGAAGCGGTCGCGGCTGCGCCGGCCGATCGCCTCGCTGACCCCGATGAAATCGGAATAGTGCTTGAACACCGCGGGATCGGAATACATCCAGTTCGACGGTCTCGCGATAGGCCGCCATGAAACGCTCGATCGCGGGCCGGCGCGCCTGCAGCGTCGCCGCATTGGTGATGAGGAGCCGCACGGTCTGGCTCCGGAACGCGGCGGCATCGTCGCCGGAGGCGATGATGCGGATCTTGCCCTGGTCGATGAGATCGAGGCCGAACGGCGGCCCGGCCCAGCCGACGTCGACCTGGCCGGACATCACCTGCGTCAGGGTCGCGGCCGGACTGCCGGTCGCCACCGGCCTCGCCTTGAGGTCGTACTGGCGGATCAAGGCCATGACGATGGCGTGGGTCGACGCACCGTTGGTGGAATAGGCGATGGTGCGGCCGTCGGTGTCCGCCAGCGACCGGATCGGCGAACCCGATTGCACGTACCAGAACAGGTCGCCGCCGCCGATCATCTCGGCGCCGATGACACGAAGCGGCGCGCCTTTCGCGAAAGCGCCGAACACGCCGAAAGCACCGGCCGACGAGCCGAGCTCGACGCCGCCGGAAATCACCGCCTGCTGGGTTTCGCCGCCGCCCTGGGTGTAGAGGATGTCCAGCGCGATCCCGTGCTTCTTGAAGATGCCGCCGCGCTGGCCGAGTTCGACCACCGAGGTGTCCCACAGGCCGCGCTGCCCGACTGCGATCCGCAACGTATCGTCGGCAAGCGCGGGCCAAAGCGCGGGCCCGGCCAAGCACAACCAACCCAGGCAAAATCCGGCCAGCAAAACGCCGAACCGACGCAGCATCAGCATCGGGCGCTCCCGTGTTCCATAGGCGGGCACCCTATCGTCCTAGCCGGCTTTCAAGAGCCTTCCAAGCGGGACCGAGACCGGTCATATTGCCGCCAAACCACCCCTCGGGAGCGTGAAAAGATGCAGCAGCCGGCGCACCAGGAAAAGCCCGTGAAGTCTGAGCCGGCAACGCCCAAGGCCGCCGCGCATGTGCCGGCCAATCTCGGCACCCGCGACCTGCGCTCGACGCTGGAATGGCTCCGCGCCCAGGGCGACCTCATCGAAACCGAAAAAGCCGTCGATCCCGACCTCGAGGTCACCGGGCTGCAGAAGCACATGGATGGCGGCTGCCCGGTGCTGTTCAACAACGTCAAGGGCAAGCCGAACCACCGGGTCATCACCAACCTGTTCGGCGACATGAACGTCATCAACAAGATGTTCGGCTGGAAGAACGATATCGAGCGCACGCGCAAGATCGCCGCAGGCCTTCCGCAAGCCGCTCAAGCCGGTGATCATTCCCCAGGAGCGAGGCGCCGGTGCAGGAGCACGTGGTGCTCGATCCGGAGGACGTCAACAAGTACATGGTGCCGATCCGGCACACGACCTACGAGACCGAACTCACCGTCGGCTCCGGCATCCGCTGCATCAGCTTCGACCAGTTCGATGGCGGCACCGACCTCGGCTACAACCGCATGAATTTCCGCTGGGGCAATGTCGGCACGTTCCAGATTTCGCCCGGCTCGCACATGTGGCAGGTGGCGAACAAGTACTACAAGGACGACAAGCCGATCCCGATCACGATGTGCTTCGGCGTGCCGCCGGCCTGTACGCTGCTCGCCGGCGCCGGCTTCGACTACGCCATCCTGCCGATGGGCTGCGACGAAATCGGCATTGCCGGCGCGGTGCAGGGCACGCCCGATTCGCATGGTGAAGTGCCGCACCGTCGACGCCTATACGCTCGCCGACGCCGAGCTGGTGCTCGAAGGCTATATCCATCCGCGCGATCGCCGCTTCGAGACCAAGGAGTCGGAGGACGCCGGCGTCCAGGGCCGCTACCATTTCCATCCCGAATGGGCGGGCTACATGGGCAAGGCCTACAAGGCGCCGACCTTCCACGTCACCGCCGTGACCATGCGCAAGCCGGAGACCAAGCCGATCATCTTCGCGCTCGGCGTCCACACGCTCGACGACCACAATATCGACACCACGGTGCGCGAGGCGGCGATCTTCGAGTTGTGCGAGCGGCTGCAGCCCGGCATCGTCCAGGACGTGGTCATCCCCTACTGCATGACCGACTGGGGCGGCTGCGTCATCCAGGTCAAGAAGCGCCATCAGATCGACGAGGGCTGGCAGCGCAACTTCCTCGGCGCGGCGCTGTCGTGCTCGCAGGGCATGCGGCTCGCGATCGCGGTGAGCGAGGACATCGATCCCTATTCCATGGACGACATCATGTGGTGCATGACCACGCGCGTAAATCCGCGCACCGACATCCTCAACCCGATCCCGGGCGGGCGCGGCCAGACCTTCATGCCGGCCGAGCGCATGACCGCGGGCGACAAGCAGTGGACCGCGTCGAACACCCAATTCGAGGGCGGCATGGGCATCGATGCCACGGTGCCGTTCGGCTACGAGAGCGACTTCCTGCGCCCGGTCTATCCGGTCGACCGGGTCAAGCCGGAGGACTTCTTCACCAAGAAGGACATCGAGAACGCCAAATCGCGCATGGTCGGCTGGGTCCATTCGCTGGCGCGGAGCGGGCGGTAGGAGGCGCGTCCCGCATTCGATCGCGAAGGCAGGCTCGCGTGGTCGAGCGTCGCCTTCCGGCAAGACGCAGGAGGCAACGATGCAGGAGGCAATGATGCAGGAGGCAATGATGCAGGTGTCGGTGTGGCTGGTATCATGGTTCCTGCTCGCCGCGACGGTGGGCGCGAGTGCCTTTGGCAGTGCGAACGACGCTGTGCTCACCGGCGGAATGGGCGGCGATGCAGCGGGATCGCAGCGGCCGGTGAGGCTCGCCGGCGCGAATGGACACGACAGCGTCGGCGGGCTGATGCCGCTGCCGCTGTGGCCTCGGGGCACCGTTCGCGCGCAGGAAGCGACGCCGGCACCGTCATGGAGGCGCGGAGCGCGGCCTTGCTGCGGCGTGATGCGCCATTCCAACAAGGCCAGGCAATGAACCCGCGCCGATTTTCGTGCCGGCACTCTCCCTTGCGGGACGAAATGCTCTAACCTGCCTACCCGCGCGTCAAACTCGAGAACATCCCGCGCCGGCGGGACTTGTGCGCGGAAGGCGGGTCAGACCATGAGCGTGTCGCAGGTGGCGCGACCTGGATCCGGCGGCGCGACGCCGGAGGACATCCTCGCCCGCATCGAGCGCCTGCCGCTGTCGTCGTGGCAGATCTCGACCCGCATCATCGTCGGCACCGCCACCTTCTTCGACGCCTTCGACGCGCTCTCCATCGCCTATGTGCTGCCGGTCATCGTGCCGCTGTGGAAGCTCGCGCCCGGGCAGATCGGCACGTTGATCTCGTTCGGCTTCCTCGGCCAGCTCATCGGCGCGCTGATCGGCGGCGCGCTCGCCGAGCGGTTCGGGCGGCGCCCCGTGATCGTGGTCGCCGTGCTGTGGTTCGGGCTCATGAGCCTCGCCTGCGGCTTTGCCTGGAGCTACCAGTCGCTGCTGGTCCTGCGGCTGCTGCAGGGGCTCGGCCTCGGCGCCGAGGTCCCGGTGGCCGCGACCTATATCAGCGAACTCGCCAAGGCGGGCGGGCGCGGCCGCTTCGTGCTGCTGTTCGAGCTGGTGTTCCCGCTCGGCCTCGTCGCCGCGGCGGTGCTGGGGCGCTGGATCGTTCCCACGCTCGGCTGGCAGTACCTGTTTTTCGTCGGCGGCGTGCCGGCGCTGTTCGCCCTGTTCATGATGCGCAACCTGCCGGAATCGCCGCGCTGGCTCGCCGCGCGCGGCCGCTCGGTCGACGCCGCCGCCGCCATCGCCTTCATCGAGAAGCAGGTCGTGGCCGCGACCGGCAAGCCGCTGCCGCCGGTCGCACCGGCGTCGCAGGTCGTCGGCAGCAGGCGCGCGTCGTGGTCGGACCTGTTCGGCGGCGTCTATCTGCGCCGCACCCTGGTGATCTGGGTGTGCTGGTTCGCGACCTATTTCGCCAATTACGGGCTCACCACCTGGCTGCCGACCGTGTACCAGAGCGTCTTCAAGCTGCCGCTCGATCAGGCGCTGACCTACGGGCTGGTCGCCCCGATCGCCGGCCTCACGACGAGCCTCGCCTGCGCACTCCTCATCGACACCGTCGGGCGGCGCATCTGGTTCGCTGTGGCGTTCGGCGGCGCGGCGGCAGGTTTCCTGGCGCTGTGGTGGATCGGGCCGACCACCGCCGAGCGCGTGCTGGTGGTGTCGACGCTGAGCTACATGTGCATCAGCACGCTGTCGCTGGCGCTCTATCTCTATACCGCCGAGCTCTATCCGACCCGGGTGCGGGCACTCGGCACCAGCACCGCGACCGCATGGCTGCGGCTCGCCTCGATCCTGGGTCCCCAGGTGGTCGGCCTCATCATCGCCGGCGGCGGTTTGGGCGACGTGTTCCTGGTGTTCGGGCTGGTCGTGCTGTTCGCCTGCGTCACCGTCGCGACATTCGCCACCGAGACCAAGGCGCGGGTACTGGAGGAGATTTCGCCGTGAGCCCGCGCACGCCGAAGCGGAAGCGCACAGCGGCGAAGCCGGAACCGCCGGCGCCGGTCGCGTCCGGCGGTGTGCAGACGGCGCCAGACAGTGCAGCGTCCGAGATGAGCTTCAGCGACCTGTCGCTGCACGAACTGTTCGAGCAGCAGGCCGCCGAAGTACTGGAGCGCGCCGACCTCGACGAGGAGCAGAAGCAGAGCATCATGCTCGCCATGAGCTGCCCGTGCTGCGGCGCCGGCGGGCCGTCGTTCAGCTTCAAGCTGAAGCGGCGGACGTGAAGCGAGCTGGCGCCGTAGCATGTAGCCCGGATGGAGCGCAGCTTCATCCGGGGAGGAGTCGCCTCGATTGCTGACCCCGGATGGGACCGCAAGGAGGCGGTCCCATCCGGGCTACAGATGCTGCGCTCTCTTGCCCCGCAATGTTCGCGTCGCCTCCTCGTCCACCTCGAATGACCCGGGATCGATCACCACGCCATAGAGCGCCGCCGCGTCCTCCGCCGAGACATAGCCCTGCCTGACATCGTTGCGCACGTCGTCGACCGGCCGTGCCAGCGGCGAGCCGTAGCCGCCGCCGCCGCCGGAGCGCAGGCGGAAGGCGTCGCCGGCCTTGACCTGGGCGACCAGCACCTTGGCGTTGGGAAAATCGGTCTTCCACGCGCCGCCGAGGCGCAGCGCCACCTCGTTGCCCTTGCCGTCGCCGCCGCCGTCGAGCCCCCAGGGCCGGCAATGGGCGCGCTCGATCTGGGTGTTGACGGTGACGTGGCTGCGCGCCCGCACCACGCGCTCGACGCCGAGCCCGCCGCGATGGCGGCCGGCGCCGCCGGAATCCGGCACCAGCGCATAGCGCTCGACCACGAGCGGGAATTTCGCCTCGACCTGCTCGTTGGGGCTGTTGTGGGTGTCGCCGTCGTTGATGGCAGACGGTGGCGGAGACGCCGTCCTCGCCGCGCTTGGCGCCCCAGCCGCCGCCGAGCGGGCCGAAATTGCCGATGAAGAATTCCGACGTCTTCGGATTGATGCCGTGGAACTGCGCCACCAGCAGATCGGCGTGGTGGCCGGCGATGACGCGATCGGGAATCGCCGGCGCCAGCGCCTTGAACACGGTGTCGACGATGGTCATCGGGAACGTCATCCACCACCGCATCGGCGCCGGCCGCGTCGCGCTGATCACGCGGCCCGGCGGCACGATCGACGTGTGAGGCTGCGGAACGAGCCGTCATTGATCGGATAGTCGGTCGGCGAGGTCAGGCACTTGTAGGCGACCTGGGCGCAGGCGTAGCCCGGTGGTGATGCCGGAATTGTAGAAGCCGCGCACCTGCCGGGCGACCTCGGTGAGGTCGATGGTCATCTCGTCGCCCTTCGACCGTGACGCGCACCCGGATCGGGATCGGCTTGCCGATCGCGATGCCGTCGTCGTCCATGAAGGATTCCGCCTCGTAGACGCCGTCGGGGATCGTCCGCGTGCGCGCGCGCGCCGCCGCCTCCGAGCGGTCCATGATGGCGGCGATGGCGGCCTCGACGGGCGTCGCGGCCATAGCGCGTCGATCAGCTCGAGGAAGCGGCGCTCGCCGGTCTTGACCGCCGTGACCTGGGCGCGCAGGTCGCCCATCGCGCGGCTCGGCAGCCGCACGTTCTGGCGGATGATGTCGACGAGGTCCTCGTTGACCTTGCCGCGGTCCTGATATTTCAGGATCGGGATCTGCAGGCCTTCGGAATAGATGTCCGTGGTCATGCCGCCGAGCTGGCCGCCGATGTCGATCCAGTGCGCCATGCAGCAGGAGAAGCCGACGAGCTCGCCGCGGTGGAAGATCGGCAGCGTCAGCGTCACGTGGTTGAGGTGGCTGCCGGTGATGTAGGCATCGTTGGTGACGTAGATGTCGCCGGGCCGCATGTCGTCGAGGCCGAAATGCGCGATCTTCGCCTTGACCGTCTCCGCCATGCCGCGGATGAACATCGGCAGGCCGATGCCGATCGACACCGTCTCGCCCTGCGGCGTGAACAGCCCGACGGTGAAGTCGAGCGCCTCGTAGATGATCATGTTGTAGGCGGTGCGCATGAGGTTGGTCTTCATCTCCTCGGTCACCGCGATGACGCCGTTGCGCACGATCTCGGCGATCACCGGATCGAGCCGGGGCGCTTGCGCGCGTCTTCTTGCGAGCCTTGCCTGCCATGGCGCTCAGCGTCCTTTCCCCACCGCGATGACGAGATTGCCCCAGGCATCGACGATGAGCGCATCGCCCGGCATCAGCACCGTGGTCGAGGCATGCTCCTCGACCAGCGCCGGACCCTTGATGCGGTTGCCGGCGGTGAGCGCGGCGCGGGAAAAGGTCCGCGTCGGCACGAAGCCGCGGCCGTGGAAATACACCGCACGCCTGCCGGTGAAGGCGGCCTGCGGCGGCGCCGGCCCGCCGCGGGCGATCTTTGCCTGCATCGGCTTGCGCACGACGCCGGTGACGGTCGAGCGCAGGCTGACGATTTCGGCGGGTTCGCCGGGCGCGCTGGTGCCGTAGCGCAGCGCGTGCATGTCGTCGAAATGGCGCTTGATGGCGGCGCGGTTCTGCCGGCGAATAGACCGCCATCGGCAGTTCGACGGTGACGGCGTGCTCCTGGCCGACATAGCGCATGTCGGCGGCGCGTTTCACCGTCACCTTGCGCGGGACGACCGACGTGGCGGCGATGGCGCGCCTTCCCTCGTCTTCGAGTTCGCCGTAGATGCGCTCGATCACGTCGAAACCGGCCTCCTCGAGCCGCATCGGCCAGGTGCGCACGATAGTCGTAGCGCAGATCGGAGAACAGCATGCCGAAGGCGGAGAACACGCCGGGCGCGCCGGGGATGATCACGCTGGCGATGCCGATTTCGCGCGCGACCTCCACCGCATGAAGCGGCCCCGCGCCGCCATAGGCGATGAGCGCGAAATCGCCGGCATCGAGGCCGCGCTCGGTGGTCACGGCCTTGACGGCATAGGACATCGCGGTCACGGCGATGCGCAGGATGCCGTCGGCGGCGTCGCGTCACGCTCATGCCGAGCGGCGCCGCGATCTGCGCCTGCAGCGCGGCCTTCGCCGCCGCCGTGTCGAGCGGCATCTCGCCGCCGAGAAAGCGGTCGGCAGCGATGCGCCCGAGCACCAGATTGGCGTCGGTCACGGTCGGCTCGGCGCCGCCGCGGCCGTAGCAGGCCGGCCCGGGCTGGGCGCCGGCGCTCTGCGGGCCGACCCGCAGCGCGCCGTCCTCGACCCGGGCGATCGAGCCGCCGCCGGTGCCGACCTCGAAAATGTCCATCATGGCGATCTGGATCGGCAGCGCCCGCTCATAGCCGCCGATCAGCGCCGCGCCGGTCGTCAGCGGCTCGCCCTTGTGGATGACGCCGGCCTTGGCGGTGGTGCCGCCCATGTCGAAGGCGATGGCGTTGTCGAGCCCGAGCGTGCGGCACAGCGCCTGGGCGCCGATGACGCCCGCCGCCGGGCCGGATTCCAGCATGCGGATGCAATGGGACTTGGCCTGCTCGGCCTCGAGCAGGCCGCCGGTCGACTGCACGACCAGGAACGAGCCGCCGAAGCCGGCGGCGCGGATGTGGCGGTCGATCTCGCCGAGATAGCGGCGCACCTTCGGGCCGATATAGGCATTGGCCACCACGGTCGAGCAGCGCTCGAACTCGCGGTATTCCTGCGACAGTTCGTGGGAGGCCGAGACGAACATGGCGGGATGATTCGGCCTCGAGGATGCGCTTGGCGCGGGCTTCGTGCTCGGGGTTGCGGTAGCAGTTGAGGAACAGGATCGCGGCCGCCTCGATGCCGAGCCTGTCGAGCCTTGCGCCGAGCGCCGCGATCTCGCTTTCATCGAGCGCGATGTCGATCTCGCCGTCGGCGAGCACGCGCTCCTTCGCCTCGAAGCGCAGCGCACGCTCCACCAGCGGCTCGTGCTTGCGAAAGAACAGATTGTAGGCATCCGGCCGGTTGATGCGGCCGATCTCGTAGATGTCGCGGAAACCCTCGGTGATGACCAGCGCGGTCCGCGCGCCGGTGCGCTCCAGGATGGTGTTGATGGCGATGGTCGAGCCGTGGAGGAACAGCCCGGCAGCGGCGTAGCCGGTGCCGGCCTTCTCGACGCCCGCGGTGATGCCCTTCGACGAGATGATGCGGCGTCGACAGCGCCTTGCCGAAGGTGAGCCTGCCGGTGCGCGCATCGAACGCCGCCACGTCCGTGAACGTGCCGCCGATGTCGGCAGCCAGCCGAAGGCCGGGCGAACGGGTCGATCGGAGGGATCTCATCAGGCGGGACTCGTCCACCCATGTTATCGGCAACCGGCAGATCCGCGCAACGCCAAAGCGCGTCCGGCGCCTCGCACGGCAGACCCGCAAGCCTCGATGATTTTCAGATCGCGATGCGCAACTCCGAAGCCGCAGTCCGCCTCAGCACCACCTCGCAGAACAGCGGCGTCCGCGCCTATGTCGTAGAGCCCTCTTCGTAAGAAATTCCGAGCTCAGACAGCCCCTCTTCCAGATAGTCCGACAATAGCGGCATGCCGAGCAGATAGGATGCCGTACGGGCGTTGTGGGCATCGGCAGCCTCGGCGCGCAAGTCGTCCCACTCGTCGACGCCGCCGTCGCCGCGGCCGAGCCAGGCCAGGGTCACGAGATCGACCTGTTCGTCCACGTTGAGCGCGAATATCGCCGCCCTGAGTTCGGCGACCACGGGATCGTCGCCGTGATCCTCGAGCACGGAAAGCATCGCATCGTCCGACGCATTCGAGCCGAAGTCCGGATCGGTGACGACGTCCTTTACGTCGAACTCCCGTGCCTTGGTGATGATGTAGGAGATTTTTTCCGGCGAAATCGTCAGCGTCGGAACTCTGGCTCCGGCGGCTTCGGCTGACGGCGGCACCGTCGATCGCGATCGAGCTTTCATGTCTGCCTCGCTTGTCACTGCCAATATAACAAATCACGTGCCGAATTGCAGTGCGTCAAACGCCTCAACCGCGATTTCGGACGGTGCGGAACCCAACTCGGCCAGTGGAAACCCCCCGGAAATCAATGCCGGTAAATGGACGGCCCTGCGTTGATATGGCGCAAAGCTCAGTCGTCGTCGGCGTTCGGCTTCGACGATGCGGCATCGCGCTCACTTGCTGATCAGGTCGTAGGCTTGCGCGTCCATCAGCGCGTCGAGTTCGGCGGCGTTGCGGATCTTGATCTTGAAAAGCCAGCCGTCGCCGGTCGGTGCGGTATTGACCAGGCCGGGTTCGCCGACCACCCGCTCATTGACCGCGACGATTTCGCCGCCGACCGGGGCGAAGACGTCGGCTGCCGCCTTGACGGATTCCACCGTGCAGGCGGTCTGGCCGCGGTCGAAGCTCGGCGCCGATCTTCGGCAGCTCGACGAACACGAGGTCGCCGAGCTTTTCCTGGGCAAACGGGGTGATGCCGACGGTGCCGACGTCGCCGTCGACGCGGACCCATTCGTGATCGCTGGTGTATTTCAACATCTGCCTGTGCTCCGGCGTTCAGTGGCGTTTGTAGTGCGCGGCGACGAAGGGAAGCGCGGCGACCGCAACCGGCAGCCGTTTGCCGCGCACCTCGGCGAACAACCGGCGTTCCCGGCGCGGCCGCGTCGATCGGCACATATCCCATCGCGATCGGAGCATCGAGGCTGACGCCGAAGCCGCCGGATGTCACCATGCCGATCGGCGCGGCATCGTCCGCGCGGCGAAACAGCGGCGCGCCGCGCGCGCACCGGGGCGCGGCCCTGCGGCCGCAGCCCGACCCGCCGGCGCGCGGCGCCGTCGCGCGAGCTGGCGCAGGATCACGTCGGCGCCCGGAAAGCCTCCGGCACGCGCACCGCCGGCGCGGCGCGCGGCGGCGATGGTCCACTCCAGCGCCGCCTCCACCGGTGTGGTTTGCGGCGTCGAGGTCGGCGCCGTAGAGACACAGGCCCGCTTCGAGCCGCAGCGTGTCGCGCGCGCCGAGGCCGGCCATGCGCGACGCTGCCATCGCGCAGCAGCGCCTCGCACAGCGCTTCGGCGCGCTCCGCCGCCGATGCTGATCTCGAAGCCGTCCTCGCCCGTATAGCCGGAGCGGCGACACCAGGCAGGGCACGCCCATCAAGCGCGACCGCGCGCGCGTCCATGAACCGCATCGCGCGCACCTGCGGCGCGAGCGCGCGCCAGCGCCGCCTCCGCCTGCGGCCCCTGCAGCGCGACCAGGGCGCGGTCGGCCAGGCGCTCGATGCTCGCATGTGTCCGACAAGCTGAGCGCGCAGATGCGCTTCGTCGGCCTCCTTGCGGGCGGCATTGACCACCAGCAGGAGATGATCGCCGTGATTGGACACCATGAGGTCGTCGAGCACGCCGCCGGCCGCATTGGTGAACAGCGTGTAGCGCTGGCGCCCGGGCGCGAGCCCGATGATATCGCCGGGGACGAGCGCTTCCAGCGCGCGGGCTGCGTCCTCGACGCGCCCGGAGCGCGGACGCAGCGCGATCTGGCCCATGTGCGAGACGTCGAACAGGCTGGCGGCGGCGCGGGTGTGCAGATGCTCGCTCGATGATGCCGCCGCGATATTGCACCGGCATGTCATAGCCGGCGAACGGCACCATGCGGGCCCCGAGCCGCACATGCATGGCGTAGAGCGGCGTGCGCTGGAGCGCCTGGGCGGCATCGGTTTGCGCCATGCGCATCCTCCTCGACGGTTCAGCCGCCCGACGGCTCGGTGCGATCCGAAAGCACGAGTTCCCGCGCCGCCTTCACCTCGTCGAGCCGCCCCACCGGCGTCTCGTGCGGCGCGCTCTTGACGAGTTTCGGGTCGCGTGCGGGCCTCCTCCGCGATCTCCTGCATCGCCGCGACGAAGGCATCGAGCGTCGGCTTGCTCTCGGTCTCGGTCGGCTCGATCATCAGGGCCTCGGGCACGATCAGCGGAAAGTAGTTGGTCGGCGGATGGAAGCCGTAGTCGAGCAGGCGCTTGGCGACGTCGAGCGCGCGCACGCCGGTTCCCTCGATGGCGCCGCGACAGACGAATTCGTGCATGTTGATGCGGTCGAACGGCACGGTGAAGGCGTCGCGCAGCTTGACGCGCAGATAATTGGCGTTGAGCACCGCGTGCTCGGAATTGGCGCGCAGCCCGGCGGCGCCGTGGCGCCGGATATAGGCATAGGCGCGCACCAGCATGCCGAAATTGCCGTAGAACGGCGACACCCGGCCGATCGACTTCGCCGGCATCGCCATGACATAGCGTGCGCCCGTCGGCACCGGGCTCGGCCGCGACGAGCGGGCCCGGCAGAAAATCGGCGAGCCGCGCCGACACCCCCACCGGGCCGGAGCCCGGTCCGCCGCCGCCATGGGGGGTCGAAAAGGTCTTGTGCAGATTGAAATGCATCACGTCGAAACCGAGATCGCCGGGCCGCACGATGCCGGCGAGCGCGTTCAGATTGGCGCCGTCGCCGTAGACGAGGCCGCCGCAGCCATGGACCAGCCGCACCACCTCTTCGATGCTGCTCCTCGAACAGGCCGAGCGTATTGGGATTGGTGATCATGATGCCGGCGACGGTGTCGTCGCAGGCGACGCGCACCGCCTCGAGATCGACATTGCCGCGCGCGTCGGAGGGAAGCTCGACCGCCGTGAAGCCGGCCATGGTGGTCGAGGCCGGGATTGGTGCCGTGGGCGGAATCCGGAATGAGGATGCGGGTGCGCTCCAGTGTCGCCGCGCGTCGCGGTGATAGGCGCGCATCATCAGGAGCCCGGTGAACTCGCCATGCGCGCCGGCGGCCGGCTGCAGCGACACGCGCGGCGAAGCCGCCGATCTCGGCGAGCCATTGCTGCAGCTCGAACATCACCGCGAGATTGCCCTGCACGGTTTCCGGCTCCTGCAGCGGATGGGACTCGGCAAAGCCCGCGATCCGCGCGATCTCCTCGTTGATCCTTCGGATTGAATTTCATGGTGCAGGAGCCGAGCGGATAGAAGCCGGTGTCGACGCCGAAATTGCGCTGCGACAGCGCGAGATAGTGGCGCACCACGTCGAGCTGCGACAGCTCCGGCAGCTCGCAGTCGCGCGCGCAGTTCGGCGCCGGCAGCGGCGCCTGCGGCACGTCGGGCGCCGGCAGGTCGATGCCGTGCCGGCCTGGCACGCTCAGCTCATAGACGGTCGGGATGGCGGGGCTTTCGATCCGATCTTGTCGTAGGCATCGGCTTTCAGCTTTTCATTTTCGCGATCTGCGCGAGCGCCGCGACCAGCCGATCGATGCTCGGCGCGCGTATTGACCTCGGTCACCGCGAGCAGCATGTGGCCGGCAGATGCGGATAGTCGCGGCCGAGATCGTAGCCGCCGATGATGCCGTGGCGTTCGCGCAGCATGCTGTTCACCTCGGCAGGCGGGCCGCGGCAGCCGCACCACGAATTCCTTGAAGAACGGCTGCGCCGGCGCCTGCGGGTTGACCGCAAAGCCCTCGAGCCGGCCGATCTCGGCGGCGGCGTAGTGGCTCTTGTGGAAGCACAGCTCGGCGACGCTGCCGCAGCCCGCTGCCTTGCCCATGGTGGCGAGATAGGCGGCGGCGGCGAGCGCGCAGACCGCGGAATTGGTGCAGATGTTGCTCGTCGCCTTGGCGCGGCGGATGTGCTGCTCGCGCGTCGCCAGCGTGAGCACGTAGCCGCGCCGGCCTTCGGCATCGACGGTCTCGCCGACCAGATGGCCGGACAGCCGCCGCACATGGGCCATGCGGGTGGCGAAGATGCCGAGATGCGGCCCGCCGAACGAGGGCGGAATCCCGAGCGGCTGGCCGTCGGCGACGACGATGTCGGCGCCGTAGGCGCCCGGCGGCCGGAACAGGCCGAGCGCGATCGGATCGGTCGACCACGATCAGCAGCGCGCCGGCGCGGTGGACCGCGTCGGCCAGGCCGTCGACCGGCTCGCACTGGCCGAAGAAGTTCGGGATTCTGGATGACGAGCGCGGCGGTCTCGTCGTCGAGCAGCGACGTCGAGCTGATCGAGGTCGGCGCGCGCCGTCGTCGTCGCCGGCGATCGGCGGCCGCATGGGTGCCGCGCAGGTAGGTCTTGCACCACCGCGCGGTATTGCGGATGGACGGCCGGCGACAGATGATCTTGCTGCGCTTGTCCCTGCGCCACATTGAGCGCGAGCAGCACCGCTTCGGCGAGCGCGGTCGCGCCGTCGTAGTGGCTGGCATTGCTCACCTCCATGCGCGGTGAGCCGGCAGATCATGCTCTGGTATTCGAACAGGGCCTGCAGCATGCCCTGGCTCACCTCCGGCTGATACTGCGTGTAGGAGGTGTAGAACTCGCCGCGGCGCAGCACGTAGTCGACGGTCGCCGGCCGGAAATGATGATAGGTGCCGGCACCGAGGAACGAGCGCGACGGGATCGACGGCGAAATTGCGCGCGGCGAGCGCCCGCATCTCGCGCTCGATCTCGAGCTCCGACGCACGGCGGCGGCAGCTCGAGCGTCGGGAAACCGCACATGCGCCGGGCACGTCGTCGAACAGATCCTCCATGCGAGCGACGCCGATCGCCGCCAGCATGTCGCGCGTCTCGCGCTCCGTGTGCGGCACGTAGGTCATCGCCCTTCACCTCGAACGCTCGCTGTCGGGAAAGCCCGGCTGCAGGTTCCGTCGCCGGACCGGCCCAGCGTCAGCCCGTTACCTTCACCAAGCCGAATGCGATGATAGCCGACGATGACGGAAAAGAATTTGCGCGAGATCAATGTCGGCATCGAGACGCGGAATCGCCGGTGTCGAACCGCAGCGAGCGGAGTACGGGCGAGCTTCGCCGGCGTCGCCACCACCACGATATTGCCGGCGCCGATGCGTCGGATGACGCTCGGGACTGAGCTGCTGATTGCCGCGGCCGAGCACGAAGCCCTGCGCCCCGATCGGGCTGAGCACGAGCTTGCGTGCGCGGGTAGCGCGCCAGCAGGTCGAGAATTGCGCGCTCGTCGAGGTCCTTGCCGAGCGACGCCGCCATCGACGACGGCGTCGATGCCGAGCAGCGTCTTGTCGACATCGAAGGGCGCGGCCGATCGCCTGCACGGTGCTGCCCGGCCCGAGCAGGAACAGCGTCCCGGGCTCGGCCTCGATCTCCTCGCGCAGATGCGCGGCGATGTCCTCCTTGGCGGCGTCCTCGTCCGCGCCGGCGATGATGCGCCTTGGCCGCCTGCACGTAGGTCGGCTCGAATGGCGTGCGCGCCGACATGTAGAGGCGCACCGCCCATTCGTCGCGGCGATATTTCTCCTCGTCGAGGTCGACCACCTCGACCGTCGGCGAGGCCGATTTCGCCGGCGAGATAGCGCATCAGGATTTCCGCGGTGCGGCCGGCGTGACGCCGAACACGCCGGAATACATCTTGACGCCGGCCGGGAATGCCGAGCACCGGCGTGGCTTCGCCGGCGATCGCGCAGATGTCGCGCGCGGTGCCGTCGCCGCCGCAGAACAGGATGAGGTCGACGCCGGCGGCGAGGAATTTCCTGGTCGCGGCCCTGGTGTCCTCGGCCGACGGCCTGCCGGCAGGCGCGTGGATGACCTCCACCGTCGTGAAGCCCGCAGCCGCCAGGGCGTCGTGCCCCATGTCGCCCGCGACCGTCGACCAGCGGATCGCGGGGGCGTGCGGTGCGCCCGCGACCAACCCGGCGAATTCCCGCAGCGCCTCGAGCGCCCGCTTGCCGGCGACCGGCTCGGCGCCCCGCCGCGCCGCCTCGTCCGCGACATCGTCGGTGCCCTTGAGCCCGACGCGGCCGCCCATTCCCGCGATCGGATTTATGACGAAGCCTATGTGTGTCATCGGGCCGCCAAGCGCGCTCTTGGTTCAGATTGATATGACACACAATAAGCTGTCCTCGCCCGGCTTGACCGGGCAATCCGGTAAACACCGACCGTGAGCACCGGATTGCCCGGTCAAGTCATGCAATGACACCAATGGGGTCGGTCGGTATCGTCAGAAAGGCACCGCGGCGCCGCCGGTCGAAGCACTCACTCCTCGGCCTTGATGTCGAGCGTGCGCACGATCTTGCCCCAGCGCTCGACCTCGCCGGCCACATAACGCGTGAAGCCGGCGGCATCGGCATCGAGGGGATCGGAGGCGTCGGTGTCGGCGAGCTTCCTCATCTGCGGTTCCTTGAGAAACGCGCGTGCCTCGCGGTTGATGCGGGCGACGATGTCCGGCGAAAGCTTCTTCGGTCCCGACAGGCCGAACCACGACGACAGAACCAGGTCGGGATAGCCGCTTTCCGCGAATGTCGGCACGTCCGGCATCACCGCGACGCGGGTGCGGGACGAAATCGCCAGCGCGACCAGTCCGCCGCTGCGCACATGTTCGCCCACCGTCGTCACCGGCAGGAACACCACCGGCACGTGCCCGGCAATGACATCGGCCACCGCCGGGGCACCGCCGCGATAGGGCACGTGCTGCATCGAGATGCCGGCCAGGCGCTGGAAATATTCCCCGGCGATATTGCCGAGGCCGCCGCGATTGGCCGCGGTGTAGGACAAGGGCTGGGCACGTGCCTTGGCGACGAACTCCGCCAGGGTCTTCACGCCGAGACCCGGATAGACCGCCAGCACATAGGGCGAGCTCGTCAGCATGACGATGTGGCTGAAGTCGGCGACCGGATCGTAGCCGGCATTCTTGGCGACCAGAGGAACAGTGAGGTTCGACGCCGAGTTCGACGACAGCAGCGTGTAGCCGTCGGGTTCCGCCTGCGCGACAAAGGCCGCGCCCAGCGCATTGCCGTTGCCGGGCTTGTTCTCGATGATGAAGGGCTGCCGGAACAGCGTCTGGAAGTGATTCGTCACCAGCCGCGCCGCCGCATCCGAAGAGCCGCCCGGGGCGGCCGGTACGACGATGCGGACGAGATGGCTGGGCCAGTTCTGCGCGGCGGCGCAGGTCGAGGCCAGCGTGGCCATGGCGACGGCCACGGCCGCAATAATGCGCGAGAGTCCCATCGATGCCATGTTCAATGCTCCATCGTTCAATGCTCCGTCGCGGCGGCCGGCAATTCCTCGCGCCACCAGCCGAAGCGCTGCATCACCGGTTCGTCGGTGACGCGGAACAGGATGGCGGCGCCCGCCGCCTCGTGCCAATGCGGACGCCAGGCCGGCGCCGCGATGACATCGCCGCGCCGCCATTCGAACCGCTCGCCGTCGATGTCGGAGACGCCCTCCCCGCGCACCACCGCATAGATGTTGTTGGCGGTGGTGCGATAGGGCGCGGTGCGGACGCCCGGGGCAAGCTGCATCATGTAGAGCGCCGTGGTGGCGAGCGCGGGATGGCCCAGCTCGATCTGGGTGGCGAACGGGCCGCACGGCTGCGGACTTGCATCACCAAGCCTGCGCAACGTCTCCTCGAGAGTGAACACGAAGGGCCCGCCCGTCGCCGCCGCGGCCGGCACGGATGTCGCGGCCGGCGCATCCGCGTGCCCTTCGTCCTCGACGGCTTCGAAGAACATCGGCTCCAAGAGCTGCACCAGCGGCGCATCGAGGAAGTCGAGCCAATAGGCGCAGGCCGTGCTGCGATTGCCGTGGCCGTGGGTCGACCAGTTCGGCGTCAGCAGCACGTCGCCCGGCTGCATGGCGATGTCGACGCCGTCGACCTTGGTGTAGGTGCCGGGCTGGGCATCGAGAATGAGGCGCAGCGCATTGGGCGTATGGCGGTGCACCCGCGCCCACTCCCCCGGCATGATCATCTGATAGGCCGCAACCAGCGTGCGCACGGTGCCGTAGGTGTTGCCCGCGGCCGGATTGAACAGGATGAGGTTGCGCCGTTCGGCGAGCGCGGTGTTGATCAGCCGGCCGGCGGCGTCGAGCGCGCCGCGGGCGAGTTCGTAACTCCAATGGGCCGGCACCAGGGTCTTGCGCGGCGCCGGCCACAGCGACGGCGTCGGCTTGTTCCAGCCGGGGCCCATGCCCACGCGGTCGAGCTTGCCGTAGAGCTCCTCCAGCGTGCCGCAACGGGCGAGATCGGATTGCGACGGCGATGACATCGGGGCGGTCCTCATCGGTCGATTATACCGAAATCCGGTCGGCGCATTTGCGGATTTCGCGCGGGCTTGCCGCGGCCTGCGAGGCGCGGGCGCCGATAGGCGCGGCTACTTCCCTCGCCGCCGCTTCGCCTTGCGTTCCATGTCGATCTGCGCCCGCGCCTTGATGCACCACAGGTCCCAGGTGCGCTTCCAGGTGCCGGCGGAGGCCTGGCGGCCGCTGGTCGCGGCGACCTCGCGCGCGTCGAGATAGACGATGTGGCCGCCGGGACCGGCGATCAGCATCGCCTGCATCTGCAGCTTCGCCGACAGTTCGAGATAGACGCTGCGCACCACCGCCAGCATCAGGCTTTCGCCGACCACGACGGCGCCATGCCCGCGCATCAGCGCCGCCGGCCTGGCGCCGAGCGTCTTTGCCAGGGACGCGCCGAGATGCGGGGTCTTGATGATGAGATCCCCGCTCTCCTGGAAATCGCGGATCTCGAAGGTCGGGACGCCTTCGCCGATGAAGGCGCCGGTGTTGAACAGCGGCCGCAGCGGCACCGTGGTGACCCCGAACGGGATCACCGAGGGCGAATGGTTGTGCACGACGGCATTGATGTCGGGCCGGCACTTGAAGATTTCGCCGTGAATGTAGCGCTCGAGATAGAGCGCGACACCGGGGTCCGCGACGGCGTTGCTGTCGAGATCGAATTCGACGATGTCGTCGGCGGTGACGAGTTCAGGGGCCATCGCCCGCGCCAGCAGATAGCGCTGTGGATTCTTCGCGGTGCGCAGGCTCACATGCCCATAAGCATCCACGACCCCGTGGGCCGCGAGAATCCGGTAGGCCAGTACAAGGTCGTCCCGCTCGCTCATGTCTGCATGGGTTTTCCGCATCGGGGGCAGGCCATCCTCCCGATTTCGGCCGTCGAAGCAACCCGCGCCCTTCACAAGTGCGGACTTGCGGTCTCCCTCCCCGCTTGCGACCCGCCTGCGGGGGAGGCGACCCGAACCCTACCCGCGCCCGCCGAGGCCATGGGCCCGGCCCCAGCCGAGCCCGTCCTCGGTGCGGCCGCGCGGGCGGTATTCGCAGCCGACCCAGCCGGCATAGCCGCTGCGGTCGATCATCTGGAACGCGGCGGGATAGTTCACCTCGCCCTCGTCGGGCTCCGCCCGCGACGGCACCGCCGCGACCTGGACGTGCCCGATGACGGCGAGATGCCGGGCAAAGCGCGTGAACAGGTCGCCGGCCTCGATCTGCACGTGATAGAAATCGAACTGCATGCGCACATTGGCCCGGCCCACCCGTTCGATGATGGCCGCCGCCTGCTCCGGCAGATGGAGCACGTAGTCCGGCCGGTCGCGGTGGTTGAGCGGTTCGATCAGGAGGCCGAGCCCCTTCTCGCCGGCAAGGTCGGCGGCGCGCCTGAGATTGGCGACGAAGACGGATTCGGCTTCGCGCCTCCGGTCGGCGGGCATTTTGCCGGACATGCAGTGGATGGTCCGGCCGCCGATCGCCACGGCATAGTCGAGCGCCCGCCCGAACAGCGCCGCGAACTCCTGCTCGCGCCCGGGCACCGCGGCGAGACCGGTTTCGGCGCCCGGCGCCGGCGGGGTGTTGATGCCGAGAATGGTCAGGCCATGCCGCTCGATCTCGCGCCGGATATCGGCCGCCTGATGATCATACGGGGCTTGCAGCTCGACCGCCGTAAAGCCCGCGGCGGCCGCCGCGGCGAACCGCTCCAATAGCGGCCGTTCGGTGAAGAGGTAGGCGAGATTGGCGGCAAAGCGCGGCATTTCGCATTCTTAGAGGATTCGCCGGGCAAGCGGGAATCGGGAGCTGATGGGATATTGCCCGCCAAGCCCAACGCCAAACAGCTTCGAGACTTGGCGCGCTTCGGCTTTGTTGCAAAAAATAATTCGCCTTATCAGCTACTTAGAAAAACAACGTCGCCCACCATTTCAGCCCACTATATCAGTGGGACGGATTGTGGTTGACGATTTTCGATTCCATTGCTTGGCTATGGGGGGCTCGGCGGCACCGCGACGAAAACAACGATCCGTTCCGCCGGTCCTGGGAAACGAGCCGGGGATCATGACTGCCCAAGAGCTGCTTCAGCAGATATCCGATTATTGCCGCCACACCGGGCTCGCCGAATCGACCTTCGGGCGTCGCGCCGTGAACGACGGCAAGCTCGCCAATCGCCTGCGCAATGGCGGCCGCATCACCACCGAAACCGTCGACCGCATCATGGCGTTCATGAGCGCCAACCGCGATGCCGCAGTCGGGGCGCGCCCGACTCTGGCGTTTCCGGGCCCGCGGGCCGCGGCCCCAAGTCCGGGCGCGGTGCGGCCAACCTCACCTGAGATGCTGCCGCAGCGCAATTTCCGTTTCTTCGACAACCGGCAGAAATACCTGCTGTTCGTGACGACCTGCAGCGAAAAGTGGGTCGTGGCCCACCGGGTTGGGCTCGAACTCGCCAACATCCATCCCCGCCCGCCGGCGGTGCGGCTGTTCGATGCCGGGGTCGGCGACGGCACCGTGCTGGCCCGGGTGATGCGCTCGATGCACGACCGCTTCCCGGCGATGCCGTTCTACGTGGTCGGCAAGGAAATCAGCCTCGAAGATGTCCGCCTCACCCTGCAGAAGGTGGCCGACCGCTTCGTCGAGCATCCCGCCACGGTGCTGGTCCTCACCAACCTCGCCTACGCCGATGCGCCCTGGCTGGCGGTGAAATCGGTCAGCGCCGCCTCGAGCCTGGTCTGGCACGAGGTGCCGCTCGCCGGCACCACCGCCTACCGGTTCGAGGCCCAGATCACCGATCTCGAGCCGTTCCTGGCGGAGAACTGGAAGGCCGGGCTCAGCGCCAAGACCGGCAACCCCGTCTATGAGCGCCCGGTGGTCATGGTGATCTATCGCGACGACCACAAGTTCCTGCTCGACCAGATCCTGCCGCGGCCGGGCGGCACGATGGCGAGCTACGACCTCGTCATCGCATCGCAGCCCTACCGCGCCCGGGCGTCGTTGGAATTCAAGTCGAAGCGCGTCATCGCGCCCTTAGCCCGGGCGCTCGGCCCGGGCGGCCGGCTCATCGCGATCCACTCCCACGGCGCCGATCCCGGATTCGAGATTGTGGAGCGGCTGTGGCCGGGCGACAACCCCTTCATCCACAATCGCCATCAGATCATGAAAGCGGTCAAGCACGAGCTCGGGCCGGCGGGCCGCGAACTCAATTTCAACGTCTATGCCGACAATCGCGCGCTGTTTCGCTACGACATGCACACGCTGCCGTCGGAAATCTCGGACGCGATCGGCACCTCGACGCTGTTTGCGGCGTGGAACGCGGCGATCTATGTGGCGCAGGTCGAGGACGACCGCCTCGCCGCCATCGTCGCGGACAGCCGCTATCTCGACGCCACCCGCGACGTGCTGCGCCGGCATGGCGGGCTGTGGTTTTACGATGAGTCCTACGTAATCTCGCGACGCCGCGCGTAAGAGCAGAGCGTGAGAGGAGTGACATGACCGCCGCACCCGCACCCACGCTTGCCGCCGCACCGAACCCGCGGCAGCGCATCGCCGCATTCACGGCGCAGGCCTCCTTCGAGGCGACCCGCCTCGCAGACGGCGACCTCGAAGCTTTGCACGGCTTTCCATCGTGCCGGCGCGTCTATGTCAGCGCGGTGCCGGCGCGGCCGCCGCAGGCCCAGATCGACGCCGCCTGCCGGCTCGCCGCGGCGGGCGTCGAGCCAATTCCCCATCTGGCCGTGCGCGCCTTCGCGTCCGGCGCCGCGCTGGACTTCCATCTCGCCCGGCTGGCGGAGGGCGCCGGGGTCCGGCGCGTGCTCGTCATCGGCGGCGATCGCGCGACCCCGGCCGGTCCCTTCCATGCCGCCATCGAATTGATCGAGAGCGGCCTGCTGCAGGCCCGCGGGATCGTCGAGATCGGCATTGCCGGCTATCCCGACGGCCATCCCAAGCTCACCACCAGCGACCTCGATCGTGCGCTGGCGGCCAAGCTCGAAGCAGCCGCGCAGACCGGGCTCGGCGCGCATATCGTGACCCAGTGGGGTTTTTCGGCGGCATCGATCATCGCCTGGATCGGCCGGCTGCGCGATCAAGGCATCGACCATCCCGTGCGCATCGGCCTCGCCGGGCCGGTGACCCTCGCCGGGCTCGTACGCTATGCCCGCATCTGCGGCGTATCGGCCTCGGTGCAGGGCCTCGCGCGCGACGCCGGCCTCGCCAGGCACTTGTTCGGAATGATCACCCCCGACGTGGTGCTACGCCCGCTCGCGCAAGCGCGCGATCTCGGCGAGGTCGCGCCGCATATCTTCTCATTCGGCGGCCTCGCCGTGGCGGCGCGCTGGGCCGCGGCGACCGCAGCCGGCCACATCACCCTCGGCACCGAGGGTTTCTCGGTGGAGCCGCCTTGATGGCCGACGTGGTTCCGGCGCGCTGTCCCACCAGGACGTGATCGGCGGGCTTGGCCAAAATTGTCCCGGTGATGACGGCTCATGGGTCGTTGCGCGATGATGCGCGTCCCAGAATGACAAACGTAGCGGTCGGCCCGGCGCCCGGTACCGATCAGAAAATTTCTGCCACCCTGTCGAAATGCCGCCGCCCCGAACGTCATTGTGCCGGCGGAGCGCGATGCCCGTCCGAACCGGTGAAGGAGACCACCATGCAATACATGTTGATGATCTATGGAAACGAGGCGGGCATGCAGTCGGCGAGCAAGGCGGATGCCGAGCGGATGCTGGCCGCCTATGGCGCCTATACCCAGGCGATTAAAAGCGCCGGCGTCCTGGTCGCCTCAGGTCGCCTGAAGCCGTCGACCGCGGCAAGCACGGTGCGGGTCGCCGACGGCAAGACCAAGGTGCTCGACGGCCCCTATGCCGAAACCAAGGAGCAACTCGGCGGCTATTACCTCATCGAGGTGCCCGATCTCGACGCCGCGCTGTCGTGGGCGGCGCGCTGCCCGGGCGCGAGCCACGGCACCATCGAGGTCCGCCCGATCTGGACCATGTAGGTCCAGGTGCAGACGCAGGCGCCGGCACAGGCGGCGATGGCGAGAGAGGTCACGCGCGAGACCGCCGAGGCGGTGGCGCGCCGCAGCTACGGCAAGCTGGTGGCCTTTCTCGCAGCGCGCAGCGGCGACGTCGCGGCCGCGGAGGATGCGCTGTCGGAAGCCTTCGCCGCCGCCCTCACGGATTGGGACGCCGGCGGCGTTCCCGCCAATCCCGAGGGCTGGCTGGTAACGGTGGCGCGCCGCCGTGCCGTGGATGCGGCGCGGCGGCGGCGCAGCGGCGAGACCGCGATCCCGCAACTCGCCCTCATGGCCGAGGAACTGGCCGAGGAGTTGGCCGCCGCCCAGGACGACGCATCGATGCCCGATCACCGGCTCGCCCTCATGTTCGCCTGCGCCCATCCTGCCATCGATCCCGGCATCCGGGCGCCGCTGATCCTGCAGACCGTCCTCGGTTTCGATGCCGCGACCATCGGCTCGGCCTTTCTGGTCTCACCGACGGCCATGGGCCAGCGCCTGGCGCGCGCCAAGAGCAAGATCCGGCAGGCCGGCATTCCATTCCGGATTCCCGAGCGCGCCGATTTGCGCGAGCGCCTCGCCGCGGTGCTGGAGGCGATCTACGCCGCCTTCGCCGAAGGCTGGTCCGATCCCGACGGCACCGAGGTTCGCCGCCGCGATCTCGCCGCGGAAGCGATCTGGCTCGGCCGGCTGGTGGCGTCGCTGCTGCCGGACGAAGCGGAAGCGATCGGCCTGCTGGCGCTGATGCTCCATGCCGAAGCGCGGCGCGGAGCGCGGCGCAATGCCGCCGGCGATTACGTGCCGCTCGCCGAGCAGGACCCCGCTTTGTGGGACGCCGACCTGATCGCGGAGGCCGAAGCGCTGCTGCTCGCCGCGAGCCGCATGGGCGCGGTCGACCGCTATCAGCTGGAGGCGGCGGTGCAGTCAGCCCATGCGGTGCGCCGTTCCGCCGGCCGCGCCGACTGGGCAGCGATCACGCGGCTCTATGACGCTCTGGAGGAGATCACCGGGTCGCCGGTCGTCGCCATCAACCGCGCCATCGCCATTGCCGAGACCGACGGACCGGCCGCCGGCCTCGCGGCGCTGGCCGCCCTGGAGGGCGACGGGCGCCTCTCGGAATACCAGCCCTATTGGGCGGCGCGCGCCGCGCTGCTCGCGTCCGCCGGCGATATCGGCGCGGCCGATGCGGCCTATGAGAAGGCGATCGGCCTCGAAAGCGACCCGGCGGTACGCCGGTTCCTCCAGCAACGCCGCGCGGCGATGCGGGGTATATGATTTCACTTTACGCGGTCATCCCGACGGCCTCGCCACCCGCACCGCCGCCTGGATTCCGGGTTCGCGCGAAGGAAGACGCGCGCCCCGGAATGACTCTGCGTTACGGCAGCCCCGCCGCCTTGCGGGCATCGCCGGTCAGTTCGAGGATGTGCATGCCGGTGTTGGCGCGGTCGACGATGTAGATCAAGCCGCGATCGTCGGTCTCGACATTGTTGGTCTGGATCGCGACCTTGCAGCGGTCCTTGCCTTCGACCTTGATGCAGCGCTTGTCGGTCGCCTCGGTGATCGCGGGTATGTAATAGGCGATCTCCTTGGGTTGCCAGGGATCGCGCACGTCGACGGCGCGGACGCCGGCGTTGAAGTAGGTGATCATCGCCACCTTCTTGTAGTACACGGAGTCCATGCTCTCGCCGGACGAATGCGCGCCGAACCGGCCGCCACGGTCGCAGAAGTGGCCGCTCGCCTCCGGCACCTGGAAGGTCGAGATCATGGTCGGCGTCTTCTCCAGGGTGACGTCGGCAAACCACACGATCTGACGCGCTTCCTCGCATTCGAGCCGGATCTGCTCATTGACGATCATGACGATGTCGCGGGTCGCGCCGTCCTTGTCCTTGGCGAATTCGGCGATCGGCATCTGCAGCATCGGGAACGTGGTGTGGGCACCGTTCCAGCCCGACAGGTGCAACTGGCTGATCTCGGGATAGCGGAGATTTTCCGCCGTAGGCTCCTTCGGGCCGTGGAGAAGCTTGTCGCGGTCGAGGATCTGGAGCACGCCGCCCTTGTTGGTGCCGTAGCCGAAATAGACCCGGTTGCCCTTCGGCCCGGTGGAGATCGGCCCATGGGCATCGGCAGGGATGGTGCCGGTCGCGCCGGGTTCCTGACCGGGCAGTCCGAAGTCGCGGATGTGCACGGGGTGAGCGGGATCGCTGAGGTCGTAGATCTGGGTCATGCGCTTGACGCGCCAGCCCGGCGCGCCGCCGACGAGATAGGCAATGCCGGTGTCGCATTCCCACCAGTTCTTGTGGGTGTCGCGCAGGCCCATCAGCCGGGTCAGCAGCACCGGATTGGCGGCGTCGGTGACGTCCCAGATCTCATGGCCCTGGCCGCCGAACACGCGCAGCATGTAGTATTTGGCGGGGTCGCCCTTGGGCAACTGATTGCCCGCGCACACCCGCACCATCTGGGCGCCGCCGGCTTCGTAAGTCCCTTCCGCGCCGGGAATGTGCTTGAGGAAGATCGGATGGGCCGGATCGGTCACGTCGACGATCGACGTGCCGTTGAACTCGGCCTGGCCGGTCATCTTGTTGATCGGCTTGGGCACTTCATCGGTGCCGCCGTGGTGACCGA
The DNA here is from genome assembly GCA_963795865.1 of uncultured Alphaproteobacteria bacterium. GTDB lineage: Bacteria > Pseudomonadota > Alphaproteobacteria > Rhizobiales > Xanthobacteraceae > JAJPKK01. The sequence goes on from CAWCJX010000041.1 coordinate 89,290, forward strand.
TATAGGCGATGTAGCGATCGCCCTGCTTCTGGATGGTTGGCTGATAGGCGCTGCGGGCCTGGAGGTCGTTGTAGCCGACCAGCCGCATGTTCTTCGCCTCGGGCTGATCGCCGACCTTCTGCTGCTGCGCCATCACAGGCGCTGCCAGCAACGCCGCTCCAGCCAACCCGACCATCATTGGCCGAGAAAATGGTGGTCGCCTCATGTCCAAACCTCCCTGTGCGCCGGAGTGCCGTTCCGATCCAGCGGGCGGCGAAACTTTAACATAAACCGCCCTGCTGGGGAGACCGAAACGGACCGGCGGGTGCAGATCGGCGGATGCAGATCGGCGGATGCTTGGGCGCGACGAAACCGCTAAGCTGCGAGGCCCGGGCGACCAAGAGACGCCGGACAGGAGGAACGCGTGCACTTCGTCATCCATGCGGTCGACCGGACGGACGCCTTGCCGACGCGCGCGAAATTCTACCGCGCCCACCGCATCCATCTCGACCAGGCAGGCGACCACGGCATCGGCGTGATGACGGCGGGCACGCTGGTGGCACCGGACGGCGAGACGCCGGTGGGCAGCCTGTTCATCCTGGAAGCGGAAAACCGCGCGGCGGTCGATGCCTTCACCGCGAGCGATCCCTACCACGTCAACGGCGTATGGCAGGCGGTGGAGGTGCATTACTACAACAAGAAGCGGTGAGCGTTTCGCGATCACGCTCACCCTACGGTGTCATTGCCCGACTTGATCGGGCAATCCAGTACGCCCGGTCGGTGTCTACTGGATCGCCCGGTCAAGCCGGGCGATGACAGTCTCGAAGCGGTCGCACGTCAGTTGATCTCGCGCCAGATGCCGAGCGCCTCCTGGGCCGGGCGGTCGGAGATCGAGAACAGCACCGAACTCGACCGCGGCGTCGTGGGCGTAGCGCAGCCAGGGCGGGGCGACGAACACGTCGCCGGCGCTCCAGGCGAACACTTGGTCGCCGATGGTGGTCGCGCCCTCGCCCTTCGACGCACACGAAGATGGTGCCGTCGGTGGCGCGGTAGCCCTCGCCCCTGAAGCCGGCGGGCAGCAGGGAGAGTTGCGCGCCCATGGTCGGCATCACCCACCCGCCGGTCAGCGGATTGGCGTAGCGCACCCTCGCGCCGTGGCGCCGGTCGACCTGGCCCGCCTTGGTCAGCCGCTCCAGGATCGGCCGCGTGCGCGCATAGGTGTAGTTGATCACCGGGCTGCGCCCGGGCGTCACCGGCGCGCCGTCCGGCAGCACGCCGGAGCCGAAGAAGGCGAGCGAATCGCCGTCGGCGTGGCCGACCGGCTGGGTTTCCTCGTCGAGATGCTCGGCGAACATCGTCTCGTAGAAATTGATGGTCGGCAGGTCGAGCACGTCGAGCCAGATCATCGGCCGGTCCGAGGTGTTGCCGTGGTCGTGATAGGCCCAGTTGGGCGTCAGCACGAAATCGCCTGGATGCATGTAGGTGCGCTCGCCCTCGACCGCCGTGTAGGCGCCGGCGCCGTCGAGGATGAAGCGGATGGCGGATGCGGTGTGGCGATGCGCCGGGGCGATTTCGCCGGGCATGATCAGCTGCAGCCCGGCATAGAGCGACTGGGTGATGCGCGACTGGCCGCGCAGCGCCGGATTTTCCAGCACCAGAACCCGCCGCTCGGCTTCCCTGGCGGAGATGAGGTCGCCCGACTCCATCACCATCGCCTTGACGTCTTTGAACCGCCAGATCGCCGGGGCGCATTGCGTCTTCGGCTCGTTGCCGACGAGCTGGCGCAGCTTTTCCCACAGCGGCGCCATGTTGAACTCGGAAATCCGGTCGTAATAGGCCTGCCGGGCGGCCGCGACATTGTGCTTGGAATCGGCCTGCTTGGAATCGGCCTGCTGGAAGGCCTGGCACCGGCCGGCGGTGCGACGGGTTGTGCGGCTTGCGCCATGGCGTTCCTCCGGGGCTCGATCGCCCGCATTCGCCTTGTGCGGCCTTGTATAGCCGCTCGGTCCCGGTGCGGAAATAGCGCCCGGCCGCGCATCTGCTCCCACTCCCACGCTTGGCAGAGCGACGCCAAATCCGACATGTAGGGCACAGTCGCGCCAGCGTATGGCGTCGCCCCGATTGCCCGGATGGCTGAATGCGCCGACGCTATCCGCCTCCGCATTATTCCGCCCTGCGCATTGTCCCAGAGGACCCCATGCCGACCGCCGCCGAGATCGAGGACAAGCGCGCCATCCGCGAGTTGGTGGAGAACTGGGCGCTGTGGCGCGACGCTTTGATGTGGGATCGCTTCCGCACCGTGTGGCATGACGACGGACGGATGATGGCGACCTGGTTCCAGGGCAGCGCCGACGAATTCATCAAGGTGAGCCAAGACGGCTATGAGCGCGGCGTGCGCATCCTGCATTTCCTCGGCGGCTGCTCCATCGACGTCGCCGCCGCCCGCGCGGTCGCCCAGACCAAGATGACGATCTCGCAGCGCGCCCGCGTCGAGGACGTGTTGTGCGACGTCGTCTGCACCGGCCGGTTCTACGACTTCTTCGAGAAGCGCGACGGGCGCTGGGGGCTGGTGCTGCGCCAGCCGATCTACGAGAAGGACCGCCTCGACCCCGTCGATCCCGCGGCCCGGCTCGCGCTCGACCCCGGCCTGCTGGCGCAGTTTCCGGAAGGCTACCGCCACCTCGCCTACCTGCAGACCCGGATCGGCTACCAGGTCAAGACCGACATGCCCGGCCTCGACGGGCCGGCGGTCGAAGCGCTCTACCGTCGCGGCGAGACGCTGGCTCAAGGGTGGGGAGTTGGGGTGAGGCTCGGCCTGTCCCACGACCCGCCACGGTCGATCCGGGACGCGCGTGGGAGATTTTTGAAAAACAACCCCATGCAAAGTAGAATTCGGACGCAAACTGGTATTTAGACACCTCTAGCGCGCATTTTGAGTAAGGCCGACCTCGACAATTCCGCGCCGTCATCCCGGGGCGGCCTTGCGCGACCCGGAATCGCGGCCTGCCGGCGCGGAGACTGGATCCGGGTTCGCGCGAAGATCGGCCACCGGAACCGCGGCTTCCCCTCGATCGCGAGAATCCGCCACGCGCGGTGGCGGTCGGTGCCGTGGGAGGCGCAGCGTCGGCGCGACCTCGGATTCCAGCGCGTTCGGTACCTCGTCGAAGAAGGCGTCGACATGGGCGCAGCTTCGCCATGGCCGCATGGCGCGCGAAGTCCTCGCGGCCAGCGGCGCGGCCTCGCTGCGGCGGTTCGATGGCGTGCGTGACTTCCGCATTCCTCGGCTTGGCGATAGAGTCGGGACAGTCGCGCCGGTGCATTCGGTCGTGTCGCGCTGCATCCTCGATGCGGATGATCGTCGATGGCGCGCTTGTAGCCGGCGACAGGCTCTACCGCCTCGGTGTCAGAACGCCGCCAGCGCCTCATGCGGCGCACGATGAGGACAAGATCGTCCTGGCCTTCAGCGCGAACACGGCATCGACGAACATGGCGCGCGCCCTGCATCGCGGAGCTGGACCTTGAGGCAGATCAATATCGAATCGCCTCTGCGCAGAGACAGATGAGGCAACGGCTACGGCGAAATCACACCGAGACGCGCAAGCGTAAGGCGGCCCACGTTAGCCTCGATCCGCGCATATGCTCGGCCAATATCGTCGAGCCTGCCTGAGAAGTCCAGGACGATGCTCTGCGACAGTCCGTTTCATGTCGATGACGGTCATCAAATTCTTTGCCACTAATGTGGAGAACCCAATGGATCAGAGCCTCGCTACCCCTCGATCCGCGAGAAATCCGCCACCGCGCGGGTCGCGGTGCGGATGCCGTTGAGGAGGCGCAGGCGGTTGGCGCGCACCTCGGGTTCGGGCGCGTTCACGGTCACCTCGTCGAAGAAGGCGTCGACATGGGGGCGCAGCTTCGCCATGGCGCGCATGGCGGCGGCGAAGTCCTCGCGCGCGACCGCCTCGCCGGCCTCGGTCGCGGCGGTGTCGATGGCGCGCGCGAGCTCCCATTCCTCGGCCTGGCGATAGAGCTCGGGCACAGCCGCGCCGGTGTATTCGGTCTTGTCGCGCTTCTCCTCGATGCGGAGGATGTTGGTGGCGCGCTTGTAGCCGGCGAGCAGGTTCTTGCCGTCCTCGGTGTCGAGGAATGCGGCCAGCGCCTCGATGCGGCGCACGATGAGGACGAGATCGTCCTGGCCTTCGAGCGCGAACACGGCATCGACGAGATCGTGGCGCGCGCCCTGCTCGCGGAGTTGGACTTTGAGGCGGTCGGCGAAGAAGTCGAGAAGCTCTTCGATACCGACTCTGACTCTATCGTGAACGCACTCTCCGCAATTTGCTTGTCACCTGGCAATTCGGCGATCTGCAGGCTTCGCGCGTCTGAAGCTGCTGGAATAGTCCTGCAAGTCCTTGAGCAGCTGCGCAAATCCTCTCACTGTACCTTGTCGCGTACGACGTAATGCGCTATCGTTCGCGAATCGAATTTCGCAAGTCGAGCAATGCGAATTTCATTTTCTAGATATGATCCGGATCACCCCCAGCGCCGCGCGGCGCAACGCATAGGGGTCCTTGCTCCCGGTCGGCTTCTCGTCGATCGCCCAGAAGCCGACCAGCGTGTCGATCTTGTCGGCGAGCGCCACCGCGACCGACACCGGATCGGTCGGCACGCGGTCGGACGGCCCGAGCGGCTTGTAGTGATCCTCGCAGGCCGCGGCGACGCTTTCGTCCTCGCCCTGGGCGCGGGCGTAGTATTTGCCCATCAGCCCCTGCAGTTCCGGAAACTCGCCGACCATCTCGGTCAGCAGATCGGCCTTGGCGAGCCGCGCCGCGCGCTTCGTCTTCTCGACATCGGCGCCGACCAGCGGCGCCAGCTCGACCGCCGAGCCGCTCGATGCGCTCGATGCGATCCCACTGCGTCCCCAGCTTCTCGTGGAACACGATGTTCTTGAATTTCGGCAGCCGCTGCTTCGAGCGGCGTCTTCGAGATCGCTCTCGTAGAAAAACTTCGCATCCGACAGCCGCGCCCGGATCACCCGCTCGTTGCCGGCGATGATGGCCGCGCCGCCGTCGGCCGCTTCGATGTTGGCGACCAGGATGAACTTGGCCGCGAGCGCGTCGCCTTGGCGCACCACGAAGCACTTCTGGTTGGCGCGGATGGTGGTGCGGATCACTTCGGGCGGCATTGCCAGGAACGCCGGATCGAACGAGCCCATCAGCACCACCGGCCATTCGACGAGGCCGGCGACCTCGTCGAGCAGGCCCTGGTCCTCGATCAGCTCGAACCCTTGCGCGAAGGCGAGGTTCTTCGCGTCGGCGAGGATGATCTCGCGGCGGCGCGCCGGATCGAGCACGACCTTGGCCTTGTCGAGCTTCTTCGCATAGTCGTCGAAGTGCTTCACCTTGAAGCTCTTCGGCGCCATGAATCGATGGCCGCGCGTCGTGTCGGAGGCTTCGATCCCGTCGATCGCGAACGGCACGATGTCGGGGTCCTCGGTCTCCGGCCCGAAGGTGGCGACGATGGAATGCAGCGGGCGCACCCAGGTGAGCGCGCCCGGGCCGCGCCGAGCGCTCGCCCCAGCGCATCGCCTTCGGCCACGGAAAGGTGCGGATGACGAGGGGCAGGATTTCCGCCAGCACGTCGATCGCCGCGCGCCCCGGCTTCTCGATCAGCGCGACGTAGAAGTCGCCCTTCTTGGGGTCCTTCTGGATGGTCGCCTCGGCGAGCGAGGCGAGGCCGGCGCTCTTGAGGAAGCCCTGCACCGCGTTGTCGGGGGCGCCGACGCGGGGGCCCTTCTTCTCTTCCCGCAGGTCGGGCTGGCGCGCCGGAATGCCCTGCACCGCGAGCGCGAGCCGCCGCGGCGTCACGAACGCGGTCGCGCCTTCATAGACGAGGCCGGCATCGACCAGGCGGTCGGTGACGGCCTTCTTCAAGTCCTCCGCCGCACGCATCTGCATGCGCGCCGGAATTTCCTCGGAGAACAATTCGAACAGGAGATCGGGCATCCGCCTGAACCATTCCCCTCCCCGCCGGGAGGACGTTGGAGCATTGTCCCGTTTCGGTGACCCTATCGGTGTCATTGCCCGGCTCGACCGGGCAATCCAGTACTCACGGTCGGTGTCTACTGGATCGCCCGGTCGAGCCGGGCGATGACAGCGAAGTGTGGGGCAACCGACCGAAAAACGCTTCAGATCAGCGCCTCGTGGGCGCCGCTGCACAAAGGCTGCGTCGCGGTCTGCTTGCAGGCGCAGAAGTACACTTCGGTCGATTCCGGCGCGGTCCACTTGACCGGCGAAAACGACGAGCCCTTGTGGGAGCCGTCGCAGAACGGCTGGTTCGCCGACCTGCCGCAGGCGCACCACCAGTAGTCCCTGCCGGCCTTCGACCATGATGCGGATCGGCTCCTTGCCTGCGACAACGGCTTTGTCCGTCATGGTCGGTTCCCTTCATCGCTGTCTCAGCGCAGTCATTCGGGGGCGCGCGTCTTCTACCGCTGTATCACCGGTGCGGATTTGCGGTCTCCCTCCCCCTGAAAGGGGGAGGGCTGGGGTGGGGGTCCGCTGACTCGCCGCCCATACCGCCCGCGACCCCCTCCCCCGACCCTCCCCCTTCCAGGGGGAGGGAGAAAGACCCCGCCGCCGGCGGTCTTGAGCCAGGCTTCGCCGCACGCCTTGGCGAGCTCGCGCACCCGCAGGATGTAGCTCTGCCGCTCGGTCACCGAGATCACGCCGCGGGCGTCGAGCAGGTTGAACACGTGGCTCGCCTTGATGCACTGGTCGTAGGCGGGCAGCGCCATCAGATGGCGTTCGCGCCCGCCGTCCGTCCCAGCCGGCGTCGAGATATTTCCGGCACGCCGCTTCCGCCATCTTGAACTGCTCGAACAGCATGTCGGTGTCGGCGAAGCTGAAATTGTGGCGCGAATATTCCTGCTCGGCCTGGAGGAAGACGTCGCGGTAGAGGACCTTCTGATTGTCTTCGCGGCCGTTGAAGTTGAGCTCCATGATGTGGTCGACGCCCTGGAGATAGCAGGCGAGCCGCTCCAGGCCGTAGGTCAATTCGCCCGCGACCGGCGCGCATTCGAAGCCCGCGACCTGCTGGAAATAGGTGAATTGCGACACTTCCATGCCGTCGCACCAGCATTCCCAGCCGAGCCCCCAGGCGCCCAGCGTCGGGCTCTCCCAGTCGTCCTCGACGAAGCGGATGTCGTGGATGGCGTGATCGATGCCGATCGCCTCGAGCGAATTGAGGTAGAGGTCCTGCAAATCCGGCGGCGACGGCTTCAGGATCACCTGGAACTGGTAATAGTGCTGCAGCCGGTTCGGATTTTCCCCGTAGCGCCCGTCCTTGGGCCGCCGCGACGGCTGCACATAGGCGGCGTCCCACCGGTGCGGCCCCAGCGCCCGCAGCGTCGTCGCCGGATGGAAGGTGCCGGCCCCGACCTCCATGTCGTAGGGCTGCAGGATCACGCAGCCATATTCGGCCCAATAGCGCTGCAGGGCCAGAATCAGGCCCTGGAACGAACGGTCGGGACGCATATGGGCAGGCAGCTGGACCATCGCGGCTTTCGGCAGACGGAATGCGCGCGGAACCTATAGGTGGCGCGCGCACGGGGTCAAGCGCGCGAGGCCGGACGGCGAAAGGTCTCCAGGGAAGGCGCCCTGCCGCGGACGCCGCCGCGCTTCACTCCGGGCGGTAGACTCCGCTTTGCGGGTCGCGGCGCAGGGTCGGAAACTCCTGCGGGCGCATCGGCGCGGTCGCCTGCTCCCTCGCATCGAGCTCGGCATTGACCCGCCGCCATTCCCGCGCGAGCAGTTTGGAGATGAACACGGCGCCGACGGCGCCGAGCGTCCAGGCGATCACGGGGGGAAGCGGCAGCATGATCTTCGTCCGTCTTGCGCGCCGGCGTCACCACGGCAGGCGCTGTGTCGAAACGCATTATAGCCCGTAGCGGGACCAGATGCTGCGGCTTTCGACCGCCGAGATGAAGTCGTCCATCAGGCCGTCGAACAGACACTCCGGCGCGCCGCAACAGGCCGCTCACGCCCGGCTTGCGCCATCCGAACAGGCTGCGTTCCGCCGCGACCAGCGGGGTCTGCACGTCGTCGCCATAGCGCTCGCGCAGCAGCGCGCGCAGATCGATCAGCCGGTCGACCAGGCCGTATTCCATGCCCTTTTTGGCGGTCCAGTACTGGCCGGAAAACAGGGTCTTTTCGGGACCGGTCAAACGCGCCCCGCGGCTCGTGCGCACGAGGTCGATGAACATCTCGTGGATTTCGCCCTGCAGGGCTTTCAGCCGGGCGACATCCTCCTCCTTTTCGGGGAGAAACGGGTCGAGCATCGATTTGTTTTCGCCGGCGGTGTAGATGCGCCGCTCCACCCCCAGCTTCCGGATCGCGTCGGTGAAGCCGAAGCTCGCGCCGATGACCCCGATCGAGCCCACGATCGAGGCGGGGTCGCCGACGATCTCGTCGGCGGCGCAGGCGATCATGTAGCCGCCGGACGCGGCCACGTCCTCCACCGAGGCCAGGACCGGAAGGTTCTTCTCGGCGGCAAGCGCGCGGATGCGCTGGTAGATCAGGTGCGACTGGACCGCCGACCCGCCGGGCGAGTTGATCAGCAACGCCACCGCCTTCGCATTGCGCATGCCGAAGGCGCGGTCGAGCGTGCGGGCGATGCCGGCGAGCGTCAGCCCCGGCCGCAGCGGCGTCGAAATGCCGATCACCCCGGCGAGACGGACCACGGGAACCACGGCGATGTCGCCCCGCCACCGTTTCGGCAGCAGCCGGCGGCCGGCGGCGAGCGCACGGGCAGGCATCTGACTGAAAAAATCGGCCATCGACTCCTCGGATTATTGATGAGCGGTCATGGTTTCGTCCTCATGTTACGCAATATTAACCATTCCAGGGGACGTTCGGAACAAGGGAAGGCCTGACCGGCTGCTGTCGGGCCATGGGGATCGGGGTCCGCAATGATGATCAAGCTGGCGCTGCTGACCGCCATATATTGCGTGATCATGCTTTTTCCACGGCTGTTTTCGCGTGCGAGCGCCGGGTCCGGCGCATCCGAGGCCGCGACCCTCCCGTAACGCGCGATCGTCCCGTAACGATCCTGCCGTAACGATCGGCCCGGCGACGATCGACCGATGGTGGCGATCAGCGCTGGATGAGCGCCAGGGCGGCGCCGTGACGCAGCACCGCGTCGGCGCCCGCCGATGGCGTGCCGTCGGCTTCGGCCAGAACCAGCCCCGGCATGATCGCGAGCGGGCCGCGGCTCGCTTTGGTCGCGGCGAGAAGCACGCGAATCGCAGCGTCGCCGGGCTTGGGATGCACCGGCAGGATCGCGATCGCCCCGAATTGTTCGCCGAGCAGCCGGAGCAGCATCGGCAGACCGTCGGCGCGGAAAATCAGCGTCAGGATACCGCCCGTCCGCAACAGCCGTTGGCCGGCCGCGACCCACTGCGCGGGATCGGCGAGGGAATGAGCGCTGCGGCGAAGCGGATCGGGCGAGGCCGGAAGCGCCTCGTCGTGGAAGGGCGGGTTCATCAGCACGACATCGCAGCTTCCGGCAGCAAGACCGGCGGCGGCGAAATCGGCGGCCGGCGCCGCGACATCGAGCGCCACCGCATCGACCCGGTCGGCAAGGCCATTGCGGGCCGCGTTCTCCTGCGCCAGCGCGGCGAGGTTGCGGTCGATCTCCACCAGCGTGACGCGGGCGCCAGGCGACCCGGCTCGCAAGCGCCAGCCCGGCGACGCCGACGCCGGCGCCGAGATCGGCGACACGGTCGCCGCCGCGCGCCGGGGTGGCCGCCGCCAGCAGGATGCCGTCATGTCCGAACCGATGGCCGCGGCGGGGCTGGAGCAGGCGCAGGCGGCCGCCCAGCACCGCATCGTCGGTAAGGCCGTCCCGGGCCTCAGCCCGCATCGGATCGCAGCTCGCGGCCGAGCCCGGCGTCTTCCAGCAGTTTGCGCGCCGAATTGACCTCCTCGTCGGCCACCAGCACGCGCCGCGGCAGGATCCCGATCGAGCCTTCCAGCACGCTCATGTTCTGGTCGAGCACCAGATGTTCGATGCCGGCCCCGTCGAGCAGGGCCTCGACCGCGGACACGAGAACCGAATCATTAGTCCGCATGATCTCCCTCACTCGATGTCCCCTTCGCCGTTGCCTGGCGGCCCGCCCCGACATTTGCTTTCCAAGGGTCTGCCTCCCAGGGTCTGCTTCCAAGTGTCGGGACCGGCCAGTCCACACACTTATAGAAGCAGTGGGGCGACTTATCCAAGCGGATGGGAGCCGCCGGGTCGGGTCGCACGACGCGATCCGGCGCCGACACCAGGCTGCCAAACGCCGGACCAGCCGGGCGGGGCGAGCCATCTACGGACTCGTCCGCCAACAATCGATTCAGTTTTCGTCCCCTCTCCCGCTTGCGGGGGAGGGTCAGGGAGGGGGCAAGACCACGGCACGGACCGCTGCAAGAGCCCCCTCCCCAACCCTCCCCCGCACGCGGGAGAGGGAGTAGAAAAGCCGTTCGATGACGCGAATTGAAGCGATAATTCACGGACGAATCCTGACCGATGGGAATCATCGGTTCGATCGCAGCACTATGCGCGCTCGCCGCGGCCGGATATCTCGCCCGGTGCACGCTGGGCGAGATAGGCCAGCAGCTTGATCTCGCGCCGGCCCCGCGTCACCGTGTCGAGCACGAGGCCGCAGGTGATGGCGAGGGCGGCGATGATCATCAGGCCGGTCGACAGCACCGCGGTCGGCAGCCGCGGCACGATGCCCTCGCGCAGATAGGTGACGATGATCGGGATGGCGAAGCCGACCGACATGATTGCGAGCGAAATTCCGATCCCGGAAAAGAACCCGAGCGGGCGCTCGGAGCGGTACAGCTTGATGATGGTGCCGAGGATGCGGACGCCGTCGCGCCAGGTGTTGAGCTTGGAGTGCGATCCCTCCGGCCGCGCGTAATAGGGCGTTTCGACCTCCGCGACCGGCAATTCGAGCTGGAGCGCATGGACGCTCAGCTCGGTCTCGATTTCGAAGCCGCCCGACTGCACCGGGAAGGATTTCACGAATCGGCGGGAAAACGCCCGATAGCCCGACAGGATATCGGTGAAGGTCTTGCCGAAGACGTCGGCGACGAAGGCGGTGAGGATGCGGTTGCCGAAGCGGTGGCCCATGCGATAGGCCGCCTGCTCCTGGTCGACGCGGGCGCCCACCACCATGTCGAGGCGATCGGTGACGATCCGCGCCGCCATCGCCCGGGCGCTGGGCGCATCATAGGTCGCATCGCCGTCGACCAGGATGTAGATGTCGGCCTCGATCTCGCCGAACATGCGGCGCACCACCCGCCCCTTGCCCTGGAGGGTTTCGCCGCGGACGATGGCGCCCGCCGCAGCGGCGACCGCCGCGGTGCGGTCGCGCGAATTGTTGTCATAGACATAGATGTCGGCCGCGGGTAGCGCCGCGCGGAAATCCGCCACCACCGTGGCGATGGTGGCCTCCTCGTTGTAGCAGGGCACCAGGACGGCGATCCGCTGGCCGGCCAAGGGGCCGCCGGCGCAATCGCGATCGGGGGCCACCTGTTGCTCCGCGAAGGCCTGCACCTTTTCTACGAGAGCTTGCACCGGGCCAATCATCGTTCGTTCCTGAGCCGTGCCTTGCCGCCGCTGCGGCGGCGCCGAGCGGTCGTGCCGAGATGTCGTGCCAAGATTGCTCAAATGTGTTGATAAACAGATAGTGGAGCGAGCCCCCGCCTGCGGCGCCGAAGCCTGGATGGGATCGGCGAGCACATCGGGGCGCGAGGATCGCCGGTCCGGATTGCGCTACGAGGACTTGCCGCTCACCGCGCACATTTCTATGTATGTCGGGTGGCAGTGGGAGACGTTTTGTTGGCCGTCATCGTTCCGTTCGAAAGTCATCAGCCCGCCCTGATCGACCGCCTCGTGGCGCTGGTCGCCGGCGACATGGACCGGGTCAATGCGGCGATCCTGTCGCGCACGGGATCCGAAGTGACCATGATCCCGGAGGTGGCCAATCATCTCATCAATTCCGGCGGCAAGCGGCTGCGGCCGATGCTCACCCTCGCCATGGCGGTGCTGACCGGCTATCCCGGCGACGGCCATGTCAAGCTCGCGGCGGCGGTCGAATTCATGCACACCGCGACCCTGCTCCATGACGACGTGGTCGACCAGAGCGACATGCGCCGCGGCAAGCTCGCCGCCCGCATGCTGTGGGGCAACGAGGCGAGCGTGCTGGTGGGCGACTTCCTGCTCGGCCAGGCCTTCAAGATGATGGTCGAGGTAGGGTCGCTGCGGGCGCTGGAAATCCTGTCGTCGGCCGCGGCGGTGATCGCCGAGGGCGAGGTGATGCAGCTCTCCGCCGCCAACAACACCGCCACCACCGAGGACGAATATCTCGCCGTCATCCGCGCCAAGACCGCCGAGCTGTTCGCCGCCGCCTGCGAGGTCGGGCCGGTGATCGCCGGCCGGCCCAAGGCCGAGCAGGCCGCCTGCCGCTCGTTCGGGATGAATCTCGGCGTCGCCTTCCAGCTCGTCGACGACGCCCTCGACTATGGCGGCAAGGCGGCCAAGCTCGGCAAGAACGTCGGCGACGACTTCCGCGAGGGCAAGATCACGCTGCCGGTGGTGCTGGCGTTCCGCCGCGGCTCCGACGGCGAGCGCGGGTTCTGGCAACGCACGCTGGAGCGCGGCGAAATGACCGAAGCCGACCTGGAGCACGCCATCGGCCTGATGACCAAGCACCGCGCCATCGACGACACGGTGTCGCGGGCGCGCCATTACGGCGCCATCGCCAAGGACGCGCTGGCGCTGTTCCCGGCCGCGCCGATGAAACAGGCGCTCGAAGACGCCGTCGAGTTCGCGATCGACCGGACCCATTGAGGCGGCGGCGGGGATGCGCTGGTCGGGAGCCGCGATCCGCGCCTACACGGGTTTCGATGCCGCTGAATTCGCTGCGACAAATCCCGCTGCATTCATGAAGCCTTCAACAAATTTCCGACAAATTGAGTGGGCTGGGTATGGCGGGGTCGGGGGAATGGAATCAGTTCCTCGCGCCTGAAGGCACGCAATCCCCGCCCGCACCGGACGATCGCGATCAAATCGAGGACAGCAACATGAACACCACCAGGACCGCCGTCGCCGCCGCAGGCTTGCTCGCCCTCGCTTCGGGCATGGCGCCCACCGCGGCCGACGCCCAATGCCGCGGTTGCGGCCTCGGACTGGGTATCGCCGGCGGCCTCATCGCCGGCGCCATCATCGGCGGAGCGATCGCCAACTCGGCCTACCCCGCCTATGCGGTCGCACCGGGCTACGCGCCCTATCCCGGTTACGCGGCGGCGGTGCCGGTTGCATGCCCCGGCGGCTATTGGGCACGCCGTCCCCTGGTCGACCGGTTCGGCAATGTGGTCGGTTATTCGCGGCCGCGCTTCTTCTGCCCGTGACGCGGCCGGAACGTCTCGCGGTCGGCGCAACAGCTTCCGGAGGCGGGTCGTTGAGGCATGAGGCATGTCAAAGCTTGCGGCCGTGAGGCGAGAGATCATGCCGCCTGCACCGAAGGACCGAGCCGAGGATCGAGATTGCTATAGGGGCACTTCGTGGCGCGCGTGACGCCGGCAAGCCCTGGAGGTCATCACCATGTCACTTCGTGAAAAGCGGTTCGGCGTCGCCCTGCTTGCATCGACCTTGGCGTTTGCCGTCGTGACCGACGCGCAGGCGCGTGGCGGCGGAGGCGGTGGTGGTGGTGGTGGCCACTTCGGTGGGGGCGGCGGCTTCGGCGGTGGCGGCATGCGCATGGGCGGCTTCGGCGGCGGCGGCATGCGCATGGGCGGCTTCGGCGGCAGCGCAATGCGCATGGGCAGCTTCGGCGGGATGCGCGTCGGCAGCGGTGCGTTTCATGCCGGTGGACGCGGAATCGGCGCCCAGAGCTTCCATGTCGGCGGCCGCAGCTATTCCGGGCTCAACGGCGGCCTGGGGGCGCATCATTTCGCCGGCAGCGTCGGACACGGGGTCGGGGCGCAAAACTTCGGTCATGCCGGCCGGATCAGCGCCGCCCATTTTGCCGGCCACAACTTCGGCCATAACGGTTTCCACGGTCCGTTCCCCCATCCCTACCCCGGATTCCGCGGCTGGTACGGCTATGGCTGGTACGGGCCGGTGTTCTGGCCCTTCGCCTATGATGTCCTGTTCGCCGATTTGTTCTGGGGCTATGCCTATGGCTGGCCGTTCTGGGCGTACGGCTATCCCGACATCTATGGCGGATTGTTCTCGCCCTATGGCTACGATGATCTCGCCGGCTATCTCTCTCCCGGTCCGGGCGCCGTGGGCGGCGACTATGCGGGAGCATCCGCTGCGCAGACGCGCGCGGCGCGGGCGGCCGTGAGCCGCCAGGCCGAGGTCACCGGCCAGATCAACCAGAGTTGCGGCGCCGACAGCAAGGATGTCGCGGGGTGGCCGGTCGACCGCATCGAGCAGGCCGTTGCTCCGACCGCCGACCAGCGCGCATTGCTCGACGATTTCGCCAATGCCTCGGTGCGGGCCGCGCAGGCGATCAAGGAAGCCTGCCCGACCACTGTCTCGTTCATGCCGACCGGACGGCTCGATGCGATGCAAAAGCGGGTCGAGGGCATGGTGGAGGCGGCGGGCATCGTCGCGCCGCCGCTCGACAAGTTCTACAATTCGCTGTCCGACGAGCAGAAGGCGCGGCTCAACGCGGCCAACGACCAGACCGGAAAAGGCCGCTCGCTGGCAACCTGCGGCGCCGTCAGCAGCGCGACGCAATGGCCGGGCGAGCGGATCGAAAAGGCGGTCCAGCCCAACGAGCAGCAGCAGGCCAAGCTCGATGCGCTCAAGACGGCGATGGCGAACGCCGCCGATCGATTGGCCCAGGCCTGCCCCTCCAGCCTGCCGGCAACGCCGCCGGCGCGCCTCACCGCGATCTCGACGCGGCTCGACGCGATGCTGGATTCGATCAAGAGCGTCCGCGGCGCGCTCGACGATTTCTACGGCTCGCTCAGCGACGAGCAGAAGGCGCAGTTCAACCTGATCGGCCGCCAGCAGACCGCGCAGAGGCAGAGCTGACGTTCCTGCGCGCCGTCGTCGCCACGCAGTCATCGCCCGGCTCGACCGGGCGATCCAGTAAACACCGACCGTGAGTACTGGATTGCCCGGTCAAGCCGGGCAATGACACCGATGGATAGTCGCCCCTCGATGCTTGCTCAACCCGGCTACCGCGCCTGCGCCGCGGCCGGATGGCTGCGCATGTGGTCGAGCACCGCGGCGCCCGG
The DNA here is from genome assembly GCA_963795865.1 of uncultured Alphaproteobacteria bacterium. Lineage (GTDB taxonomy): Bacteria > Pseudomonadota > Alphaproteobacteria > Rhizobiales > Xanthobacteraceae > JAJPKK01. The sequence continues at coordinate 104,565 of CAWCJX010000041.1, forward strand.
CCAGCAATCGAGCTTGAGGCCGTTCGCCTTCTGGTAGGCGCCGAACGCGGCGCGCGTTTTCATGCCGGCCTTGCCGTCGACCTTGTCCTGGTAGAGGCCGCGGGCGGTGAGGATGTTCTGCATCGTCTCGACGTCGGCGGTGCGCATCAGCGCGGCCTGGCTCCACGGCGTCTCGAAATGCTGGCGCGGATCGACGATGCGGTCGCTGACCTGGCCGACGAACAGCACGTAGAGATCGGAGAAATTATATTCCTTGATCACGAAGTAGTTCTTCGGCGTGAGGAAGGCCGGCCCGTAGATGCCTTCGGGCTGCAGCACCGAGGCCGGCTCGGCGAGCTCGTCGGGACGCAGCTTGCGGCCATAGGCCGGCACGAAGCCGGCCTTGATCCATTCCCCGATCGGCTTGACCACTTCGGGCACGCCGAGCGTGCAGTCGAAGCGGGCCGGCGCGTGCACCTCATAGGCCCAGCGCCGGCCAGGCTGCCAGCCCTTGTCGACCAGCTGCTTGGCCGCCGAAGCCAGCGCGTCGGGCACCGACTTGAAGATGTCGGGGCGGCCGTCGCCGTCGAAATCGACGCCATGCTGGTAGAACTCCGACGGCAGGAACTGGGTCATGCCCATGGCGCCGCCCCACGAGCTGCGCATGTCCGCACGTTTCACCAAGCCTTCCTGCAGCATTTTCAGCGCCAGCAGGAACTCCTGGCGGAACATGTCCTTGCGCTTGCCCACATAGGCCTGGGTGGCAAGCACGCGGATCGCATCATGGGGCAGCTGGTAGTGGCCGAAATCGGTCTCGCGGCCCCAGATCGCCAGCACCACCGGCCCGGGCACGCCGAACTTCTTCTCGATCCCGTCCAGCGTCGCCGCATGCTGGGCGCGCAACCTGGCGCCTTCGGCGGCGAGGCGCGCGATATTGGCTTCCTTGAGATAGTCGGCGGGGGTCTGGACGAACTCGGCCTGGCCGCGCTGCGGCGCCTGGGTGCGGCCGGGGATGGCGAGATCGGGCAGCGACAGGTCGGGCTCGAGCCCACGGGTCGCGGCGTCGAAGGTCGACCGGCTCACCCCGAGCGCCTGGGCCTCCGGCCATGTCGCGGCGAGCCATTGCTGGAACGCGGCATCGGCGGCGAATGCGGGAATCGCGGCCCAAGAAAGCAAAATGGAGGAGAACAAAACGAACGCTGCGATCACCAGCGCTGGTGCGTGGCCGCGGGCCGGTCTCCAGTCCATGTGCACCTCCGGTTTTCTCTCGAATGTTCCGCGAATTGCGACGAATCGGAAACAGAGCATGGCCGGTAAAGAAGGCATTAAGAAGAAAGCCAATGAAATCAAAATATTGGGTGTCCAACGGACACTACCACACCCTTTGTTTCTCATAGCTTTTTAAGCCCAGTGTCTAACTGAAACGAGGCCGACTTGTAGCCTGACTGCTTGATTCGGAAACGCAGGTTGATTTCATGGCGGGATGGCGGCGGGCAATCGAATTGGCGCTCAGCGATGAGGATGTGACCAGCTTGGGTGCGGTGGCACGGTCGCGGACGGAGCCGGCGAGCCGGGTCGAGCGGGCGCGAATACTGCTCGCCTACTGGGAAGACCGGTCGTTTTTTGCGGTGGCGCAGGCTATAGGGGTGCACCATCAGACGGTCCAGCGTTGCGTCGAACGGGCCCTGGCCTATGGTCCGACGGTGGCGCTCGACGATCGGCCGAGGCCCGGCAAGGAACCGACGATCACAGCCGCAGCCAAGGCATGGGTTGTTGATCTCGCCTGCCGCAAGGCTAAGGAACTCGGCTATCCGCACGAATTGTGGACGACGCGGCTTCTCGCCCGCCATGCGCGTGAGCATGGGCCGTCGGAGGGACACACCTGCCTTGCCAAACTGGCTCAAGGCACGTTGTGCAACATCCTCAATGAGCAGGAAATAAAGCCGCACAAGGTCCGCTACTACCTGGAACGCCGTGACCCAGAGTTCAAGCAGAAGATGGCGGAAGTTCTGTGCGTCTATCGCGAGGTGAAGCTTATCAAGGAGACGGCGGCCGCCGCCAAACAAGAGCCGAGCGATGCGGTGGCGATCGTCTCCTATGACGAGAAGCCCGGTATCCAGGCGATCGCCAACACCGCCCCGGACCTGCCGCCTGAGCCTGGCGTGCAGGCGGCCTTCGCGCGCGATCATGAATATAAGCGCTACGGCACCGTCAGTTTGCTGGCTGGCATCGATCTGCTGACCGGTCAGGTTCATGCCCTCGTCAGGGATCGCCATCGCAGCCGCGAATTCATCGAATTTCTCAAGCTTGTCGATGCCGCCTATCCGACCCATACAGCGATCAAGCTGATCCTCGACAATCATTCCGCCCACATCTCCAAGGAGACCAAGGCTTGGCTTGCCGAACAACCTGTCGGCCGCTTCGAATTCACCTTCACACCCAAGCATGGTTCCTGGCTCAATCTCGTCGAGGGCTTCTTCTCCAAGCTCGCCCGCTCGGTGCTGCGCCACATCCGCGTCGCGTCCAAACAGGAACTCAAGGACCGCATCATGGCTGCCATGGATGAATTCAATCGCCATCCCGTCGTTCACACCTGGTCCTATAAACTCGACAAAGCTGCCTGATATGATTCGTATTTCAAAATCGATGTACTAGTGTCTAACTGAAACGAGGCCGCTTTGTGCGGCCCGGGGATGGATCGCATAGATGCAATGACGAAGGCGCGCAAGATCGACGCGTAAGGCGGTCGACCAGGGTACTTCGACGAGCCGCCTCGTCGGCGAAGGCTCGCGATCCGGGCCGGAGATTCTTCTGCTTCGCCAAGTCGGCAAAGAGCCGCCCATTTCGCGGTCCAAGTTCTCGGGGAAGCAGAAGGCACTTCCACCCTTCGAAATCCGCACCGTCCGCAATGCCCCGGCTCAGGATCTTGGCGCCCGTTGAAATGAAATAACGAGGCCACCTGAGGCGGCCTCGTCAGTTTACTTGCCCCCCGACCCCTCGGTCCTCCCCCGGCGTGGTCGGGACCAGCCTATGGCAAAACCTAATCATGGCTATTCCGTGAACAACCAGAGTATCGTTCCGGATCTCGCAGCGTGTCCCGGCGGCGCCGCTGGTCGAAGCTGCGTGAGTGGTTACAGTCGGCTATTCCAGGGAGAGAGCGGAGCATAATGTGTGGAAATGACGCCCGACCATTTGGAACATGCGGTCCCGACCTCAACCCCCGGGACCAATCTTTTTCTAAATCAAGGCTATCTCTCAGGGGTCTCCGCCTGTCGGGCTTCCATACCTGACGCTGCTGCGCAATGATCCAGTCCATTGGGAGAGATGATCATGGACAGCGTGTTCAAATCAGCCGTCGCCGCCCTTATCCTAACTGTCGGCTTGGCGGGATCGGTCGTCGCCGGGGCATTCGAGGACGGGACGGATGCGGCAGAGAGCGGCGACTATGAGACCGCGATGCGGCTCTGGCGTCCACTTGCCGACCAAGGCGATGCCACCGTTCAAAACTTGGTGGGGCAGATGTACCGCGAGGGTACGGGCGTCCCGCAGGACTATGCGGCTGCGATGGGTTGGTATCAAAAGGCCGCCGATCAGGGCAACGCCCCCGCCCAATTCAACCTCGGGTTCATGTACTTCAATGGCCTGGGCGTTGCGCAGGACTATGCGGCTGCGTTGAGTTGGTATCGAAGGGCGGCCGACCAGGGCAACACTGCAGCTCAACTCAATCTCGGGGTCATGTACCTTCAAGGTGAGGGGGCGCCGAAAGACTATGTCAGCGCGTACATGTGGTTCAACCTTGCTGCCGCCGCCATACCGGCCGTCGAATTCCCAAATGTGGCCGCCGCATACCGCGACGAGGTAGCCGAAAAAATGACTTCGGAACAGGTCGCCGAAGCGCAGCGGCTGGCCCGCGAGTGGAAGCCGAGATGAATCACCTCCCTGGTCCACATGAGGCCGCGTAATCTGCCTCGCGCTACGAGACAATCATGCTTCACTCAGTCCGCGATTTCATTTCTTCCAACGTGTTCGCCATCGCCGCTACATTCGGCATCAACCGGGAACGAGCAGCCGCGCTGTGAGGTTATCGAGCGGATTTCGCCCACACGCTTCCGGTAGCGGCGAAAAACTCACGACCAGGAAACCCATCAAGCTGTTCCAAATCCATCGAATGCTTGCCGCCATACCGTTCGACCGCATCCTGCGCGCGGTGGAGACGCGGGCAGTAGAGGGCCGCATGCCGTCCCACTTAGGGATTGGCCGGCTCGACGAGAGTCTTTCGCAAAAACGGAGCGGCCCGCGGCGAGCCAATGAACTTGATGAGCTCCCGTGCGGCTTCGGGCGCCTTCGAGGACGGCAGCAGAGCAACTGTCGACACGCAGGGCTTGTTCAGAAAGCCGGGCAGCTGTCCGACATATTCGGTCCCGGGAGCCCCGACCATGATGTTGGTCTGCTGGATGCCTACCTCGAAATCGCCGCGCGCCAGATATTCGACAACGGGACCGTTGTCGGCGAACACGGTCTTGGCTCTCAGCCGCTCGGTCAGGCCAAGCTCGTCGATCCCCTTCGCGACATTCGTTCCGCTGCAGCCGTGCGAATAGCCAATCAACCTTGCATTTAGCAATGTCGCCTTGTAGGCCTCGACCGTGCTGATATCCGGCTTCGGCACACCGGCGCGAACGGAAAGGCCGAGCCCGGCCACCTGGAACGGCACCGCGGTGCCAGCAATGACCTTGCCCTTCTTGAGGAGATCCTCGATGCCTTCCGGATTGGCGCTGATCAGGTCACCGGGCTCGTTCGCTGCGAGCCTGCGCTCCAGTTCCGGAATGCCTTCCTGGATGATGGTTACCTTATGCCCGGTCTCGCGTGAAAAGGCGGCTGCAAGCTCCCGCAGTCCCGGCATGGCTCCGGGGTTAGCCAATACGACGAGTTCGGCCGCCCCGGCGGCGCTTTGTGGTAATGCGCCCAAGGCTCCGAGGATGCAGGCTAGAGCAAATGTTCCCCGCGGTCCCATCGATTTCTCCCTGGCTGGTTTCGGCACGCCATCACGTGGTTACACCAAGTTTACCCGTCTGTAGCGCGGGACCACATCATAGTCGTGGCCGCGCGACTTGGCCCGCTTGTCGCAACAATTGAGCCGCGGCTTCGGCGTCTCGTTCGCGACGGTGCTTCTGCAACTATCGCACGCCTGCGCAGCGAGAGCACGCTCGGCACCACCGACTTCACGGTTGCTTCACCGGGACTGCGCCGCTCGCGCTCTTGCCCCGCGGCTTTGGCTGGACCTTGCACCACGATGCGGCGGCCGACGTCAGCGGCCACCGGTCAAAATCGGCGAAGATACAGACCGTGAAGGTTGGTATTATCTTTTAACTGCCCGCCACATCTGGATTTTTCCCCCATAAGGAACTTCTCCCACAATGATGTCACCCTTCGAGTTAACCGCAATACTATGCGGGTCTGTGAAATCGCCACTTTGGTTGCCCGACCGCCCGAATTTCGAGAGGGCCTCTCCTGTGGTTCGATCCAGGATATGAATCACGTTATCGGAGCCGTTGGCGACATACATGAACTTCTGGGCCGGGTCTGGTGAAAAGCCTATCGCGCCCGCCGTGCCGACCGCATTTTCCGAGTTCGTACGGTGGGCGGTCTTACTTTGGATAAGAATGTTCCTCTTGAAGTTGCCCATCTTGTCGAAAACCTCGACGCGATCGCCCAAGCGGTCACATACGTAGACCAGACCATCGTTCCCGATCATCACGCAGTGCACGGGGCGCCAGGAATACACCGCCAACCCCTGCGTCCGTCTCTGCCTGCGTGCCCTGACGCCCCCATTGACGAAGGTAGTGGCCGTCGCGATCGAAGACTGCGACGCGTTTGTTCCCGTAGCCATCGGAAATGTACACGTCGCCGTTGCCCGGGTCGACCGCGACTTGCGTCGGTTTGAAGAGCAACGTGTGGCTCGCGTTCAAACCCTTGCCGGTGGCGGTGCCGTCCGCGCTGTCCATGACCCCCTTGGTCCCTATCTGCAGCAACATTTTGCTGCCATCATGCGTATACTTCTGAACAATTCCATCATTGTTGCCTGCAGTCCAAAAGTTGCCATCCTTGTCGATGAAGCAACCGTGTCGGGTCTTGGCCATTAGATCCGGGTTTCCCCACGAATTGACCACATTGCCGTCCGCGTCGAACTCGATAACCGGCGGCGCGGGCATTGCCAAGTTCCTCTCCTTGGGTGCAGGTTCCCCCCTGGTCACGACGAAGACGTGGTCGCGAGCATCGACGCACACGCTACCCACCGATCCAAGTACCCACCCATCCGGCAACGGCTTGGGCCACGACGGATCGTATTGGAACTGCGGCACCTCGACGGTCTGGGCTTTGGGCAAAGAGGCCGCTTGTTGCTCGAACACCGCGTCGATCGCAGCCTGGGCGCATTTTTCGCCGTCGCCGCTGGAAACGCCCATCGCGCCGATCACCTCGTTGTCGACCAGGATAGGTAGAGCGCCGGGTTGCGGAAAATCATGCATGAAAGTGGGCGCCAGATTTTGGCCGGAGCGCACGATCTTGTTCATTTCCGAGGTCGGTCGGCGCCAGCGGAGCGCCGATTTCGCCTTCAGCAGAGCGGTGTCGATGGCATTGGCGGCGGCTCCTTCCATGGCATGGGATTCGACCTGATTCCCCGCCCAATCCAATACCGACATCGCAAGCGTCTGGTGATTGCGCTCAGCCCAGGCCGTGCAGGCGTCCACCATCGCACGCGCGCCCGCGCTGGAAATGACCTTCTGCTGGCGAACCATCGCCTCAGCAGATGCATCCGCGGCAAACGCGATGGCGGCGATCGCGGTGAGCGGGATCAGGCAGGATCTGACACGCATGCTTTCCTCCTCATTGGGTCGCTCACCATATCAAACCATGATGCCCAGCGTCGAGCGGGCTGTCCGCGCTCAGCATTTGTCAAACGTAATGAGCCAGTGGCGAGGATAGGCGCGCTGAAGGTGCGTCGGTTGAAGTCGCATCGGGCCGAGGAAGCCTCAGCGTGCAATGTTGGATCGGGCGGACGGTCCTGGAATGGAGCCGCCTCGCCTCGCGGCCGGGCTGTCCTGGAACGCGGTGGCACACTTCGAGCGCGATGGAGCGGTGAGCGCCTGCGCCGTCGAAACGATACGGCGCACGCTCGAAAAGGCCGGCGTCATCTTCATCGACGCGAACGATCGCGGACCGGGTGCGCGGCTGCGCAAGGGCGGTTGGCGGAGCGGCATTCGTACGCCTGCTTCATTTCAACCGTCTTCTGGTATGATTTGCTGAACCAGCAGGACAATAGCGCGGCGCAATTTCGGGTCTCGGATGCGCATGAACGCCTTTACCAAAGCCAAGCCATCAGACGTGGCGAGGAAATCATTCACATACAAGTCAAAGTCGGCAATGTCTGCGACCACGCCCGACTGACCCGGAGCTCTGTCGAAGAAGAACGGTACCGGCACTTGAAGGATTTGGGATATGTGTTGCAGCCGGCTGGCTCCTATGCGGTTGGCGCCCTTCTCATATTTTTGAACCTGCTGGAACGTCAGTCCAAGCGCGTCCGCAAGATCGGATTGGCTCATTTTGAGCATCAGGCGGCGCATCCGCACGCGGCTGCCGACGTGCCCGTCGACGGGGTTAAGAACGCCTCTAGGCACTTTGGCTCCCACGGTTCAGCAATTCGCGGCAGATTCACATAATGCGGTTACCCGCGGCAAATCAAGTCCGCGAAAAGCAGGTCCGGCCGTGTTGGTTCTCTTGGCCGCCAATCATCGGCGCGAAGAGCAATTCGACCGTCAAGCGCTCGACAGAGGTGGCGCCGATGTATAGGATCACAATCACACCCCGAAAGGGTTGCAGGCAAATGGCCGGTCCGGTCACGGCATCGCAATCATTTGCTTTTCAGGCGGCCGCTGTGCAAGTTCACAAAATCGCGAAAGGATGAGATCCATATAGGGAAGCGATCTATGGCCAAGGCGAATGTCAGCGCGCGTGTGGTGATTTCGAAAGACGGCCCATACCTCGTCACGGGTTCGCCGCCCCTTTCCCGGCAAACCATCATTACAGATTCCGATGGCGGTTCTGAGAGGTGGCAGGAGGGCGAGACGTTCGCCGTACAGAAGAACTATGCATTATGCCGATGTGGTCATTCGAAAAACAAGCCATTTTGCGACGGCACGCACACCAAGATCGGATTTGATGGCACCGAGACGGCCAGTCGTGAACCCTACTTCGAACAGGCGAAGGTTATCGACGGCCCTATGATGTCACTCTCGGACGCAGAGAGCCTTTGCGCTTTCGGGCGTTTTTGCGATACCCACGGAGGTGTTTGGAACCTGGTGGCGCGCAGCGACGAGCCGACCGTAAGAGCGACCGTCCTGCGACAGGCAGAAAACTGCCCCGCCGGCCGCCTGGTGGCCTGGGACAAGGCGACGGGAAAGCCGGTGGAGCAGCATTTGCCGGTCTCGATTGGCCTGGTCGAAGATCCGGAGCAACAATGTAGCGGCCCGATCTGGCTTCGTGGCGGCGTGGCCGTCGTTTCCGCCGATGGCTTCGAGTACGAGGTGCGCAACCGCGCAACGCTGTGCCGTTGCGGTCAGTCGCGGAACAAGCCCTTCTGCGACGGCACTCATGCTTCGATAAAATTTAGCGACAAGTAGCGAGCCTGCACGGCGGGCCGCGTGGCATGTTGTGGGTTCCTGGACATACTCGGCATTCCGGCTGCCGCGATCGTTGGGTGGAGTGACGGGGCCATCACCGGGCTTCAACTCGCGATAGCGAAGCCGGGTCGGATATCAAAATTGTTCGCCTTCGGCGCCAACAGGACCGTCGATGGAATGAAGCCGAACGGCTCCAGGAGCCTGGGGGCCCGGCTGGCGCTGCAGCCTGATACCTGTCATTTTGCGATGCGTCAGCACCCCGCTGAGTTCAACAGGGTTATGATTGAGTTCCTGTCCCGCTGACGCTCATTCATTCTTGCGCGACCGGCGGGCCGAGCTGCAGCCCTCCGGCGTGCCAACGCATCCTGGGCCTCCCGCCGCGACCCTGCGAGCAGCCTGGTGCCGATCGCCGTCGCGCCAGCGGCGGGGGTCCACCCATCCCCCAAGCTTGGCGTAAGCGCGCCGTGGGAAAACCGAACCTCAATACCAATTCGGCCTACAAACGCGGCCCCAAGGTCCGGTATGCCACCCGGGCGGACAATTGTAGAGCGGACGGCATCCACCGAAGGGGCCCCGATGGCCTCCCCAGCCGCATCCCCCGAAGACCTGAATGACGGCACCTACCTCGGGTTGGTCAAGTGGAGCGATTGGCATCGCCTGCGCGGGCGCGATGATGGCCAAGCCGACGCCGGCGATGAAAGCAGTCGCGATGAGCTTCCTCATGATGGCTTCTCCTGGGTTGACGAGGTAACGCTGACGAAACCGCTCTGTCAGCGGGATGTAATTTTCTTCATCATCCCATTTTTGGTAGATCGGATTGATCGATTGGTTCAGTCCAGAGGGGGGACGGTCGCTGTGATTTTCACAATCAACGCTATTGCGGCGGCGTCACCGGTCCACGACACCTGCAGGATATCGTTCGAACCGTACGGGCCAACGGCGCCTCGTTGAATGGGACCGCGCAGCCGATCGGTACCGGTACCGCCTCCCCCGCCACGCCTGCTTCAGGCGCGTGACGGTGAAAGCGGCGTGAGCGCCACAGCTCCTCGAGGGGCCGCCCCGCCCGTCATTGCTTCGGAAAGTAGAAATATCAACCTTGTCGTCGGCCGGGGAGACGTTTGATCACACTCGAAATTGCTGGTACAAGAGCGGCTGCCATCACAACACGTGCTACTCTATGACCATCGAAACGGGCGGCACTTATGGCGGCGTGAGTGGCACGTCGGAGCGCGGCATTGGCGCGCTCGTAGACCAGGCCGGAGAGACTCCACGTCGCCTCTTGATTATTCGCCTCACGCACTGGCTGGCAGTGCTGGGCGTCTTCGGGTTGCTTGTCAGCGGCGTGGGGATTCTCATATCGCACCCGCGCCTGTACTGGGGAGAGACCGGTGGTATAGGGACCGAGTCCCTGGTTGACCTTCCCATTCCCTTCATCATCGGCCCGTCGATCTGGAACCGGCCCATCCATTTCTTCTTTGCCTGGATTTTGGTGTTGTCCGGGCTCGCCTACGCTGTCGGCGGTTTCGTCACCGGACACTTATGGAAGGCTCTCTTGCCGGCCAGAGCGGACCTTCGTTGGAGCAGCATCACAGGGGTGATCTCGCATCATTTGCGTTGGAAACGTCTGAGCACGGATGACATAGGGACCTACAACGCGGTGCAACAGCTGACCTATCTGGTCGTCGTGTTCGTATTGTTCCCGGCCATCATCTGGACTGGCTTGGCAATGTCGTTCGGCGTTACGTCGGTGTTGCCGACTTTGGTGACCGCTACTGGGTGGCCATCAGTCCGCCCGCACCCTTCACTTCGTCTTTGCCAGCCTGCTGGTGGTATTTGTGATCGTGCACATCGTCATGCTCTGCCTTATCGGATTCAGCCGCCATATGCGGGCGATGATAACGGGCTACATACCTCGGGAAGGGAACGCTCGATGATGAGCCCACTCACACGGCGCAAACTCGTCACGGGCGGCATAGCAACGGCGGCGGGCGCATCGGGGCTTGGCGCCGCGGCTTTTTTGGCAGACCGTCACGGTTTGATCCCCCCGGATCACAACGGTGTGTTGGGGGTCGGGGAGACGCTGACCTATTCCACTCAACGCATTCTGACGTCGGGCCAGTCGCTCGCTCGCGAGTTCAAGCGCAGCGAGATTTCAACGATTGCTCCGGTCAACGGCCCAGCCCCCGCGGATGAGACGTATCAGCGCTTGCTTGCAGACGGTTTCAAGAACTGGCGTCTCCAGGTCGAGGGACTGGTGGCACGCCCCACATCATTTTCTCTCGAAGAGCTGCAGCGCCTGCCGACGCAAAGTCACATTATGTTGCATGCCTGCGAGGAAGGGTGGTCCTATATTGCTGAATGGACGGGCGTGCGGCTTTCCCATGTGCTGGACATTGTCCAGACCCGCGCGGAAGCCCGGTACGTCGCGTTCATTCCATTTGCGAACCGCAATCAGAATACAGGCGTTGTGCGCGTATTGTGGGAGACCATCGACATGGCCGACGCTCTCCATCCGCAAACGCTCCTTGCCTACGGCATGAATGGCGATCCATTGCCCACGGACTACGGCGCTCCAGTTCGCCTTCGGCTCGGCCGCCACCTGGGCTACAAAAACACCAAATATCTGTCTCAAATCATCCTCACGGACCGTGAGGACTTTTACCGTAAAGGTAGTGGCACGTGGTATGGCGGCATATGAACTAACCGCTGCCTCCGCATCGGCCCGCCAGGGGCCTGTCCATGGGCGCGCGCCGCAAGCGGCCATGCCGCCGCACCGCCGAGCCCCGCGATGAACTCCCGCCGTCGCACCTCGTCATCTCCTGTGGCCGCTATGTCGGCGGCCTACCGCGGTCCGGATGGCATGGGAACGGGCCGACCGTGGCCGGCGAGGCGGGCGTGTCGCAAAGCACGGCGGGTGCCTCAGCCCGAACATTTGACCGACTGTGAATTGCTTCACGCGAGGTTTCTGCGAGGCCGGCTAAAAGGTGACGTTGTTCGAAGGCCAATCTCGTCAACACCAACGGAGGCAGCCATGAACCGCTTCATTATCGCCCTGGACCTCGCCGCCCTAACCGTCATTACGGCAGTCGGACAGCCCCCGATGGGGCAAGCGAACCATGTAGATGCCGGCAGCATTTACGTGCCGGGCAATCAAACCTTCCCGAATCCGGATCGCGGCTTTTTTAGCGAGAACGTCAGGCGCGTCGACTGAGGCCGGCTGCGAGGCTCGCTTCGAACCTTGATGTTGGCCCCGATCCCGGTTCGCGGAAGTTGGGGCCTCCCCTGGGGCCCTCGCCGAACGTCTTACGGACATGTCGCACAGCGCACCGAGAGAAACGAACGGGGCATGTAGCGACGGCAACAGGGGAATAGATCGCTCGTCTATTTCGGAATTTCTGCATTTTTGTACAAAATGCGATACATTTGCGACCAGTTGTGGTGGCCAGATCGGCTGCACGTTCTCATGCAGGTTTCCTCCCAACCTGGCCCCGCCGTTCGGGGCCGTTTCTTTGCCCACCGGCTGCTCAGGCTTGGCATTAGCCATCTCGGCTGCGGCCCGGCAACTCCCAACCCGCGCTTCTACGTGCCCCCCGCCCCAGCCACCGAGAGGCCGAGCAGCGCATTCATTGATGCTGCCCTTCCTGAAACCGGCTGATCAAGGAGTGGTTCGCCCATGGCTGCGGACTCCGAAGGCATGCGTGGTCATGAGGAAGATTATTCCGCAGGGGTGGCGGCCGGATGCCCGCCGGATTGGTTCGCGCCGGCACTGGCCGACTGCTCCTCAAGCCAAAGGCTATGGTGCTCCTTCGCCCAATTGCGGTCTACGGTTCCCTCGCCCATAGCCTCGAACGCGCCCTCCATACCAATTGTGCCGATATAAATATGCGCAAGGATCAAGGCGACGAACAAAAGGGCGACGACGGCGTGAACCACCTGCGCAATCTGCATCCCGAAAATATCGGTCAAGTATAAGGGGAAGATCAACAGATATCCTGAAACGATCACGGCGACACCGCCAGCAAGGGCAAACCAGAACACCAGCTTTTCCCCCGCATTGAAGCGCCCCGCCGGCGGATGCTTCGCCTTGATGAAGCCGCCACCCTCCTTGAGCCACACGATGTCGACCTTTCGCGGGAAATTATCTTTGATCCACAAGGCAACGATCAGGACCAAGCCGACCACGAAGGAGAAGCTGACGAAATTGTGAACATACTTCGCGGCTTGCGCGAGGGCACTGAAATTATCAGGCCCGATAAGCGGCAGCAGCACGATCTTTCCGAACGTAATATTCAGCCCGGTCAGGCCGAGAACAACAAAGGACACGGCGGTGAGCCAGTGCGAGAAGCGTTCGAAGCCGTTGAAGCGGGGGATCTTTATTCCCGAACGCCCGGCCGACATCCGGATCGGTCCCATGATCACGTAGGCGATCGCCAACGCTGCGAGCATGCCGATGATCACGATCGCGCCGAACCAGTGCAATATGACTTCGTGGAAATAGTCCCAGATTCGCCCGGCAGGTTGAATGAGGACTCTCTCCCTTGGATCGGGAATGTCGATTCGTCCTTCGATACGAGGCGACTGCTGAAGCAGCGTCTGTTCATCCACGACGCTCGCGGTCGGATTGGGCGAGCCGTCGGGGTTGCGCTGTTGTGCGGCCGACGGCATTGCCGCGCCGATCACCATCAAGATCGCCGCGACCCCCACGAAAAGGCGAAGGCTTGCGAGAGGTATCGTCAAGGTCATTCTCCTGCCGAACCGCCGCACCCGAATTCCGGCGTGGCGCCGCATGCGCCGCGGCTCACGCCGAGATCCCCTCGTGATAGGCGGTCGTCCAGCCCCAGGCGCCGGAGCCGTAACCGCGCTTCAATACCCGCTCCTTGTAGATCTCGGCGATGATTTCGCCGTCTCCGGCGAGCAGGGATTTGGTGGAACACATCTCCGCGCACAGCGGCAGCTTTCCCTGGAGAATGCGGTTGGCGCCGTATTTTTCGTATTCCTCGATGCTGCCGGGAACTTCCGCGCCGCCGCCGCCGGCACAATAGGTGCATTTGTCCATCTTGCCGCGCGAACCGAAATTGCCGATGCGCGGGTATTGCGGCGCCCCGAACGGGCAGGCGTAGAAGCAATAGCCGCAGCCGATGCAGAGATCCTTCGAGTGGAGCACGACGCCGTCGTCGGTCGAGAAAATGCACGTGACCGGGCAGACCGCCGCGCACGGCGCGTCGGTGCAATGCATGCATGCCATGGACACCGAGCGTTCGCCCGGCTTGCCGTCATTGATGGTGACGACGCGCCTGCGGTTGATGCCCCAGGGAACCTCGTTCTCGTTCTTGCAAGCGGTGACGCAAGCATTGCAGTCGATGCAGCGGTCGGCGTCGCAGAGAAACTTCATTCGGGCCATGGTGATCCTCCTCACGCCGCTCTGATCTGGCAGAGGGTGGCTTTGGGTTCTTGCATGCCCGTCACCGGATCGAAGCCGTAGGTCGATAGCGTGTTCATGCTTTCGCCGAGCACGATCGGGTCGGCGCCCTTGGGATATTTGCTGCGCTGGTCGACGCCTTGGAACCAGCCCGCGAAGTGAAACGGCATCCACGCCACACCCTTGCCGACGCGCTCCGTGACGAGCGCCTTCATTCGGGTCCGGGAATTGTTCTCGGCCCCGGTGACCCATACCCAAGCGCCATTCGCGACGCCGCGCTCAGCCGCATCGGTCGGATTGATCTCGACGTACATGTCCTGCTTCAGTTCGGCGAGCCATCTGTTCGAGCGGGTTTCCTCGCCGCCGCCCTCATACTCGACCAGCCGGCCGGAGGTCAGGATCAGGGGGAACTGCTTGATGATGCCCCGTTCGATCGCCGTCTTCTGGATGGTGAAGCCGAGATTGGGCACGCGGAACTGCTTTGCGTCCGGCGGCGTCGGATATTTCGCGACGAGATCGGGGCGCGACGTGTAGATCACCTCGCGGTGGACCGGAATCGGATCCGGCAGGTTCCAGGCGATCATGCGCGCCTTGCCGTTGCCATAGGGAGCGCAACCATGCGTGATCGCGACGCGCTGGATGCCGCCCGACAGGTCGGTCGACCACGATACGGAATCGGGGTTCGCTGAGTTCACCTTCTGGATGACCGCCATTTCCTCAGGGGTGAGATCGGTGTCCCAGCCGAGCTTCTTGAGCACGCCGAGGGTGAACTCGGGATAGCCGTCCTTGATCTCCGAGCCGGCCGAGTAGGAGCCGTCGGAGAGCAGGTTGTCGTGCTCTTCCCTCTCGACCTCCTGTCCGTTCTCCATCACCTTCCGCTTGACCACACGCTCGACGCCGAAGCGAGCGCGGAAGGTGCCGCCGCCCTCCTTCACCGGCAGATTGGTGTTGTAGAGGATCGCCGAACCGGGATGCTTGAATTCCGGCGTTCCCCAGCACGGCCACGGCAGGCCATAATAATCGCCGCCGACTTCGGGATCGTCCCCGGTGCCCGGAGAGTGACCAGATCGAATTTGGCCTGGTTGCGCATATGGGCCTTGAGCCGCTCGGGCGACTGGCCGCAATAGCCGGTCGACCAACCGCCGCGATTGATCTCGCGCAGAATATCTTCGGCCGATACGGAGCCGTTCTCGACTTTGATGTTCTTGAACATCCGGTCCGCAAAGCCGAGCTTGCGAGCGAGCATGTACATCACATCGTAGTCGTTCTTCGATTCGAAAGCAGGCGCCACGATCTGCTCGCCCCATTGCAGCGACCGGTTGGAGGCCGTGCGTGACCCGTTCATCTCGAAGCTGGTGCAGGCCGGCAGCAGGTAGGTGCCGTTCTTGCGTTCCGAGAGCACCGACCAGGTGGTCGGATACGGATCGCAGACGACGAGGAGATCGAGCTTCTCGATCCCGCGGGCCGCCTGGCTCATCCTGGCGATCGTGTTGCCGCCATGGCCCATGATGAACATGGCCTTCAAGGTGTCGGGCTGGCTGACCTGGTCCTTCGGCAGCAGGGTGGCATCGAACCAGCGCGTACTGGGAATTCCCGATGTTTCCATGAACGTCTTGTTGACGAAGCGGGACAGCATCCAGTCGTAGTCGACCTCCCACACCCGGCACCAATGCCTCCAGGCTTCCTCAGACAGTCCGTAATAGAGCGGCAACGTCGTCACATCGAGGCCGAGATCGGTGGCGCCCTGGACATTGGTGTGGCCGCGGAAAATATTCGCGCCGCTGCCGGAATGACCGACATTGCCGGTCGCGAGCAGCAAGATACAGCTGGCGCGGACGTTCGCCGTACCGACGGTGAACTGGGTCTGGCCCATCGCCCAGATCAGCGTTGACGGCCGATCCTTCGCAAAAGTCTCGGCGACGTGCTTGACCTGTGCTTCCGGCAAGCCGGTGACGCGCTCGACCTCGTCGGGCGTCCACTTCGCCACCTCCTTGCGGATTTCGTCCAGGCCGTAGACACGCTGGCGGATGAATTCCTTGTCCTCCCAGCCATTTTGGAAAATGTGCCACAGCATCCCGTAGATCGTCGGAATGTGCGTGCCCGGACGCACCCGCACATATTCGGTCGCGTGCGCCGCCGTGCGCGTCATCCGCGGATCGATGACGATCATGTTCGCGCGGTTGAGCTCCTTGCCCTCCAGGATGTGCTGCAGCGACACCGGATGCGCTTCGGCGGGATTGCCGCCCATGACCATGATGGTCTTGGCATTGCGAATGTCGTTGTAGCTGTTGGTCATCGCGC
>CAWCJX010000042.1:0-95948 GCA_963795865.1 uncultured Alphaproteobacteria bacterium
CGAATTTCGTCCACCATGCGCCAGGAACACCTCGCTGAGAATGCGCGACAGCGCCTTGAGGTCCGGAACCGCGATCTTGACCAGATAGTCGGCGTCCCCCGTCAGCGAATAGGCCTCCTGCACCTCCTCGGTCCGCGCGACGAGTTCCTGGAAGCGCCTGGCGTTGTCGGGCGAATGCGCCGCCAGGGTGACGTGGACGAACGCGAGAATGGCAAGCCCGAGCGCCTCCGACGACAGCGCGGCCCGATAGCCTTCGATGATGCCGGCCTGTTCCAGCGCCGATCGGCGACGCGAGCACTGCGACGCCGAAAGGCCGACGCGATCGCCGAGCTCGTTGTTGGTCAGCCGGCCATCCTCCTGCAGCGCCTGCAGCAGCTTCAAGTCGAACTCATCCATGCAAGGGTCTCGCGTTCACCCGAGACAGATTGCACATATCGTGCAATTTATCGCCATCAATACGCATCGAACGCATTGCGTGCGGTTCTGGGTGCGATCTGCGTTGGCGCACACGCTGCAGCGAAGAGCCGACGCCGTGACGCCGATACACGTGCGGTGCAATCGCGGCGGCAGCCGGCGCAATGCGCCGTGTTGCACGACGAAATCGATGCAAATCGCTACCCTTTCCGTTCCGGCTGTGCTTGGTTGACGATGCGCGTGCGCGAACCATACCGGTTGCGGTTGGGCACGGTCGAGTTGCCGTCCGGCAGCCCGTCGCGGCGCGCCTTCGAGATTGCGGCCGAGCCGCGTGTGAGGGGTTTCGCCATGGACAATTCGCGTCCCGTCGACGGGCCGGAGGGCCGGGACGAGCCCGACCGTCCTGGCGGAATCGCAGAAGGCGAACGCGCTTCGCAGGCGGGCGCGACCACGCGGCGCAACCTGTTGCAGATAGGGGCCGGACTTGCCGCCATCACCGGCGTTCCGCGCGGTCTCACCGCCCCGGCGGTCGCCGCCGAGCCGATCAGCGTGCCGAAGGCTCCCAACATCGTCGTGCTGATGACCGATCAGGAGCGCCATCATGTGCACTGGCCGCAGGGGTGGGCGGAGAAGAACCTGCCTTCCCTGCAACGGCTCAAGCGCCACGGCCTCTATTTCAAGCGCGCCTACACCGCGGCCTGCCAGTGCTCGCCGTCGCGCGGGCTCATGGTCACGGGGCGTTTCGCGCCGGTCAATCGGGTGACCCAGACCTTCCTGTGGCCTGGCCTGCCGCACCAGGACCGCCAGCCGAACATCGCCTCGCTGCTCAGGGAGAAGGCCGGCTACGAGGTGGTCTGGAAGGGCAAATGGCACTTGAGCTATGCCGCCAATGCGGCGATGGGCAATGGCGGCGAAGACTGGGGCCCGGCCGATATCGGCGTGATGGAGAAGAATTGGGGCTGGTCCGGCTGGAATCCGCCGGATGCCGGCAACGCCATCCAGGAATGGCAGAGCACCCCGTTCGGCAAGTTCGACGGCCTGCGCACGCTCGGCGGCGCCGGTCCCAACAACGACGGCCGCTATGTCAGCGGGCCGAGCGCGTCCGACCGCGGCCAGACCGCCGGCGTCGGCGGCGAAAGCGTCGTCGAGTTCCTGAAAAACCGGGCGGCGAAGCTGGGCAGGCCGTTCTGCATGTTCGTGTCGCTCGTCAACCCCCATGATATCGGCTGCTATCCGGGTTCATGGATGAAGCCGAACGCCTGGCTGCAGGCGGGCTACCGGCGCGAGGATTTCGCCCATCTCGGCATCAAGCTGCCGGACAACTACTCCGACGATCTTTCGACCAAGCCGAAGGTCCAAAAGCGGGCGCGCGACGCCTACAACAAGCAAGCGCCGCTCGACGGCGCCGGGGCGCGCGAGGAATACGTGAATTTCTACGCCTACCTTCACACCGTCGTGGACAAGCACATCACGACGGTGCTCGACACGCTCGAAGAAACCGGCCTGATCAATGACACCATCGTGCTGCGTCTGGCCGATCACGGCGAGGGCGGCCTCTCGCACGGGATGCGCGAGAAGGCCTACACGGCCTACGAGGAAATGATCCACATTCCGCTGATCGTGCACAATCCGAAGCTCTATCCCGAGCCGCTCGAGACCGAGGCGTTCTACGATCACCTCAATCTCTTGCCCACGATCCTGGATCTCGCCGGCGTTGCCCGACGCGCAGTCCTACGGGATCGGCAAGAGCATCGTTCCGGTCATGCGAGACCCGTCAAAGACAGTGCAGGACCACACGATCTTTTCCTTCGACGATCTGTTCTTCCTTCCCGCCAGCACCCCGGGCGGCCATATCCGCGCGATCCGCGAGGGCGATTGGACCTATGCGGTCTATTTCGGCCTCGACGGCGCCGGGCTCGAATACGAGCTCTACGACCTCAAGAACGACCCGGGCCAGATGCACAATCTGGTCTACCGCAACCCGACCCGGGACACCAAGAAGGAATGGGCGCGCCTCCATGGCCTGCTGACGCAACGTCTGGTCGCGAGCGCCAACCTGCCCGATGATTTCGGCTGGCCGCTCCAACCCGTGATCGCATAGCGCGTCCCGCCGCAACGATCGGGAGCGCACATTGCGACTTCGACAGGCCGAGGTCGATCGCCAAGAATCACTGATGCAAGATTTAGACAAGAAGTCGATAGTTTACGCATGTATCGTGTAATTTTAGTACACTTGATACGTAATACGCACGAGATCGGCATCGTCGTTGCGCTATTATGCTTGTTGGACGCAACGTCTTCGAGGCCATACCATGGGTCCGTTTCCGCATGACGCGCCGCCCGCCACGATCAGCGCGCACAATCCGGTGGGCACCGACGGGTTCGAGTTCGTCGAATTCGCCCATCCGCAGCCGGAGGCGCTGGCGACGCTGTTCTGGCGCATGGGCTATGTGCCGGTGGCGCGGCATCGCACCAGGAACATCACGCGTCTACCGCCAGGGCGACATCAATTACATCGTCAACGCCGAGCCGGGCGCGTTTGCGACCCGCTTCGCGGCGGCCCATGGGCCTTGCGCGGCGTCGATGGCGTGGCGCGTCGTCGACGCCGGGCACGCCTTCGAGCATGCCGTCGCGCTCGGCGCCGAGCCGTACCTCGAAGCCGACCGGACGCTGCAGGCGCCCGCCATCAAGGGAATCGGCGGATCCCTGATCTATTTCGTCGATCGCTACGGCGCCAAGGGTTCACCCTATGCGCAGGAGTTCGAGTGGCTCGGCGAGGTCGACCCGCGGCCGAAGGGCGTCGGGTTCTATTATCTCGATCACCTCACCCACAATGTGAAGCGCGGCAACATGGACAAGTGGTTCGGCTTCTATGCCGGCCTGTTCAATTTCCGCCAGATCCGCTTCTTCGATATCGAGGGAAAGCTGACCGGCCTGTACTCGCGCGCCCTCACCAGTCCGTGCGGGCGGATTCGCATCCCCATCAACGAGTTCGCCGACGAGCATTCGCAGATCGAGGAGTATCTTCGCGCCTACAGGGGCGAAGGCATCCAGCACATCGCGGTGGGCACCGATGCCATCTATGACGCCACCGATGCGCTCGCGGCGAACGGGCTGCAGTTCATGCCGGGGCCGCCGGATGCCTATTACGCGAACAGCTTCGCGCGCGTCGCCGGCCACGCCGAACCGATCGGCCGGATGAAGAAGCACGGCATTCTCATCGACGGCGAAGGCGTGGTCGAGGGCAGGGGAACCAAGATCCTGCTGCAGGTCTTCTCCAAGACGGTGATCGGGCCGATCTTCTTCGAGTTCATCCAGCGCAAGGGCGACGACGGCTTCGGCGAAGGCAATTTCAAGGCGCTGTTCGAATTGATCGAAGCCGACCAGATCGCGCGCGGCGTGCTGCAAGGCTGATCGCGCGCGGCCGGCCGCGACGATGTTTCAGCTCACGACGCGAATGCGGTGCGCCTCGCTGTCCGAAACATAGAGGACGCCGTCGCCGGCGACGAACACGCCGTGCGGCCGCGACAGCGCGCATCGAAGCGGATCGGGCTCGGGCCCATCGCCGCGGCGACCGGTGCCCATCACGGTGGTGATGATGCCGGTGTCGAGCGCGATCCTGCGAATGACGTGGCTCTCGGTGTCGGCCACGTAGAGCGTGCCGCCCCCGTAGGCGAGTCCCTTGGGACCGGCGAGGGTGGCGAGGCGAGCCGGCCCGCCATCGCCCGTGTAGCCTTGCTCGCCGGTGCCGGCCAGATGATGAATTGTTCCGGCCTTCGAGGCGATGCGGTAGATCGCATTGCCTTCGCGCAGCGCGAGATAGAGATTGCCGTCGCCATCGAAGGCCATGGTCCGGGGCCCGTTCAGCGGCGCGGTTTTGACCGCCGCGCCGTCCGGGGTCGGTTGACGCTCGCCGGTGCCGCCATAGGTCTCGATCACGCCGGTGGAAAAATCGACCTGCCGGATGCGGTGGTTGCCGATGTCGCAGATCAGCAGCTTGCCGCCGGGATCGACGGCGATGCTGTGAGGTTGGCGAAGCTGGGCCCGCGTCGCCGCGCCGCCGTCACCGGAAAACCCGGCCATGCCGGTGCCGGCAAACGTCGAGATGATGCCGGTCCTGGCCTCGACCTTGCGCACCACATGATTGTCGCGCTCGGCGATGTAGATGTTGCCGGCGGCGTCGAATTGAATTTCGTGCGGCATGTTCAAGGCGGCGGCGGTCGCCGGTCCGCCGTCGCCGCCATAGGCTTTCTGGCCGTTGCCCGCGACGACGGACGTTCGACGCGTTTGCAGGTCGAGGCGGCGGATGCGCTGATTGTCGAGGTCGCAGAAGTACAGCGCCCGGTCGGGCCCGATCACGAGGCCATAGGGATTGTTCACTTCGCGATCCGAATAGCCCCGCGCCCCGGTGCCGATGAGCGTGGACACGGACGGCATCGCCGCCAACGCCGGTGACGGGGCCAAAGCCGCCAACATTGCCGCGAGTGCCTGGCGTCGGTTCATGGGCAATACCTCTGTCCGGCTGGTGGTGCGGTCCAACATAACCCGATCGCGGCGGTGCCACGACGGTTGCCTTGACGAATAGTTGGCCGGCGTCGACTTTGCAATCTGCGAGACTTTGCGAAAGACGGCCATGGCGTAACGCATGCCTCGGCGTGCTGCCATGCGGCGGTCAGGCCGACTTGCGGTGCTGTCAGCGGCGAACCGCGTCCGTGACGGCTCGCGGTGACGGGCGCCGGCTCACCGTTATTTTGCGGCGGAGTGTGACTATTCCGCAACCACCTCCGGCGTCGGCTGGTGTAGGGATTTCCCGTTGATGGTACACCCTGGCCCCGCGAAAGCGGGGCCTTTTTCCTGAGAGCCGGGCAAGGCATGCCAGGACCGGCTTTTTCCGGCGTGAGCCGCAGCCGCCGGGCCATCCTCGACTGCGCCCATGGCAGCGTCTCCATGCGGGGCTTGTCGACTTTCAATGCGCCTGGCCGTTGAGGGTCGCGAGAATCTGCGCTCCGACGCCTGCGACGGGACAATTCACGGCGTTCGACAGGACGACGATTCCGGATTTGGCGCCGGGCACGAAGCCGATATAGGAGCTGTAGCCCCTTGTGCCGCCGTCCTTCCACACGATCGACGAGCCTGACGCTCCCAGCGGCAGGATGTGCCATGCCAATCCCATGGCGGCGCCCGGACGGGGCAGGGCGAACCGCGGCTTGTGCAACTCATCGAGCAACTCATTGAGATCGCTTTTCACTTCGCCCTGATTCCAGGCGAGGAAGCGCATCAGATCGGTGACGGTCGAAAACAGGGCGCCGGCGCCGCTGAAGGCCGGCCAGGTCGACAAGTTCTCGCTGGCGCGCGCGCCGGCGCCGTTGTAGCCGATCGCCATCCGGCCGCGTTGCTCATTGGTGAGCTTGAGCCGGGTGTCGGGCATGCCGAGCTTCGACGTGATGTCGCGTTCGACCAAGGTCTCCCAAGGCGTATTCGTCGCCTTGGCGAGCGCATGGGCGAGCAGCGCCACGCCAAGATTCGAATACTCGAATTGCGCGCCGGGCGCGCGCGGCAGGCGGTAGGAGCCGAGGAACGCGAACATCTCGGCCGACGAATAGCTGTCGCCGCGTGTCATCGGCTGGCGCGGCAGGCCCGAACTGTGGGTCGCGAGATCGACCAGCGTGATCGGTCGCCCCGCAAAGCTCGGCACCGCGACGCCCCGCGGAACATAGTTCTGCAGCGGCGCATCGAGCTTGACCACATGGCGATCGGCGTAGAGCGCCAGCAGCGTGGCGGTGAACACCTTGGTGATGGAACCGATCTGGAACTCGGTCGTCGGCTCGGGACGGCGGCCGCTGCCGCGCTCGACTTCGCCATAGGCGTAAAAGCCTTGCATGCCGCCGTGATTGACGCCCACCGCAACGCCCACGCATTCGCTGCGCGCCATCAGTCCGCCGGCGAGCGTATCCACCACGGCCGCGATCGGCCTGGGCGCCGGCCGCTCCTGCGCCAACGCCGGCCAGGCGGTCACGGCGCATAGAAACGCGGCCATGACCGGGATCGATCGACGCGGCATCTTCCTGTCTCCCGATTTGCGCGGCCAAGCTCGGAAGCGTCTCAGCACATCGCGGTGTCGTACGCGGTTGTCGGCCATCATCGCATCGCTCCGGAAATGCGGGCTCATTGCACCCGGCGCGATACTATGATCTTGATCCGGCGGCGACAAACTTCGGATCGCGCCGTCCTCGTCACGGAGCGCATTGAGCGGCCGATGTTCCGGCCACTCCGTTCCGGCGGCCTTTGTCTCGGAGTTGCAGACCTTCCGTAAACTCGATTTCCCTCGCCTTCCATTCGACACGCAGACAGTGAAAGCGGAGCAAGCCATGCTTTATGTCGATATCCCAAGCCTCGCCGATCTCAAATCCCTCGCGGCCCACCGCGGCGACATCTGTGTCTCGATCTACCTGCCCACCACGCCGGTCAGCCAGGAAACCGCGGGGGACCGGATCGAATTGAAGAACCTCGCCAGGCAGGCCTTGCATCAGCTCGAAGCCGTCGAGGCCGACAAGCGCCGCGTCGCCGCGTTGATGGAGCATCTCGACGACCTCGTCGACGACGACGAGTTCTGGCGGTTCCAGGCGCGCAGCCTCGCGGTGCTGGCGACTCCGGACAGCGTGCGGACCTTCCGCGTCCCCAATGCGCTGACGGCGATGGTCGAGGTGTCGGACCGGTATCATCTCAAGCCGCTGTTCCGCGCCGTCACCTTTCCCAACACCTGTTTCGTGCTGGCGCTGGCGGAAGGCTCGGTCCACGTCATCCAGGTCTCCGCCGACCTGCCGCCCGCGGTCATCAAGGTCGAGGGCATGCCCAAGGATGCCGCCAGCGCGGTCGGACGCGCCTCGATCAATAACCGTTCGCCCAGTGGCCGCATTCAGGGATCCGAGGGCCAGAAGGTGCTGCTGCGCCAATTCGCCCGGAAGGTCGATCATGAATTGCGCGGGCTCCTGACCGGCAGCGACATCCCGCTGGTGCTGGCGGCGAGCGAGCCGCTCGCCTCTATCTACCGCTCGGTCAACAGCTACGCCCACCTCGCCGCGGCGGGGATCGACGGCAGCCCCGGCCACACTGGCGACGCCCAGCTCGCGGAGCGGGCCCGAACCATACTCGACGGCCTCTATCGCCAGGATATCGCGCAATGGAAGACGACGTTCTCGGCCCGCGAGAACGAGGACCGCGCGACCACCGACGTCGCGCACGCCGCGCGCGCGGCGACCTATGGCGCGGTCGAGTTGATGCTGGTTGACATCGACGAGACGGTTCCCGGCACGGTCGACGAGACCACTGGCGCCGTCACTTATGCCGCCGCGGCCGATGCCGGGGGCTATGGCGTGGTCGATGAGATCGCGACCCGCGTCATCCGATCCGGTGGCCGGATTCTCGCGGTGCGAAAAGCCGACATCCCCGGCGGCAAACCGCTCGCGGCGATCCTGCGCTACGCCACCTGAGCGGCACGTATGCAAGTCAGTTTGTCTCCGTGACAAACAAGACCGGCATTGTCGTTCCCGCGATCAGAGTTTGAGTGTGGCCTTTTTCGCGGCTCGTGCGAATTTTGCGATGCTTTTCGTACGTCACACGATCGCGAGATCGCGCGGGGCGGCGCCCGCAAAGATCTTTTCCAGGCTCGCGCGGTCGAGGCCATAGGCGCGCTGGAACAGGCCGCCGAACAGCGCACGATAGTCGGTGAGCACGGGATAGTCGCGGTTCTGGAACAGCGTCGCGCGGTCGACCTTGACCTGCTCGCCGACGAGGCGGCCGCCTTTGACGGCGCCGCCGAGCACCCAATAGACGCTGCCGTGGCCGTGGTCGGTGCCCCGGTTGCCGTTCTCGTGGAAGGTCCGGCCGAACTCGGAGATGACGACGACAAGAGTATTGTTCCAGGCTTCCGGGCCGATCTCCTGCACATAGCCGGCGAGCGCGCGGCCGAGTTCGCCGAGGCGGCCCGCGAGATACCCGCTGGCGCCGCCTTGGCCGACATGGGTGTCCCAGCCGCCGACATCGACGAAGCCGAGATTGAACTGGTCGCGCATCAGCCGGCCGATGCGGCGCGCCGACAATTCGAAGCCCTTCGCCGAGACGGCGCCGCGATCGGCTGCGACCATTTCCTGGGACACCGAGCGGTAGACATCGTCGCGCACGCGAAAGCCTTCCGAGACCGCGCCGGCGAGCGGGTCATGGGCATACATGCTCTCGATCAGCTTGGCCTGGCGGTCGTCGATGCCCGGCTTGCCGACCGAGCCGATGCCGATGTTCGGAATCGAATCGCCGCCGCGGAAGACGAGCGGCAATTGATCGGTGTAGGCGATCGGCCGCGCCTTGGTGAGAACCGTGACCAGCCGCGCCATGAATCCGGAATTGTAGTTGCGGGTGGCGTGTACGGGCTGGCCGAGCTCGATGGTGTCCTGGGTCTCGAAATGGCTGCGGGTGAGATCGTCGGTGCCCGCAAACGGCACGAAGGCGATCTGCTTCTTCTCCCACAGCGGATAGAGCGAATCCTTGAGCGCAGGGTGCAGTCCCCAGTCGCTATTGAGCGCAAGTGCCGCATCGGCCGCGCCTGCGCGCGGACGCGGAACTGCCAGTGTCGGACGCGACTCGTAATAAAAATCGCTCGATACCGGGATCACCACATTGGCGGCGTCATAGGCGCCGCGCAGGAAGACGACGAGCAGGCGCATGTCGGCCTTCGGCGCGGCCCACACCCGGCCCGCGATGGTCAGCGGGACGGCGGCGGCCATGGCCTTGAGAAGATCGCGACGATGCATCGTCCACCTCACCGCATGAATTCGGGGGATGACAGGAACAGGGTGTTCCAATCCTGCGGCGAGACTGCCTGGTCGAGCGCTGCGCGGGTCGGAGCGCCCAGGATCTGCTGCAGGCTGCTGAAATAGAGCGCGTTCTGGATCTGGGGAAAGGCGGGATGGTCGACCGCATCGGGCCCCGGCGGCTTGAACAGGCCGGCCGAGTTCGAGCCGATCTGCCGCGCGATCTCGAAGCGCATCGCCATCTGCCCGGGGCCGCTCCACGACGCAGCGGTCATGGGATAGCCGTCGGGCGTCTCGTGATTGTAGAGCCCCTGCGCCAGCCGGCCGAGCCAGCCCTGGATCGGCGCGGTGTTCAGGACCACCTTGTCGTCATAGGCGAGCCGCACCGCGGACAGCACGAACTGCATGGGGTCCTTGTATTTCGACTTGGGCGCGGCGTTGAACTCCGGCGAGCGGAACATCAGCCCCAGCACGCTGGCGATGTCGCCGTCGGTCCTCTGGAACGTCTGGGCCATGCGCTGGACCAGCGCCGGCGGCGGGGCGTCGGCGACGAAGTAGGTCGCGATCTGGCGGCAGATATGGTTCGCGGTGGCGGGATGCCGCGCGATGATGTCGAGCGCCTGGGCGACCTCGCCGAAGCCGCCGCCCTCGATGGTGCGACCGAGGAAATGCTTGAGGCTGTAGTCGTGGCGATTGGGATTGAACTCGAACAGCCCGGTGCGGATGTAGTCCGCCTGCGCCGCGCCGGTGAGCTTCGGCCCCTCGGGCTGAAAGTTGACCCCGACGCCGGTGAGGATGCGCGCGAGTTCCTGCACGTCCTCCTGGGTATAGCCGGAGCCGACGCCCATGGTGTGCAGTTCCATGATCTCGCGGGCATAGTTCTCGTTGATGTGGCCGCGCGCGTTGTCGGCATTGTCGAGGTAGCGAAGCATGGCCGGGTGCTTCACGGTCGCTTCGAGAAGATCGCGGAACCGGCCGAGCGCGTAGGGGCGCAGCGCGCGTTCCTCGTAATCGCCGATGGTGGCGCGGATGTCGGCCTTTCCCTGCAGCACGTTGAAGTGGTTGAACCAGAACCACGTCATCTTCTCGCGCAACTGGTCGGGCGAATAGAGATCCCGCAGCAGGCTGCGGGTGGCAGCCTGCCGTGCGGTGTCGTTCATCGCCTGCTGGTAGGCCTGCTGCGCCGCCTTCTTTTGTTCGATGTCCCCGCTCTGGTTGGCGGCCCGTGATTGCGCGGCGAGCGGCATGGCGATCTCGGCCGCCGGCTTTGACGCGATCGGCATCGCGTCGATCGCGGCCTGGGCGCTGGCCGGGAGCCGGTCTTTCGGCGGCGGATGGAGTTGGGCGTCGAGCCAGCGGTCGCGGCCAAGCGCGAGGTATTGGCCGGCGACCGACGTGTTGACGCCCCACGTCACCCGGTCGATCAGCGCGAGATCGCCGGGGCTCAACGTTCCGGACAGGCCGCCCGCACGGCCCGCATCGGACGCGACCGCGCCTGTCACGAAAACCATGAGAAGAACGAAGGGCCGAAGACGCGCCATTGGCATGACCACTGCAGAGGCGATCGTGCGATTATGCCTCGCTTATTGCTGAATACCCGGTGAATCAGGCGTTCATTTGAGCATCGTGGGGCTGCGCGGGCGACATTGCGGCGTCCTTTCGGCCCCTCATCGGCGCAGGTTGCGGAAGGCCTTTTTCCACAGGATGGTGTCGATCAGCGACTTCTCGCTGTCGCTGGTGCGGATCACGGTGCCGTCGTCGGAAACGGTGAAGCGGATCGCGGTCTTTTCCTCGTCGGTGTGGTCCAGCAGCATGGTCTGGTAATACACCACCTGGAGGCTCGGATTGAGCTTCTCCACCTTGATGGAGACCGGCACCGGCGCCGGCGCGAGGTGCTGATAGAGGTGGACGTTGACCGTGTATTCTCCCGCCACGGTGCCGCGGATGCTGACGAGTTCCTCGCGGATCGGGAGCCGGATCTTGGTGCGCTCGACCAGGGTGAAGTCGTTGGTGTCGCCGCGGTCGTCCCGCTCCAGCGTCATCAGGCCGACCTCCTTCTGGTTGTACCAGACGAGCTTGCCGGTCGGGTCCTGAACATAGAGGTCGATGTCGTCGGGATGCTCGTCCGGCCAGGTCATGGTGATGAGGAATTCGGCCTTCTTGTCGATCTTGCCGTCATCGACCTTGGGCCTCATGGCGATGAGGGCGAGGAAGAACAGGAAGGCGACGACCTGCAGCGCCTTGAAAAGGACCACCGTGAAGGGGTCGAACCGGTCGCTGCGGGCGTAAATTCCAAAGCCATCCATTCCGGCTATCCACAATGAGGCATGCGCCGGGCCGGCGGCAACCGGTCGCGGTCGACGCGGCGGGCCCATAATAGCCGCCGCGCAACCGCCCGCCACAACTTCCGGCCATCTCTCCGGTGAATCCGCACGTTGGAACGGCCTTTCGCCCAGGTCGCGGCCGACCGCCGGCCACAATTATCGGTTCCGGGGCTCATTGTGGGGTCAGCAATGCAGCCTATGCAAGTCCCGCGGGAGACGGTCCCGCGGCTCAAGGCTCGATCTCCTTCAACAGCTTCTCGAGATTCCCGAAGCGTTCGCGCCAGAATGCGCCGTAGATTTCGAGCCAATCGATCATCGGGGTGAGGCCGCGCGGGTCGACCCGATAGCGCACATAACGTCCGTCGCGGCGCTCCTTCACGAGGCCCGCCTTGCGCAGCGTCCGCAGGTGCTGAGAGACCGCGGGTTGGGAGACGCGCAAGCCCCGTGCGAGGGCCGAGACCGAAACCTCGGAACGTCGCGCGATGCGCTCGAAAATCCCGCGGCGCGTCGGGTCGGCGAGGGTCTTCATCACGGCGGTGACGCGGCGGCGCATGCTAAATATATAAGCAATGACTTATATGTTGGTCAATCCTTTTGCGCAGGCGCCCGGCGGTGGGGCGGCGCTGCGGCGCCGTTGCGGCGGTCATGTGGCCGACGCATGAATGCCGAATAAATGGAGCGGTCAGGGTTGATTCGCAACTCGCGGCGCTAATGTGCGTCGCGAGGGGTGCAGAGTTTCCCTTCACGTTCAAAAACGTCCACCTTCCCGAAGGAGAATTCGTCATGTCAAATTCGTCTCGTCACTTGGCGCGCACGGTTTGCGCTGCCGCTCTGCTGTTCGGCATCGGCGGCGGGATCGCGGCCGCCCAGGCGGTCGTCGTCGAGCGGGCGATGCCGGCGCCGATCGTCGAGGTCGTTCCCGCCGCGCCGGGCGCCGGCTACAACTGGGTGCCCGGTCACTGGGTCTGGCGCGGCGGCGCGTGGTTCTGGGTGAAAGGCCATCACATCCGCGGCGTCGTTCCGGTAATGCCGGCGGCGGTGGTCGAGGTTGTGCCGGCCCGCCCGTCCCCCGCCCACGTCTGGATCAAAGGTCATCATGCGTTCGAGGGCGGCCGCTGGGTCTGGCATCCCGGCGTCTGGATCCGCGGCTGACGCGATAGGCCCGCCGGTGAGGGCAGTCGGGACTTCATCGCCCTCACCGGAGCTGCTTTGGAAATCTCACGGCTCGCCCGGCTTGAACGGCGGCTCCTCGCCGGGCGGAACGGTTTCCTCCGCCATGGCAAGCAGCATGGCGACGGTGATGTAGGTTCCGGCGACGGCGGTGAGGTCGACGACCTGCTGCTCGCCGAGCAGCTTCCTGGCGCGGGCAAAGGTCGCGTCGGAGACGGCGCGCTTGGTCGTCAGCTCGGTGACGAAATCGTAGACCGCTTCCTCATCGGCTGCCATGTTCGACGGCCGCTTGTCGGCCTTGAGCTCGGCGATGATCCGCGGCGACAGCCCGGCCTTCTCGGCGAGCGGCCCATGGGCGTACCACTCGACCTGGGAGCGCCATTGCCGCCCGATGATCAGGATCGCGAACTCATTGAGCCGCAGCGGCACCGAGGTATCCCATCGCAGATAGGCGAGCAGGTCGAACATGCGCTGGCCGAACACCGGGCTGCGCAACATCGGATTGTAGGGGCCCGCGATCCCCACTTTCGAGATCTTCATGATCGCTTCGCCGAGCGGACGCTGCCGATCGTTCAAGTCCTGCATCGCGAGCTGGGGGAATTTCGGCTCCTTGCCGACGGCGGCGGTGTTTCCGCCGGCCGCGACGAACCACCCGACCGCCGTGAACAGCGTGGCCGTGACGACGTATCCATAGATGGTCATGAGGCTCCTCCCGATCCGAAACGCCTGGGGAGGATCGTTACACCAATGTCGGCCATGATCCCAGAACGTCCTGAACAAGACGCGAGAGTGCCCAAGCAGTTTTCGGCAAGCGGCATTCAGCCCCGGTGCTGCACGGCCCCTATCTGAGGCACGGATGTTGGGATAGTTTTGGTGTCGCTCGGCAGGGCCGCGCTCACGGGGAGAACATCATGCGATATTGCAGCTCGATCGGTGTCGTCGCGTTCTCGGCTGCGCTGTTGATGGAAATTGCGAGCGCCACCGCGCATGATGAAACAAAATATCCCGACCTGAGGGGCCAGTGGACTGCGGTCGGCGGTTCGGTGAAATACGTGCCCGACAAGCCGAGGGGGCTTGGACAAGAAGCGCCGCTCACTCCCGAGTATCAAGCCATCTTCGAGGAAAACCTCAAGGACGTGGCGGAAGGTGGCCAAGGCACTGACCCGACCACCTGGTGCCTTTCGCCCGGGATGCCGCGCGTGACCAACGGCTATGGCGAGATGGAATTCGTCATAACGCCGGAGACGTTCCACATCCTGGTGTTCCACGTTCTCGACAGCCGCCGCATCTTTACCGACGGGCGCGACTTTCCGACCGATGTGGATCCGTCTTTCCTCGGGATTTCCATCGGCCGTTGGATCGATACGAAGGCAGACGGCCGCTACGACGTGCTGGAAGTGGAGACCCGTAACATGAAGGGTCCCCGCGCCTTCGACGCCAGCGGACTGCCTCTGCACGCCGACAACCAGACGATCGTGAAGGAGCGCTATACTTTCGACAGGAACGATCCCGACGTCATAAGCAACGAGGTCACCGTCATCGACCATGCCTTGACCCATCCTTGGACGGTGACCAAGCATTATCGCCGCAGCCCCAACCCGCATCCGTGGTGGGTCGAGGACAACTGCATGGAGAACAACAGTCACATCCGCATCCAGGGAGAGCCGTATTTTCTCAGCGCCGACGGCATGATCATGCCTGCAAAGAAGGGTCAGCGGCCTCCCGATCTTCGCTATTTCAATCAGCCGCAAAAGTGACGACGAATCTCAATGGGCCTTTGGGCCGTGGCCGGATCGGGCAGGGGGGCAGGAGCGGAACTGCGGATCGGGTCGCAGATGGCGCTTGCCCGTCAGCGCGAGGGCTTCTGATCCTCCGCCTCCACGTGCCGGACGATCGGCCACCATAATTGTTCTTCGCTGCGCAAAAATGCGCCCGTCTGCTCCGGCGTCAAGTCGCGCGTATACGTGCCGAGCACGTGAAAACGCTCTTGAACCTCCGGGTCGGTCAGGACCGTGCGGAGGTCCGCGTTGACCTTCCGGACAATGCGGTCGGGCGTTCCCGCCGGCGCCATCAGCACGATCCATCCGCTCGAGACCACACCCGGGACGGTTTCGCCTATCGTCGGCAGGTCCGGCAGGTTTGGCGGGCGCCGTGCGGTCGCAATGCCGAGCAGCCTGAGGCCGCCGCCCTGCAATCCGGGCGCCAAGCCCGCGAGGCCCTCGAACATGATGGGGATACGACCGGCGGTGACGTCGTTGAGCGACGTGGCCGCGCCCTGTGCATGAACGAACGTGATGTTCACCTTTGCTCGCTCGCGGAACAGCTCGCCGGTCAAATGAGACTGGCCGCCCCGGTTGGTGGCGGCGAACTGCATTCCGCCCGGCGTTTTATTGATGAGCCCAATCAATTCCGCCACAGTGCCGGCGGGAATTTCCTTGTTCACGGCAACGGCGATGGGCTGCTCTCCGACCATGCCGATCGGCACAAAGGCCTTTTGCAGATCGACCTGCATCTTGCCTTCCTGCGTGATCGGGAGGACCGTGAAGGTCGAGGCCTGCGTCACGTAGAGCGTATAGCCGTCCTTCTCGACTCCGGCCGCAGCCTGCGCGGCGATCAGGCCGCCGGCGCCGGGACGGTTGAGCACGACGATCTGATATTTCCACAACTGCGTCAGGCGATCCGCGACCAGCCGGGTGACGACGTCGGGGCTGTTGCCCGCGGCTGCCGGGGTGATGAATGTGACGGGTTTGACGGGATAGCCCTGCGCGCCCGCAGGCAGGCTTGCGAGCGTCGTCAGCGCCGCCACGCACAATATTCCGAGCCCCGCTTTCCGCGAAGCGTCGCCATGCCCCGGCAACGCACGCCGATCGATCACACCGTTTCCGGCTGCAGCGTCACCGGATGAATGAGCTGTTTCCTTGCGCATGCTCCCTCCTGGGCGGCCAGTCGCTCGAGAGGATGCAATCGTTTTGCTTCGCCCGCAACAGCAGGTCACGATCCGGCAGGTCACGATCCGGACGGGCTGACAGCGCCGCGTGGCATGATGCGAGCGGGTTCGCCCGCTGCGCTATGACCCCATGCACTTGCCCACGAAGTCGCGGCGGTCCGGCCCGCGCACCTTCTGCGCCACCGCCTGCTTGAGGCAGGTGAGCCGCGCCTCCGCCACGCAGACCACGGTGTAGTCCCGCAGCTCGGGACCGCGGATGCCCTTGGCGGTGCCTTCCTGCAGGCAGGCGGTGAGGCGTTTCTTCTCGGCGACGGCGACGAAATCGGTTTCGCCGTTCGCCGCTCCCGGGCCCGGAGCGAGCGGAACCTGGCTAACGGTCATGCCCGACGTCGCCGAGGCCGGGAACGGTCGCGGCAGCGGCGTCGCGGCCGGCGCCGGCTTCGTCGTGCCCATCGCCACCTTCGCTTCGAGAGCCTCGAGTGCGTGCAGCGGGTCGACCAGGCCGAATCCGAACTGGCTGTCGCGGCCGTTCGGTCCCAGGCTCCGCGCGGTCGAATACAGCAGTTCCTCGAGCGCCGCGACGTCGATGGCGGGATTGCGCTCGATGATCAGGGCGGCGACGCCGCTGACATGGGCGGTCGCCACCGAGGTTCCGGTGGTGAATTCATAGGACGCGTTGGGCGCCGTCTCCAGGATGTTGACGCCGGGAGCCGACAGCGCGATGTGCGGGCCCTGATTGGCCTGGGGCAGCAGCTTGTCGCCTTCGTCGACCGCCGTCACCGCGATGACGTTCTCGTCCGCCGCGGGATAGAGCGGCGGGGATTGCGGCCCGGCATTGCCGGCCGCGGCAATCAGCACGATCCCCTTTTCGTGCGCCTTCTTGAGCGCCTGGGACAGCAGGGGGTCGTAGGGACCGGCGAAGCTCATGTTGATGATGCGGGCGCCCTTGGCGATCGCCCAGTCGATGCCGGCGAGGATGTGCTGCGTCGTGGTCTGCGCCCCGCTCTGCGCCTCCGGGCTGAATGCATGGATCGCCAGGATGCGCGCGTGCGGCGCGACACCGAGCAGCTTGCGGTGGGCGACGATCGCCCCGGTCATCTCGGTGCCGTGCTCGTCCGGCTTGTCGCGGTTGCCGACGGCATCGAACTGGCCGGCGATGGCGCCGCCGAGGTCGGGATGGGCGGTGTCGATCTGGGAGTCGATCATGGCGACCAGCACTCCGGCCCCGGTCGCGATCTTGTGGACCTCGACCAGCCGCAGTTTGCTCACCACGTATTGCGCGGGATCGCCGCGCGGCGTCGGTGGCAACGCCGCCGGCACGCGGGTGTCCTGTTGCAGGCGGTAGACGTAATTCGGCTGGGCGATCCCGATGTTCTCGGCTTCGAGATCGCGCACCACGTCGGCGACCTGCCGGCCATTGTCGATGCGGAAGTGGAACAGGGTTCCGCCGGAGAGCGTCAGATTCTGCGAACCGACGGCGACGAGGCCGAGCCGGCGCGCCGCCGCGTCGACGGTCTGCGGCGGCACGTTGGAGGGGACGTGGAACACCATTTCGTTGGAAATGAAACGCGTCTCCCCGCGCGGCGGGACCCCGGTAAAGCCGGCCTCGCCGGGAAACGGCTGGCGCGGAAGCCCGTTGCGGGCGAAGCCGCCCGGCAGCCCGCCGTTGCGAAAACCGCCGTTTGTGGGCAGTCCGCGCGGCTCGGCGATGGGATTGCGGCGATCGAGCGATGCAGCGCCACGCTCGTTCTGATTCGGACGGCCCGGGTTTTCGCGCTCCCGATTCTCACGGTTCTGCGCTGCGGGTCCCTCGCCGCGCGGACCGTGCTCGAGTGGAGCGTGATCGAGCGGATGCTGCGGCTGGGCGGCATGGTCGAGCGGGTGCTGCCCCGGCTCAGCCGGGTTGCGGGGCGCCGGGCCGGTGTTGCGCCCGAAATTCGGCGCGGCGGCCCTCGGCCCGAACAGCCGTGCAGGAGCGGGACGCGCGGTAGCCGCCGTCGCAGCGCGGCGCTCGAACGCCGCGCCGTCCCCGGCTGCGCTCAGACAAAACAGCGCGGCCGACGCCAGCAGGCAAAGCCCCGCTGCCGGCCGATTGGAAAAACCGAGTTCGACCGATGTGCCGTGAATTCTTGTGCCGTGAATGTATTGTGCTGTGACATGGAGCCCCTTCTCCATATGCAGCGAGTAGGCCGGGATTGCGTCGACTTTGCGTCACGCGAAAGCAAAACCGGAAAGCGGCGGGGCTATTTCCCCACCGCTGTGGCTTCCACCTGGATCCGGGTTGTGCGCGAGGGCGCACCCCGGAACGACCGTTGACGAACGTCAGTGCTTGTTCGGATAGGCGCTGACGAAGCCGTCGCGGTTCGGCATCTTCACCTTGGGCAGGCTGTCGGCAGTCATCACGTCGTTGTCGCCGATGATCCCGTTGAGCTTGAGGATGTAGGCCGTCAGCGCGTAGGTCTCGTCGGCGGTGAGCGACTTGGGCTGCGTCCATGGCATGGCCCGCCGCGTGAAGTCGAACACCGTCGTCGCAAACGGCCAGTAGCTGCCCACCGTCCTGACCGGCTCGCCGGGTCCGGCGAGCGTGCCGATGCCGCCGACCAGCCTATTGGCGATGCCGCCGCCGCCGTCCTTGCCGTGACAGACTTCGCACTTCTGCACGTAGATGGCGGCGCCCTGGGCGGCGGTGCCGCTGCCCGGCGGCAAGCCGGCGCCGTCCGGCCCGATGCTGAGGTCCCACTTGGCGAGATCGGCCTCGGTCGCCTTCTCGCCCAGTCCGGGCATATCGGCGGCGAGCGCCGCGCCCGCGGCGAGCGCGAACAGGGCGGCGCTGACGAGACTGCGGATGGCCGTGTCAGCCGTAGACATGCTTGGCCTCCCCCTTGCCGTCGATCGCCCAGCTGGTGATCGAGTTCATGTGTCCCATCGGGAAGGCGGTGACGGGGGGATTGGTGCGGGGCTCGCCACGCTGCGGCGAGCAGCTCGGCGCGGGTCGGCTGCACGTTGCCGGCCTCGTCCCAGGCCCGGCTCTGCAGCACCACCGGCTGGCCGTCCCATCGCCACGGCATGCGGAAGCGCGTCAGTGCCTTGCTCAGTACCGGGGCCTTGCAGCGCCGCCTCGGCCCAGCTCTTGCCGCCGTCGGCCGAGACCATGACCTTGGAGATGCGGCCATTGCCGGAATAGGCGAGGCCGGAAATCTCGTAATAGCCGGGTCCCTTCAGGGTCAGGCCCGGCGACGGGTTGGTGACGAAGGACTTCACCTCCATCGGGAAGTAGAACTGCCAGCCTTTCCGTCCGGCCACAGGATCGTGTATTGCATGGTTTCGTTGATGGCCATGACCGGCGCTTCGATGAGCTTGATCCGGTGCAGCCATTTGACGTTCATGTTGCCTTCGTAGCCGGGCACCAGCAGCCGCATCGGATAGCCGTTCGACGGCGCGATGCGCTCGCCGTTCTGGTAGAGCGCGATCATCGCGTCATCGAGCCCCTTGGCGAGCGGGATGCTGCGATTCATGCTCGGCCCGTCGGCGCCTTCCGCCAGGAACCATTTGGCCTTCGGGATCGATGCCGGTCTCCTCCAGCAGAGTGGACAGCCTGACGCCGGTCCACTCCGAGCACGACAGCAGGCCGTGGATCGCCTGGACATCGGCCTGGACCGGGTCCTTGGAGAACAGCGGCGCGCTGTTGCCGCCGCATTCGACGAAGGCGATGCGAGTGACCTTCGGATAGCGCGCCAGCGCATCGAGGGTGAACACCAGCGGCTGCTTGACGAGGCCGTGAATGGCGAGCCGGTGCTTGGCGGGGTCGATGTCGGGAATGCCGGTGCGCGACACCACGAAATGCAAGCCCGGCCGGCGTGATGGTGCCGTCGAGGAGATGGTGCGGCGTGCGCGCATTGGCGGTGCGCGGCTCGCCCTTGGGATTGGTGAGCGAGCGCACCACCTTGGCTTCGTATTTCGACGGCGTGCCATAGGCCGGGATCACGGCGCCGGGCGCGAGGCTCCAGGGGTCGACGGCGAGCGGCTCGGCCGCCGCGCCGTTGAGCGCCGTGCCGACGCCGGCGCCGGCCGCGCCTGCGATAACGATGCCGCGTCCGAGCAATGTGCGGCGGTCGAGCAGGCCGTTGCCGGCCACGGTCTGCGGTTCTTGCGACCTGTACTTTCTTTGCTTGCCTGTCATGAGTTCCTCCATCGAGGCGGTGGCGGCCGTCGGAACATCTTCGCGACGGCGCGTTGCCGAGTGCGAGCATACAGTCTTCGGCGGTCCCATCCAACGGCGGTAAAAAGGCGCGCTCCGCGTGGGTGCTGGCGTGGCTTGGTCCTGCGCGGCGGGATCGGCGATCGCGGCGACGGATGCAGGCATTTTCGGGCGGCCGCGGTCCTATCGCTTATTGCAATGAAAGAGATAGGTGCTCGCCTTATTTACAAACGGGTGCCCTTGAGGCCAGATCGCCCGGTACCGTTTCCTGCCCAGCAGCGGGCATTTTTTGGAGGAACACCATGGCTTGGACCACCCCGACGCTCGTCGAAATCTGCATCGGCCTCGAGATCAACGGCTATCTGCCGGCCGAGTTCTGATCGCCCATCGCTTTCGGACAGCGTTCGATGGTTGATCGGATAGACGCCTCATGAGGCGTCTATCCGCCTTTGTGCTCGGCGCGGCGGCCGGGGGCGGCTTTCCCCAGTGGAATTGCGGCTGTGACGTTTGCCGGCTGGCATGGGCGGGCGATCCCCGCGTCAAGCCGCGCACCCAGGCCAGTCTCGCCGTGACCGCGGATCCGATCGGCGATCCGGGCGCCGCCTTCGTCCTCATCAACGCCTCGCCCGATCTGCGCCAGCAGATTCTCGCCACGCCGGCCCTGCAGCCGCGCGGCTTGCGCGACAGCCCGATCGCCGCGGTGGTGCTGACCGGGGCTGAAGTCGACCAGACCGCCGGGTTGCTCACCTTGCGCGAGCGCGGACCCTTCGCCCTTTACGGCACCGATGCGACGCTGGCGACGCTCGCCGCCAATTCGATCTTCGGCGTGCTGGCGCCCGAAATGGTATCGCGCCGGGCGATCCGTCCCGGCGAGCGTTTCGCACTGCCGGGCGGGTTGCAGGCCGAATTGTTCCTGGTGCCCGGCAAGGCGCCGCTCTATCTCGAGGGCGACGATCCCGCATTGGCGGCGGAGACCGAAGCCAATGTGGGGATCGAGATCGGGTGTGCGGGAAAGCGCCTCGTCTTCATTCCCGGCGCGGCGAAACTCACCCCCGCCATCGCCGAGCGGCTGCGCGACGCCGATGTGGTGTTGTTCGACGGCACGCTCTTCACCGATGACGAGATGATCGCGGCCGGCGCCGGGACCAAGACCGGGCGGCGCATGGGGCATATGCCGGTCGGGGGCAGTGATGGCACGCTCGCGGCGCTGGCGTCGCTCGCGCGCCGGCGGATCCTGATACACATCAACAATACCAATCCGATCCTGATCGAAGACTTCGCCCCAACGCCGCGCCGTCGAAGCCGCCGGCTTCGAGGTCGCCGAAGACGGATTGAGGATCGAGCTATGACCGCGCTTCTGACGGCCGACCAACTCGAAGCGAAGCTCCGCGACATCGGCGCGCGGCGCTATCACCGCCTGCATCCGTTCCACCACCTCCTGCATGGCGGCAAATGCACCAAGGGGCAGGTCCAGGCCTGGGCGCTGAACCGCTACTACTACCAGGCGATGATCCCGGTGAAGGATGCGAGCCTGATCGCGCGCTGCACCGACGGCGACATTCGCCGCGAATGGCGCAGCCGCCTGGTCGATCACGACGGCAACGCGCCGGGGGAGGGCGGCATCGCGCGCTGGCTCAAGCTCACCGACGGCCTCGGCCTCGATCGCGCCTACGTCACGTCCCTCAACGGGCTGCTGCCGGGCACCCGCTTCGCCGTCGAGGCCTATGTGCATTTCGTCGCCGAGAAGAGCCTGCTGGAGGCGATCGCGTCTTCGCTCACCGAGCTGTTCTCGCCGGCGATCATCGGCGAGCGGATCGAGGGCATGCTGGCGAACTACGACTTCGTCACCAGCGATACGCTCGCCTATTTCTCGGCGCGGCCGCCCCAGGCGCGGCGCAATTCGGAATTCGCCCTCGACTACGTCAAGCGCCACGCCGGGACGCCGGAACAGCAGGCTCAGGCGCTGGCGGCGCTGGAATTCAAATGCGACGTGCTGTGGGCGATGCTCGATGCACTCTATCACGCCTATGTCGAGCCCAGGCATGTCTCTCCCGGCGCCTTCGTGCCGCGGGATTGAGTGTGGAGATCGATGATCCTTTGCGGGCAGCGCGGTTCGTTTTTTGATCGTCTGCAAAACGGCTGGAAAAGCGCGCCTCGCCGCTATCGTGGTGCGATCGAAGCCGGCGGCTGATCCGCCAATCCAGAATTTCGCACTGTTGCCCGTGATCTTCCCCGGCGGGGAACGTCGCTGATCCAGAATGTCACTGTCAAACGCCGCTTGTCCCTTGCCAGTTCTCTGTATTCGATGGAATATAGCGCCGACATAAACGGAGGTCATTATGCGGTTCATGACGACGGGAATGCTGTTTGCCGCAATGGCGCTTGCGGTCTCTGCAGCCGCGCAAACTCCATCCGCTCAGACCGCGACGGCTCGAAAGGTGCTCGCCGCAACCAAGCTGCCGACCGTGACCGATGTGCCGCTGCATTTCAGGGTCCTGAGCGTCACCATTCCGCCCGGCGAGAAGAGCGCCCTTTCGGGAGCCAATGGCGTCCTCTACCAGGTCTCGGGATCCACCGAGGTCTCGCTCGACGGCGAGACCAAATTGCTGAACGCCGGAGAGGGATTGTTCATTGCCGGCGGGACGAGAGCGGACCTGAAGGCAGGTAGCCCGGCGCCGTCGACCTTCCTCAACTTCCTCCTCGCCCCCGCTGCGGCGTTGGATCGTCCGGCCACGAATGCACCGGCGGTCGAACGAGAGTTGTACCGTACCGCGGCGGCGATCCCCGGCCTGAAGCCGGGCGGATATGATCTCAATCTGACGCAGGTCACGTTCCCCGCGGGAATGCCTTCCAACCCGCCGCACCATCGGTCAGGAGCGGCCTTGTACTTCATCGTCTCGGGCACGGGGGCCAACACGGTCGGCGGCAAGACCGAGCCAAAGGAACCAGGCGCCTTGATCTATGAACCGTTCGAACTCGTACACCAATGGGGCAACCCTGGCGGCGAGCCGCTGACGTTCCTGACCTTCAATATCAATCAGGAAGGTGTGGCAGCCGTGCTTCCAGGAGTGCCGGCGAAGACTCAGTAAAAGGAAGGCCGGCGTCTTCACCCGAAGGTGAACGCGAAAGCCTCTGCGCCGGGATCGAGAAATTCGATCTCGAACGTCCGATCGGTGGCGCTCCGGCTCTGGCGGACGAGTTGATAGAGCCGCTGCTCGCCGATCACCCCGTGGCCCTCGCTGTCGGTGTCGACACCATGGTCGGCGCCCGGCGGCGCGCCGTCGATCAGCACGCGAAACCGCACCGGCTTGCCGTCCTCGGCGGGGCCGAGCACGAGATGAAGATCGCGGGCGTGGAAACGATAGACAATTCGTCCGCCGGGGCCGTCGAGCACGGCGCGTTCGCCTTCCACCGTCCAGTCGCCCGCCAACGCCCATTGATTTCTCTGCAGCGATGACGGTGCGGAGTAGGCATGACGCGCGCCGCGGACGATTCCGCCCGGAGAGATGAAGTTCTCGCTGCGCTCGTAGCCGACATAGGTTTCCGGCGACTGGACGCTGCCGAGATCGGCGGCGGCCTCGATGCCGCTGGCGGACACCGTCACGAGCCCGCCGGCGACGTCCGTCTTGCCGGTTTCTGCCAGCAATTGCCGAAGGACCTCTTCCGAATGCTCGTATTCGCCTTCACCGAAATGGTGGTAGCGGATGCGTCCTTGCGCGTCGATGAAGTAGTGCGCCGGCCAATACTGGTTGTTGAAGGCGCGCCAGATCGCATATTCGTTATCGATCGCAACGGGGTAGTCGACTTTCAAGTCCCGCGTGGCGCGACGGACATTGTCGATGTTCTTCTCGAAGGCGAACTCGGGTGCGTGGACGCCGATGACCACCAAGCCCTGTCCCTGGTATTTTTCCGCCCAGGCGCGGACGTAGGGGATCGCGCGCAGGCAGTTGATGCAGGAATAGGTCCAGAAATCGATCAGCACGACCTTGCCGCGCAGCCCCTCGGCGGTAAGCGGCGGCGAATTCAGCCACGCCGTTGCTCCCGACAGCGACGGCAATTGTCCTTCGACCGGCAGAGCGCCCGACCCCTGGCTCGCAGACTTGTTCGACATCATCATGCCGGGGCCCGCGGCCATGACATTGGACCCGCTCATCATCATCCCCGGACCGCCCTGCATGACGACGGACGGCTGATCTATCCCCGGCGGCGCCAGGTCGAGCAGCGTCTGTTCGTAGTTTGACGTGGAGGCGATCGACATTCTCGTCAGGAGGCCGGTGTCGAGCCCCATGGCAATCGCGGCGACACCGCCGAGAACCGCCAATCCCAACCCGCGTCGGATCCACTGGCCGGCCCCGAGGGAGCGTTTCATCGCCTCAAAAACCCGACCTCCGATGAGGAGGGCGATGGCGAGCGACGTCGCTGCGCCGGTCGCGTAGGCGAGGAGCAGCAGGGATGTCTGCGCATTGACGCCCTGCAGCACCGCGCCGGTGAGTACGAGACCGAGGATCGGACCGGCGCAAGGAGCCCATAGAAAGCCGGTCGCGACGCCGAGCAGAAACGACGGCAGGACGGGCGAACTCGAACGGCTTTCCGCGCGGGCCCGGTGCGACAGCCATGCCCCGGCGGCGACCAGCGGCCTCGTCAGCCGGTCGGCGATCTCCGGAAACAGCAGCGTGACGCCGAACATGGCCAGAAGCGCGATGGCGGCGATCCGCCCATACTGGTTGGCCTCGACGGCCCACTCGCCGCTGACGACCGCGAGCGTCGCCACGCCGGCGAACGTGACGGCCATCCCGACCAGCAATGGCAGTCCGCTCCTGACGAAAGGCTGGTCGGCTCTTGCAAAGACGAACGGAAGCACCGGCAAAATGCACGGGCTTACGATGGTCAGCACGCCGCCGAGATAGGCTAGAACGAAAAGGGCCATCTGCGTCGCCTTGTGCGTTTGGTGTCAGGCCGCCCCGACCTTGAAGGTCATCGCCACGCCGTTCATGCAGTAGCGAAGGCCGGTCGGCGGCGGTCCATCCTTGAACACGTGCCCGAGATGCCCGCCGCAGCGACGGCAATGGACCGCCGTGCGGATCATGCCGAACGACTTGTCCTCGGTGGTGCCGATGGCATTCTCGAGAGGCGCCCAGAAACTCGGCCAGCCGGTCCCGCTGTCGAACTTCGTTGCCGACGAGAACACCGGCAGGTCGCAGCCGGCGCAAGCGAAGGTTCCCGCCCGCTTTTCATGATCGAGCGGGCTCGAGAACGGACGCTCGGTGGCCGCCTGCCTCAGCACGGCAAACCGGTTCGGGGTCAGGAGCTTTCTCCATTCCGCATCGGAGTGGGTGATTTCGAACTCCTCGGCAGCCTTCGCGCCGGATGTCAGGCGCGGCGGCCCGACGAGGGCCAACCCACCGGCGGCCGCGAAAAAATAGACGCTGTGTCTTCTTGTCAGCAAGGTCAGTCCTCCCTGTCGCTCCGAGGTGGCGGCCCCATGCCGTTCCTGCAGTGGTACGTGGCGCTGTGCCAACGCGTACCGACATTCGGGAATCGAACGTCGAAGTCGGGCCGCTACGACGGCCTGGTGCAAGTGCGTGCGCTCAGGGCCAGCAGAGTTTGTCCGACCTGTTCCAGCGATGCCGGCGCCACGCCGAACATCAGCGAAGCGACTCCGACGTCCACCATCAGGAAGCCCTGGTCATCGCTGGTTTGGCCGACGTTGATGGCGGTGACCGGCAGCGGAATGGCGGCGCTCCGTGGGGCGTCGATTTCAGGCACTGGGTGCAAGCGCCTCGCCTCGTGGCTCAGCGCCAGAATCGAGCCCGACAAAATATTGCAAATCTTCGCTGTGCAGGCACAGGGCCACCGGGTCCCGCCCGCTGCGTTGGATGCGGAGCCCGATCGCCCGGCCGTCCGGCGCGACCTCGCCGAACACGTCGGTGACGAAGGGAGGATCGTCCCTCACCTGTGTCCGGCGATCGACCGCCGCCAGATCGCTCCGGGATTCGATTGTCACGGTTCGGGGTCCTCACGGGCATCGATATATTCGATCGGATATATCGAATTGTGCAAGCCGGCAAGACACAACGTGGTGATCGGCAAACGCGGCCGGTGGCGCGCCGATATGGTCGCCGCGATGCGCCTTACGCATACGAATTGAGCATCTTATCATTCACTATATTTCGTTGTATATAACGAGGCGGGCTCGGCAATCCCGGCTGCGACAACGCCGCACATGCCTTGTGATCAATGCCGCAATCGTCGAGGAAACACATCATGCAATGCTGGCCAGCACGTGGCTTCGAGGGGCCGGCAGCTGAACGGATGCAGGCCGGACCGATCGCGGGCGTGAAGCGAAAGGCGCCGGCAATGCGTCTCTTCCGCCGCTGTCCGGCCGCGGCATTTCGACATGCCCGTCGCATACAACAGGCTTGCGAGTTGCAGCGTCGCCATGGTATCGGACGCTCCGCATCCCGAGGCGGCGCGTGCCTGGCTCGACTTCATCCGCTCCGATGCGGCCTTCAAGGTGTTCGAGCATTGCGGCTTTCAGCGCTACGAGGCAAAGCCTCAACCGTGCAACGCTACCTGGTGAGGAGGATCGCTCTGCGGTCTGCTCGATCATGACGGCGATGGATTGCGTTTCGACGATCCGCGCTGGTGCAATCAACGGGAGAACATCGATGTTGAGGCGTAATTGGAAATCGACGGTTTTGAGCCTGCCGGTTGTGATGCTCGCGGCGGCGGCGCTCGCGCAGCAGCCGCAGGCCGCCGACCCGACCAAAAACCTGACGCCCGTCACCGACGCCATGCTGCGCGATCCGCCGGCGTCGGATTGGCTGATGTGGCGGCGCACCTACAATGGCTGGGGCTACAGCCCGCTCGACCAGATCAACAAGGACAACGTCAAGAACCTGCAGCCGGCCTGGACGTGGTCGCTGACGACCGGCTCCACCGAGACGACGCCGATCGTCCATGACGGCGTGCTCTTCATCTTCAACTATGCCGACAAGGTCCAGGCGCTCAACGCCGCCACCGGCGACCTGATCTGGGAGTACAAGCGCGACCTGCCGGCCAAGCTGGTGACCGAGGCAGGCCAACAACCTCGCCAAGCGCAACATGGCGATCTACGACGACAAGCTGATCGTCGCGACCTCGGACGCCCATATCGTCGCGCTCGACGCCAAGACCGGCAAGGTGGTGTGGGACCATGCCACCGCCGACTGGACCAAGGGCTGGCGCTACACCGGCGGCCCGTTCGTCGTCAACGGCAAGATCATCCAGGGCATGACCGGCTGCGGCAATGCCGAGCCCGGCGGCTGCTTCATCACCGGCCACGACGTCAAGACCGGCGCCGAGCTGTGGCGCGTCAACACCATCGCCCATCCCGGCGATCCCAACTACGACACCTGGAACGGGTTGCCGCTGGAGAGCCGGTTCGGCGCCTCGGCCTGGATCTCCGGCAGCTACGATCCCGAGCAGAACCTCGTGTTCTACGGCACCGGCCAGCCCTATCCGTGGATCGCCGAGATGCGCGGCACGCTGCCGGCGAAGCCCGGGCGCCAAGAACAACGCGCTGTATTCGGACTCGACGCTCGCCATCAAT
The DNA here is from genome assembly GCA_963795865.1 of uncultured Alphaproteobacteria bacterium. Classification (GTDB taxonomy): domain Bacteria; phylum Pseudomonadota; class Alphaproteobacteria; order Rhizobiales; family Xanthobacteraceae; genus JAJPKK01. The sequence continues at coordinate 27,449 of CAWCJX010000042.1, forward strand.
CCCGACACCGGGAAGCTGAAGTGGTACCACCAGCATCTCGAGGACGACACCTGGGACCTCGACTACGTCTATGAGCGCCTGCTGGTCGACCTGCCGGTCAACGGCGAGACCCGCAAGGCGGTGATCACCACCGGCAAGCTCGGCATCATCGAGGCGCTCGACCGCACCAACGGCCAGTGGCTGTGGCACAAGGAGACGGTGCCGCAGAACGTGGTGGCCTCGATCGATCCCAAGACCGGCGAGAAGACCATCAACGCCGCCGCGATCCCGCACATCGGCCAGACCACGGTGAACTGCCCGGCCGATCCCGGCGGCCGCGGCTGGCCGGCGACCGCCTACAGCCCGAAGACCGGCATGCTCGTACATGCCGCTCAACGAGTACTGCTCCAACACCACGCCGACCCCGCTCGATCCCGGCCAGGCCTATACCGGCGGCGGCCGCGCCATCTATGCGCGCGTAGCCGGTGCCCAACAGCGACGGCAATATCGGCCGCGTCGACGCCATCAAGCTCGCCGACCGCTCGACCGCGTGGTCCTACCGGCAGCGCGCGCCGGAGACCGCCGCGGTGCTGCCGACCGGCGGCGGCCTCGTGTTCACGCGGTTCGTGGGACCGCTGTGTTCCGGGCCTTCGACGACACGACCGGCAAGGTGCTGTGGCAGACCCGCCTCAACAACGTGATCAACGCGTTCCCGATCACCTACAGCGTGAACGGCAAGCAATATGTCGCCGTCGCGGTCGGCAGCGGCTCGAGCCAGTCCAAGGCGCTCGCGACGCTGACCCCGGAAATCCAGAATCCGGACGGCGGCTCGGTGCTGTGGGTGTTCGCGCTGCCGAATTGATGCGGCATTGCCTCGGCGACACCAATCCGCGGCGGGCCGCCGGCCCGTCGCGGCGCTTCCCAACTCCGGCGCGCGACATATTGGCGATGGCGACAGGCTCGATCGGGTTTCGTCTCGAGCTGCGCGCGGCGGCGGCGCAGATGCGCTCGCTGCCGTTGCCGCCGCTGCTCGCCTGGTGCATCGGCCAATCGGCGGCGCTCGCCCAGGACACGCCCTATCGTTCCCGACGAGTGGAAGTACGGCAAGCGGCAGGACGGCGCGGCGCTCAATTACTGCGTCGACGAGCGCGACCCCGACCTGCCGGTCGCGCAAGAGATCGGCCGCGCGATCGCGCAGGCGCTGCTGCTCCAGCCCAAGGAGCACGCCGATCGGCGAGAACACGGTCGGCGAGGACATCGACAATCTCTACCGGGTGTTTCTCGAAACCTGCGACGTCTTTCTCGGCTTCAAGCTGATCTCCGACGCCTATCCGCAATGGCTCGCGGTCACGCGGCCCTATTATCGCACCTCCTACGTCCTGGTGACCACCGATCCCGACTGGAAATCGCTCGCCGACATGCCGAAAGCCAAGGCGATCGGCGCCACCATCGGCACCAGCGCCGACATCCGGCTGATCCAATATCTTGCAGGCGCTGCCGGCCGACCAGCGCTGGAGCCGCTTCCCCATGGGTTCCGACGAATTGGCGCTCGCAGGCGCTCGATGCGCGGCACCGTCGGCGTCGCGCTGGTGTGGGGGCCGTCGTTCTGGGCGCTGCAGAAAATCCGATCCCGCGTTCGCCGGGCTTCGGCTGATTTCGCCGGCGCCGCTGCCGGATTCCCCGGTCGGCGTCGGCGCCACCCTGCTCGCCAACGAGACGTTCCTGCGCAGCAGCGTCGATGATGCCATCGCATCCCTGATCGCCGACGGTTCGATCCAAGCTATTCTGGAGCGAGCCAAGTTTCCCGCGACACCGGCGAAATGATCACGCCGAACGCGCCGATTTCACGGCCGAGAAGGGGTGGGCGGTGACGGACGGTGCCGTGCCGGAGGTCGTGATCGACGGCGTGACCAAGCGTTATGGCCGCACGCTGGCGCTCGACGATGTCGGCCTCGCGGTGCGTCCGAACGAGCTGTTCGCGCTGCTCGGCCCCAACGGCGCCGGCAAGACCACGCTGCTCCACATCCTCTGCACCATCCTCAAGCCCGACAGCGGCACGGCGCGGATCGGCGGCATCGACGTCGTCGCCCAGCCGCTGCAGGCGCGGCGCAGCCTCGGCGTGGTGTTCCAGGAGCCCTCGCTCGACGACCGCCTCACCGTATACGAGAACCTCAACTTCCACGGCCTCGTCTACGGCGTGCCGGCGGCGCGGCGAAAAAGCCGGATCGACGAAATGCTGCATCTCGTCGAACTCGACGAATGGCGCGACAGCCTGGTGCGCACGCTTTCGGCCGGCATGAAGCGACGACTCGAGATCGCGCGCGCCCTCGTCCACGATGCCCGCGTGCTGTTCTTCGACGAGCCGACCGTCGGGCCTCGATGCGCAGTCGCGCGGGCGCCTGTGGCAGCACGTGCAGGCACTGCGCGCGCAAGCGCGACCTCACCGTCATCGTCACCACCCATTACATCGAGGAGATGGAGAGCTGCGACCGCGTCTGCATCATCGACCACGGCCGCATCCTCACCAACGATACGCCGGCGGCGCTGAAGCTCGCTCACGGCCAGCAATTCATACGCGTCGTCGCGAGCGACGAGCCGACCGCGGCCGAGATCGTCGCGGCCTATTCCGGTCTCGCCCATCGCAAGGACGTCGAGATCGTGATCAAATCGAGCGGCGAGGCGTTCGCGGAAACGCTGCTGTCGCGCTTCGGCGGCCGCATCCGCAGGTTCATCGTCGAGGAGCCGACGCTCGAGAGCGTGTTCCTGTCGCTCACCGGCCGCGAATTGCGCGACGCGCCCGCGAGCGCGCGCGAGCGCACCTTCCAGTTCGGCAGACGCGGCGGCGAGCACACGAGATGACGGAGCATCGCGACGCAGAATGGCCGGCGACCGGCGCTGGCGAGCTTCGGCCAGCTCAGCGGCCTCTACGCGATCTGGCTGCGCGAGGTGAAGCGCGCCATCCGCGACCGCGGCCAGTTCGTCGGCGGCGTGAGCCGGCCGATCCTGTGGGTGCTGATCATGGGCATCGGCCTCAATCCGTATTTCCGCGGCGAGATCTACGGCGAGGTGCGGTTCGTCGTTCCCTACACCTATCTGCAGTTCATCTTCCCCGCGGTGATCGCGCTCAACATCATGTACACGTCGGTGCAGTCGGCGGTGTCGACCATCTGGGACCGCGAGTTCGGCTTCCTGCGCGAGATCCTGGTCTCGCCGCTGCCGCGCTTCACCATCCTGCTCGGCAAGATTCTGGGCGGCACCACGGTCGCGCATGTTCCACGGCTGCCTGGTGCTGGCGCTGGCGCGCTTTGCCGACATCGCGCTGGTCCCGTCGCGACCTCCTGCTCGGCCTGTCGCTGATGTTCCTGCTGGCGTTCGGGCTGACCTCGCTCGGCGTCGTGATCGCCAACCGCGTCCGCAGCTTCGAGGGCTTCGGCGTATTCTCGAACGCGGTGATCCTGCCGCTCTATTTCACGTCGAGCTCGATCTTTCCGCTCGAGCCCTCGCTCACCACGGCGCAGACCAAGGTGGTCTATCCGGAATGGCTGGTGATCCTGGTCCAGATCAATCCGCTCACCTATGCGGTCGATGCGCTGCGCGGCGCCTTCATCCATTTCCATCAGTTCGATCCGCGGCTCGGGCCGATCGTGCTGGTCGGTCATGGCGGTCGGGTTCTTCCTGGTCGCATTGCGCGATTTCCAGAAATTCTGACGGGGCCGGCGATGGCTCTCCCGGGCAATTGGCGCAATGTCCTGTCCTATGCCCTCATTTTCGGGCTGCTCGCCGCCGTCAATCTGCTGCCGCCCGACACCTCGATGAGCGAGGTGCGCGCCGCCGGCGTGCTGCGGGCGTGCCTGCCGACGGTCTATCCGCCGCTGGTGACGGGCGATCCGGCCGCCCCGGGGATCGACGTCGAACTGCTCCGCGGCCTCGCCAGGAACATGGATCTGCGGCTGGATGTGAGCGCCAATGCCGCCATGGGACGCGACTTCAATCCGCGCAACTGGCACATCACGCGGGCGCAATGCGACGTGCTGGCGGGCGGCGTCGTCGCTTCGCCGCAGACGCGGTCGTTCCTGGAGACGAGCCCCTCCTATGCGCAGACCGGCTGGGCCTTCGTCCTGCCCGGGCCGGTCGGGGAAAGCGCGGGCCGCCGCGCCGGCGTGCTGGTCGGCATTTCCGGGCTCGATCGCCTGGCGCTGTCGCGATATCTGCGCGAGCAGAAGGTCGAGGTGACGATCCTCGGCAATGCCGGCGAGTTGGCGCAGGGCCTGCGCGACCGCAAATTCGATTTCGGGGTGACGGAATTCCTGCTGGCCGGGCAGATCGCCTCGCGCGAGGGCTGGAAGGTCGAGTGGGCGCCGGCGCCGCTCGGGCGCTACCCGCTGGTGCTGGGGCTGTGGAAAGGCGACCTCACCCTCAAGCGCGCCATCGTATCGGGCCTGGAAAAGCTCGAGCGAAATGGCGACATGGCGGCGATCATGGCGCGCTATCTCGGCGGCGATCGCAGCGCCGGCAGGGTCGGCCCATAGCCGGGCCTCATTGCCCCAGCACCGCTCCGGCAACGGCCGCATAGACGGGCCCGAGCAGGCGCGTGAACACCCCCGCCACGGCGAGCACCGCAAGCAGCACGGCCGCATAGGGCTGGGTGCGGCGCAGCCGGTCGCGCCATTGCGGAGCGATCGCAACGAGCAGGTGGGCGCCGGTGAGCGGCGGCAGCGGCAGCATGTTGGCGACGGCAAACCACACGCCGACCTCGCCGATCGTCTCGATCCATGCGAAGGCAAGCGCCGAGGTCGTGTCCGGCAGCAGGGGAAGGAGATAGGGACGCAAGACCCGCAGCGCGACGACGCCGGCGAGCGTCGCCGCCGCCCCGGCCAGGACCACGAGCACCAGCCCGATGCGGCCGGTGCGCAACAAGGCCGGGTCGATGGCGATCGGCCGGATCCATCCCGCCGAGAATACGCCAGCCAACGTTCCCAGCACATCGAGGTGGACCAGCGGATTGGGCGTCAGCCGCCCGTCATGGCGCGGCCCGGGGTCTCCCATGGCGCATGCCGCGCCGGCGACGGCAACGCCGTGCACGCCGGCGATGACGACCATGGCGAGCAGACGCAGCACCAGTTGCTGCAGGGAGAAATCGTTCAAACCGGCACCGTCTGTGTCGCCGCGCCGCTATTTCTTCAGGCTCATCTTCTGCTGAGCCGCCATGTCGGAAGGTAGCTCGGTGCTGCCGGGCTCATAGCCGTTGCTGCTCAGCAGGAAGGCGACCAGATCGGTATAGGTCTGCTCGGACAGCCGGCCCGGACGATCCGGCGGCATCAGCGCCTTGGCATAGCCGGTCAGGTCGGCGACGCTGCCCGCCCCCCAGTGGTTGCGGAAATAGCCGCCCTTGAGCGGCGGGCCGCCGAATTCGCCATTGTCGAGCGTCGAGCCATGGCAATCCTGGCAGTTATGCGTGTACGCCTCGCGTCCCCGCTCGACCTGTTCGGCGGTGAAGGTGGGTCCTTCCGCGGCCTGGGCGAACGCCGTGGAGGTCGATGCCGCAGATGCAAAAGCAACCGCGGCGACCGCGAGTGCGGCGGCGCCGGGCACGGCCGCGACGGCGGCAATGACGGTGGCGATGGCGCGGCGGGGCAGGGGGCGAGATGCCATATCAGGGTCTTTCGCTGGCGACGGGCTGGGCATCATGTCCCTTACCGCAAACCCGAGCAGGTTTCACCAGGGCCTTTTCGGTCCGGGATGGAACGCCGAGTCCACGGACCTCGTCCCGCGGAGCCGTGCGAAGCACGGCGTCTCGAGGACGGCTGCCGGCATGGTGTTGCCTGTCCTTCGAGACGCACGCTTCGAAATCGGCCGTTGCCGATGGCGACACCAATGAATGCACGATTTCGGCGCCGAATCTCGGCGCGCGGGTCGGCCGCCCTTGGACCGGGCTTGCCAGCCGCGCCGGTCAGTTTTTTTTGCGGATCTCGTGCGATGAATTGACCACCGCGTGGAGATTACGCGCATAGTCGATTGCCGCCGGCACATCCATGGTCAGGGCGTGGCGCAGGTAATCCTTGACGCCCTCGGTGGCGATCGCCGGCGCCTGGAGGATGTTGGCGCACAACGTCTCGACCTCCGCTTCGAGCGCAGCGCGCGGCACCACGTCGCTGACGATGCCGTAGGTGAGTGCCCGCTCGGCGCTCACTTCCTTGGTCGAGTAGACGAGATAGGCGAGCGCCTTGCGGGTGGCGCGGTCGGCCAGCGCCGACATCACCATGGTCGGCAGGATGTTGTGCAGCATTTCCGGCACCTGGAAGGTGGCAGCGTCGCTCGCAATGGTGATGTCGGCGACCGCGGCGACCGCGCAGCCGAAGCCGAGCGCGCGGCCCTGCACGACGCACACCACCGGGATCGGCGAATTGCGGATCGTCCCATAGGTATCGAACACGATATCGGAGAAGCGCCGCCGTTCCATGGCCTCCGGCGCAGACGCGGGCGGCGGCGGCGCCTGCCGGCCGACGCAGAAGTCCTTGCCGGCGCCGCGCAGCAGCACCATGCGCGAGGTGCGCGGCGCCGCGGCGATGATCGAAGTCAGCTCCAGCGCCATGGCGTCCGTCATCGCATTGCCGGCATCGGGCCGATTTATGGTGACCCGCAAAATGCCGCCATCCTGCACGCTCAGAATTGACTCGCTCATCGACACGCTCTCCGGTTGACCGTGACTGCGCCACGCTGCGCCGCCATCCTCCCCATTCCGGCCCCCGGCGCAACCCGGCTTCGTTTCGCGACCGTGCGTGTTATGCTGTGTGATGGAACGCGCATGGCGAGCCGCCGCCCATGAAAGTGCGGGACGTCCTGGTGCGCGAAAACGACAAGTTCCGGCCGGTTCGCGAAACCGGTGTCGCGTTGACGCCCTGAATTCAGCCCCGATGGATCGACGACGAGAGGACGAGATGGCCGATACCGCGAAAGCCGAAGCTCCCGACGCCGAATGGCTGCGGCGCTTCGCCGCCGCGCGCGGCCTCGGGCGCGCCCATGCGCTGTTCCCCGACACCGTTGCCGCGGCCTTCGCGCGCGGCAGCCAGGCCATGAGCACCCTGCCGGCGACATTTCCCCCGCTCACCGAGCCGGCCGTCACCTTCGATCCCGCCGCGTTCACGGTGCCGGAATGAGCGACCTCGCCTTCATCACCATTGCGGACGCCTCGCGGCTGATCCGTGCGCGCAAGCTCTCGCCGGTCGAGCTGACGAAGGCCCTGCTTGCTCGCATCGCCGCGCTCGACGGCATCTACCACGCCTATATCGCAGTGACGGCGGAAGTCGCCCTTGCCCAGGCCAAGGCGGCGGAGGCCGAGATCGCGGCCGGCGCCTGGCGCGGGCCGATGCATGGGGTGCCCTATGCGTTGAAGGACATTTTCGACGTCGCGGGGACGGCGACGACCTGTCACTCCAAGCTGCGCATGAATCACCGCGCGTCGGCAGATGCCGCCGTCGTGACGCGGCTGCGCGAGGCCGGCGCGGTGCTGCTCGGCAAGCTCGCCCTGCACGAATTCGCCACCGGCGGTCCGACCCGTGAACTGCCGTGGCCGGCCGCGCTCAACCCATGGGACCTCGATCTCCACCCCGGCGGCTCCTCGAGCGGCTCCGCCGTCGCGGTCGCGACCGGAATGGCGCCCGGCGCGCTCGGCACCGATACCGGCGGTTCCGTGCGCAATCCCGCGACCTGCTGCGGCGTCATCGGCATGAAGCCGACCTACGGCGCGGTCAGCCGCACCGGCGTGTTTCCGCTGAGCTTCTCGCTCGACCACGTCGGCCCGCTCACCCGCACCGTCGAGGACAACGCCATGCTGCTCGGCGCCATCGCCGGGCACGATCCCGCCGACCGGTCGAGCGCGCGACGCGCGCTTCCCGATTGCCTCGCCGATCTCCATTCGGGCGTGAAGGGACTGCGGATCGGCGTCGTCGCCCATTTCTACACGGAAGACGCGATCGGCGCCCCCGAGCAGGTCGCCGCTATCGCCGAAGCTGCCGACCTGCTGCGCCGGCTCGGCGCCGAGGTGCGGCCGGTCCGCCTGGCGCCGCTAGCGCGCTTCGCCGATTGCGGGCGCACCATCCACTTCGCCGAGGCCTATGCGGTGCACGAGCGCGACCTCCAGCAGCGCCCGGAGGACTACGCCGAGGCGACCCGCCGCAAGCTGTTGCCCGGCGCCTTCATTCCGGCGGCCGACTACGTCAAGGCGCAGCAATTGCGTACGCAGCTGTGCCGGGAATTCGCCGACGCCATGAAGGAATTCGACGCCATCATCACGCTGTCGAGCCTCGACCTGCCGTGCCGGATCGACGACCCCGACACCATCGCCAAGACCTATGAGCGCCAGTGCCGGATGCCCTTCAACGTGACCGGCACGCCGGCGATCGCGGTGCCGACCGGATTCACCGCCGCCGGTCTGCCGCTGGCGATGCAGATCGCGGGCCGGGCCTTCGCCGAGCCCATGGTGTACCGCATTGCGCAGGCCTATTGCGACGCCACCCGGTTTTACGAGCGGCGCCCGCCCGTCATGGCGCAAGCCGAAGCGAGTCTGGTGTAACAGGTTGGAACAGCGCGAGGAACTTCAGCTTGCCTCGCATGGAAATCCGATTGTTGCTCGGCAACCGATCGCTTTGGCATTAGACCAAGATATCATTAAAATTAACCTTTTCCCGGCAAATCTCAGGTAAATATTGGCGGAAAGCGCCGGCACCGTCGCCATCAATTTCTCCGCGCCGCTGTGGTCCGCGCTGATCTCGGTCGCGTGGCTCAAGGCACGCGCCGGCCCGGTCCGCTGGATGGTGCTGCCGGTCGGATTCCTGGGCGTCCCCATCGTCACCAATCCGGCGCGGATTCGCTGCAGGTGGGCGCGCCGTTTGCGCTCGGCAACGCGGTGATTTACGGCAGCGTCACCGTTGCCGTCGCGGGCGAAAATCCTATGCCGCTATCGTCTTGCCGGGCGCCCGATCGGGAATGAACTCGGAAATCCGCTCGACCGGAACCGGCGCGCTGAACAGGTAACCCTGCAGCTCGTCGCAGCCGAGCGCGGCGAGGAATTGCTGCTGGGCCTCCGTCTCGACCCCTTCTGCCGTCGTCGTCATCCCGAGGGCGCGGGCAATGCTGACCACGGCCTGCACGATGACGACGTGCTCGTTGCGCTCGGAGAGGTCGGACACGAAGGCGCGGTCGACCTTGATCTTGTCGAACGGGAAGCTCCGCAGATAGCTCAGCGACGAATAGCCGGTGCCGAAATCGTCCAAGGCGATGCGCACCCCGAGTTGCTTGATCCGGCGCAGGGTGGCGAGAGTGTTTTCGCTGTCTTGCATGAAGATCCGCTCGGTGATCTCGAGCTCGAGGCGATGCGGGGCGAGGCCGGTCTCGGCCAGCGTCTGTTCGATCATCTCGTACAGATTGGGGGCGGTGAACTGCACCGGCGAAAGGTTGACCGCGACCTTCAGATCGCCCGGCCATTGGGCGGCGTTGCGGCAGGCCTCCATCAGCGCCCATTCGCCGAGCGGCACGATGAGCCCGCTGTCCTCGGCCACCGGGATGAACACCGCCGGCGGGACCACTCCCTTGACCGGATGGCGCCACCGCGCCAACGCCTCGAAGCCCGACACGGCGTTGCGCCGCAAGTTCACGATCGGCTGGTAATACAGCTCCAGATCCCGTGCGCTCGATCGCCTCGCGCAGATCCACCTCGATCTGCCGCCGGTCGTTGAGGTCCTTGTTCATGGCGACGTGATAAAATTGCCAGGTGCCCCGGTTGGTGCCCTTGACGGCGTACAGCGCGAGATCGGCGGCCATCAGCAGGTCGTCGGCATTCTCCCCGTCGCCGGGCCCGACGGCGATGCCGATGCTGACGCTGGAACGGATGCGATAGTCGTTGATCTCGTACGGCTGGACGACGGCTTCGACCAGGCGGACGGCCAGGGCTTCGAGCCCCGTGCGGGACTCGACGTGGCGCACCACGATGGCGAATTCGTCGCCGCCGAGCCTGCGCGAGAACGTCGTCCGGCCGCAATGCGCCCTTCAGCCGCTTGGCGACCTCCTGGAGCAGCATGTCGCCGATCCGGTGGCCGAGCGTGTCGTTGACGACCTTGAAGCGGTCGAGATCGAGGAACAGTACGGCGAATTCGCCGTGCTTGGACAACTCGCCAGGATCTCGCCGGCTGATCTGATCGAGCGCGGTGCGGAAGACCCGCCGGTTCGGCAAGCCAGTCAGCGGATCCTCGGATGCGAGCCGCGCCACGTGCGCTTCCGCCTCCGCCCGTTTGGTGATGTCCGTGAAGGTCTGGACGAAACTGCCGTCGGGCAGATGCCCGCTGCGGACCTCGATCACGGTTCCGTTCGGCATCGAACGCTCGCAGACCGCGAATTTCTCCTGGTCCGACGGCATCCGCGGGTCGCGCGAATTGGTGGATTGTGCCATCGGGGTGCCGCGCACCTTGCTGTTCCGCGTCTGATATTCGACGAGTTCGTCGAAGCGCGGCGGGTTCTTGATGAACTCGTCGGGAAGGCCCAGCAATTCGCCGCATCTCCCGTTGATGATGGGAATCTGCAGGTCCCTGGTGACGAGCATGATGCCCTGGCTCATGTTCTCCAGCGTCAGCCGGAGCTGGTCGGCCTTCTGCCTCGCCGCACGCTCGATGCGAAGAATGCGTTCTAGCGTCAATAACAGAATGAGAGTGAGCAGCACTCCGGCTAGCGCATTCAACTTCAGGGTGGACCAAGAGCCTCTGTAGATCTCGCCGACACTGGTGCTGACGCTTACCCACAGCGGATAGCCCCGTTACCTTTCGCAGGGTGACGAGTCTCGCATCCGAGGCCGGATAAATCGGCAGCGACGAAGGTCTTGTTGATGCCGTCGCGCATCTCCGTAAAGAGCCTGGTGCCCGTGAGTCTTGTCCGAGCGCGAAACCGCCGGCATTGTCGCCGCTGGATCGCACAATGCCGTCGCTACCGATCAGAGAAATGGATGCGGCCGAGCCGAAATCGATCCTTTCGTAAAATTTAGTGAAATGTTCAGGCTTGAGCGAGGCCACGACCACACCGCCGAAAGTCTGGTCGGAGTTCAGAAACCGCCGGGTGAACTGAACAGACCATTGACCGCTGGCGCGGCCTATCACGGGCTTGCTGATGAAGAGTTCGTCGCCGGGGTTGCTGAGATGCACCCGGAAATGCTCGCGGTCGCTGACGTTCAGGTCGCCTTGAGGCTTTGGCCTGGCGTTCGACGCCAGTATTGTGCCTTTGGCGTCGACGACTGACACCTGAATGATGATCTCACTCAGCACGTCGGTGGTGTCGACGATGGTATCGAAGTTCGAGGTTTCCATGCGCGTTTCGACGCTGTGCCGCAGGTATAACAGGGCCTTGTCGACTTCGCCGACCGAGCGCAGTACGCTCTCCTCGAATACCATTGCGAAGTTCTTGTTGGCCCGCTCCGCTTCCCGCAGGTCGCTGGAAGCATCCTCGAGGTATTTCAGCCCGATGCCCAGCCAGAGCACCGCGATGATTATCATGCCCAACATGACCGAGATTCGGCGCTCGGCCATCAGCCGCGGCAAGGCTGCCAAGTGCAGGTTCATGGAGGCACACAACGGAACATAATAAGAATCTTTATGGCGCTCGTGTTTCGACCACCTTAATCCGGGGCATGCGTGAAGATTCTTGGCTAACCAACCTTTTAAGAAATGCGCTCGTGATCCAAGAAAGCGTGGCACGTCATAAATTTAGGTGAATTTTCCGGAGTTCAGCGAGCTGAAGGCGCAAGTCGCTCCGGAGGCAACCGGCGGCACCGGCGCGGATTTCTCAAGCTGGATCCGGGGCGTCAATCATAAGTAGAACGAGCGTGAACCTTTTCCGGTAATAAAGGTTAATCGGTTATTAAAATGTCGGCAGGAATTACGCTGCTCCAGCGCGAGCATCGGCACGATCGCTGAAAAAAGACGCCCACGGCGTCCCCGATGCACCGGCGGCTCGGTCCGGGGCATGGTCGACGTCGTCACCGCCACCACCTCACCACCACCTCACCACCATTTGGCGCGGGCGCGGACGTCGCGGCTGGCCCTGCTCGCCTCGGTCATCAGCGCCCCGGCATCGATCGCCGTGAGCTTGCCGTTGCGCTTGAGGATGCGGCCGTCGACCATGACGGTGTCGACGTTCCACGCCTGGGCGGAGGCGACCAGCATGTGGGCCGGGTCGGTGAACGGACCCATGTTGATGTCGCTCGTGTTCACCAGGATCAGGTCGGCGCGCTTGCCCGCGGCGATCGAGCCGATGCGGTCGGCGAGGCCGAGCGAGCGGGCGCCTTCGATGGTGGCGAGTTCGACGACCCGGCGCGCCGGCAGCCTGAATTCGCTTTCGGCGCGGCCGTTCTCGATGTTCTGGACGATCTTCATGACGGCGAACATGTCGCAATTGCCGGTCAGCGGCGTGGTGTCGACGGAAAGGCCGAGCGTCACCCCGTTATCGAGGTACTCCAGGATTTTCGGGACGCCGAAGCCGATCCGCAGTTCCGCATAGGGCGACACGCTGGCGACGGCGCCGGCTTGGGCCAAGGCCTTCATCTCCTCGGGGGTCGAGAAAATGCCGTGGATGATCTGCAAGTCCCTGACCAGCAGGCCCTGCTTCTGCAGCGCCATGACGTGTCCGCGGTCATTGGCGGTCGAATTGAGATGGACCGAGATCGGAAGGCCGAGGCTGCGCGCAGCGTCATGTTCCTTGCGGTAGACCGCCTCCGGGAGCGGCCGCAGTTCGAACCTGCCATCGGGAAGCCGGAACGGCGCCTGCACGCCGCGCCAGCCCAATCCGAGCGTCAGCAGGCCCTCGTTGGAAAGGCTCTTCCAATTGCGGGCGAAGCGCGCGAGGTCGCCGACATCGATTGCCTCGGTGGACGGCATCCGCCGCGCCGGTCCGTAGCAGAACCGGCCGCGAATGCCGGTTTCCTGGAGTGCGCGCAGGTCTTCTTCGGCATGCTCGGGCGTGATGATATTGTGGCACCAGTCGTGCACCGTGGTGATGCCGGAAAACAGCGCCTCGGCTGCCGACAGCAGCGTGCCGTAATACATGTCGCGCGGGGTGTAGACATTGCCGATCGCCGTGGTGGTCGGAAAATATCCGTGCTCCGGCGCGTTGCCGGCCATGTTGCGCAGCAGGGTCGTCCACATGTGCCAGTGGGTGTCGACCAGGCCGGGCATCACAATGAAGCCCTCGCCATCGATCACCTGATCGATCGCCTCGCCGTCTCTTGGCCCGCCGGGCGCAGATAATCCGGTGCCGACTTCGGCGATCTCGCCGTTCGCCACCCGCACGTCGCCATTGGGCAGATCGGCCGCCCCCGGCACCATGGTCATGACATAGGCGTTGCGGATCAGGACATTGCTGCGCGCGGGCAGGCGGCCGACCGCCGGCGAGACCGCAGAACCGGCCGGCATGACAAACGCGCTCATGCCCGGCGGCGGCGCGGCGCCGCCGGGAAATTCGCAACGGTGATGCGGAGCGCATTGGGCATGGGCGTCGTCCCCGGCCGGAGGTGGTGGCCTTTGCCCATTCTCGGCGGCGCCGGGGCGGACGTTCAAGAAAACTCGTGCGCCGCCACAATCGGCGTGCCTCAGGCAGGTGGGGGCGGGGGGCCCGTGCTTTCCGAGCGGATCTGCGCGCGCAGGGCGTCGATCAGGGTGAGGTGCCCCTGGCGCTCGACGTGCCAGAAGGTCCAGCCGTTGCAGGCTTCGAGGCCTTGCGCCAGCGCCCCGATGCGGTGGATCGAGCCGACCGCTTTGCCGAGCGCGATCGCGCCGTCGGCGCGCACCAGCGCCTTGTGGCGGCGCTTGGCATCGTAGAGGTCGGCGCCCGGCATGATCATGCCGCGCTCGATCAGCGCCGAGAACGGCACCCGGGGCGCCTCGCGCGCGGTCTGGAATGCAGCAAGCGTCGCCGGCGCCAGCGGTTCGACCGCGGCGATGCGGCGTTCCGCAGCGGTACGATAGAGCGGATCGCGTTCCACCCCGATGAAGCGGCGCCCGAGGCGCTTCGCCACCGCGCCGGTGGTGCCGGTGCCGCAGAACGGGTCGAGCACGAGGTCGTCGGGCCGCGACGAAGCGAGAATGACGCGCGCGAGCAGCGCCTCCGGCTTCTGGGTCGGATGCAGCTTCTTCTTGTCGGCGCCCTTCAATCGTTCCTCGCCGGTGCACAGCGCGATGGTCCAGTCGGAGCGGACCTGGATGTCTTCGTTGCCGGCCTTGAGCGCCTCGTAATTGAAGGTGTATTGGCGCGCCGCCAGCGTCGCGGGACGCCCAGATCAGCGTTTCGTGGGCGTTGGTGAAGCGGCGGCCGCGGAAATTCGGCATCGGATTCGACTTGCGCCAGATCACGTCGTTGAGGATCCAGAAGCCGAGGTCCTGAAGGATGGCGCCGACCCGGAAAATATTGTGATAGGAGCCGATCACCCACAGCGTCGCATTGGGCTTCATCACCCGGCGGCAGGCGAGCAGCCACGCCCGGGTGAAGTCGTCATAGGCGGAAAAGCTCGAAAACTTGTCCCAGTCGTCGTCGACGGCATCGACGCGGGAATTGTCGGGACGCTTGAGGTCGCCCTGAAGCTGCAGATTGTAGGGCGGATCGGCGAACACCAGATCGACGGAATTCGCCGGCAGCTTGGCGAGCTCGCCCACGCAATCGCCGGTCAGGACCTGGCAGGCGGGGCGGTCGAGAAGTCAAGCGGGGCATCCGAGAGGACGCCCCGCCGCGCGGCATGACCATGACTCAGAACTCTGAACGCTGGCAACGCGGTCGGTGACGCGGGACCTACAACCGACAATTCCGGATCATGAAGCATCAAAGTAAAAATCGACTTAATCTGCCGAGGTGCCGCACTGGTGCCGTAACTTTTGCGCTACCATATTGCGACGGCAGAACACTGGTGCGCAGCCGGCCTGCGCGGTGATAGGATTGTGGCCACACAAGACCCGGCGGGGTTGCGGGCAGCGCAATGGAGCGGATCGATGCGTTTGGATGACCTGGAAAAGAGCGGCAACATCGAGGACCGCCGCGGCGAATCCGGTGGCGGCGGCGGCTTCGGTCTCCCGATCGGCGGCGGCGGCCTCGGCATCGGCACCATCGTCGTGCTCGGCCTGATCGGCTGGGCGCTCGGCATCGATCCCCGCGTCCTGATCGGCGGCGCCGAGATTTTGTCGGGCGGCAGCAGCATTCGCAATACCAGCAGCCGGCACAGCCGGGCCGCCAGGCGCGCCAGACCGGGGCGCCCAGCGACGATGCCGGCGGCTTCGTCGCCCGCGTTCTCGGCAGCACCGAGGCGCAGTGGAAGGCAATCTTCCAGGAGGGCGGCAAGACCTACCGGGCGCCGATTCTCGTCATGTATAACGGCCGCACCCCTGCGGCCTGCGGCGGCATGGCCCAGAGCGCGATGGGGCCGTTCTACTGCCCGACCGACCAGAAGGTCTATCTCGACACCTCGTTCTTCCGTGAAATCGAAAACCGCTTCCACGGCTGCGCCGGCAAGGCGTGCCAGTTCTCCCAGGCCTATGTGATCGCTCACGAAGTCGGCCATCACGTGCAGAACCTGCTGGGCGTGCTGCCGAAGGTGCAGCAGCAGCAACAGCAGGTCGACAAGGTCGAGGCGAAACCGCCTGCAGGTGCGGGTCGAGTTGCAGGCCGATTGCCTCGCCGGCGTCTGGGCCAACCGCGAAAACCAGCGCCAGCAGCGCGAGGGCAAGCCGCCCTTCCTCGAGCCCGGCGACGTCGAGGCGGCGATGCAGACGGCGTCCGCGATCGGCGACGACACCTTGCAGCGCCAGGCGACCGGCCGGGTGATGCCGGATTCCTTCACCCACGGCTCCTCGGCCCAGCGCCAGCGCTGGTTCATGACCGGCTTGAAGGAAGGCAACATCGCCGCCTGCAACACCTTCCGGACCGACAACATCTAGGCCGTCCGCATGCCCGGCCTCGACGAGAGCAAGGCGTTCGTCCCGCTCCGAATCGCCGTGCTCACGGTGTCGGACACCCGCTCGATCGGCGACGACAAATCGGGCGCAACGCTCGCCGAGCGCATCATCAAGGCGGGGCACAAGATGGCGGCGCGGGCGATCGTGCGCGACGACGTGGAGACGATTCGCGCGCAGGTGCAGGCGTGGATCGCCGATCCTGCCATCGACGTGATCATTTCGACCGGGGGCACCGGCTTTACCGGCCGCGACGTGACCCCGGAGGCGGTGGAACCGCTGTTCGAGAAGAAGATGGAAGGCTTCGCGACGCTGTTCCTGATGGTGAGCTACGGCAAGATCGGCACCTCGGCGATCCAGACCCGCGCCACCGCCGGCGTCGCCGGGGCGACCTACATCTTCTGCCTGCCCGGCTCGCCCGGCGCCTGCAAGGACGCCTGGGACGACATCCTCGTGCACCAGCTCGATTACCGCTACCGCCCCTGCAATTTCGTCGAGATCATGCCGCGGCTCGACGAACACCTGCGCCGCGCCAAGGCGCAGGGCGCGACGGTGTGACGGTGTGACGGGTAGGCTGCCGCGTGCCGTTTGCTCGCCTGCGCGGCCCCGTCTCGGACCAAATCGGCTGAGTCCTACCCCCGCGCCCCGCTGCGCAGCATCAGGATGCGGCGCCGGCCGAGGCGCGCGAGGAGGTCGGCTTCGGGATCGGCGGCGCCGTCGCGGTGGCCGCCGAGTTCGCCGTACAGGCGGGTGCTGATGACCAGCCCTTGCTCCGGACCGACCCGGCCGACCAGGGCGAATTTGAGCAAGGCGAGCGCCTCGACGAAAATCGGATAGGAGGCCCGCGGCGACACCGCCTTGCGGAACACCGCCGCTACGGCCGCTCTCGCCGCGTTCGGTCGCCTCGATGAAATGCACGATTTCATCGAGCCAGGTGGTGTCCAGCACGGTTCCCGGCCGCAGGAACATCAGCCAGGGCGAGCGCGCCGCCGCGGCCGCCTCGCGGAGCCGTTGCGCCAGCGGCGCCGACGACGCGAGCACGCTGCAGCCGGCGACGTCGGCGACCTCGAGCGTCGCATCGTTCGAGCGGGCGTCGGCGATGGTGACTTCGCGGACGACGCCGCTCATGGCGGCCGGGACCAGCATGGCGAGCGTCGGCACCAGGGCCCGCTCGCTGTCGAAGGTGGGGATTACGACACTCAGCATCGCAGCATTCCAGTCAGCAATCCCGCCCTCATCAGCGAGAGCTAACAATTGCTGCAGTGCGAAGCCATCAAAAACCGCTTTACTGTCAATCCTGTCCGGTGGGAGACGCCTCCGAGCAAAAATGTTCTTGTTTTGTTCGATCCGAGGGTCTAAATAAGGCCTATGTCGATGACCTCCCTTCGCCGCCGCCCGCCGGAACCGGACCTGTCGCATCCGGGGCCGGCGGGCGAGTTCGAGCCGCCCGCCATCGACCGCGCGCGGCGGCGCGGTCGCGGCGCGCACACCAATGCGAGCGGGCGCTACGAGCCGCGGGCGACCGTGAGCTTCGACGATGGCTGGCAGAGCATCGAGGAGCTGCCGCCGTTTACGACCGAGGTCGCCGTCGACACCGCGCGCAAGGTCATAACCCGCAACGCCTCGCCGGACATCTCGTTCGACCGTTCGATCAACCCCTATCGCGGCTGCGAGCACGGCTGCATCTACTGCTTCGCGCGGCCGACCCACGCCTATCTCGGGCTGTCGCCCGGCCTCGATTTCGAATCCAAGCTGTTCATGAAGCCGGACGCGCCGGAACTGCTGGAACGCGAATTGTCGGCGCGCAATTACACCCCGCGCACCATCGCCATCGGCACCAATACCGATCCCTATCAGCCGATCGAGCGTCGTTACCAGGTCATGCGTCGCATCCTGGAAGTGCTGGAGCGCGCCGGCCACCCCGTCGGCATCGTGACCAAGTCGAACCTCGTGGTGCGCGACCTCGACATTCTGAGCCGGATGGCCAGGCGCAATCTGGTCCGCGTCGGCATTTCCGTGACCACGATGGATCCCCAGCTCGCCCGCGTCATGGAGCCGCGGGCGCCGACGCCGTCGCGCCGCCTCGAAGCGCTCAGGCAGCTCGCCGAGGCCGGCGTGCCGACCACTGTCATGGTGGCGCCGGTCATCCCCGCCATCAACGACGCCGAGATCGAGCGCATTCTCGATGCCGCCGCCGCCTGCGGGGTCCTTGGCGCCGGCTATGTGCTGCTGCGGCTGCCGCTCGAGGTGCGCGACCTCTTCCGCGAATGGCTGCAGGCGAACTTCCCGGACCGCGAGCGCCATGTGTTCGCGCTGATCCGCCAGACCCGCGGCGGCAAGGACTACGACTCCAGCTTCGGCAAGCGCATGACCGGCGGCGGCCCCTATGCCTGGATGATCGGCAAGCGTTTCGACACCACTTGCGCCCGTCTCGGCCTCAATGTTCATAAGACCGAGCTCACCACCGCGCATTTCCGGCCGCCGCGGGCACGCGCGGAGCAGCTCGATCTGTTTTGATGCCACGACGCTTCGCTGCCACGGGGCTTCGCTGTCATGCGCGGTCTCGGCTTCGCGGCCGCGCCGAGTGGTTGCGGGACTCCGGCCCGCCATCGGGTTTTGCATTGCCGGGTTGCCGCCGCCACAACCCGCTGACTGCGTCCAACCGACGGGCTGCATTGACACCCCCCGCCATCGGCCTAGATTAGGAGCGTTCCGAGGGGAGCTCCGGCAGGGAGCTGAGAGACCGCGCAGCCTTCGCCCATATTGGGCCGGCGCCGCGGAGACCCTTCGAACCTGATCCGGGTCATGCCGGCGAAGGGACGGACCATTCCTTCCACGACGCGTCCGGATCATGTGTTGCAATATGACAGCGAGATGTCGCGGTCATTACGGCGGATGGACATGTCGTCATCGAACCTGATGGTCGGACAGGCCGACCCGCTGCCTGCGGCGCCGCGCTCGCCTCGTTCGACCTTGTCTCGTCAGCCCCTGTCTCGGTCGCCCCCGGGCTTCGCCAGCCGCAAATTCCACGCCCTCTGATCCCGCGCCTCCCAAGGAGTTCGGCAATGAACGTCCACGAACGCAGCGTCGTCCCCCCCAAGGTCACCACCGGACCGATCGCGGGCTCGCACAAGATCTATGTCGCGCCGGAGGCGGCGCCCGATCTGCGTGTTCCCCTGCGCGAGGTGGTGCTGACGGAGGCCGCCGCGGAGCCGCCGGTGCCGATCTACGACCCCTCCGGCCCCTATACCGATGCGCAGGCCGTCATCGACGTCGAGGCGGGCCTTGCCCGCACCCGGATCGAATGGGTGCGCGAGCGCGGCGGCGTCGAGGAATATGAGGGCCGCAACGTCAAGCCCGAGGACAACGGCAATGTCGGCGACAAGCACGCCGCGCGCATGTTTCCCGAAGAGCCACCGGCCGCTGCGCGCGCTCGCCGGCAAGCCGGTGACCCAGCTCGAATGGGCGCGGGCCGGCGTCATCACCAAGGAGATGATCTACATCGCCGCGCGCGAGAATCTCGGCCGCAAGCGGCAGCTCGACCGCGCCGAGGCGGCGCTCGCCGACGGCGAGAATTTCGGCGCCGCGGTGCCGGCCTTCGTCACCCCGGAATTCGTGCGCAGCGAGGTCGCGCGCGGCCGCGCCATCATCCCCTCGAACATCAACCATGCCGAGCTGGAGCCGATGATCATCGGCCGCAACTTCCTCACCAAGATCAACGCCAATATCGGCAACTCCGCCGTGACCTCGTCGGTCGAGGAGGAGGTGGAGAAGATGGTGTGGGCGATCCGCTGGGGCGCCGACACGGTGATGGACCTCTCCACCGGCCGCAACATCCACACCACCCGCGAATGGATCATCCGCAACGCGCCGGTGCCGATCGGCACGGTGCCGATCTACCAGGCGCTGGAGAAGGTCGACGGCGACCCCGTCAAGCTCGACTGGGAGGTCTACAAGGACACCCTGATCGAGCAATGCGAGCAGGGCGTCGACTACTTCACCATCCATGCCGGCGTGCGGCTCGCCTATGTGCCGCTGACCGCCGACCGCGTCACCGGCATCGTGTCGCGCGGCGGCTCGATCATGGCCAAGTGGTGCCTGGCGCATCACAAGGAGAGCTTCCTCTACGAGCACTTCGACGAGATCTGCGACCTGATGCGCCGCTACGACGTGTCGTTCTCGCTCGGCGACGGCCTGCGCCCCGGCTCGATCGCCGACGCCAATGACCGCGCCCAGTTCGCCGAGCTGGAGACGCTCGGCGAACTCACCAACATCGCCTGGGACAAGGGCTGCCAGGTGATGATCGAAGGCCCCGGCCACGTGCCGATGCACAAGATCAAGATCAACATGGACAAGCAGCTCGAGGAGTGCGGCGAGGCGCCGTTCTACACGCTCGGGCCGCTCACCACCGACATCGCGCCGGGCTACGACCACATCACCTCGGCGATCGGCGCCGCCATGATCGGCTGGTTCGGCTGCGCCATGCTGTGCTACGTGACGCCCAAGGAGCATCTCGGCCTGCCCGACCGCGACGACGTCAAGGACGGCGTCATCGCCTACAAGATCGCCGCCCACGCCGCCGACCTCGCCAAGGGCCATCCGGCGGCGCAGGTGCGCGACGACGCGCTCTCGCGGGCGCGGTTCGATTTCCGCTGGGTCGACCAGTTCAACCTCTCGCTCGACCCCGACACCGCGCGCGAATACCACGACGAGACGCTGCCCAAGGACGCCCACAAGGTCGCCCATTTCTGCTCCATGTGCGGGCCGAAATTCTGCTCCATGAAGATCACGCAGGACGTGCGCGACTACGCGGCGACGCTCAACGATCCGGCCGGAGTGGGCGCCAGCGCCGCCGAGGTCGGCATGGCCGAGATGTCGAAGAAGTTCCGCGACATGGGCGGCGAGGTCTATGTGGAGGCGGCGGCGGTGAAGGCGAGCAATAAGGTGTTTTGACGATCGGTGCCCGTCCCGAAAATGTAGCCCAGATGAGCGAAGCGATATCCGGGGTCTGCCTCTGCAGCCATGATCCCGCATATCGCTCCGCTCATGCGGGCTACAGGCGCGCTACTTGGCGCCACTACCCGAACAACTCCCCGACCATCAGTTCGATCCCCGGCGGCTCCAGGCATCAGCACCACCTTTTCCGACAAAAGGGATTCCAAAATTATACATAAAACCAGCCAATAGGTGAGTCCTGGAAACCCGCCCACTTATTGTCCCTCCCTGCATCTGACCAGGATATGAACCAGCGGTATCTCCCAGTAATAGAAAACGCGACGAACGATACAATTGCCACGCTGACAACAATCATGACAATAAACATCACTCCAGGTGAAAATGGAGACCTGTCTTTCACCCACGAAAAAAATGCCACCCATACGAACGCTCCTTTAGTAGCATGTATTATCTGCGGCATCCGATTCTGTTTCCCTACCGTGCTGCTCGATGCGGTCAAATAGCCCGACCAACAGAGGCTGGTCATTGTAACCACATTTCGCGGGCTGACCGGCGCTAGGCTGTGGTCAGCGGCGTAGCCCGGATGAGCGAAGCGATATCCGGGGTCTGCCTCTGCAACCATAATCCGCATATCGCTCCGCTCATGCGGGCTACCCTGGAGCGACCCCGGGATCACTCCCGTCGTTCGCCATAGCCTAGACCGCCTTCATTGACTTCGCCCGCCCAGTCCGCCGGCAATATTCCTCGCCGCACGAACAGATGAAACGACGAATGTGGCCAATCGCGGACGCATTTAACAAGGCGATGTTTCACGGGATTGAAATGAATGTAATCGACATGTCGCTCGAAATCCCTGTCATCGCGAATGGTGTGCTCCCAGTAACGTCTTTGCCACAAGGCAAGACCACCGTTGCCGCGACGTTTGATGGCCGCGCCTGCAGCGATCATGCCGGTGCTGAAGTGCCCTTTGATCCGCCGCCAGCGGCCAGAGAAATCCGCGTCTCCCTGCGGCAATGTGAGGATGGCATGGAGATGGTCCGGCAGGATCACGACGGCATCGATCGTAAAGGGGCGCTCCTGCCGGGTTGTGCGAAACGCCGCGCGGAGCTTGTCGATATGATCGACAAGGGCGGCAGACCGGCGGTCCGCGAGCGTCACCGTGAAAAAGTAGGTTCCGCCCTGAACCCGGTTGCGCCGATATCTGACCATTCAGGCACGATTTCCCGCATATCGCTCCGCTCATGCGGGCGTACGGACGCGCTACCCGAACAACTCCTCCGACCGTCGATCTCGATCCCCGGCGGCTCCAGCCGCAGCGCGCCCTCGCTGACGATGCGGGTAGCGATCACGTCGCCTGGCCCGCGCGCGTGGTGGATGACGATGCGCTTGTCGGGGTCGGCGATCAGGTAGTGCTGGATCGACGCGACGCGGAAATAGCCCTGCAGCTTGTCGCGCAGATCGGTCATGGCGTTGCCGGGCGACAGCACCTCGAAAACGACGACCGGGTTGGGGACTTCCAGTGCGTCGCCGGACACGGGGTCGCCGCAATAAACCATGGCGTCGGGCTGGTACAGGCTGCGCTGGTCGATCCGCACCGCGGCGCTGTCGAGGACGAATTGGCAGGGCACCTTTGCCTTCGCAATCGCGGCGTCGAGCGCGCGCGCCACCCGGTATTTGACGTCGCCATGCACGACCCGCTCCGGCGACATCGCCGTCGGTATTCCCTCCAGCAGTTCCCACCGGCCCGGCTGCCGTTCGGCCCAGGCGAGGAACTCGTCGACGGACATGGCTTGCTTGCGCAGCGCGGTCATGGCCGACATTACCATTTCCCGGCCGATGGCGCGCGTGCCACCGCCGCCCGTCAGGGGCGGCGCTCTTCGTCGTCGCCCGCCGTCATCCCCGCCGGTAGACGTAGGGAACATCTTCGCGCATCGCGGCCTGCTGCTCGACCAAGTGGTGATGCGGCGAGAGATGGCAGACCGGGTCGGTCGCCTTGGCGTCGCCGGTAATGGCGAAGGCCTGGCAGCGGCAGCCGCCGAAGTCGATTTCGCGGCGGTCGCAGCTTCGGCACGGCTCGGGCAAAAAGGCGGTGCCGCGGAAGGCGTTGAAGGACGGCGAGGATTCCCAGATGTCGCGCAGCGAATGGTCCCTGACCGACCAGAATTCCAGGTCCGGAATCGACTCCGCGGCATGGCAGGGCAGCACCCGGCCCGACGGGGTCACGTTCAGGGAACGCCGGCCCCACCCGCCCACGCAGGGCTTGGGAAAGCGCGCGTAGTAGTCGGGCACCACCGCATCGATCACGATGCGGCCGTGATGCTGCTCGCGCAACGCCTCGACCCGGCCGACCGCACGCTCGACCTGCTCGCGCGTCGGCATCAATGCGGCGCGGTTCCTGCAGCGCCCAGCCGTAATACTGCACATGGGCGATCTCGACCCGCGCGGCGCCCATGTCGAGCGCCATGGTGACGAGCGCATCGATGCGCTCGATGTTGGCGCGGTGGATGACGATGTTGGCCGTCAGCGGCAGCTTGAGCGCGACCACCTCGGCGGCCAGCGCCCGCTTGCGGACATAGGCGCCGTCATACCCCGCGATGTGATCGGCCGACTTCGCCTCGCTGTCCTGGATCGAGATCTGCACGTGGTCGAGGCCGGCATCGGCGAGCGCGCCAAGCGACTTCGCGGTGACGCCGACGCCGGAGGTGATGAGATTGGTGTAGAGGCCGGCGTCGCGCGCCGCCGCGGTGATGTCGACGAGATCGCGCCGCGCCGCCGGCTCGCCGCCGGACAGATGCACCTGAAGGACGCCGAGCCCGGCGGCCTCGCGGAACACCCGCGCCCAGGTCGCGGTATCGAGCTCGTCGGCGCGGCGGTCGAGCTCCAGCGGATTCGAGCAATAGGGGCAGCCGAGCGGACAGCGATGGGTGAGCTCGGCCAGGAGACCGAGCGGATTGCGCAGCGCGGTAGCGGCGGCAGGGCGTGGGTCGGCCTGGGTTTGCATCACAATTCCAGCAGCTTCTTGTCGGCGAGCCCGCGCAGCAGCGCCGCCGCATCGGCGCGCACCCGCTCCGGCGGGGCTTTGAAGGTGGTGGCGAGATCGTCGACGATGGCGTCGAAAGTCGCCTCGCCGGTGCAGCGCTTCACGATCTCGGCCGCGATCGCGTCGGCCTTGAACACCCGCTCCGGCGCCAGCAGCACCCAGCCGCCCTGGGCTTCGTTGTGCACCAGCCGCACGCCGCGGGGCAATCGGGGCCTGGCGTCGGGCGCAATCGGCGGCGTCGCGGTTTCATTCACGGGCGCGTTCTCCCTCGGCAAGCGAAGCTTCGAGAATTCCCGACGGCGATTTCAAGCCATTTTCCGGCGCACTCCATTACATTACCGGTTGAGTCCCAAAGTGGGTAAGGACAGGGCGATAGCGGTGTGGAACGGACACTATGGGATATCCGGCCGGGTTTGTCCGGCTCATTCCGCCTTGATGCCGGCCAGCCTGACCACCTTGCTCCACTTCTCGGTTTCCTCGGCGATGAGCGCGGCGAACCCGGAAGGCGACAGCGCAAGCGGGGTGTCGCCGAGTTCAGCGATCCGCCGGGTCAAACGGGGATCGGCAAGCCCGCGATCGATTTGCTCGCTCAGCCGGCCGATGATTTCGGCGGGAGCGCCGCGGGGCGCGGCGATGCCGACGAAGATGCTCGCGTCGTAAGCCGGCAGGAATTCGGCGAATGCCGGAATGTCCGGAAACACCGCCGCACGCGTCGCGGTGGTCACCGCCAGCGCACGCAGCCGCCCCGCCCTGATGTGTTCGATCGACGATGCCATGGTGCCGAAGTAGGCATGGACCTGGCCGCCCAACAGGTCCGTGAGGGCGGGGCCGCCGCCACGATATGGCACATGCAGCATGTCGACGCCGGTCAGGCTTCGGAACAGTTCCCAGTACATGTGGGGGGCGCTGCCGACGCCGGCCGATGCCACGGCGATCTTGCCGGGATTGGCCTTGGCGTAGGCCATCAACTCGGACACGGATTTTGGCGGAAGCGACGGATGGACGACGAGCACACCGGGGCCGCGCGAAATCGTCGCCACCGGCGCGAAGTCCTGGATGAAATTGAATTTGAGGCCGCGATAAAGCGTCGCGTTCCACGCATCGGCCGAGGTGGCGATATACAGCGTATGGCCGTCCGGCGCGGCCCGCACCACCAACTCCGCGGCAATGTTGCCGCCGGCTCCGGGGCGGTTCTCGACATAAAACGATTGACCGAACCGCTCCGAGAGCCATTGGCCGATCAGGCGGGCGTATATGTCATTGACGCCGCCTGGCGGGTAGCCGGAAACGATACGAACCGGCCGCGCCGGATAGGCCTGTGCGCTCGCGATGCGCGAGAAAGCCGGCAGCGCGGCAGCGGCTGCCGCGAGCCGCAGAAAACGGCGGCGCGGGACGGCGCGCTCGAGCGCTTCATCGAACGCATGCGCAAGGCCGCGAAGCGTGTTTTCCGAGGTCGAGGAGCATTGCGTCGTCATCGCAGCAAAGCGCGAACCGGCGTGCGGCCGGTTCGCAAGACGACCAACCGTGCGTCGCGACCGCGCACGTCACCGCACCGGAGCGGCGGCCGGCCTCGGCTTCACGGGCTCCGCGCGTTTTGCCGCGGCCTGCGCCGGCAGGTACTTGGCGACGACGGTCTGATCGAGATCATGCACGGCGGTATCCGGCAGGCGATGCCAGATCTCGTCCATGCCGAGCAGCGGGATGCCGAGATAGCCGCGCACCGTCAGCGTCTGTCCGTCGGGACTGAGCGTCATGATAGCGCTGTAGATCTTGCCGTCGCGCGGATCGATGATCTTGCCGTTCTGGTAGCTCAGTCCCTGGCGCTCCATGCCGCGAATGAAGGAGAGGCCGAGGATCGGCGCGTTGTGGCGGTCGTCGGGACATTGGGTGCAGAGCGGATTGGCCGCCTCGCCGGGCTTCGGGAAGGCCCTCGCGATCGCGCCCTCGAAGACGCCGTTATGGTCCACGAACAGGAACCAGGCGATCGGCTTGCCGGTGTTGTCGTCGATTTTTTGCCACAGACCGGCCACAGTCCGGTCCGCGGCGCCTGCCGCATTCACGGCGAGGCTGAACGCCGCCAGGGCGGCCATGATCGCTACAATCAGTTGGCTTCTCGATCCGAAAATCCGCATTTGAATTCACCCGGAATGTTGGTCCAAGGGGCTCGATCGTTCCCAAACTTTCGCGTTCGTTGCCGCTCTCGTCGAACGCGCGACAACAACTTGCGACAACAACGTGCGATAACTCCATCTCGGTCCGGGGCGCGTCGTTTTCGCCCCCCACACGACGTCACCGGCCCGCCACCCAGTACACGATCAAACAGCAATTTAACCAAGGAGTTCAATTGTCTGCGAAAGCGCTCTCGGAGCCAGCCGGGTTGCCGAGGAAACCACTAGAATTGATTTGCCCTCAGTGCAAGAGCACTTTCCATGCGAGGTTCCGGCTCGGTCGGAGGGCAATGGAACGGCGTCGATCGTCCGAACCCTGTCACCCGCGACCTCGTCACCCGCGCCGTTCACCCCGATCCGTCCCTCGAAGACATCGGCTGCACAATGTCTGCATCTAGTCTGGCACTCCGCAACCTTCGTGCATTCGTCATTCTGATCGTGCTCGCGTTCCATTCCGTGCTGGCCTATCTCGGGTCGTTGCCCGATGCGCCATTTCCCTTCGACAATGCGCCTTTTCGATGGAACGCCTTTCCCATCGTCGATAGCCAGCGGTGGTTCGGGTTCGACATTTTCTGCGCGTTTCAAGACGTGTATCTGATGTCGTTCATGTTCTTCATGTCGGGCCTGTTCGTGTGGCCGAGCCTCGTGCGCAAGGGTAGCCGGGTGTTCCTGTACGACCGCTTCCTGCGGATCGGCCTGCCTTTCGTCCTGGCGGTGTATCTGCTGATGCCGATTGCTCTCTATCCGACCTATCTCGTCACCGCGGTCGACCCGAGCGTGAGCGCCTATTGGCAGCACTGGCGCGCCTTGCCGTTCTGGCCGAGCGGGCCGCCCTGGTTCCTGTGGCAGCTTCTGGTCCTCAACATCGCCGCCGCCGCAGTGTTTCGATTTGCGCCGGACTGGGGCGAACGTCTCGCCGGGCTGTCCGCCAGGGCGGCGCATCATCCGCTGCGCTATTTCGCCGGCCTCGTCGCGCTCTCCGCCATCGCCTATGTGCCGCTGGCTCTCGCGTTTACGCCCTGGACCTGGAAGAGCGTCGGCCCGTTCTCGCTCCAGCTGAGCCGCCCGCTGCATTATGCGCTCTACTTCTTCGCCGGCGTCGGAATCGGCGCTCACGGCCTGGAGCGCGGACTGCTCAGCGTGGACGGAATGCTGGCCCGGCAATGGCGGGCCTGGCTCGTCGCGTTTCTCGCCGCCTTCGTGGTCTGGTCGGTGCCGATCGGTCTGATGATGCCGGACAGCGACCATGGTCCGATCGGCCTGCAAATCGTCTCGGATCTCGGCTTCGTCCTGGCATGCGCCAGCGGCTGCTTTTTCGTCGCCGGAGTGTGCCTGCGCTTCGCCCGGTGGCGGGCCGCATGGCTCGACAATCTGTCGGACAACGCCTATGGCATGTATCTGATCCATTATGTGTTTGTCGTCTGGCTGCAATATGCATTGCTGGACGTCGCGCTGTTCGCCATCGCCAAGGCGGCGATCGTGTTCAGCGGAACTTTGATCGCGAGCTGGGGGACGATGATCGCCGTTCGCCGCATTCCGCACGGCACTGTGCGCTTCGGTCCGGCGCGGCAGGCGTCGGTCGCAAACCGGGGGCCGGGAACCGCGCCGACCGAGATATCGACCAAATCTCAACCTTGAATGGACCCTCGGGCGATCGAACCCATTATGTCTCTCGTCTTCAAGCTTGCACGCAGAAACCTGTTTCATGACCGGCTTCGCTTCGTCGCGACGGTCGTCGGCATCGTCTTCTCCATCGTTCTCGTCACCGTCCAGATGGGGTTGTTCCTGAGCTTCGACCGCATGGTGACGACGATGATCGACCATGCCGACGCCGATCTGTGGATCGTGCCGCGCGGCACCAAATGCTTCGAGGATCCCTCGCTGCTGGACGAACGCGAGCGCTTCAGGGCGCTGTCGGTGGAGGGCGTGGCGGACGCGACGCCGGTCGTGATCGGCTTTGCGCAGTGGCGCATGCGCAACGGCGGCACCACGCCGATCTTCCTGGTCGGCTCCGACATCAGGGCCGACGGGCTGCATCCCTGGAGCCTGGTCGGCGGCAGCCTCGAAGCGCTCTCGATCCCCGGCGCGGTCGCCGTCGACCGCTCCTATTTCGAGCGCCTCGGGTCGAACGGCCTCGGCGACAGCGCCGAGATCCGCGATCAGAAGGTCGAGGTGACCGCGGTGACCAGCGGCATCCGCTCGTTCACCACCACTCCCTACGTCTTCACCACGCTCGACCGCGGGCGCGCCTATATCGGGACGCTCGTCCAACAAGGCGACCTATTTTCTGGTCCATCTGGCCCGGGGCGCCGATCGCGACGCCGTTCGCGGCCGGCTCAATGCCGCCCTGGTCGACGCCGAGGTGCTGACGCCGGCTGAGTTTCGCAGCCGCAGCCGTTCGTTCTGGCTGTTCGGCACCGGGGCGGGCGCCGCGCTGTTCGCCGGCGCCTTGCTCGGCATGATCGTCGGCACCGTGATCGTCGCGCAGACGCTCTATTCCAGCACCAAGGACCACATCAACGAATTCGCGACCCTTCGCGCCATCGGGTCGTCCGGGATGTATATTCACAAGGTGATCATCTTCCAGGCGCTGCTGAGCGCCGTCATCGGCTTCGCCATTGCCGCCGGCATCGGCTGGATCATCGTCGAGGCGACCGCGGATTCGGCGCTGCCGGTCGTCATCACGCCGGCGCTCCTCTTGGGCCTGTTCGCGCTCACGGTTGCCATGTGCGTCCTGTCGGCCGTCGCCGCCATCGTCAAGGTGATGCGAATCGATCCGGCGATGGTCTTCACGCGATGACCGAGCCGATCCTCGAAGCGGTCGACGTGGTGAAGTTCCTCGGCCGCGGCGCCGGCCGGGTGGAGGCGCTCAAGGGCGTGAGCATCGCGCTCGCGGGCGGCGAATTGACGCTCCTGATGGGACCTTCGGGCAGCGGCAAGACCACGTTGCTCTCTGTCCTCGGGTGCATGTTGACGCCGACCAGCGGGACGGTGCGGGTGGTCGGCCGATCCACCGCGGGCGCCGAGCCCGAAGACCTGGCCAAGTTCCGGCGCGAGCACATCGGATTCGTATTCCAATCCTACCATTTGTTTCCGACGCTGACGGCTTTCGACAATGTCCGCCTGGCCTTGGACGTGCGCGGCGAAGCCGCGCGGCCGGCGAAAGCCAAGGTCAAGGAGGCGATGGCGGTGGTCGGCCTCGCCCATAAGGTCAGGTCGTATCCCCACGAGCTCAGCGGCGGCGAACAGCAGCGGGTGGCGATCGCGCGCGCCATCGTGGGAAATCCTTCGGCCCTGCTCGCCGACGAGCCGACGGCGGCGCTGGACAGCGCCAACGGCCAGAGCATCATGACCGTGCTGGCTCAGATCGCCACGAATCCGGCTCGCGGCGTGTTGGTGGTCGCCCACGATCCGCGTATAATCCCGTTCGCCAATCGCATCATTCGCATCGAGGACGGACGCATCGTCGGCGTGGAGCCGGGCGGCGCCGGGTCGAACCAGAAGTAACGAGGTTGTTGTGGGATACGTGGCGTCGAGAACGAAGACAGGACTTGTGCTCGTGATGCTCGGTGTCGTCGCGGTCGCGGCGCAGATGCGCGCACAGGAGCGGCCGCGCGCCGCCGAGGCGCCCGAAGACAAGGGCTGGCAGGCGGTCGCTCCCGGTCGCGTCGAGCCATGGTCGGGAGAAATCAAAATCACCGCGGCGGTCGTGGGCCGGATCGGCGAAGTCCTGGTCGGCGTCAACGACAAGGTGTTCGCGGGCGAGCCGCTGGTCCGCCTCGAAGACGCCGAGGCGCGGGCGCGGGTTGCCACCGCCGAAGCGCAGATCGCATTGCGCAAGCGCGCCCGCAACGACCAGTCCACGTCGAGCCGGGCTGCCGAGCGGCGCCGCGCCGAGGATTGGGTCGCCGATGCCGAACACGGCGTGTTCGATGCGCAGGCGACGCTCGACCAGGTCGCGATCGCGAGGCGATCGGGACGTGCGTCGGATGCCGACCTCGCCGCGGCGCGTGCGGCGATGGCGCGCGAGCAGGACCGGCTCAAGCAGCGCCGGTCCGAGCTGCGCATCCTGGAGGACGACAAGAACACGCCGTTGCCGACCCAGAACGAGGGCCAGCTGAATGTCGCGCGCGCCGAGCTTGCGCTGGCACAGGCCGGCATCGAAAAGCTGACCATCCGCGCGCCGGTGGCCGGCACGGTGCTGCAGGTCAACGCCAAGCCGGGCGAATTGGCGACGCCTTCCGCGGTCCAGCCGCTGCTGTCGATCGGCGATATTTCGGCGCTACGCGTGCGCGCCGAGCTCGACGAGCGCGACTTCGGGGAAATCAAGGTGGGACAGCCGGCAATGGTGCGGGCTCCCGCCTTTCGCGGACGTGAATTTGCAGGAAAGGTATCCTCGATCGCCCCGATCGTCGACGCCGGCCGCATCAATGCGCGCGACCAGCGCGGTCTGAGCGATGTCCGTGTGGTGGAGGTGCTGGTCGATTTGGCCGAGGGCGGCCCGCTCGCCGTCGGGATGAAGGTGGATGTGTATTTCCGTCATGACAATTCCGCGCGCCAGTAGGCGCGAGCAGAGATCTCCCGCTCTCCGCCGCCGCGCGGCGCGCGAATGCGCGGGGTTGCTCGAGTTCCGAGGCGGACATGGCGGCATCGCTCCAAACGATGCGGCCTTGAAGGCTCCGTCGGGTTGTGAAAAAAATATTTCACCGGGATCGTCTGGAGCATGGCGTGCCTGACGTAGACCACGAAACCCAATTTCGTCAGCGGCTTTTCGACCAACTGCGCACGAAGCTGCTCGATCTTTCACGCAACAATCCGATGCTCAACTACCGGCATCGGGCGGGCTCGCGGCGCCAGCTTCGCATCGTCGATTGCGACCTCGAAACGGTGCTGGCCGAACTCGCCGGCAAGCAGGCCGAACTTCCCGTCGTGGCCCTGCCGGAGCCCGAGGACATTCCCGCGGACGAGTGCACCGAGGGTTTCCTCGCCGCGTTGGGGCAGGCCAGGGCGATGGACCTCGAATACCTCACCCGGCTCCAGGCGCTCGACGCGGTGGCGCGGCAGGACGACATCGCGCTGGCGGACCTGGAGCGCTGGCTGCGCGAACATGTGCGCCGGCGGCTCGGCCTGCCGCCGCAGCCCGATCGGCACGCCGTCGACGTCGTGGAGCATGCGCGCAGGCACGGCATCGAGCCCGCCTTCGAACTCGCGCGCAGCGGCGAGGGTCGACGCCCGCTTGCCGGCCTCCAGACCCTGCATATGGCCGACGAGCTCGATTCGCGGCTGGCCCGGATCGCGGCGGACGCGAGGCTGGCGGAACAGGAGACCGGGCTGTCCACCCTGTTCCTGGCGTTCGGATTTCTGCGCTGGTACGAGCGCGACGACAACGACGTCGTCAATTTCGCCCCGCTCCTCCTGTTGCCGGTCGAGCTCCGGAGGCGGATGGAGGGACGCCGCGCGATCTACACCGTCCGCGCGATGGCGGAATTTCCCGAAATCAATCTCAGCCTGCGCGAATGGCTCGCGCGCGCCTCGCCGGGCCGCAAGCTTCCCGAGTTCGACGACGAGAGCGAAGGCATCGAGAGCTATTTCCGCGGCGTCGAGGGAGTGATCGCCGGCCTCGATCGCTGGCGGGTCGAACGCAACCTGACGCTCGGCCATTTCGTGTTCGGGCGCCTCGCCATGTATGCCGACCTCGCCCCGCAGAACTGGCCGACGCATCCGGCCGCACAGACGTTGGTGCAGAGCCTGCTGCACGGTTCCGAGGCGGCGGCCGGAGGGGACGTGTTTTTCGCCCCCGACTACGATCTCGACGACGACAAGATCGAGGACATCGCCCCCATCCTCATCGACGATGCCGATGCTTCGCAGCACAGCGCGATCGTCGACGTGATGAAGGGCAGCAACCTCGTGATCGAGGGGCCGCCGGGGACCGGCAAGTCGCAGACCATCACCAATATCCTGGCGAACGCCCTTTATGCCGGCAAGACCGTGCTGTTTCTGGCCGACAAGCTCGCCGCCCTGCAGGTCGTCAAGGGGCGGATGGATGCCGCCGGCCTCGGCGATTTCTGCCTCGAGCTGCATTCCGACAAGGCGCAGCCCAAATCGCTCGTCCTCAGCCTGCAGCAGCGCTACGAAATGGGCCGCGACCGCGGCTACGAGCCGGCCTGGCCGATCGATCTGAGAAAGCTGCGAAGCGCGCGAGGCCGGGTGCGGGAGTATCTCACCGCTCTCCATGCCAGGGACGAGGCCGACGGCCGCACGCCCTTCGAGCTGTTTTGGTCGGCGATCGCCGGCCGGCACGAGCTCCAACGCGAGTTCGAAGCGGTCCGCCGCGTCGACCTGTCGGAAATCTTCGACGGCGGCCCGGAACGGATCGAGGAGCATGCCGATGCCTTGAGGCTCTTCGTCTCGGCGGTGGGCGGCTACGAGCAGCGCCACGGCAGGTTTGCTGATTCGGCATGGTCGAAGGCAAATTTCGCTCCCGCGGCCGATTGCGAGCCGGGTATGATCGCAGACCTCGTGCGCGACGCCCACGACGCGGCGCTCCGCCTGCTCGAGATGTTGACGTCGAGATCGGCAAAGCTCCAGATCGAACTTCCCCGGCTGCCTTTCAAGCTCGCCGAATGGCTGGAGGCGGCCGGCCGGCTGCCGGACATTCCCGAGGACACGCTCCTTGCCCGGGTTTCGTCGTTCACTCCGGGCGAAATACTGGCGGCCGCGGATCTCGCGCGGATGCGCCTCGCGGTCGAGGACGGCAGCGCGCATGCGGTCGTGCAGGCCGATCCGATCGCGGTCGGCTACCTCGCCCAGCAGGCGGACATGTGCGGGGTGGTCGCGGCGGCGCCGTTCGAGGTCGTCGCCCATGCCGACAGGATGATGGAGCTCAAGGCCTCCCTGCTCGACGGCCTCAAGAAGATCTCATCGCTGCTGGCCGCATTCGGTCCGGGGATCGAGCCCGATGTCGCGGTCGGATCGGCAATGGCCGAAGCGGTGCAGTTCGCCGCGACGATACCGCCGCACCTCGATGCCTTTCTCTGGTTCGACGGCACGAGCCACGAAGACCTCCTGTCCGACGGGGCGCAGCGGCTTCGGCTGCTGACGGAGACCGCCCGCGCGCTCGATGAGAAATTCCAGCGCGATGATCGGGGCGAATGGCCGCCGGTCGAAGAGCTGCGGATCGCCGCCAGCGTCGTGTCGGCGACCGGCCTGCGTCCTCTCGCGACGCTGGTCACCGGGCAGCGCACGCGGGCGAGCCATGTGCTGCGGACGCTGGGCGTCTCGTTCGACACGCCCGATCTCCAGTCCGACCTCGAGACGCTGATCTTCCACATCGAGGCGCGCGAGAGGTTGCTGGCGGACCGGCGGCTCGCCGCAGCCGCCGGTCCGTTCTGGGCGGAATTCGCGACGCCGTTCGAGCAACTCGCGGCCGTGACGCGCCTGCGCGCCGCCTTCGAGACGCGGGCCGCCGGCCTCGGCGAGATCGGTCAGGTCCTGAAATCTCATCTGTTTTCGTCCAACACCAAGATCGTCGAGAAGCTGCGGTCCTACCAGCCATGGGTGGCCAAGTTTCAATCGGACCTTCAAGAGTGGCCGGAGTTCGAGCGCTCACCTGCCGCTGCGGCAGGTGCCGGCCTGGATCGAGGAGCGGGCGGCCGCGCTCGGGCTATTGGCGGTCGGTATCCGGGAACTGGGACTTGCCGACGTCAATACGTCGTTCGAGCTGCTGCGTCGGAACGCCGACCGCCGGCTCCAGGTCTGGGAGCTCGAGGCCAAGATCGCTGACGATCCGGTCCTCGCCGCGGTCGGCGAGGCGACCTGGCGCTCGCCGCGCGGATGCGAGGCGCTGCGCGAGACGGTCGGCCTGTCCCAGGCGATTGCGACTGCCAGTCCGCCCGCCGGGATCCGCGCGCGCTTGAATTCCGCCGACGGCCCGGCGTTCGCCCGGCTGCTGGAGAATTCAGTCGTATCGATCGGGCTCGCGGTTGAACGATATCGACGCGACGTCGCGCGGCTCGCCGCGCTGACCGGCATCGGCCTGAATGCCGACGGCGACGATCCGGCGGTGGTGGCGGGCTCCCTCGCGCCGCTGCTGGCGGAACTGCCGTCGCTCGGCGAATGGCTCGACGCCGCGCGGCGGCGCGCCCGTCTGGCCGCGATCGGGCTCGAACCGCTGATCGCGGCGTTCGAAGATGCCGGGCTTTCGTTCCAGCGGCTGTCCGCCACTTTCGACGCGCTCGAGGTGTTCTACCGCGCGGCGCTGGCGAAGCGCCGCCATGCGCCGCTCCAGAACATGAAGAGCCTCGACATCGAGAACGAGCGCCGGCGCTTTGCGGCCACCGATCAGGCCCTCAAGCTGCGCCAGCGCGAGGCGGTCCGCATCAAGCTTCTCGGCAACGCCATCCCCAGCGGAACATGCTCCGGGCGCAAGAAGGACTGGACCGAGCTGCATTGCCTGCGCAATGAACTGACCAAGCAGTCGCGGCACATTCCGATCCGCAGCCTGCTGTCGCGGTCGCGACGCGCGATCCAGGCGATGAAGCCTTGCTTCATGATGTCGCCCCTGTCGCTCGCCAAGTACCTGCCGTCCCAGGCGATGAATTTCGATCTCCTGGTCATCGACGAAGCGTCGCAGATGAAGCCGGAGGATGCGCTGGGCGGGCTGTTGCGCGCCAGGCAGGTCATCGTCGTCGGCGATCGCAACCAATTGCCGCCAGGCGATTTCTTCGCCCGCGTCACGCCGGCCGAGGAAATCGGCGCCGATCCCGACGAGGATGCCGACGACACCGATGCGGAATCGATCCTCGATTGGGCGCTCAAGACTTTCCAGGCGCCGCGCCGGCTCAAATGGCATTATCGCAGCCGGTGCGAGAGCCTGATCGCATTTTCCAATCGCGAGTTCTATGCCTCGAGAGCCGGTTCGTCGGGCGAACTCGTCACTTTTCCGAGCGCGCGGCCGGGCGCCTTCTCGATCGATCTGGTGCGGGTCGGCGGCAGCTATAAGGCCGGCCGCAACCCCGCCGAGGTCGTTCGCGTCGTCGATGCGGCGATCGAGTTCATGACCAGGAATTCGGGCCTGCCGCCGGAACAGATTCCGACGCTCGGAATTGCCACGATGAACGTCGAACAGCGCGAGGCCATCCGCGAGGAGTTCAACCGGGCGGCGCGGGACGAAGCGGTCGAGCGCTACCTCGCCGCCTGCGATGCCGGCGCCCCGACCCGCAGCCCCGAGCCCTTCTTCGTGAAGAACCTGGAGAACCTGCAGGGCGACGAGCGCGATGTGATCATGATTTCGCTGACCTATGGCCGCGAGCCCGGCCAGACGCGGGTCGCGCAGCGGTTCGGCCCCATTACCGGGAGCCAGGGTCATCGCCACCTGAACGTATTGTTCACCCGGGCGCGGCGCCGGGTGGTGCTGTTTTCGTCGATGGGATCGAGCGACGTCGTGGTGGGCGCCGGCAGCGGGCGCGGCGTGCGGGTGCTGCGCGACTATCTGCGCTACGTCGAAAGCCGGCGGCTCGATGCCGGCGAGGCGGCCGGGCGCGGGGCCGACACCGATTTCGAACGCGAGCTTCGCACGCGGCTGGAGGCGCAAGGTTTCGCCGTCGACGCGCAGGTGGGCGCCGCCGCCTATCGCATCGACCTCGCAGTGAGGCATCCGGCCGATCCTTCCGTCTATCTCGCGGGGATCGAATGCGACGGGGCTGCGTTCCACAGTGCCAAGAGCGCGCGGGACCGCGACCGGCTGCGCGAAACCGTCCTGCAGGGCCTGGGCTGGAATATCCTGCGGGTCTGGTCGACCGACTGGTTTTCCAATCCGGAGGGCCAGACCGCAAAGCTCGTCGACGATCTGTTCCGCCTGGCGGAAAAGCCGATCGTTGCGGACCAATTGTGGGTGCCGCATGGCGCGGCCCGCGCCGACGAAGCGGTGGCGGACCTGCAAGAGCCGGTTGAGCCGGCCGCGCCGGGCGGCGATGTCGACGCGGACGCGCCGGGTGCCGGCGCCGGCGAGCACGACGTCCGACCGACCTCGACGCTCGTCCAGGAAGCGCCCCCGCCGGCGCAAAAGGTTGCCCGCGCACCGGGGCGAATGAGCGAAATCGAGGTAGCCAACGCGTTGCGTTCGTTCCGCGACGACGTCATCTTCAAGGAATATCCGGGGTCCGAGCCGGAACGCTGCATTCTTCGCGATCTCATGATCAGCAAGATCCTCGAAGCGCGACTTGACGAGCCCGAGCAGTTCAATGAGAAAATCCCGCTCTGGCTCCGCGAGCGCACCGACCAGCGTCAGTTCAAATATCTTCGCAACGTCTGCGCGATCGTCGAAAAAATGGCGTGAGCCGCGATCGTCGGCGGACGAGCCCTAAAGCCACTTCATCCATTTGAAGAAGAAATACGGCACGATGGCGGCGACCAGCATCAGCAGCAGCGCCAGCGGGTAGGCGTAGTCGAAATCCAGCTCGGGCATGTGCTTGAAGTTCATGCCGTAGATCGAGGCGATCAGCGTCGGCGGCATGAACACCACCGCGGCGACCGAGAAGATCTTGATGATGTTGTTCTGTTCCAGGCTGACGACGCCGAGCATGGCGTCGAGCAGGAAGTTGATCTTGCCCGAAAGGTAGGTCGCGTGATCGGACAGCGATTGCACGTCGCGCTGCATTCCCTTGAGTGCCGCGCGCTGGTCCTTGGCCCATTTCATGGTGTCGGCCTCGGCGGCGAGATAGAGCAGCAGCCGGCCGATCGACACCAGGCTTTCGCGCACCTTGGAGGTCTGGTCGCCCTTGCGTCCGATCGTCTTGAGGATCTCCTTGAAGCTGCGGGTGCGGTCGCTGCCGCCTTCGGGTTCCAGGATGTCGTGGGAGGCGGCGTCGACCTCGCTGCCGATCTTCTCCAGGATGTCGGCGGCGCGGTCGATCACGGCGTCGAGGAGATCCATCAGGATGGTCTCGCCGGTGACGGCCGCCGGACACTGGCGAGCGAGCTTCGCGCCGACGATGGCGAACGGCTTCGGCTCGTCGTAACGCACCGTGGTCAGGCGATGGCCGGACAGGATGAACGTGACCGCGGTGGTCCGCGGCACGTCGGTGTCGGACTGGCACATCAGCGTCGCGGTCATGTAGCGCGCGCCGTTCTCCACATAGAGCCGGCTGGTGACCTCGATCTCCTGCATCTCCTCCCGGGTCGGCACGGCGATGCCGAGGGTGCGCTCGACCAGCTTGTCCTCCTGATAGGTGGGGCCGTGGAGGTCGAGCCAGGTGGCGCCGTCGGGAATCTCGCCGCCGTTTTCGATGTTGATGCGTTCGAGCGTGGTGCCGCGCGGCACGTGGACTGAGAGCATCGGCATCCCCCGGGAGGTTGGCGCCGCGCCTCCTGGGCGCACTCGTGTGACCGCACTCATGCCCGCAACCGATCACGGCGGCAAGCGTTTAGTGGGCCTCCAAACGCCGCGGCGCGCCTGTCCCCGGCGCCCGGCGTGGCGCCCGGTCGTCGGTGGCTCCGGGGCGCCCAAGGCCCGCTTGAACACACCGCTCCCTGCCGCGCCCGAGCGGCCAGGTCGGTCGCTCCGGCGCGGGCGAATCGCGACCGGACGTTGCGGTTGGCGCCGCGGACGCCGCGGCCGTCCGATTGTGGCGGAATTGGGATTGGCGGAACCTCGCCCGCTGCCCTGCGGGCGCGGCAGCGGCCGGTGCCAAGAACTTCCAGAACGCCTGAGTTACCAAAGCTTTCGAGGCTTTTGCCGGCGGAGCCTGGGAACCTGTGGACCACGTCGTGCTCCAAGGCTTCCCATACACCGTCCGAATGCATTAGGATGGGGTTGAGGCTTTGGTGGGTGCGGTAAAGTTGCAACAGATTCATGGATTGAGACGAGGTTGCGCCCTCGTCGTGTAGAACCGGCGTCGCAATTGAGCTATTTCCTGCTGGGTGAATCGGGGGCCGCGGAACACGCGGTAGCGAGGGGACGATGGGGTCTTGGAAGTTCGCTTTTATCGCGATCGGGTTGCTGCTCGGTGGATGCATGCAGGCCACGTTGGAGCAGGCGCCGGCGGCGTCGATGAAGCCGCGCGACAAGGCCCTGCTGGCCAACGCACCCTATAATACCAACTATCCGATCCCCGAGCCGTATCAGCGTCACATCGTCGACTATCACCGCAAGGAGGCGCCGGGGACCGTCGTCATCGATACCGATGCGCGCTACCTCTATCTGGTCCAGCCCAATCAGAAGGCGATCCGCTACGGCGTGACCGTCGGCGAGGAGGCACAGGGCTGGTCCGGTGTGGCCAAGATCGGCAACATGACGGAATGGCCGTCATGGACTCCGACCGCCGGCGAACACGAGCGCCTCGGCCCGTTGCCGAACTTCGTGCCGGGCGGCCCGCAGAACCCGATGGGCGCGCGCGCCATGTACCTCTATGCCGACGGCAAGGACACGCTGTTCCGCATCCATGGCACCAACCAGCCGGAATATATCGGCGCGGCGATTTCCTCCGGCTGCATCCGGCTGACCAATGAAGACGTCATCGATCTCTACAGCCGGGTCAAGATGGGCAGCCCGGTGGTGGTGCTCGCCCCGGGGCAGGGCGATTCGCCGGTCAATCCGAGATTCGCGTTCACCGGCAGCGGTGACGGCCGCTCCGGTCCGAACTACGATTTCCGCTAGCGATGCGATTGTAACGCCGCCCATCCGGATGCGAATCGACGTTTCGGCTCGCACCGCTTGACCGGGTTTGGTCCGGCTGCGGCGATCCGCCTGCGCCTCGGGCGACAGCGCACCCGAAAGTCATCCGGCGGGCACAGCCCCGAGCAGCCCCTGGCCGTTCGCCCAATCGAGGGTGCGGTCGAGCGCGCGGGTCAGCCGCTCGAACAATTCGTCGAGTTGCGGCGGCGAGATGATGAGCGGCGGGCATAGCGACAGGGTATTGTTGCCGGCCAGCGCGCGCACGATCAGGCCTTCCGCCTGGGCAAAGGCGACGCAGCGGGCGCCGACGCCGCGCCTGGGGTCGAACGACCGCTTGGTGCGCCGGTCCGCCACCATCTCGATGCCGCCGACCAGCCCGAGGCCGCGGGCCTCGCCGACCAGCGGGTGGTCGCCGAGCCGGCGCAAGGCGCGCTGGAATTGCGGAACGATCGCCGCCACCTTGTCGACGATGCGGTCGCGCGCATAGATTTCCAGGGTCTTCATCGCCACCGCCGCCGCGACCGGATGGCCCGAATAGGTGAAGCCGTGGCCGAACGGGCCGACCTTGCCGCTTTCGGCCAGCATCGCCTGGTACATGCGCTCCGGCACCATCACGGCGGCGATCGGCAGATAGGCCGACGACAACGCCTTGGCGACCGACACGGTGTCGGGCCGGAAGCCGACGACCTCGCTGCCGAACATGCGGCCGAGCCGGCCGAAGCCGCAGATCACCTCGTCGGCGATCATGAGCAGATCGTATTTCGCGCACACCTTCATGATCTTTTCGAAATAGCCCGTCGGTGGCACGATCACGCCGCCTGCGCCCATCACCGGCTCGGCGATGAAGGCCGCGACGGTGTCGGGGTCCTCGCGCAGGATCAGCTCTTCGAGCTCGCGGGCGAGGCGGCTCGCGAATTCCTCCTCGCTCTCGCCGTCCTCGGCGTAGCGGTAATGGTGCGGGCAGCCGGCATGCACCACGCCGGCGATCGGCAGGTCGAAATCGGCATGGTTGACGGGGAGCCCGGTGAGCGAAGCCGCGGCGATGGTGACGCCGTGATAGGCGCGCTGCCGGCTCACGATCTTCTTCTTCTTCGGGCGGCCGAGGCTGTTGTTCATGTACCAGACGAGCTTCATCTGGGTGTCGTTGGCTTCCGAGCCGGAATTGCAGAAGAACACCTTGGAGACCGGGACCGGCGCGATCTCCTTGAGCTTCTCGGCAAGCTCGATGGCGGGGTCGTGGCTGCGCCCGCTGAAGAGATGGGCGAAGGAGAGCTTGCGCATCTGCGCCGCCGCTGCCTCGACCAACTCCTCGTTGCCGTAGCCGAGCGAGGTGCACCACAGGCCCGACATGCCTTCGATGTATTCCTTGCCGTCGGTGTCGTAGACGTGGACGCCTTTGGCGCGCTCGATGATGAATGGCCCGGTGTCGCGAAACGCCGCGAGATTGGTGTAGGGATGAACCAGCGTTTCGACGTCGCGGGTGGCGAGATTGCTCAATGGGCTCATCGCGGGCGGCTTTCGGTTGGGCGTGGGATGGCCGGTGCGGCGGGGCCGGCGTAAGGCCGGGGCCGCGGCAGGGGAATGGCGGGAATCGCGGCCTGCAGGGCGTAATCGGCCTCCGCCGGCGCGTCGCGAACGTCCCATTGGCAGATGCGATAGTCGCCGCGCCGCTCGGCGAGGTCCACATGGATGTGGTCCTCGTGATACCCGTCCGAACCGGGACCGAGCACCGTGGTGAAGCGGGCGCAGGCGGACGTTTTCATTGCGAGGCGGAAATCTTTCGCTACGGCGACATCGGTCGGCTGCACCGTTCGGCCATTCTTGAGCCGGAACGCGCGAATGTCGAGCGCGTTCGCGCGCCCGTGCTCGCTCAACCTGGCGCCCTCGATGCGGTTTTGGCCGCGGCATTCGAAGGAGCCGAAATTCTCGATCGTCGCGAGCCCCGAGCCCAGGATGGC
Organism: uncultured Alphaproteobacteria bacterium; assembly: GCA_963795865.1. GTDB lineage: Bacteria > Pseudomonadota > Alphaproteobacteria > Rhizobiales > Xanthobacteraceae > JAJPKK01. The sequence continues at coordinate 68,197 of CAWCJX010000042.1, forward strand.
AACCCGGGTAACGAGGTCCTCGCGGACCCAAGTCACGATCGCCTCCGCTGCCTCGCAGCGCAGCGTGGCGGGCGGCGAGATTGCGATCGGGATCCGGTTCTTCGCGACGATGCGCTCCAGCGAGACGATGTCGCTGCCGCCGCACTCGCCGGGTCCGGAGATTTCGCCGAGCGGCCTGAAAACGGCGCGATCGGGGGTGAGACGAAGCTGGCAGGCGGTCGGCGTCGTGGCGCGCTCGAGCCCGAGTTCACCGGGAGGCTCGACGGCATTGAGCTCCGCCGGGCGCGGGCGCGGCAAAGGGATCGGCTGCGCGGCTGCGCCGTCACCGATCACGATACCGATTGCCATCACCACAAATCCGAGCTTCACATTGTCTGCTTCGGCGAATATCGCGTTCTTTTCAAGATCGCCCGCGCGCTGATCGTCGCGGAACGTGCGGCGAAGCCGGGTGCAATGGGGCATGCCCCGCGTCGCCCATATGGGCACTATTGCTTCTCCGTGGCGCTATGATGAAATGCGGTCCGCCGCGCGGGTGTGACCAGGGTGCGAGGAAGCGGCCGAATTTGCGGCGCATCGGCTCTTACGTTTATCTCAAAAATGAGATACAAACGAGGATGCTTTGGCGCGTCGAAATCCTGAACGAGATTGTCGCCGCGGAGATCGCCGCGCTTCCGGCGGACATGCAGGCGCGGTTCCTTCGGCTTTCCGACCGCATCGGCCGAGCGGGGCTGGAAAGCCTGGGCGAGCCGCACGTGAAACACCTGGAGGGGAAGCTGTGGGAGTTGCGGCTGACAGGCCGCGACGGAATAGCCCGCGCGCTCTACGTCACGGCGATCCGCCGCAGGGTGGTCGTGGTTCGCGCGTTCGTGAAGAAGACACAGAAGACGCCGCCCGCCGAGATCAAACTTGCGCTTCGGCGAGCAAAGGAGATCACATGACAATTCCATTCGAAAAGCTCAAGGCTCGTCTGCTCGCCAATCCCAAGGTCAAGGCCGAATACGACGCGCTCGCCCCGGAGTTCGAGATTTCCGCCGAGTTGCTCAAGGCTCGCTTGCGGGCCGGGTTGTCCCAGGCCGAACTGGCTGCCCGGATGGGCACCAGCCAGTCCACCATCGCCCGACTGGAGAGCGGCCAGACCCTGCCGAGCACCAAGACGCTTTTGCGCTACGCCCAGGCGACGGGCAGCAAGTTCCACGTGCGGCTTTCGGCGGCTTGATGCGGCATTCGCCGACGCCGAGCTCTCGCCGATCCGCCTGCAGGATGAGGTATTCCTCCGTGGTTCTTTCGGCCTCGATATCGCTACTTGTCTGGCCACTTTGAATGCAGCCAATTCATTGCGCAGTCGGCGCAGGTTGGCGGCGCAGTTTGCTCTTGATATGCAGCAAAGCAACATTGGTTACTTGGACGAATTGCTCCTTGATCTGCGAAATTCTCTTCGACGCGAACTTAAACTCGAACAGCTTTCAGAAGGAAGTCGAGTCATGAGGCCTTATGACAAAGAAGGTGAGAACCCTGTCGTGACAAATGAGAGGAATACTATCGACACTGCTGAAGAAAAACAGAGGTAAGGAAAAGTGCCGCCGCGTGGGCTTCTTCGATTCAGAAAACTACTGCAGCGCGACGGTTTTCTGGAAGCAAACTCGCAACAGGCTGGGTTAGAGGCAGTGGCGGCCGTGATCCAGCGGGACTAGCAATGACGACGTTCGACGTGGTCGTCATCGGCCTCGGCGCCACGGGAAGCGCCGCCGTTGCGAGCCTCGCTGCGCGCGGCTGCCGCGTCGTCGGCATCGATAAGTATGCGCCGGGCCACGACCGCGGCTCCTCCCATGGCGCCACCCGCATCATCCGCCTCGGCTATTTCGAGCATCCCGCCTACGTGCCGCTGCTGCGCGCCGCCTATCCGCTGTGGCGCGAGCTGGCGGCGAAATCCGGCCTGCCCTTGGTGAACATCACCGGCATCGTCGAGATCGGCGCGCCCGACAGCGCGCTGGTCGCGGGGACGCTGCGGGCGTCGCGCCTGCACGGGCTCGCCCATGACGTGCTCGATGCGGCCGCGCTGATGCGCCGCTTTCCGGCGTTCCGCGTGCCCTCCTTCTATGTCGGGGTGTTCCAGCCCGATGGCGGGTTCCTGCGGGCCGAACCGGCGATCCGGGCGCAGCTGGCGCTCGCCCGCGATGCCGGTGCGCAATTGCGCTTCGGTGAAGACGTCATCGCGGTCGAGCCGTGCGGCGTCGGCGTCCGCGTGGTGACACAAAGCGGCGCGGTCGAGGCCGGTTGCGCCATCGTCGCCGCCGGGCCCTGGGTGAAGTCGGTGCTGCCGGATCTGCCGGCGCCGATCCGGGTGACCCGGCAGGTGCTCGCCTGGTTCGCGCCGCGCGACCGCGCGCTGTTTGCGTCCGATCGCTTTCCCGTATTCCTGCTGCAGAACGCCGATGGCATCTTCTACGGCTTTCCCGACGATGGCACGGGGAGCGTCAAGGTGGCCAAGCACCATCATGCCGACGAGAGCGTCGATCCCGACCGCTGCGACCGCGACGTGTCGGAGGCCGACGAGGCGATGATCCGCACGGTGCTCGCCGCCCATCTCCCCGCTGCCGACGGCAGGCGTCTCGCCGCCACGACCTGCCTCTACACCATGACGCCCGACGGCGATTTCATCCTCGACCGGCTGCCCGGCCGCGAGGCGATCATCGTGGCATCGCCGTGCTCCGGCCACGGCTTCAAGTTCGCGCCGGTGATCGGCGAAATCCTGGCCGATCTCGCCGTTTCCGGCTCGACCTCCCACGACATTTCACGGTTCGCGCTGGCGCGCTTTGCTTGAAACTTTCGATCGGCGGGCGCGTAGCTCGTGCCGGTCACGTCGAGCGGCAGGTTGCCAGCCGGCACGCGCTTGCTACTTTGCGTGCAAAACCCGGGTCGATCGGGCCGCATGGACCGGTCGATACCGGCGGAGGGGAAGAAATGCTCGGATTGATGCAGGACTGGCCGCTGCTGTGCCACCGCGTGATCGACCATGCGGCGCGCTATCACGGCGACCGCCCGGTGATTTCGCGCTCGGTCGAGGGACCGCTGCACGCGACCAATTACGCCGACATCCGGGCCCGCGCGCTCAAGGTGGCGCAGCGCCTCGAGCGGGACGGCATCGTGTGCGGCGATCGCGTGGCGACGCTCGCCTGGAACACCTGGCGGCACCTGGAGGCCTGGTACGGCATTCTCGGGATCGGCGCCGTCTATCACACCGTCAATCCGCGGCTGTTTCCCGACCAGATCGCCTGGATCGTCAATCACGCCGAGGACCGGATTCTCTTCACCGACCTGACCTTCGTGCCGCTGCTCGAAAAGCTCGCCGACAGGCTGCCCACCATCGAACGCTACATCGTGCTCACCGATGCCGCCCACATGCCGCAGACCGGCCTGCGCAACGCGGTACCCTATGAGGAATGGCTCGCCGCCGCCGACGGCGACTTCGCCTGGAAATCGTTCGACGAGAACACCGCCGCCGGCATGTGCTACACCTCCGGCACCACCGGAAATCCCAAGGGCGTGGTGTACTCCCACCGCTCCAACGTCCTCCACGCGCTGGGCTCGAGCCAACGCGACATGCTGGGCCTGTCGTCGCGCGACATCGTGTTGCCGGTGGTGCCGATGTTTCATGCCAATGGCTGGTCGCTGGCGTTCTCGGCGCCGATGGCCGGCGCCGGCATGGTCATGCCGGGGATGAAGCTCGACGGCGCATCGATCTACGAACTGCTGAACAGGTTCGAGGTCACCTGCACCGCCGCGGTGCCGACGGTATGGCTGGCATTGCTCGCCCATCTCGAGGCCACCGGCGGCACGCTGCCCCACCTCGAGCGCGTCATCATCGGCGGCTCTGCCTGCCCGCGCGCGATCACCCAGAAATTCCAGGATGTGTACGGGGTCGAGGTCATCCATGCCTGGGGCATGACCGAGATGAGCCCGCTCGGCAGTGCCTGCTCGCTCAAGCCGGAACATGCCGGCCTGACCGGCGAGGCCAGGCTCGACATCCAGCAGAAGCAGGGTCATCCGCCGTTCCTGGTCGAGATGACGATCGAAGACGACGAAGGGAGCCCGGTGCCGTGGGACGGAAGATCCTTCGGACGCCTCAAGGTCCGCGGGCCTGCCATCGCCAAGGGCTATTTCAAGGGCGATGGCGGCAATATCCTCGACGGCAGCGGCTATTTCGATACCGGCGACGTCGCCACCATGGACCGTCACGGCTACATGCAGATCACCGATCGCTCCAAGGACGTGATCAAGTCCGGCGGCGAATGGATTTCCTCGATCGACCTGGAAAATCTCGCCGTCAGCCATCCCAAGGTGGCGGAGGCGGCGGTGATCGGCGTTCGCCACCCCAAATGGGACGAGCGGCCGCTCCTCGTCGTGGTCATGAAAAAGGGCGAAGACGCCCCCAAGGAGGACATACTGGGCTTCATGCGGGGCAAGATCGCCAACTGGTGGATGCCCGACGACGTCGTCTTCGTCGACGAGATTCCGCACACCGCGACCGGCAAGATCCACAAGATGACGCTGCGCGAACGCTTCAAGGATTATGAATTGCCGACCGCACGGCAGGCCTGAAAGGGCTCCTCCGGGGCCATTGCCTCGGTCGGCACGGCGCTCTATTCATGGACCCCGCCGGTCGTCCGGACCGGGTGGGTCGTGCGATCGCCGGTCCTCTCGCGAGGGAACGCGGGCGGACGGCATATTCGGGGTGACGACAATGACGATGGCCTTGACGCGTCGTCGGGTGCTCGAAGAGCCGGTTTCGCAGCTCGCCGTCTGGGCGCGCCGGCTCGCGATCTTTTCGCTGCTGGTCGCGGTGCTCGCGATCGGCATCGAGCAGTGGGGCGGGCTGGAGATCATTCCGGTGCTCGTCACCTTCGGCGCCGCGCTGGCGCTGGCGGTGCTCGCGGTGCTGGTCGCCGTCGCCGCCTTCGTCATGCTGTGGATCAACGGCGGCCCCGGGCTCGGCGCTGCGGTGACCGGCTTCTTCATAAGCCTGGCGCTGCTCGGCTATCCCGGCTATCTCGGCTACCGCGCCTTTACCCTGCCTGCCATCAAGGACATCACCACCGACCCCATCGATCCGCCGCGGTTCGAGGTGGTGGCCCGCCTGCGACCGCCCAACTCGAGCGTCTATCCGGGTCTCGCCACCGCGGAATTGCAGAAGGACGCCTATCCGGACGTCGGGCCGCTGCTCGTCAAGGCGACTGCGGCGGTCGCCTATGACAGCGCCATGAAGGTCATCGCCAGGCGCAAATGGCGCGTGTTCGATTCCCGCCCGCCGCAGCCCGGCCGCGAAGGCCATATCGAGGCGATCGCCCGCTCGACGATCATGGGTCTGCGCGACGACGTGGTGGTGCGCATCCGGCCGGCCCGCGAGGGCGCCCGCGTCGATGTCCGGTCGGCATCGCGCTACGGTTATACCGATTTCGGCGCCAATGCCGCGCGGGTCGAAGCCCTGCTGAACGACATCGAGACCGTCGCCAGCGTGCCCGAGCGCCCGCAGAGGCAGGCCCAGCCGCCGGCCAAGCCGGACCCGAAAAAGACCAATCAGCGCGGCAAGCGGTAGCGGCCGAGGATCGACGGCGCTCCGTCGGTGGCGACGAGGCCGCGCGCCACCAGGTCTTCCAGGTGGGCGAGGGTGGACAGGCCGGCCGCCCCGGCAAGCCGGGGATCGAGCCCGATATAGATCGCCCGCACCAGCGTCGGGATGTCGGCTTCGCCCTTGCCGAGGCGATGGAGGATCGATGCCTCGCGGCCGCGGCGGTGCTCGACGTAACGCGCGACCATGGCAGGCGCATCGCGGATCACGTCGCCATGGCCTGCCAGATAGACGGTTTCCGGACGCGCGGCGAGCCGGTGCAGCGAGGCCATGTAGTCGCTCATGGCGCCGTCCGGCGGCGCCACGATCGAGGTCGACCATCCCATCACGTGATCGCCGGAAAACAGCACGTCGGTGCCGCGCAGCGCATAGGCCATGTGGTTCGCCGTATGGCCGGGCGTGGCGATCGCCTCCAGCGCCCAGCCGTCGCCCGCGATGACCTCGCCATGGGCGATCCGCCGGTCCGGCACGAATGCGGTATCGCCGCCGGCGTCGAGGCGCCGGGTCTCGCCGATATGCAGCGGCCGTGCCGACCGGTGCGGCCCCTCGCCATAGGTGATCGCCCCGGTCGCCGCCTTGACCTCGGCCGCCGCCGGGGAATGGTCGCGATGGGTGTGGGTGATGACGATGTGGGTCACCGTCTCGCCGCGCACCGCGTCGAGCAGCGCATCGATGTGCTTCTCGTCGAGCGGGCCGGGATCGATGATCGCGACCTTGCCGCGCCCGACGATGTAGCTCAGCGTTCCCTTGAAGGTGAACGGGCCCGGATTGTCGACGAGGATGCGCCGCACGCCCGGCACGACTTCTTCGACGACGCCGGGAGCGAGATCGAGGGTGCGGTTGAAGGGGATGTCGTCGGTCATGAAGGCAGGAGATTTTGAGCTGGTGAGACCGTCCACCATATAGGTCCACACGTGGAGCTTTCGCAAATGCGCAGACGAGGACTTGTGTCTAAGTTTGGTTCTTTCGGCCTGCAAGGACACGCTATTGGATTTAGGAGCTTGCGAGGCTGAAGCGAACTTCGGGCAAGGGATCAGATTTCGCTTCGTCGATCCAGCCTGGAGTGTGCCGTCGTCTGCGATGCGATCCTTCAGTGCGACGGCCAACTTCACGCACTCCGCGCGAACAAGCGATATCGAAACAGCCCGCACACTGTCGAAATCGACATCCTCATAGCGGAATTCGAGACAAATCTTCGAAAGCACTTTCATCAGACGGTCGAAATCTGCTGCCGTAAGGAGATTCTCTTTCAGCAATGACAACGCGGTGCTGAGCATGGCCTGCAGGCCGGCTTCCTGACGCGTTTCAATCGTGGCGATCAGCTGTTCGACCAGCGGTCGCGGCAATTCCTGCAAAGTCCCATCGTGCACGAGCTTCGCCCAGCGGCTGATAGCTATCGCGGCGCTTCCCACATGTTGGAACTCCGAACCAACTAATCCGGTGCGGATCGCGGACACGATGTCGTTGGTCGCCGTAGGGGCGGACGCGACGAAGTGCGGCAGGGCACCCAAGCTGCGCCAAGACCGCACCCGAGTAATGAACCCAAGAAGCGCCTGGGCGCGTTGCTCTGTGCGGTCCTCAGCAAGCATGGCAGGGACAACAACGATCGTCAGCAAATCACCCGAATAAGAGCGGATGCCGTCGTTGAAATTCTTGACGAAAGAAGCGGCGAAAGGGTCCCGTCGCTCGAGATCCTGCTGCCGCCAGACGACGATCTCGTCGAACATCCGGGCGGCTATGTCCGCCGGCAGGATCAAGCCGACGTGGTTGGTGTTCGCCAGCGAGATAAGGTGTTCGTACTTGTTTTGTATTCTGCCGGTGTCGAGCGGTCCCGGGAGCAACATCACTTGACGCAAATCTGGCTCGAACAGCCGCGCGCGCAACCGTGCCTGGGCGTCGATACCGTCGCGTGCAGGCAGTTGGGCGAAAGTGCTGGGAAGGATGCCCGTATTCAGGGGGAGAGCATTTTCCTGATCATCCAGATCAGACCAGAGCGCCCGTCCGAAGGCAGCCGCTTCTTCCGGCTTCAGCGCATTGCGGATGGCGAGATAGACGAGACGCAGAGTGGCCTCCTCTCTCGCCGGTTGACCCTTTTCCCTCGTGACCGATCCGGAAAACGGTTGCGAATGAAATCGTCGAGCCCGGCCTGACCGAAATAGGTCCGATATTCCTCGGCGACACGGAGAGGATTGCTTGGAGCGGCCTTCTTGTCGTGCGGATAGAGCCGCACGATCATGTCGTCTAGCAATTCCCACCAGAGCGGAGGCTCTGGCGTGTCATCGCCCGGGCGCTGGGCGTTTTTGCTCAAACCGGCCCCAACCAGGACCGAGGCGCCGCGCACTGAGCCATTGCGCCACAAAGCGCGTCCCAGTTGTTGGAGTGCGGGGTAATCGGGAAGGCGGATAAGGTCGTCTTTCGGATCGGCCATGGAAAACGGGATATGGGCATAAGCGCCGGGCATTTCCATCCTCCCTCCCCCTGAAAGGGCCTGAAGGGGGGAGAGTCGGGCGGGTGTCCGCTGACTCGCCCAAATAGGCGCCCAGCCTGCGGCCCGCGACCCACCCCGCGGGGGGAAATCCTACTTTGCATGGGGTTGTTTTTGAGAAAAGCTGAACTCCACCCCGGGGCCGACAGCCCTCAATGTATCTCCGGCTCCGGGATCGCCCCGCCGGCCAGCAGGAAGTCGAAATCGCAGCCCTCGTCGGCCTGGCCGATATGGGCCGAGTACATCGCGCCGTAGCCGCGCGGATAGCGCGGCGCCGGCGCCCGCCAGACCGCGCGGCGTCGCGCGAGTTCCTCGTCGGAGACGTGAAGGTGGATGCGGCGCGCGTCGGCGTCGACTTCGATCTCGTCGCCGGTGTGCACGAAGGCGAGCGGGCCGCCGACGAAGCTCTCCGGCGCGACGTGGAGGATGCAGGCGCCGTAGCTGGTGCCGCTCATGCGGGCATCGGACAGGCGCAGCATGTCGCGCACGCCCGCCTTCAGGAGCTTCTTCGGGATCGGCAGCATGCCCCATTCGGGCATGCCCGGGCCGCCCTTGGGGCCGGCATTCTTGAGCACGATGACATGGTCCGGCGTGACGTCGAGATCGTCGCGGTCGATCTCGGCGGCCATGTGGTTGTAGTCCTCGAAGGCCAGCGCCGGGCCGCGATGCTTGAGCAGCCGCGGCTCGGCGGCGGACGGCTTCATCACGCAGCCGCGCGGCGCCAGGTTGCCGGTGAGCACGGCGGTCGCGCCCGCCGTCGACACGGGATCGTTGAGGGAGTGGATGACGTCGCGCAGATGCACCTTGGCGCCGTCGATGCCGTCGGCCAGCGGCTTGCCGGTGACGGTCATGCAGCCGAGGTCGAGCCGGTCGCGCAGCTCCGCCATCAGGGCGCGAATGCCGCCGGCATAATAGAAGTCCTCCATGAGATAGCGGCCCGACGGCCGCACATTCGCCAGCACCGGAATCTCGCGCGAGATGTCGTCGAACCGCTTCATGTCGAGGGCGATGCCGGCGCGGCGCGCCATGGCGACGAGATGGATGATGGCGTTGGTGGAGCCGCCCATCGCCATGTGGACGCGGATGGCGTTGTCGAAGCCGGCCGGCGTGAGGATGCGGGCCGGGGTGAGGTCGTCCCACACCATGTCGACGATGCGGCGGCCGGACGCCGCGCACATGCGGGTGTGGCTGGAATCGACCGCCGGGATCGAGGAGGCGCCGGGCAGCGCGAGGCCGAGCGCCTCGGTGATCGCCATCATGGTGGCGGCGGTGCCCATCACCATGCAGGTGCCGAACGAGCGCGAGATGCCGCCCTCGATCTCCTCCCAATCCTTTTCGGTGATGTTGCCGGCGCGCTTCTCGTCCCAGTATTTCCAGGCGTCGGAGCCGGAGCCGAGCGTCTCGCCGCGCCAGTTGCCGCGCAGCGACGGCCCGGCCGGCACGTAGATCGCCGGCAGCCCCATGCTGATCGCGCCCATGACGAGGCCCGGCGTGGTCTTGTCGCAGCCGCCCATCAGCACCGCGCCGTCGATCGGGTGGCTGCGCAGCAGCTCCTCGGTCTCCATGGCGAGGAAGTTGCGGTAGAGCATGGTCGACGGCTTCACCATCGGCTCGGCGAGCGACATCGCCGGCAGTTCGATCGGCAATCCGCCGGCCTGCAGCACGCCGCGCTTGACGTCCTCGCGCGCGCTCTCGCAGGTGGCCATGGCAGGCGTTGATGTCGCTCCAGGTGTTGATGATGCCGATCACCGGCTTGCCCCGCCAGTCGGCGGAATCATAGCCGAACTGGCGCAGCCGCGAGCGGTGGCCGAACGAGCGCAGGTCGCTCGTCCCGAACCAGCGATGGCTGCGCAGCTCCTCGGGGCGCTTTCGGCTCATGCTGATGGTCATTTCTCCAACACCTGAATTCTATTGCTGTCATCGCCCGGCTTGACCGGGCGATCCAGTAACCACGGCATTGCGATTTGGGCACGGCATGGGCCAATCGATGGCCAGGGATTACTGGATGCCCCGCTTTCGCGGGGCATGACACTGACACTGACACTGAGACTGAATTGAATGAAGCGTCAGTCGATCGACGCACCTGAGAACTTGACGGCCTTCGCCCATTTTTCCGTCTCCGCCGCCATGATCTTTCCGAACTCGGCGGGCGTGCCGGCCATCGGAATGCCGCCGAGGTCGGCGAGCCTCGCCTTCATCCTGGGATCGGCGAGGGCGGCGTTGACCGTCCGGTTGAGCTTTTCGATGATGTCGGCGGGCGTGCCCTTCGGCGCGCCGATGCCGAACCAGGCGCTCGCCTCGTAGCCCGCGACCGTTTCGGCGACGGCGGGGACGTCCGGCAGCGCATCGTTGCGCTTGTCGGTGGTGACGCCCGAGCGCCCGCAGCTTGCCCGACTTTATGAACTCGATCGACGACGGCAGGTTGTCGAACATCACGTCCACGGTGCCGGCGATGAGGTCGGTGAGCGCCGGCCCGGCGCCGCGATAGGGCACGTGGATCATCTTGATGCCGGTCATCGCCATGAACAGTTCGCCGGAGAGATGCACCGAGGTGCCGTTGCCGGACGAGGCCATGTTGATCTTGCCGGGGTTGGCCTTGCCATAGGCGATGAATTCGGCGACCGTCTTGGCGGGGAAGCCGGCGGTGGTTTCCATCACGTTCGGCACCCGCGTGATGCCGGCGACGGGCGCGATGTCGCGCAGGAAGTTGAACGGCAGCTTCTTATACAGCGTCGCATTGATGCTGTTGGCGGGATTGACCAGCAGGATCGTGTAGCCGTCGGGCGGGGAATTGACCACCACTTCGGTGCCGATGTTGTTGCCGGCGCCGGGCCGGTTGTCGATCACGAATGGCTGGCCGAGATGCTCGGATAGATACTGGCCGACGATCCGGGCCAGAATGTCGGTGGTGCCGCCGGGCGGATAGGCCACCACCCATTTCACCGGCTTGGTGGGATAATCCTGGGCGTGCACCGCGGTCACGGCGAGCGCCGACAGCATCACGAGGCCGAGCACGGCCGATGCGTTGGATCGCTTGGGCATGACACTTCCCTTTGCGCGGCGACGCTGGCGGTCCGCTGGTAGGGCTGCAGACTGGCCTTGAAACCCTATGCCGGGACCGGCAGCCGGCACAAGCCCGTGGGAAACGCGCGAATCGCCGCTCCGGCGCAGCGTTTTTTTGGTTGCACTGGCGGGGGCGGCGCTCTATCGCTTAGCAAGCGAGCTTTTTCCGCTGCACCCAGGGGTGGGCGCGTGCGTCATGTCGTGTAAATGGGGGGGCCTGAGATGGCACATTGGGATCGCTGGGTAACGCTGCCACAATTCATCGGGAAATCTGGCGTGAAGTCCGCGGGCAATGCGGCTGTGCTCGCTGCCGGAATTCTGCTGCTCGGGCTCTCCGGCGCGAACGCGCAATACCGGGGGACCCAGGAAGCGCAGCAGGCGTGCACGCCCGACGTGATGCGGCTGTGCAATGCGGATATTCCCGACGTCGAGCGGATAACCGCGTGCCTGAAGAGAAACCGGATGAGTCTCAGCCCGGCCTGCAAGCCCGTGTTCGGTGTCGGCGTCCACGGCCATCACTCGCGCAATCATTGATGGCGCAATCGCTGGAAGTCTGGACTTCCGGGTGAGACTACGTGGATTGCGCTTCCGAACCGGCATTCCCGGCGGTTAGCGGGGCTGCGGCTATTTCGCGCCACAATGCGATCAGGACCGCGAGCAGCGCCGGCCCGAGCAGCAGCCCCAGCAGCCCGAACGTCTCGACGCCGCCGAGAATGCCGAGCAGCACCCACACGAAGGGCAGCCGGGTCGACCCGCCGATCAGCACCGGCCGGACGAAATGATCGGCCACGAACACGACGAACGAGCCGAACGCGATAAGCGCGACCGCGGCAATGATCGCGGATTCGCCGAGCAGCCATAGGCCGGCGCCGATGAACACCAGCGGCGACGCGAACGGCACCACCGAGAGGATGCCGGTCGCGAGCCCGAGCAGCGCCGGATGCGGGACGCCCGCCAGCCGATAGGCAATGCCGAGCAGCAGCGCTTCGGCGAGCCCGACCAGCAGCAGTCCGTCGACGGTGCCTCGTATCGCCGCGGCGGCGACCTCGAGGAACCGCTGGGCCGCCGGGCCCAGGAGGCGGTGCCCGACGGCCCGCATCTGCAGCAACAGCGCTTCGCTCTCGCGAAACACGAAGAACACGATCAGGAGCGCGAAGAACAGCGTCGCGATGCGTCGCACCGCCTGGCCGCCGATGATCCTGCCCCATTCCGTCAGGGCGCTCATATTCACGCCGGCAAAGGGGTTTTGCTCGCCCTGCAGGCGCGAATTGAGCCAATCGGCGATCGGGGCGCCGATCAGCGGCAGGCTGGCGATCCAGCCGGGCGCTGTGATCTCATGGCGGCGCAGTTCCGCCACCCATCGCACTGCGGTGCCGTATTCCCGCCCGGCCTCGATGGCGGCGAAAGCGAGCGGTGCCAGCACGGCGACGAGGATGAGCATGGTCATCGCCGTCGCCGCCCAGTTGCGTCCGACCCGTTCGCGGATCGCCACGAACACCGGCCAGGTGGCGATGGCGAGGACGACCGCCCAGGCGAGCGCGGGCAGGAAGGTCGCCAGCATCCACACCGCGAGCGCCAGCAGGCCGAGCGCCGCGGCGATGCCGGCAATGCGCCGGGCGCGGGTCGCGCGGTCGTGCATCGGATCTTGCGAGGGGCGCGTTTCGGACATCTGCAATATTGATTTTCGGGACCGGCCGGCGGCTCGGTTCGCTACACGTGCTGGCCGCCATTGATATGGATCTCGGCGCCGTTCACGTAGGACGAGGTCTCCGTGCACAGCACGTAGATGATCTTCGCCACTTCGTCGGGCGTGCCGAGCCGGCCGAGCGGGATCTGCGCGACGATCTTCTCGGTGCCGGGCGACAGGATCGGGGTGTCGATCTCACCGGGAGCGATGGCGTTGACGCGGATGCCCCGCGGGCCGAAATCGGCCGCCATCTCGCGGGTGAGCGAGGCGAGCGCGGCCTTCGAGGTCGAGTAGGCGGAGCCCGCGAAGGGATGCACCCGCGAGCCGGCGATCGAGGTGACGTTGACCACCGATCCCTTGGCAGCCTCCAATTCCTCCACCAGGCCGCGGGCGAGCATGATCGGCGCGAAGAAGTTGACCTGGAACACCTGCTGCCACACCGAATAGTCCGTATTGATGGTTCCGAGCCGCACGCCGGATTCCAATTTCGGCGAAATTCCGGCGTTGTTGACGAGCGCCTGCAGCTCGCCATGGATGCGCCGCTTGATTTCGCTGATCGCCGCGAGCGTGTCCTCGGGATCGGCGAGGTCGACCTGGATGTGGTCCTCGGGCCCCGCCTCCCACGGGCAATTTTCCGGAAACGGATGGCGCGAACACGTGATCACGCGCCAGCCGGCGGCGGAAAACCGCTTCACCGTCGCATGGCCGATGCCGCGGCTCGCCCCGGTGAGCAGCAGCGCGCGGCGCGGCAGATTGGAAGAGGGGTGCGTCATGGCGCTGGAATCCGATCATCTGGAATTCGACTATATAGGCGTTTTCCATGACCTGCAGGATATCGCCGAGGCGGTTTTGCCGGTGCCCTGTGGGCAACGCCCTCCCGCCGCCGGGTGGCATGCTGGCGGATGATCCCGAAATGCGCAAATTTCGGACCACGCCATCCTCGACTCGAGGAATTGAGACGGCTGACGGTTCGGCCCGAACGGTCGCGCTTTGGGGATCTCGCTTCCGTCAGGGATAGAGGCGGGTCTTGGTCCAGGCGTCATCGCGGCTGGCGCGGCGGAATTCGATGCGGTCATGGAGCCGGTAGGGCCGGTCGTGCCAGAATTCCATCACGCTCGGGACCACGCGATAACCGATCCAGAACGGCGGCCGGGGCACCGCGCCGACGGCATATTTTGCGGCATGGAGCGCGATGGCCTTCTCGAACGCCAGCCGGCTTTCGAGCGGACTCGATTGCTTGCTGGCCCACGCGCCGATCTGGGAGGACCGCGGACGGCTGGCGAAATAGGCGTCGGCCTCCGCGGCGTCGACCCGCTCGACCGTGCCGCGCAGCCGCACCTGGCGTCGCAGCGATTTCCAGTGGAAGGCAAGGCCGGCCTTGGCGTGGACGGCGAGTTCGCGCCCCTTCTGGCTGCCCTCGTTGCTGTAGAACACGAAGCCTCGCTGGTCGAACCCCTTGAGCAGCACCATCCGGACATTGGGCAGCCCGTCGGCATCGACAGTGGCCAGCGCCATCGCCTCGGGATCGGCGGGCTCGCCCTTGCGGGCGTCCTCGAACCAGTCGGCGAACAGCCGCAACGGCTCGTCGGCCTCGGTGAAATCGCCGGTTGTCGATCCCGCGCGTTCGTATCGGCGCCGTGTCGGACATGGTCTGAATTCTCGCGTGAGCGGCCGCCGCGGGCCCTGCGTCTCCTCGAACCGGTTATAGTCGAAGCGTTGCACCGCGCCTATGGCAAGGGGAAGGAGGACAGAGGACGGACGGACGACGTATGGGCCACGATTTCCTGCCGATCTGTCCTCTGTCTTCCGCCCTCTGTCCTCCGTCCCCCGACTTCCGCGTTGCGAATCCCGGCCTTTACCCCCACATTGGGAGCGGAGTGGCCGGGGCTGGAACCGGCGAAAGACCGGAGTTTCATGATGCGCGACCCCTATGAAGTGCTGGGGGTTGGGAAGAACGCGGATGCGGCAGCGATCAAGAGCGCCTATCGGCGGCTTGCAAAGAAGCTGCATCCCGACGCCAACAAAAGCGACCCCAAGACCGCCCAGCGGTTTGCCGAAATCAACTCGGCCTACGAAATCCTCGGCGAGGAGAAAAAGCGCAAGGCCTATGATGCCGGCGAGATCGATGCCGAGGGCAAGCCGCGTTTTCAGGGCTTCGGCGGTGGTCCCCGTGCGGGCGGCAGCCGGTCCTGGCACCCATTTCGAGACGTTTTCATTCGGTCCCGAAGGCTTCCAGGCGCGCGGGGGTGTCGGCGGGGCCGATTTCGAGGACGTCATCAGCCGGATGTTCGGTGGTTTCGGCGGGGCGTCGCCGGGACGGCGGGCCTTTCGCGGCGGCTTCGAGCCGGAGGATTTGGGCGAGCCTGCGGGCCGCGACGTGAACGTTCCCGTGACGATCACGCTCGAGGAAGCGGCCGCCGGCGGCACCCGGCGGGTGCGCTTTCCCACCGGCAAGGAGGTCGACGTCAAGATCCCGGCCGGGCTCGTGGACGGCAAGCAGATCCGCCTGAAAGGGCAGGGGCTGCCGGGACCGGGCGGTCTCGGCGATGCGCTGATCACCATCAGCATCGCGCCCCATAAGCAGTTCGAGCGCGACGGCAACGACCTGCGCACCGACGTGCCGATCACCCTTTACGAGGCGGTGCTCGGCGGCAAGGTGAGGGTGCCGACGCTGAGCGGCGCGGTCGAACTCGCAATCCCGGCCGGGACCAGCGGCGGCCGCACCTTCCGCCTCAAGGGCAAGGGCATGCCGGTGGAGGGCAAGACCGGCGACCTGTTCGCAACGGTGCGCATCGCACTGCCCGAGCGCGGCGACCCCGAGCTCGAGGATTTGATGAAGAAGTGGCGCGATCAGAAACCCTACGATCCGCGCCGCGGCACGAAATAGCGATCTCCTTGCGGCCGCGACGCCTGTGGCGGGATGCCGGCGCCCGTCGGCGCCACGGCCAACCGCTCGCGCCCGTCGGGTTGCATTGAAGGCCCCGGCCCCCTATGCCATAGGAGGCGTCCGGTCCGTGACCGGCAAAACGAGGACGACATGCCGGATTCCGCGGGGCTGATGCGGGGCAAGCGCGGCCTGATCCTGGGCGTTGCCAACAATCGATCGATCGCTTGGGGCATCGCCAAGTCCGCGCGGGCTCACGGCGCGGAACTCGCGTTCACCTATCAGGGCGACGCCCTCAAGAAGCGGGTCGAGCCGCTCGCCAGGGAGGTCGACGGCCTCGTGATCGGCCATTGCGACGTCACCGATCCCGCCTCCATCGACGCGGTGTTCGCGGCGACCGCGGCGCACTGGCCCACGATCGACTTTCTGCGTCCACGCCATCGCCTTCTCGGACCGCCACCAGCTCGACGGGCGCTATATCGACACCACCCAGGACAATTTCACCAATACGATGCTGATCAGCTGCTTCTCGCTCACCGCGGTCGCCCAGCGTGCCGAGAAGCTGATGACCAATGGCGGCGCGATGCTCACGCTCACCTATTACGGCTCCGAAAAATGGATGCCCCATTACAACGTGATGGGCGTCGCCAAGGCCGGCCTCGAGGCCTCGGTGCGCTATCTCGCGGCCGATCTCGGCACCAAGAACATCCGGGTCAATGCCATCTCGGCCGGCCCGATCAAGACGCTGGCCGCCTCCGGCATCGGCGATTTCCGCTACATTCTCAATTGGAACGAGCACAACGCGCCGCTGCGCCGCAACGTCACCGCGGACGAGGTCGGCGACACCGCCGTCTATCTGCTCTCGGACCTGTCGCGCGGAGTGACCGGCGAGATCCATCACGTCGATGCCGGCTATCACATCGTCGGCATGAAGCATCCCGATGCGCCCGACATCTTCGTCGGCCGCGACTGATTGCGCGCCGCGCCCGAACGTGCGACCTCGCAAGCTCTATTTCGTCAGGCATGGCGAAACCGACTGGAATGCCGAGCGCCGGCTGCAGGGGCGGCGCGACGTCCCTCTCAATGCCCTGGGCCGCAAGCAGGCGGCGCGATGCGGCGAGCTGCTGCGGGAGCTGCTGGTCGTCGGCGGCGCCACGCCGCGGCAATTCGCCTTCACCTCGAGCCCGCTGTCGCGGGCCCGCGAGACCATGGCCATCCTGCGCACCGCGCTCGGCGTCGCCCCCGAGGACTACGCCATCGATGCGCGGCTCGCCGAGCTCTCGTTCGGGAGATGGGAGGGGCTGACCTACAAGGAGGTCAGGGCCCTGGACCGTTCGATTCTCGCAACGCGCGAGCGCGACAAATGGAATTTTCGGCCGCCGGGCGGAGAGAGCTATGCCGATCTGCTGGTGCGGGTGCGCGATTGGCACGACGGGGTTTGCGGCGATGCGATCGTCACCGCCCATGGCGGTGTGGCCCGGGCCCTGCTCGTGCTCTATGCGGTCAAGCCGCCGGCCGAGGCGCCGCTGGGCGACGTCGCCCAGGGAGTGGTCTACGAGTTCGCTCCGGGATCGGTGAACCGTTACGGATGAACCGAAAGGGCAAAGCCGCGAAAGCCCGACCGCGAAAGCGAGTGGGCCGGCACATGGCCGGCCCTGACTATGCGAGAGGGCCGGCACATGGCCGGCCCTGACTACGCAAGAGGGCCGGCACGAGGCCGGCCCTGCTATATTGGCAAACGTCGAGCCGAAGCTGCGTCCGCATCCGTATCGAACCGGCCCCCGGTTTTGAAAGAGGCCGCGATATCGGCGAATTAGCTCGGCTTCTTCGTCTTCTTCGACTTCTTCGTCTTCTTCGTCGCCATGATGAAACCCTCCGACATTAGGACCGGCTGACCAAGCACCCGAACTTCTGTTCGGGAACCCGCGCGCGGATCACCATTTCCGTATAGCCGAGGAGCCTTCGCCCCGCAACATGTTTCTTGCGAAAACCGCTTATTTTTCAAAAACTTAATGAACGTTCATAAACGGATTAACGGCGGTTCAGAAAGGTGAAGCGACCTTCATTCTGACAGCTCTCCCGGCCGCCAGTCGGGGAGTGCCAATAGCCGAACGGGGCGGTCAAGCCGTGCGCCATCGCGATGTCGCGACGCCCAGCGGCGGTGGAACGGAGAGGTCGCCAATTTGACCCTGCTCCGGGCGCGGGCTACCAGAGCGCAGGCTCAGTCTCATGTCCCACAACAGCTTCGGCCATTTGTTTCGGGTGACCACCTTCGGCGAGAGCCATGGTGAAGCGATCGGCTGCGTGGTCGACGGCTGTCCGCCCCTATCTGGAGCTGACGGCAGCCGACATCCAGCGCGATCTCGATCGCCGCCGTCCCGGCCAGTCGCGCTTTACCACCCAGCGCCGCGAGCCCGACGAGGTGAAGATTCTCTCCGGCGTCATGGTCGACGACCGGACCGGCGGTGCAGGTGACCACCGGGTCGCCGATCGCGCTGGTGATCGAGAATGTCGACCAGCGCTCGAAGGACTATTCCGAGATCCGCGATCTCTACCGCCCCGGCCATGCCGACTACACCTACGACGCCAAATACGGCCTGCGCGACTACCGCGGCGGCGGGCGGGCTTCGGCGCGGGAGACCGCGGCGCGCGTCGCCGCCGGCGCGGTGGCGCGCAGGATCATCCCCGGCGTGACCGTGCGTGCGGCGCTGGTGCAGATGGGGCCGCACGCGATCGACCGCGACCGCTGGGACTGGGACGAGGTCGTGCGCAATCCGTTCTTCTGCCCGGATGCCGCCAAGGCCGCGTTCTTCGAGGATTACCTCGACGACATCCGCAAGCGGGGCTCCTCCATCGGCGCCGTGATCGAGGTGATCGCCGAGGGCGTGCCGGTCGGGCTCGGCGCGCCGGTCTACGGCAAGCTCGACGGCGACATCGCCGCGGCGCTGATGGGCATCAATGCGGTCAAGGGCGTCGAGATCGGCGCCGGCTTCGCCGCGGCGGCGCTGTCGGGCGAGGACAATGCCGACGAGATGCGGATGGGCAATGACGGCCGGCCGCGTTTCCTGTCCAACCAGGCCGGCGGCATTCTCGGCGGCATCTCGACCGGCCAGCCCATCGTGGCGCGCTTCGCCGTCAAGCCGACGTCGTCGATCCTCACTCCGCGCGCGACCGTCGACCGCTACGGCCGCGAGACCGAGATCGCCACCAAGGGCCGCCACGACCCCTGTGTCGGCATCCGCGCGGTGCCGGTCGGCGAGGCGATGCTCGCATGCGTGCTCGCCGATCACTATCTGCGCCACGGGGCCAGGTCGGCGCGACGCCGGCATGGCCGTGGCGCAGCCCGGCCGATCAGCCGCGGTGATACGGCCCGGCTCGAGGAACGTCCTGCATGATCACGCGTGAATCCCAGCTGCTGGTGGAATCGACCGCCGCCGCCTTTGCGCGCGGCGAGATCGTCGTCGTCGCCGACGACGACGACCGCGAGAACGAAGGCGATCTGTTCGTCGCGGCGTCCATGTGCACGCCGGAGAAGATGGCCTTCATCATCCGCCACACCTCCGGCATCGTCTGTGCGCCGCTGTCGGTGGAGGAGGCCAAGCGCCTTCATCTCGACCCCATGGTGGCGATGAACGACGCGCCGCTCGGCACCGCCTTCACCGTATCGGTGGACGTGCGCCACGGGCTCACCACCGGGATTTCCGCCGAGGAACGCTCCAACACGGTGCGCGCGCTCGCCAACGGCAACAATGGCGCGGCCGATTTCGTCCGCCCCGGCCACGTGTTTCCGCTGGTGGCGCGGGATGGCGGCGTGCTGATGCGCTCGGGCCATACCGAGGCCTGCGTCGATTTGTGCCGGCTCGCCGGGCTGCCGCCGGTCGGCGTCCTCGCCGAGCTCATGAACGACGACGGCACCGTGATGCGCGGGCCCGACGTGGCGCGGTTCGCCGCCGCCCATGGGCTCAAGCGCATCACCATCGCCGACCTCATCGCCTACCGGCAGGTGCGCGAAAAGCTGGTCGAACGGGTGAGCGAGTTCACGGTGCCGACCGAGATCGGCACGCTCAAGGGCTATGCCTATGTGACGCCGTTCGACAAGGTCTACCACATGGCGCTGGTGCACGGGCGCATCGGCGACGGCCGCGACGTGCCGACGCGGCTGCACCGCGCCGACCTCCTGCGCGATATCTTCGGCGGCGCCACCGCCGTCCATGGCGCGCTGCGCCGGTTCGAGAAGGACGGCCGCGGCGTCATCGTGATCCTGCGCGACGGCTCGGCCGGGGTGCCGGTAGCGGCCCTGCCGCAGGGCAGCGCCGCCGGCTCCGACGCGGCACGGCAGCGCGAATGGCGCGAGATCGGCCTGGGCGCGCAGATTCTCCGCGACCTCGGCATTTCCTCGATCCGGCTGCTGACCTCCGCCGAGCATCGCTATGTCGGCCTCGCCGGCTTCGGCATCGAGATCGCGGCGAGCGAGCCGATCGGCTGAGGATGCAGGACGGAAGGGGGGCGGGGATACATCGATGTCCGGCCCTGTCCCGGCGTCCGTTCGGGCGCACCAATTGGGAAGCAATCGACCCGAACGGAGGGCGACCGTGACCGGACAATCGCCGACCGGACAATCGTCGACACGACAACAGCCGACAGGACAACCGCTTCCTGGCACGCGCCCGGTTTGCTATGGTCGGCGAAGTTCCGGCACGCAACAGCTCAGAACGTCACGAGGGAGGAAACAAGATGAACCGTCGCTCTGCTGTCTCCATGGGGTTGGTTCTCGCCGGCTCCGCCATATTCTGGCACGCACAGGCCTCCGGACAAACCGGCTGGACCACGCTGTTCGACGGCTCCAACCTGAACAACTTCGAGCCCATCGGCAACGCCAATTGGCGGATGCTCGAGGGCGGCGTCGTGCAGGCCGATGTGGGCAGCGGCTTCCTGGTCACGAAGCAGGAGTACGGCGACTTCCAGCTCCGGGCCGAATTCTGGGTCGATGCCACCGCCAACAGCGGCATCTTCATCCGCGCCACCGATCCCAAGAAGGTCACCGGCCAAAACGCCTATGAGGTGAACATCTTCGATTCCCGCCCCGACCCGAGCTACGGCACCGGGGCGATCGTCAATGTGGCCAAGGTGTCGCCCATGCCCAGGGCCGCCAACCAGTGGAACACCTACGACATTACGGCCAAGGGCGGTGAATTCACCGTGATCCTCAACGGCATCAAGACCGTCGACGGCGCCAAGGACAGCAAGCTCGCCAAGGGGCGGATCGCGCTTCAGTACGGCGGCGGCATCGTGAGATTCCGCAAGGTCGAGATCAGGCCGCTCTGATCGGCGCAGCTTGGCGCCGCGTACGCTCGGTTCGGTGCCTCCGCACGCGGGGGTGCCGGGAGCGCTGCATATCGGAGCGCCGCGCCGAGGCGAGTCTTGCCGACCTCCTTCGTTCGAGTTCCAGGCATGGGAGCAGCACGATCTTAGCGTACGCTCTGCCTCGGTGAACTGAATCAGGTGCATTTTTGGGCGCGGGCCGCGCGAACTATTTATGGGGGACAATGATGCGCATGGTTGGCAGGGTGCTCTTGAGTGGCGCGATCGCGCTTAGTTTCGTGGCAGAGTTTTCATCGCTATCAGGCGCGCAGCCAGCTCCTCTGATCGCACAGCCAGTCAACAACGCCCAGCGGATCACGCTTGTCGGCAACACACGGCCGGAGGCAAATCTGGCCAACGATCGCGGGGCTGTGCTCGACAATTTCGAGATGCCGCACATGCTGCTGCAGCTCAAGCGTTCCGATGCGCTGCAGCAGCAGCTCGAGCAATTTGCAGCCGACGTTTCCAATCCATCCTCGCCGGAACACGGTCAATTCCTTACCGGCGCTCAGCTTGCCGCAACGTATGGTCCGAATCCTCAGGATGTGCAGACCATTACCGGCTGGCTACGGTCGCAGGGCTTCCAAGTCAACACCGTCAATGCGACTGCAAATAGCATAGACTTCTCGGGCACGGCCGGACAAGTGCGCGCCGCATTTGGAACGCAGATCCACCAACTCAATGTCAACGGCGAAACCTACGTCGCCAACATGAACGACCCGCAGATACCGATCGCCCTCGCCAATGCGGTTGCAGGGCCGGTTGCGCTCGGCAATTTTCGGTTTAAACCCGCTTTCACCCAACCGCGCCAATCGGCCACGGTCCTATATGACGTCATCCCCGGAGACCTCTACACGGTATACAATTGGACGCCCCTGTTTGGGCTCGGAATCACCGGGAAGGGCCAGACCATTGGAATCATGTCGGAGTCGGATACCCCAGGCAGCACCCCGACCATGTTCAGTACCGCGGACTGGGATATGTTCCGAACAACATTCAATCTCAACTCTCCACCGTTCGCAGGTAAGGCGACCCTCACTCCGTTTCATCCGAACAACTGTAGCCATAGCGTAGGCTCCGACGTCCTCCCGGAGGAAGCAGACATCGATGCTCAATATTCGAGCGCCGCGGCCCCAGACGCCAACATACTTTTCGTATCCTGCGATGCGCAATTCCCGGGCGGCATTATCGCGGCCCTCACCGGCACCCTCGAGCTGACCTCGCCGCCCGGCGTCATCAGCGTCAGCTATGGAATGTGTGAGGCCCAGCTGGGCTCAATGAACATGACAATCAACAATCTGCATTTGACCGCGGCCGTGATGGGCATCAGCGTCTTCGTCTCGTCGGGCGACTCTCTTGGGGCCGTTTGCGACGGTAATGACGCTACATTTTCTACACGAGGCCTATCGGTTAACGGGCTCGCCTCCACGTGGTGGAACGTCGCCGTTGGTGGGACCGATTTCATGGACACTAATTTGAACCAGAATTCCACTTACTGGAATCCGACAAACAGGATGACGTCAGATTATTTGAACTGGTCATCGGCGCGGTCTTATATTCCGGAGATCCCGTGGAATACCTCCTGTGCCAGCGTGCTGACCGCCAGCGCCTATGGATTTCCAATGACGTATGGCCCCATGGGATTTTGCAACAGCTCGCAAGGGAATCCGACTTTTCTCCACAGCTTTCCGGGAACAAGCGCCGGCACGAGCACTTCATATCCGGTACCGTTGTGGCAACGTCCATTCGTTCCGGCGGGAACTACCCATCGCGTACTCAACGATGTGTCCATGTTCGCGTCCGGCGGTACCCCGATGGCAACCGATCCGGCCGGCAACGGCGTATGGGGCCACGCCTACCGGCTCTGCTATAACAAACCTATGACGAGTTTGGTGTGCAGCAATAACCCTACCCAGTGGCCGGGGACTGATGGGACTTCCGTTGCAACGCCCATCTGGGCGGGAATCCAGACGCTGATCAACCAGCGCGTCGGCCGCCGACAAGGGTTGCCGACTCCCACCTACTACCTGCTTGCGGGATTGGCCCAGATCGTGCACCCCGGCGGTGGCTGCAACTCCTCGCGACCGGGCGGCCCGTCGCCCACCTGCGTTTTCAATGACGTAACCCAAGGGGATAACGACGCACCCTGTCAGGCAGGCACCCCCAACTGCTTCGCGCCGGGCGGGGGCCCCTTGCTTGGCGTGCTTTCGACGTCCACGACATCATACCAGCCGGCCTTCAAAGCGGGGGCGGGTTGGGATTTTCCAACCGGGCTCGGCACTCCTAACGTCTACAACCTGGTGCGTGCCTGGCCCCCATTGGGTGGACTTGGGCTCGGGGCGGAAAGTCCTTGAGCGGCTCGACGCAAGGGTCTGACGACGGTCTCTCGCGATTGCGCCGAGCGTGGCTGCGATATTTGCCCGGAATTGCCATGTGCCGGCATCAAAAATAGCCTCCCTGCATGCCGCAATTCGGCGCGTGAAAACGATAGCCGACCGGCATGATGCAATGATTAGAGACTTACGCTGAACGGGCGAATCATCCGTTCGTGGGCGCGGCATTCAATCCTCGCCCGTCGTCGCTCCCCTGGAGACCCTCGGGCAGCAAAATCGATTCCGCATCAGATCGCAGCCAGCGCCGTCTGCGATCGTGAGCGCCGCCCATTGACAACCTCAGACGAATTGCTGCCCATCCAGCTGGGCAGCGCGTATTCCCTTCCCTCCTCGACCCTTCCCCGCAGCGTCATGTCTTGTCGACATGATCCTCGCACGGTGCGACGGCAAATCGAGGATATCGTAGAGCGCGTGAGCGTGTCGCATTTGCGTATCAGGACGTGGGGCCACACCGAATGAGGGTGTCCGGATAACCGCCCGGAGGATAACATGATCATCGTTTTGCGCTCTGTCCTTTATGCCGCTGTTCTGTGGGCGAGCTCGTTTTATTGCTTGATCGCAAATGCGGCCTCCGGGCCAAACTACGGTAACGGCCCCAGCGTCTTTGTGCCGTTTGTCAACGCGCCGCTTCCTCCCAATACGCAACCTAAGATCAGGGTGGGATTTCTGAACGGTGGCCAACCGTTCACTGCCACAATGGACACCGGCTCAGTAGGGTTTATGGTAGGCTCTAATTATTTTACACCTCCCGGACCGTCGGATCCTACCTATATCGGCCCAGGAACAGAAACGCTCAACAGCAGCGATACAACAATCAACGGCTACTGGTATTCAGCCACGGTGATCTTGTATAGTGGCAGTACCAATGTTGCAACATCGACGGTGCCTGTTTTGGCCGTAACCCAGACTTGCACGGCGACGGCACATCCGGGCGGCTGGTGCCCCCCAGGGAGCCCGGCACCAGATCCAAATGAAGCATATCTCGGTATTGGTTTCGGGCCAGGCTCACCTCAAGGAACGCCGGACAAGAACGTCTTTTTGAATGTGACGGGCATACCCTCGCCAGGTTACACGCTCTCGGCGGCAGGCGTTCAGATCGGCCTGAATGCGGCCAATACTCAAGGTTTCGCGCTGATCAAACTGGAGCCGCTGCTGGCGCCGGTCGCAACTCAATGGCAGAATGTTTCTTTTTCGCTGCAGGTGCCGACCTCGCCAAACCTGCTCACCGATTGGCAGCATATGCCAGCGACGATCACGGTGAATGGAGTGTCGACGAGCGGTACCGTAAAGTTCGACACCGGCGTGAGCACGGGTATCTTAACGCCACCCGTGGGTTTGACGGTGCCGGTCGGAACGGGGCCTACAAACGCTCAATGCAGCGCCTCGTACCAGCCCACGCCGTCCTGCGCTGTGACTGGAACCCACATTCAAGTTGCGTTCCCGAGCCGGATCAATCCGGTTGCTTCGTTGAATTACACCATAGGCCCCAATAACGGCCCTCAAAACGGAAATCCGATTTCGCCGTTCGGTCTGACGGTCGCAAATACAATTACTCCTCCTCGCGCCCCTTTTCTGAACACCAGCGTTGCGTTCTGCAGGCGTTCGATTACTTGTACGATGCCGCCAATGGTTTCCTCGGGCTGAAGGCACTTACCATCAGCCCATATTCTGCCAGCACGCCTTCCGTGGCGCTCGGTAGCGTTTTTCAGTGCTTTTTCAATTCGGCCGGACCGATTTTCGGCGGGTCTCCATTCGCCACCTTGATCGGGCAGCCGACAGGCTACAGCTCGCCCTATACCTATCGCTACAATCCCGCCAAAAACAACTACGTCGCAATTTCGTCCAGTATTCCCGCCGGTATATCTTATGCAGCCGTCAACGATGTATACATTTTGCCTAACCTACAGGCACAGCCCACCTACTCACAGGACCAAGGCTCTTTAGCCAGTTGGTTGCAGGCGTTGGGTTGTCAGTAAGGCTGTTGCCAGCAACACGGAAGGAAGTGCCCGCGCGCGACGACGTCGCGCGCGCCTCGGTTACCCGCAGCTCCGACTGGGCAGCGCGAATTCGCTTCCCTTCTCGATCCACCCGCAGCGTCGTAACCCTCCGATAGGGGCCGCCTTGCGCGCGCGGAACTGACCGGGCTTGTTCTGGCACTGGTGCAAGCAACGTGCTTTGCACCGGTGCAAAGGACAGTGGGATGAGCCGCGTGGAAGTGATCTCGGGCCCGGAACGGCGTCGGCAGTGGAGCAAGGAACAGAAGCGGGCGATTGTTGCTGACGCGTTTGCGCCCGGTGCGTCGGTGAGCGAGGTCGCCCGGCGCACGGATATTGGTACCGGACAGATTTATCGCTGGCGCCGGGAGCTTTGCCGTGCTGTGGCGGGCTTCGCCGAGGTGGTGGTGTCGCCGCCGCCCTGCGAGAGGCCGGGGGCCGATGCAGCGGCCGTCGAGGTCGCGCTCGGCTCGGATATCTGGGTCCGCATTCCGGTGACGACGCCCGCGGACTTGGCGTGTGCGGTCATCAAGGCCGTGGTGGCGCGATGATCGGGCTGCCGACCGGCGTCCGGGTTTGGATCGCAGCCGGCCATACCGACATGCGGCGCGGGATGCAGGGGCTGGCGCGTCAGGTGCAGGAGGTGCTGCACCGCGATCCGCATGCCGGCGATCTCTACGTCTTCCGTGGCCGCAGCGGCCAACTACCGACATTCTGCATACCGTTTTCGTTTTGCGACGATCGCCTATCGCTGGCACCCGTTGTTCGGGCGGAAGTTGCAGGTATCACCGTTTCGTCGCGGCAAGGAATTGACATGCATCTACACGAACGAGCGGCCTGACCTTTGCCGCGAGTTGCCCAATTGGATGTTCGACGAGAGCTACTGCGCGGGCATGACGCTCGGGCCGCCCGAGATCAGCATCGAGGGACTCAACGAGCTCGCCGGCGTTCTCGCATCGTTCGGTGCGAATCGGAAGCGAGGCGCACAGTCCCATCCTTCAAGAGCGAAGGAGGTGGACCGTGCGGAAAAACCGGCACCACAGTCAGGCGCAGCTGGTTCTCGAGCTGGATCGTCAAATCGACAACACCGGTGGAGAGAAACACCAAGGGGCTGGTCGAGGCCTTGGCCGATCTTCTGCTGGAGGCGCTGGCGGCCGAGACGAAGCTGGGAGGCGTCGATGAATCCCAAGATCACGCCTGACCACGTTGGCCGCGCCGCGGTCGTTTACGTTCGTCAGTCGACGATGGCGCAGGTGACCGGCAACCTTGAGAGCCAACGGCGGCAATATGATCTCGCGAAGGCGGCAGAAGCGGCCGGCTTTGCATCAGTGACGGTGATCGACGACGATCTGGGCCGCTCGGGATCGGGCACGATGCAGCGCCCCGGCTTCGAGCGGCTTGTCGCCATGGTCTGCTCCGGCGATGTCGGCGCAGTGTACTGTATCGAGGCGTCGCGCTTGGCGCGCAACGGGCGGGATTGGCATCATCTCATCGATTTGTGCGCGCTTGCCGGCACACTGGTTGTCGATCCGGATGGCGCCTATGATCCGCGAATCGTCAACGACCGCTTGCTGCTCGGGCTGAAGGGAACGATGTCGGAATACGAACTGAGCCTGATGCGACAACGAGGCCTCGCCGCCCGTGATTCCAAGGCGAAGCGCGGCGAATTCAGGTTCATGCTGCCGCCTGGCTTCTGCTGGAACGAAGCAGGCAAGATCGAGATTGATCCCGACGAACACGTGGCCGACACGATTCGGCTGGTCTTCGCGAAATTCCGCGAGCTGGGCAGTGCACGGCAGGTCTTCCTATGGCTGCGGTCAGCCGACATCAAGATGCCCATCGTCTTGCGCAATGTCGATGTCTGCAAGCTCGTCTGGAAGGCGCCTGCCTATCACAGCGTCATGCAGATCCTTCACAATCCGCTGTATGCTGGCGCCTATGCCTTTGGCAGGAGGGCGCAGCGAACACGAATTGTCGATGGGCGCGCTCGCAAGGCCAGCGGCTTCGCGAAGCCCAGGGGCGAATGGAATGTCCTCTTGCGCGACAATCATTCTGGCTACATCAGCTGGCAGGAGTATGAGGACAATCGGAAGCTCCTGCTTGAGAACGCGCACATGAAGAAGAACTGCGCGCGCAAATCGGCGCGCGGCGGCCGCGCGCTGCTCACTGGATTGATGCGGTGCGGGCGATGCGGACGAATGATGCGTGTCTTCTACGGCATGGCGAAAGGCAACGCTCATCGCTATCAATGCCGCGGCG
>CAWCJX010000043.1:0-202788 GCA_963795865.1 uncultured Alphaproteobacteria bacterium
ATCGGTACTCTGTACAGAGTGGCAAAAATCACACACGGACCAAGAATAAATACAGGCCGTCACCCCTGGCCTGGGTTTCCGCGCAGAAAATCGGCGGCGGCCTGTGCTACGGTGCGCTGTCTCGATGGCGTGGAAACGAGTGTAGGACGTGATGAATGGTAAGCCGAAGCCGGGCTTTATTGATCATTGGCGCTGCCGTATGGTTCTCCGGATGTGCCGTCGGTCCTGACTTTGAACTCCCGACCGTCGGCGTACCGAAGTCCTTCGGAACGGCATCCTTGACATCCGCGACCGACAGCCCGCCGGCCGCCGCGGATTTTGTTCGATGGTGGCACGTCCTGCATGACAGCCACCTGAACGCACTCATCGAGCGGGCCGTTGCATCCAACCCGGACATCGAAATTGCGCTGACGCGGGTGCAGGAAGCGAGAACGGAGCAAATCGTTGTGCTCGGGGCCCTGCTTCCGACGGTCGGCGCCACCGCCGCCACCGGGCTCGGTAGTGGCACCGACGTCACGAAAGGACGCGCCGGACAAGCGCTGCGCGCGGGCGACAACACCACCGGCATAAAGTCGGTTTCGCGGATCGCCGGATTCGACGCCGGCTGGGAGCTCGATCTGTTCGGTAAGAACCAGCGCCTCTTTGAGGCGGTGCGTGACGATGCCGAGGCGCAGATGGAGTTGCGCAACGCCGTGCTGATCACCATCATTGGCGACGTTGCGCGCAACTATCTCAGCATCCGTGGGCTGCAATTGCGTCTGGAGATTGCCCGCAGCGACGTCGCGACCGCGCAGAAAACCGTCAATTTGCTCTTGACCCAGTTCGATCGCGGACTGTCGAACGAATTGGATCTCACCTTGGCCAGGCGGCAGCTCGCGACCCAACAGGCAAGGCTGCCGGAACTGACGGCCGAGATTTCTGCCGCCGAGAGTTGATTGGCGCTGCTGCTCGGTACCTATTCTGCGGACATTGTCGGGGACTTGCAGCGACCCGAAAGATTTCCCCGCATTTCTGAGCGCCTTCGTCCGGGAGTGCCGATTGATCTGCTGCGGCGTCGGCCGGATATTCGAGCGGCGGAGCGCGATCTCGCAGCGGCGACCGCACGCATCGGGATGGCAATCGCCGAACTGTTTCCCTCGGTGGCGATCACCGCCGGCTTCGGCCTGCAAGGAGGGACACGGGTCGGCAGCAGCCCTACCCAATTCAAGCAAGCCACACCCATTCGCGGCCCGATCTGGTCGGCCGGCCCCGGCGCGTATTGGCCGTTGCTGGATTTCGGGCGTCTCGATGCTCTCATCAATATCCAGGAAATGAAGGCCCACGAGCTTTTGGTCAACTACCGGAAGACCATCATCGTGGCGGTAGAAGAGGTCGATCAGGCGATCAAGCAATACCAGTTGGATCTCGCTCAGAAGAAAGCCCTGGACGTCGCGTTGGTGGCGAGCCGCCGCGCCGTCGATCTCTCCATGGAGCGTTACGAACGCGGCGTAACCGATTTTTTCAACGTCCTCGATGCGCAGCGCCAGCAATACGCACTCGAGGAACAGGATGCCATTGCCGAGGAGGTCGTCGTGCTTCAGTATGTGGCGTTCTACAAGGCGCTTGGTGGTGGTTGGGAGCTCTACGATGAGTTGCCGCCGGTACCGGACGCGCAGCCGGCCGTAGTCGCGACGGTCCGCCGCCTATTGAACGATTGGCATTAGAGCGCCGTTTCAAGTCCGAACTGCAACAGTGCAGCATAACAGTGCAGCATAGACGGCATGGCGGAGTGAACGGCAGGGGAAAGGGTCGCGGTCAAGGGCTTTAGCTATCCAACTATCTGCTGCAGATATTGGGCCGGCCACACCGGAGACCGTATGGGCTCTAACCTCGCGCCGGCCGTGCTCCTTGCTGAGGGTCACGAACCCGCCAACCGCCTACCGGGGCAATCTGCCGCACCCAAGACCATCCCGATGGCAGCGACAGCGACCGACAGCGACATGAGGGCCTTGCCGGCCGAGCCGACAGCATGATAAATAATAATGTTGTGCAAGGAGGTTGGCCAACAGGGAGGCTTTGGTGCTCAATAGAGCTGCCGCGCTGATCGTTTCCGGAACCGCCCCTGCGATGGCGGCGAAGTCGGGCCATCCCCCTACCCTCACTTCGCGATGAGCGTGGTGCTGGCAGCCCATGCTGCATTGTATAATATCGCATCGGCACTATATTTAACGCGCTCGCCCGGCGCGAGGAATGCCGGATTGGAGGAAGGGCACCTGACGCTGGACCATGTTCACGTTCTGATATCGATCCGTACTTGATGGCAGAGGTGATCGGTATCTGAAGGGGAAAAGCTTCATCTGCGTCGCGTAGAACGTGGCGCGTAAAGCACGCAACTTCGAACCCCCAGCTTTGCTGGGGGTTATTGGCCGGGAGGAATACATTTATTAGATGTCGCTCGCCCGTTTCTCCCTCAATCGGCCATACACCGTGGTCTCGATGCTGATGCTGGTATGTCTGCTGGGGGCCGGCGCCTTCCTGCGGATGCCGACCGACATCTTTCCCGAGATCGACATCCCGGTCGTCAGCGTTGTCTGGACCTACAACGGCGTGAGCGCCGAAGACATGCAGAACCGGATTCTGCAGCTCCACGAGCGCCAGCTCGCGTCCCTGGTGGACGACATCTCGCGGATCGAGGCGAACGCCTATCAGGGCGTCGGCGTCATCAAGGTCTATCTTCACGAAGGGGCGGATGTCAGCCGGGCGATCTCGCAACTGGCGAGCAGCGCGCTCGTGGTGCTGAAATACATGCCGCCCAATATCACGCCCCCCATGATCCTGCGCTACGGGGCGACCGACGTGCCAATCATTCAGATCGGCATGGCCAGCAACTCGCGGTCCGATACCGAGCTCAATGATCTCGGCCAGAACATCATCCGACCCGACCTCGCGGTGGTGCGCGGAGCCTCGATCCCCGCACCCTATGGCGGGAAGCCGCGCGTGATCATGGCCGATCTCGACCAAGAGGCGTTGCAGGCGCGCGGCCTGACGCCGGCCGACGTCACCCAGGCGCTTCAGGAACAGAACGTCATTCTGCCGTCGGGCGACATAAAGATCGGCAGCAAGGACTATGCGGTCGCGATGAACAACAGTCCGGATGTGATCGCCGCGATCAACGCGTTTCCGGTCAAGCAGATCAACGGCAAGACCGTTTTCGTGCGCGACGTCGCTCATGTGCATGACGGCTACCAGGTGCAGACAAATTCCGTGAGCCAGAACGGCCTGCCGGGCGCGCTGACTCTGGTCCGCAAGACCGGCGGCGTGTCGACGCTCGCGGTGATCGACGCCATAAAGGAAGTGCTTCCGGATATTCGCCGGCTGATTCCGAACGATGTAACGCTGACGCCGATCTTCGATCAGTCGATCTTCGTCAAAGCGGCCTTGAACAGCGTGATCATGGGCGGCCTGATGGCCGCCGGGCTGACCGCCCTGATGATCCTCTTGTTCCTCGGCAACTGGCGGCTGACATTGATTATCCTGGCGTCGATCCCGCTCTCGATCGTGACCGCGATCCTGGTGCTCTACGTCGCCGGCCAGACTCTCAACACGATGACCCTGGGCGGATTTGCGCTTGCGGTGGGCATCCTGGTCGACAATGCCACAGTGGTGATCGAGAACATCGAACGGCATGTCGGCCTCGGCGAGCCGGTCGAGCAGGCGATCATCAATGGCGCGGCGGAGGTCGGCGTCCCTACCTTCCTTTCCACTTTGTCGATCTGCGTCGTCTTCGTGCCGGTCTTTTTGTTGACCGGGACCGCAAAGTACCTGTTCTCGCCATTGTCCCTTTCGGTGATCGTTTCGCTCGCCGCGAGCCTGGTGCTCTCGTTCACTCTGGTGCCGGTGCTGTTCAGAGCCCTCATAAGCTCTCCGGCGGACCAACTCGGCGGCGGTCACGGGGCCGGGCATCCTGCCGCCTCGGTAGGTCGCGTCGCCCGGTTCAACGCTTTCAGCGCGATCCATCGCGGGTTCGAACACGGGTTCCAGCGGTTTCGCGAAGTTCATCGCAACATCCTCGCCTGGTCGGTCGACCGGCCGATGGCAACGGGCGGCTTTTTCGCACTGTTGATCGTGGTGTCGTGCTTTTTGTTCCCCCTACTCGGAATGGACTTCTTTCCGCAGATCGACGCCGGGCAGATGCGCCTGCACGTTCGTGCCCCCCCGGGGACGAGGCTCGAAGCGACCCAGAAATATTTCGCTGATGTCGAGGCGGCAATTCGCCAGATCGTCGGCAACGATCAGATCGAGGTCATCCTCGACAACATCGGACTGCCCTATAGCGGCATCAACATCGCGCTCAGCGACACCGCGACGGTCGGTCCGATGGACGGAGAGATTCTGATCTCCTTGAAAGAAAAGCACACGTCGACCCCCGAGCATGTGGCAGAACTGAGGCGCGACCTGCCCGCACGCTTCCCGGAGCTTCGGTTCTTCTTCCAGCCAGCCGACATCGTCAATCAGGTGCTCAATTTCGGTCAGCCGTCGCCGATTGATATCCGCGTTTCGGGGCCGAACAGCGACGCATCCTACGACGTGGCTTCCCAGTTGGTACATGATCTCAAGCGCGTGCCCGGGATCGTCGACGTTCATATCTTCCAGGTTCCGGACGCGCCGGCGCTGAAGGTCGACGTGGATCGCGCGCTCGCCGGCGAGGTTGGGCTGGGACAACGGACGCTGGCGAACAATCTTCTGGTGACGTTGAACAACAGCGCCCAGGTTGCGCCCAATTTCTGGGTCAGTCCGCGCAATGCGGTAAGTTATCCGCTCGTGGTCCAGGCACCGACATACCGGATCACATCGGCCCAGGCTCTCTGGACCGTTCCCGTGACGTCGCCAACCACCGATCCGAATCAGGTGCTGATGAGCGTCGCGAAATTCGGCAGGGGGAAGGTGCCGATGGTTGTGTCGCAGCACAACATCAGGCCGGTGTTCGACGTTCAGGCCGACGTGCAGGGTCGGGACCTCAATTCTGCGGCAGCGGCGATCGACAAGGTCATCGAAGCCGATCGGCCGGATCCGTCCAAGTCGATCACTGTGACGCTCAGCGGGCAGGTCGAGACCATGCGGGAGAGCTATTCCGGCTTGTTCTCCGGCATGGCGCTGGCGGTGGTCCTGGTCTTCCTGCTGCTGGTGATCAACTTCCAGAGCTGGATCGACCCGCTGATCGTGTTGCTCGCGGTGCCTTTCGCGCTCGGCGGGGTGATGTGGATGTTGTTCGTGACGCAGACCCATATCAGCGTGCCCGCCCTGATGGGGACCTTGATGTGCATCGGTCTCACCACCGCGAACAGCATCCTCGTGGTCACTTTCGCCAATCAGCGGATGGCGATGGGCCTCGATCCGCGCACCGCCGCCATCGAGGCCGGGTATACGAGGCTACGTCCTGTCCTGATGACCGCGGGCGCAATGATCCTGGGCATGATCCCCATGGCGCTCGGCGTGGGCGAGGGCGGCGAACAGAACGCTCCGCTTGCCCGGGCGGTGATCGGCGGGCTACTGTTTGCGACGGCCGCGACGCTGGTTTTCGTTCCCACCATGTATGGCCTGCTGCGGCGAGCGCCAAAAGATTCTGTCGAAAAAAGGAGACAGTCCGTTGCAACAGCCTGAGATGTCGAAATCGGCAAAATCGGCGGTGGAACCCGCCTCCGATGCCTTCGGCGTCGACGACACGGAAGACGCGCATGTGGAGCCGGCCGCACATGAGCACATTCCGGTGGCGACCGGTTATGCGCCAGGAACAGGAAGCCGTTTGCGGATCTTCGCCGGGGCGTTCGCGCTCATCCTCGTGGTCACGTTCTTGGTCATTCAGCATATCAAGGGCCGCGACGAAGCCGTGTTGGGTGCCGCAACCGCCAGCATTGCCGAGCTCGCGCCCCAGGTCGATGTCGTCAAGGTTGCGCTGGCGCCACCCACCGAGGTCCTGACGCTGCCCGGAGAAACCCGTGGCTGGTTCAGCTCGACTATCTATGCCCGGGTCAGTGGGTATGTGGCGAAATGGATCGTCGATATCGGAGACCGGGTAACGAAGGATCAGGTACTTGCGATAATCGATACGCCGGAGCTCGATGCCCAGCTTGAGGCGGCGCAGGCCCAGTTCGCGGCCTCCGAGGCCGAGGTGAAGGTCAGGGAGGCGGATGTGGAATTCGCCAAGACCACCTTCGAGCGGTGGCAAGGCTCGCCCAAGGGCGTCGTGTCCGACCAGGAGCGCGAGGACAAGAAGGCGCGTTATGCAGTCAGCATTGCCCAACTGAACGCGGCGCGAGCCCGGGCCAAACTCGACCATGCGAACGTGGACCGGCTGACCTATCTGACGCGGTTCAAGCAAGTCGCCGCGCCCTATGACGGCGTGATTACCGAGCGGCGCGTGGACATCGGCGATCTGGTGACTGCCGGCAGCACGGCGAACACCACATCGCTTTACGGAATCGCTCAGTCGGAAAAGATCAGGATATTTGCGAACGTTCCACAATCCGTGAGCGTCGACGTCGGCGAGGGCACGGTGGCGCAGGTCACCGCGAGCGAATATCCCAAGCGTATCTTCAAGGGCAAGGTTGTCCGGACCAGCAAGTCGATCGATCCGCACGCACGGACACTTCGCGTCGAAGTGGACCTGTCCAATGAGGATCTTGCACTACTGCCGGGCATGTATGTGCAGGTCGCATTCAATCTCAGACCGACGAGCTTCGCGCAGGTCCCCGCCAGCGCGCTGCTTTTCCGCGCCGGCGGCCCGCAGGTTGCGATCATCGATGGTGACGGCAAGGTGAAGTTCCAGGACGTGACCATCGGTCGCGATAACGGCAACTTCGTCGAGATCGCATCCGGCCTCGCCGAAGGCGACAGGGTTGCGCTCAACATCAGCAACCAGATCGCGGACGGAGATCGGGTCAAGGTGAGGGAGGAAGCCAAAACCTTGGCCCGGGCAGGCTCACCATAATCGAAGCCTTGAAGCACGAGGCGCGGAACTGGCGAGTGGAAAACTGGGAGTCCGTCAATTGCTGGCACGGCCGCCCTGAGGACGTCACAACAAGTGAATCGGATTGCGCCCGGGCGGCCATGTGGGACTCGGGGCAGCGGGATTGCTGGGACGGCGCTGCGCGCAGGCGGTCGTGCGGTGCGGCGTCCGATTGGCCAGCGCGAAGCGCGGTGTCGCCAGATCGATACGTTCGACGAAGCGAGTGGGCGACATCGACAGCTTGCCCTGTTTCGAGCAGAGCGGACTGTGCCATGCCGCTGGTGTGGCACCAAACCTGAAGCCCGCATCGAGCGGCCGGTTCTGCCATTCCCGAACCTCGTCAAGGACCGCGTCGGTGACCCGGCTGATGAGGTCGGGAGGAACGTCCGTGGCCGTACGGCTCACCGACCTCCCCGGCCGCCAGCGCGGCGGCGATCTCGCGCATCAGGGCTTCCACCAACGCCGCCAACTGCTCCCTCTGCGCGGGAATCGGGCGGCGTCGGATATTCGTCCACGTCGAATAGGCCTCGCTGTCGATACGCGGCGTTCTGCTTCATGCTTGGCTACCTCCATCCTTGAGTCGGATAGGAGAAAGCCTGAAAGCGCATCGACCCGAGGCGCTCCCCTGCGCAATTTCGTGCCGCGGGAATGCCGCCGCGGCTGGTGTGCCGGCATCATGCGCCCCTGTTACCCCATCGCCATTCGCCCCGATGGCGGCACGGAAAACTTTCCGCTTGTAAACGTAATATAACATGTTTATACATATTAATATCGCCTACGGACCCCGCAGTGCAGTCATTGGTTGTAAGGAGAGTCGCAATGACGAGTGCGACACGCTCTCTCGGGGGGTGGTGGGCGGAGACGATGGCACTTACTACCGCCCCGGTGCAGGCACTGCGCCGCGATGGCATCGTGTCATACCTCAAAGTCACCAACTAGGGAGGTTAAAAATGAGGTTCAAGATTCTCGCAGCCGCGGTGATGGTGTCCACTGTGGGAGTATCGGCCACCACTGCAAATGCTGCTCACCACAAGGCTGCTGTTGGCCATCGGCATTCCACGCCTGCGCCCGTCGTCGCTCAAGCTTCCAATTGGCAGTCAGCGGTGGCAATGCCGCTGCCGTTAAGGCCGGTTGCTGCTCGCCCGAGGCAGTCAGCGTCGGCCCAGTCCAAAACTGGGGCGGGACCGCGAACTGCATCGGGTGCAGCTGGAACCGGCGGGGCACCGGCTGCAGCTGGAACTGGTGGGGCAGGGGCTGCAGTTGGAACCGGTGGAAGGGCAGATCGGAGCGGTGGACGGGCTGCTTCGTTTTAGGACTTGCGTTGGCAGTGCCATTGTTTATCGAGGCACGGCATGACACGGGGGCGGCCCGGCTAGTTCGAGCCGCCTAAATTTTGAGAACAGTGAGCCGGCATTTCGGCGACCTCGATGCCGTTTGGAATTTGATACTTTGGACGACCTTTGGCAACGGGTTTTCTCCCGGCTTAATGCGGTCGAATTTCATTTTTTGAGACAGCACATTGGGACGGTCTGGAACTGAACAAGACTTTTACGAGACGAACAACTCGGCGGGGTCCGATCGGTGCGTGTTGAGGGGGGATCCCGGAACAGAGAGCAACGAAAAATGAAGCGCTGCGCAGTCATAGCCGCTCTAGCCATTGGAATGTCGTTCCCGGTTTTGGCCGACGATCAACCGCCGGGAAAGGCACAACCACCCTATTTGCTGCGCCTAAGTGACATCATGGTTGCTACTCAAGTGAGACATTTCAAATTATGGTATGCAGGTCAAGTGAAGAATTGGGAGTTGGCAAACTATGAGCTTGCGCAGATGAGAGCGAGCTTTGAGGATGCAACGAGGCTCTCTCCAAATATTCCCGCAGCACCTATGACAACGATAACACAGCCGGCGGACGAGGTTCTTAGCGCGATTGAGGCGAAGGACAGCGCTAAGTTTGCGAAGGCCTTCGAAAAGCTTACGTTGGCGTGCAACAGCTGTCATCAAGCGGCGGGCGTCGGCTTCATAGCGATCAGAGAACCGAGGACGTCGCCCATGCTGACGTCGCCACTCAGCGATCAGGCGTTCCGACCCAAGTAGACCGTCTCCGTCGCCGGGAGGAGGTACAACATCCGTGAGGGAAGCTCTTCCATGAAGAAGCGGGAACCCGCACGTCCTTGTCCGCCGAGGGAATCGCTGGCAGCCGCACCGTGGTCGCCTAACCCGGGAGCGTCAAGGCTGGCCGCAGGACGCTCAGCGTCGTACTGGCTATGATCCCGACGCCGGGCGGCTGGCGCTCTGCGGGGAAAGTGGGATAGCGAGCCCTGAGCCACGGCGGGGCTGCGGTCGTAGCGGGCGCGGCTCTGGCTCGTCCGCATCGGTGACCCTCCGCGAATCAGACCACCGCCCTTGAATTACAGATGATCCATACGATCCAAGAACTCGCCGGACAGACACTAACGGGCGAACCTTATCGATTGTGACTAAAAGGACACAGCCAATCGCTCTCGTCTTGCTTAATATAGATCTCGTCTCTGGACTAATATTGGGGGAGCCATGAGAGAACTTCTGATCGCCGCTACTGGGCTCGTTGCTCTCGTCGTTGCGGTTCCCGCTATTGCCGCCGATATGCCGCCAAGTGCGCGACCCATGGTGGCTCCGGCCCTCTTTGACTGGACCGGCTTCTATATTGGCGCCAATGTCGGCGGCACTTGGTTCAGTGACAACGCCAGTTACTTCCAACAACCCACCCCGGGCCGCGTGATCGGTGGTGGGCAGGTCGGCGCCAACTGGCAGACCGGGATGTTCGTCCTCGGTGTGGAGGCCGACATCGACGGGCGCCACCTGGACGGCCATGGCAGTTTCTTCCCTTTCGCTCACGCGAAATATCAGGACACTCAGGCGCAGCAGGAAGATTGGGTGGGCACGGTACGCGGCCGGTTCGGCATAGTGACGGTGGGCAAGGCGCTGTTTTATGCGACCGGCGGGTTGGCCTATGGCGGCCTCCAGCACAGCTATAGCCAGGTCCGAATAAGCACCGGACAAAACCTCGGGCTCAGCGACTCGACAGTCAAGACTGGCTGGACGGTGGGCGGCGGCAATGACTATGCAGTGACGAACAACGTGAGCATCGGCGTCGAATATCTCTATGTCGACTTGGGTACTACAACGCTTGGTCTGCCGACGACCATCGTCTCTGGAGGCTTAAAATTCCCGCCCTCTTCGGCGACGTTCAGCGACCGATCGGACATTGTGCGCGCGAGGTTAAATTGGCGGTTCGGGAATTGCCCTTTTCTTTGTTGAACTTTGCTAGCTTTTCTATTGGTCAAACGGCAAGGGCGCTGGACAACCTTCGGAAACCTCCGCCGCGTGAAGCTCATTCTCAAAAGCCGCATGCGATCGTGGAGAATGATCCGAGTTCCGCGTCCCGCGCCGCTGATGAGCCCGTTAAAAAACGGCCAAAGCCAAGCTCAGAAAGGCGCGCAGATCAATCCGCCAGCTGCGGATATCCTTACAGATTGCGACCATTCGTAACTCGTCTGCCCGGCATGTGAGAATAGCCCGGCTCGCGATACGCGGGAACGATTGGCGCAACCGCATTATATACCGGTGCGCCGAAGCCGTGAACAAATTCGCCGCCAGTCGCGTGCCGGCGGTGCTTCACCACGGAATACGCGGCCAAGTGCGCGAACTGATCTCCTGTCTGCTGGACGATCGGCCACTACTTCGGACATCGTTGAGCCGAGCGCCACAACCACAGCCGGCGTGATCGCGGTCGCGCGTTTATAACGGCCCGGCTGCCGCGTCGCCTGTGCGGTCGGAACGCTCGCAGGCGTCGCAGTCACGAAGCAGACGAAGCAATGACCGATATGGGCCGTCAGCAATAGGCCGAGGAAGTGTAGCACTGACGATAACGGTAGCCGTAACCGTACCGACTATAAGAGGGGTAACCAAACCCGTAGCCGTAGGGACCATAAGAGGGGTACCCATACCCGTAGCCGTAGGGACCATAAGAGGGGTAGGCATACCCGTAGCCGCCATACGCTGCCGCCGCGCCGAGAGCCAAGCCGGCACCGATGCCAGCTGCGATTCCGGCCCCCCGCCACCCGCCGCCGCGCCATCCACCGCCCCAGCGGGCCGCGGCGGGCGTGACCGCGGAGGCAAGAACTAAAACGCTCACAGCCACTAGCGTCGTCAGGATTTTGCCTTTGCTCATTGATGCCTCCTTCTAGCTACTTTCCGATACCGCAGGGCACGTCATCCAGTTGTCGTCGAAGCGCATCACAAGGTTCACTCTCCACAAACCAAATTATTACCCGTTGAAGGGCTGGAAACCTCTGAGGGCCAAGCCCGAGAGCCCGGCGTTCAAAAGTCCCACGCCAAGAGCGCCTGTCCGATCCTATTAAGGTTGCGGGTAGGGAGGACATCGTCGGTAGAGCCTCCAACGCGAGCCAAACATCAACGCCCCACTTCCTTCGGCGGTGCATTAATGTTAGCCCGCATCGGGACAGTCGCTTCATTGTTTCTGAGTTGCTTCACGACGAGCTCGTCGTTCGGCGTCGCTGCCGTTAAAACGAGGCCGCCCTCCCGCCACTCCGATCCGACCTCCCCGCATCGCCAACCGGCGCCTGCTGAGCGGGTGCTGAGGCGGGCCCTGTCCGCGTCGCATTGGTTTGCGAAACCGGCTTGGACGCGTGGGTTATCTTTTTCGGATGCCCCGATGTGGCGGCCATCGCCGGGGCGCTCCCGGACACAATCAGCGCGGCTATAGCCGCCAGGGATATCAGCCTTGTTATCTTCAACATCAAAGCCTCCCATCCGCCCTTCCCTTGCGCACCTTGCGCAAGATCGCCGGGCGCTCAAAAAACTTTGGTGCAGCGGGCTTGGCTGACAAGCTCCGAGGACATCATGTCGCAGGAGGAGCATAACCGCCAGATACATGATCTCGACCGGAAGATGAAAGGCCATCGCACGACACCAAACGAGCGCCCAAAGACCTGTGCGGCGCCCGGATCTCACCAACTGAGCTTGAGGCCAAGCACGGCAATCCGCCGACGACGCCGGTCAACTCTTCGCTGCCGCCGTCGCGCGGTCGAAGCAAGCCGCAAAGGCCATCCGCGCGCGGCGCGAGCGCTCGCAGAGAACCCGGACGCGACACGCGACATCTGGCCGAGCGCTGCGCGTGTGGCGCTGTGTTAACGGCCAAAACCAGGGTTGCGTGGGGTGCCCTTTTACTGAGAGGCGGCGATTGGTGTCCCGGTAGTGTCCCGGCGGCGAGGCCGCACGTTTGCGTTCACCAGCGAGCCGGCATTGGAACGAACCCCGAAGCAAGTCGTTAACTAAAGCAAGCTTCGCAGGGAGAGAGGGCAATGATCAGCACCATCGCATTCCTTACCGCCTTCAGTGTTGGCGCCGCGTTGGGCTGCGCCGCCGCCGTCATCGCTATGACAGCTTGGGACCGCAAACCGCAT
Source organism: uncultured Alphaproteobacteria bacterium (assembly GCA_963795865.1). Classification (GTDB taxonomy): domain Bacteria; phylum Pseudomonadota; class Alphaproteobacteria; order Rhizobiales; family Xanthobacteraceae; genus JAJPKK01. The sequence continues at coordinate 12,451 of CAWCJX010000043.1, forward strand.
CAAGGGGCGTCCAGGGGTGAAGATTGGGTGCGGGCGGACCCGACCGCGTAAAAATCCGAGTGCTACCAAGTGGTGTTTGTAGACAGATGACTGCCGGCCGGGCTGCGGCGCGGCAGCGTCCTTGACGTGGACGCTCCACTAAACTGCCCCGCGAAAGCGGGACTTTCCTTTTGGCAGCCGGCAATGTGATCGACGACGCCTTGACTTGGTCCTTGGCCCCGCCTCACGGGGCGTTTCTTTGTCCCGGTTGGAGTTCCCTGACTTCTGTAGAGACCGCAGTTAGGGGAACCGGGAAGCGGCGAGGATCGCCGCGCTGACGGACGTGCTGCACTGCCACGCATTGTCGTCTTCCGCTCCGATACCGCCAGCGTGCCGTCGTGCTCGCGGCTGTCGAGGACAAGCCGTTCGGGTGGCCGTGAAAAGTGCGGCCCTCCTTGACCGCCACTCGACACGATGGCGCAGTCGAACTGCGATCGGGGCGGAAGAATGGCTCCGCCGGAGTCAAGCCTAAAGAATGGCCGCGAAAGCAGGTTTCCTGCCGAGATTTGTCATCACGATACGCGAGGGTCGCCATCAATTTCCCTGGTACGAACAGGAACAATCGCGGATTTCCCCATCAGACACCGTGACGGTGCTTACGGCCGAAGTGGCGTGAGCGGTAGAAAACGTGGCATGTTTGCGTCCCGGACACCGTGGCAACCCGTAAAGCAACTCTCGCCCCCACTCCGCGCAAATATGTACCGCGGCCCATGCGGGTCCAGGCCAATGCGACCATTCGTCTAATCAAAAAACTGCTTAATCATCCCACCTACATTTTTAAGTTATGCGCCTGTTGCAGGGTTGCCGCCGCATTGCGAATTACTAACGCCGCGGACAGCAACCTCATCAACGGGGCGGGCAAAGGAGATGGATCATGATCAAGACACTCACGATGTTGGTCGCAGCGGCCACCATTGGGATCGGCATTGCCGCACCCTCGAATGCCTCCGCGCGGGTTCTTCACTATCCTCAGGAGCGCCCGAACGTCGGGCGCTCCTACAGGCCTCCGGCGGGTCAGATTTGGGTGCGCGGCTTCCAAAATGCCCCCACGCGCGAAGAAAGATTGCGCCAAGATTTCCAGTTGGACGGGTCCACCGAAGACTGATTGCCGGCTTAACGTCATAACTGAATGCGTTGAGAGTCGCCCCGCGTAATTATTCCGCCGGCTTCGTGAGGCGCTTGGCGTCTATGAGATCAATCGCCTTTTCCACGTCCTCCAAGCCGCGCCAGTACAGCCGAAGACCGGCCCGCCGCAACGGACCAGGCCCAGTTTTGACCGACTCGTGAAGCGCAATAACGAACGCGACACACAACGAACTGCGCTTGTATGAACCCTCGCAGGAAACGTTTCGGGCTTCGCTGACGGCCGGCGTCAGGTGTGCCGGTGGCGACGCGGGTGCGCCGGACGGGAGTTTGCCGGCGGCACAGTGGTAGGCGCCGCACGGTAATATGGACTTTTGATGCAGTATCCGCCAATGCCGGATAGCGTCGTCATACACTGCTGATAGCTGTCGAAATAGCAGGAGGTTGCACCGGCGTACTCGTGTGCAAAGTACCTAGCGCACCATGGGTACGAGTACGCCGATTGTGCGGCCGCCGCCTGTGCTTCGCCAAGCAACGCCGCAGCGATCAGAAAAAGCCGTAGGAATGGCCGACGCATCGAGGCCTCCCGGAACCGGACCGCTCATTCAGACTGCCCCTCGACGTTATCACAATCACACGTGTTCCGCGAAGCGTCGGTCCCTGGTCAGGCCGGTCGTGGTGGAAACCAGGCCGGACGCTCCGCGGTGGAGCAGGTGTGCTGTGGCGAGCGCGCCCCCGGACCGGGTGGGCGCCGCCTTAATTCCAAGAAATCCGGCGCTCACCTACCGCCCGCTCCCCCTCCACCCCCTCCACCCCCTCCTCCCCCGTTTCCACCCCCTCCCATCGATTCCCACGAGGAATTGCCGTCGCGCAGGATCTCGAAGCGGATGCGCGGATCGGGATCAGCGCCGAGCGCCTTGTTTCCCTGAGGCTGAAAGACCGTGTAGTTCGAATGGGCCAGTGCCGGGGCGCCGTACAGAGCCGGGGCGGCGTGCTGCCGCGCGTGGGACTTCGCAACCGCTGGAGCTGTCACGACAGTGCCAAGGGCAACGGCAGACACCATGACCTTCAGGTTTGTGTTCATGATCAACCTCGGTCGAAATATATTTCAATGTCCCCTACCCAGCGTAGCGCCAATCGCGTTGCACAAGCGAGTTCCGGGCGCGCCCGACGAATGCAGATTAATCGGGTCTGATATGCAATATCCCGCCACGCTCCAGGTCGGGCGCAGAGCCTACGCCACCATCTCGCCTTTGATCGGCTGGACCGTGCCTGCCCGACGCCGAACTTGGTCACGATCTTGCGAATGCCGGCTCCGCCGGCCTGCAAGGCGCTCCGGATCGCCGGCCCAGCGTCTTACCTTGGGCGACCGCGCGAGCGAGGCCGGCATTGACGCGCTCGCGTAATCATGGCCCGCTCAAACTCGGCGATACACCCATCATCTGAAACATCGCCTTACCGCCCGGTGTCGTCCCGTCGATGCCCTGCTGATGCAGGAACAGGCCCGGTAGCCGCGGTCGTGGTGGGGAGCCGCCAGCCGTCGTCAGGTATGCCGGCGGCGGCGCGGGTGCGCCGGTCGGGAGTTCTCCTTTACCGGCGGCGCAGTAATCGGCGCCGCATGGTAATAGGGGCTTCTGTAGCAGTACCCGCCAATGCCGGACAGCGTCGTCATGCACTGCTCATAGCTGTCGAAATAGCAGGAGGTGGCCCCCGGTATCGCGCTACCGAAGTACCTGGCGCACCATGGATAACTGGTCGGCGATTGCGCAGATGCCGCTTGGATTTTGCCAAGCAGCACAGCGATCAGAAAAAGCCATAGGATTGGCAGACGCATCGAAGCCTCCCGGAACCGGACTCCTCGTCCAGACTGCTCCCTGACTTTATCACAAGAGCCCGCTGGCTGGACGGTGCAGTCACCGCGCCGGAGCCCACCGCGGCGGGATCAGGTGAGTGATTGGGACGCCGCTCTATAATGGCGTTGCTGCCAACACAATTCGCTAGGTTATCGAGCGGCGTGATATTGAATGATCGATTGAGGTTGCCGGTAGTATTTCGCGGCCTCGACAAGGAAGTGTGGAACCTCCCCGTAATCGTGCCATACCTTCACCGGTCCAAAAAAAGACAGATGCCATTGCGGGCGAAAATTCCAATTGATAGGTAGAACAAAAGGCAGGAATTTCGTCTTCTCGATCGCAGCCGCGAACGAGCACTGGTCGTTATGCGACATAACTAAGCGCTGACCGCTGGCAGATAAGTGCACGATCGACGAGTCGAGCTGCGCGGCAAGCCGCACCCAGCTCTGGAACACTGGTTTGGCGCGCTCAGTAAAGAACAGAACGCCTGTATTATATTCAACGGTTTCTCCTTTGATTGCCGAGTTATATCTCTTTGCCCACGGGTTTTCGCAGATGCAGCAGGCGATGCCAAATTCCTGTGCCTTGTGAAATGCAAAGTCCAGGCGATCAAGTACGACTGTGTCTGCGTCAAGAAAAAGGGTCTCTCGAAACGGCGACCGCTCCAACATCCGCGCCTTTTCCAAAAGTCCTTTAGGCCCTTCGCCTGCGTCCACCCGGATCACCTCGACTGGTAGCTCCGGGTGGATGGCGTTGACGGATTTTCGCGATCGCTCGAGGGCGCGCTCGACCCTATCGTCGCGCCCCCACACCATGTAAATCACTCCGCGCCTTGCCATCGCAGGCTCCCCTCGTGCCCATCCTATGACGCCAATTGATCATACTTCTGATCGCGCGCATAGAGGGTGGTCGGCGCGCGATCAAACAGGGCAGGCCTGGACCAAAATCTAGCCAAAGATATTTGAAATCTTCAGCATCATCGCTTCCGGAGTAAATATCCCCCGGCAAAGCCGGGGGCTTATATGAGTGAGCCGCCTAAAGCGGCTGGTAGCGGTCGCTACCCAACTCCTATAAAAGCGTTGAGTTCACGTAATAACTCCAGAGACCGAACTCTTTCCCCGGTTAAATTTTGATCCGCGGCACCTGCAGGTGACCCCGCCTCTGTGACCGGGCATCCTTTGCGTTCCCGTCGAGAGATTGCCCTGCTGTGCCTGTTGGCTCGCCACCGCGAGTTTTCTCCGTTGGACGACTGCCGTAAACGTCAAACTTTGCTGCCACCCCGGCACGGCCGGGGACCTCCCCTGGGGGGCGGCAATTCGCACTGTCGAAGATGGGTCAAAGAATTGCGAGGTTAGAATCTAATTCGTCCAACCTTGCGGTTTTCCACCAATGACACGATTGCAGCCCGCAGCCGGCCCGCTCAATTTTGCGCCGAGAGGTCTAACGTCATGTTCTCATCGGGCGTTTGAAAGGTGCTCGACAGCGCTGAGAAAACGAAGGGCCGTCGGTAGAGGTGCATAGTGCGTAATCGCCCAACGCCTCCCTTGCTCGGCAATTGCTGAAAGTCGATCGCGATCGTCTGTTAGGACGCCGAGGGCTTCACTGAGTTGATCGAAGCGAAGACCAATATAATGAACTCCATTCTCTGGCACAACGGGCAGTTGAAATCCATATTCGCTGAAATCGAGCGCGACGGTCAGGCAGCCCGAAGCCATCGACTCCCAGAATCTCCACGAGTCCCACCGAATGATGACCGGGTAGTCTCCCATTATCCAACGTTCCGCGTGACCGCGAGCGGCCAAGTAAGGATTCCGTGAGTAATCCTCTATGAAAGAGCCGCCATAGGCGAGGCAACCGAACGATGTCGCGAGCTTGGAATAGTGCGTTGGAAGAAAGCGGCCACCGTCATCGATCGTCGAATCGATATCGAAATGCTTCGATAGGTTTTTTACGAACGCCAGATCAAGCGCTTGTCGTACGCATTGACTGAAGGACGGCCGGAAATTTCGGATGAACACTGGCTTTCGCGGTCCCTGCAAGCGCGCCGCGTCGATCTTCTCCAGCACATCGCGATTTAGACCGAATGCCCAAGGGATAAGGCTTCCCCGGGGTCTGATACGATCGGTCCTGTGCGCGACGAAGACGGGCGTCGGGAACGGAAAGTCCAGGGTGTTAACCGTGTCCGCCATGCATAGGAGGACGCTCCGCTGCGGCTGCGAAGTTACGAATTCGGCGACGCGCCTGCATTCCTTGCCATACGTTTCGAGTTCGGAAACATCGCCGATTATGAGCGCAGCCATGGCTGGCGGCATCGATGATTGAGGAAAAAGCCATCGAGGACGCTCGGCCTCGCCGAGCGGGTAGAGATTAAGGTTAGAAAAGATCGGGATTCCGAGCTCTTGGAACCCTTCTGCAAGGCATGAAGACCAATAGAGTTCGCACTCAGCGCGTGGAAAAACAAAAAAGACGCCGCCCCGTCGGACACGCTCCAAAAAATCCACGGAGGCCTGTCTCCCGATCACGCCGCTCATGATCTGCTCATCGTTAGCCGCGAATTGAGGGCTGGAAGGCCCTCCGCTTGCGCTGGGATAACAGCAGTCGTCAACACCAACTACGCAAATGGCCGCGACGCCTGCCGCTGTCAGCGCGACAATTATGATGGCCGCTCGCCAAGATAATTGTCGCTGCGAAGCCACATCCGTTTTCCGGACTTTCTAGCAGATTACCAATCGGTGCGAAATAAAAACCGCCTGGGCGCACGTTTCCGGCGCCCATCGGAACCCGGACCGGCAACTCGGCGCGCCGGTCACCGCGAAGAATCAAGCAGGCCCGAGAGAGCCGCCGTCAACCGAGGCCTCCAAAAGTTTTGCGACGGTAAGTTCTCCGGCGTCACCCATGCGTTGGAATCAACCTCGATGTCGATGAGATCGGATTATTCGGGATCGACCCAGAGGCCGCCCGAACCACCCGTGGCCCCAGACGGGATCTCGCTCAACCCGGCTCGCCGGATCAGTCCGATTGCGCTGTCCCAACTTCTTGTGTCGGCGGCGCATCGCCTCTGCAGCCGGCAATCGAGCTTTCCGGCTGACAGGCTGCGATCACACAATCTCGTTGCCATCCGCACAAGAAAAAACCCCCGGAACGGCTGCGCCGGGGGTCGAAAGCCACTCAGCCCGATTTTGAGGATTACGGAATGAAGTTACGCTGGACGCGAAACGTGGCTGACCAGACGCCCTCGTTGGCGAAGGTATAGAGCCCTGGCGGCACCGCGCCCGAATTGGTGGAGATGTTCACGGTGGAGCCCTTGTTGGCGGTGTTCACAGCCGTCCACATGACGTCAACACCGATATCGATATCCGGATGCGGGCTCCACGCGGTCCGCGTACCCATCTGCCACCAACTGGAGTCGGGATTACAATGGGAATTCGGAGACCAGCCATTCACGAAATTCGTCGGCTGATTGGTCTTCGATGCCGTGCCCGATCCGAGCGAATTGTTTGGCAGACCAGCTACGGGAGTGTTCGGAGCGTTCGGCAAGAAGCCGGTGCCGTACCCCGGCGCGCCCGCGCAGGCCAAATTCTTTTCTTCCTGCGTGTAGTTGACGGAGACGAAGCCACCCTGGACGGCGGTACGCAGCCTCGGAGTCCAATAGTGCTCATATTCGGCTGCCGCGGCCCATGACGTCGTCAGACTGATCTTGGTGCCGTCGGCAAATATGCCATCTTGGAGGTTGGAGGCAGCGAAGTCGCTGCCGTTGCGTATGAACGAAGTGGCGATACCCCTGGTCACATACCCCCCCGCACCCTTGCCGTAGTTGGCTTGCATGCCGAAGGTATCGCCATTATTGCCCAAGAAGTTCGTCAACAGGAAGCCGGCTGCCGTGGCATAGCCCCACACATCGCCGGGATGGCCTTGGACGATGGTATTCGCCAACAACGGATTGGTCGAATTGATTGCATTGTTGTAATAGCCGCCGCTGTCGTTGTGGAATGCGCCGCCGATCTGGGCATAGCCCCAGGATTGGTCGGTGCGCAGGGCCATGACCGGATCGAGATAGTAATTTCCGCTGTTGTCGTGGCCCTGTCCAACGGCGAAATTGGTGGAACCAAAGGTGAACTGCGACATATCCATGACGAAGCGCCCGCGCCCTCCAAATACCGACCCGGAGTCTTCAGCCGAGAAGTTCAATGAAACGCCACCGCCAAGCTGCACGCTATAGCCTATGCCAAAGATGCCCGCCGGCGCGGAGTCGGCGGTGAGGCGGCTGGCCGTATAGGTATAGGCACCCAGCGTGGTGATGTCGAAGAAGGATCGCATGCGGCCCATTGTAAAGCCGGCGAACTGGATGAACGCGCGGTTATTAAAAATGCCATTGCCGGGGGCCTCTGAGCCGAGGCCGAATTCGCCGGCCGTAAATGCACCCGGAACGATCGGTTGATTCGGCCAATTGCCTGAGGCCGACTGAGTCGCACCGAGATTCATGTAACTTCGCAGAGTGCCGTATTCGGTCTGAGTGCGCACATCGAAGGTCACCACCCCCGCACCTTCGAAGGTGAATTGGGACGTGTCCGTTCTCGTATGGCGGCCGGCTCCAGCATCCGGGCCGGTTCCTTCCACAAGGAAGGCGGAGCCGTTGTTTACTCCCACAATGGAACGCGAAATGCGCCGATCTTCATGCACGTGTCCGTCCCCGGCACGTTCCAAAAGCCGGTGCCATACATGTCACAGACCTTGACATATTGGACAGGGGCTGCCGCGGCGGGAAGATCGGCTGCCTGAGCCGCGGATACGGCCATCAGGCCAGCCGCAGACCCCATGAGTAAGCACGTTACCGATTTCATTTTGCCTCCCCTTCCCCTTAAGCGACACGGACGACCCGGCGTTACGACCGCTGACCTCTATTACCACCGTTATTTTTCTATAAATCCCCCGGAGAGACAATCACCGAATCGCACTACCCCCACCGGTGCGGCTACATTTTCGGGCGCTGTTGCCGAAACAACACAAATGAAAGAGAGGCAAAACTTCCTATTATCGCCATGTCACCGGCGAGCGCCCGCTTATTGCGGACGGCTCGGTTCGGACGCCCGGGGATCGGCAAGGCGGTAGCCAACCCCAAGCTCCGTCAGCAGGATTTTCGGCCGATTGGGGTCGGCCTCGATTTTTTGCCGCAGCTTGCGCATGAAAATTCTTAGGTATTGGGGACTATTTACGTGAGACTGGCCCCACACGCTTTTGAGCAGGCTCTGGTGGGTGATCACCTTACCCGGGTCCTGGGCGAGGACCTGGAGCAGCCGGTATTCCTTCGGCGTGAGGTTGAGTCGCTCGCCGTCGAGCAGCACCGTGCGGGCGGCAAAATCGATCACCAGCCGATCGAGCTTCAGCACGCTTTCGCCATCTTTTCGATCGATTTGCCGCCGCAGCGCCACTTTCGCCCGGGCCAGCAGTTCCGACATGAAGAACGGCTTCACCACATAGTCGTCGGCGCCGAGTTCCAGCAGCTTGACCTTCTCCCCCTCCCCGGCCCGCACCGACAGAATGATGACGGGAACCGTGGACCACGCCCGAATCCGCTCCAGAACCTCCGATCCGTCGATATCGGGCAGCGACAGGTCGAGAATCACGAGATCATAGGGATGCAGCGTGATTTCCCGGATGGCATCGGTTCCGTTCACCGCCTCGTCGACGTGATAGCCTCCGAGCTCGAAGCCGGCGCGGAGAAACTGACGAATTTGCCCCTCGTCATCGACAATCAATACGCGGTGGTCGGCGTCTGCCATCTCGGCCTCTCAGTCGGAGCGGGACTGCGAAATTCGCACGATACACGCTCTCATCTCTATGATTTTGTGTAATATTTTCGTCTGACCAGCAACCTTTTGCCTCATGCGGCAGTCTTCATCGACAGCGGCAAGCGAATGTCGACGACCATGCCATTATTGACGCCCTCGCTGGTCGCCTCGACCGTACCCTGATTGGCGGCCACGAAGGCGTTTGCGATCCAAAATCCGAGCCCCAGGCCCGAGGTCGACTGGGCGGATCGCTTGCCGCGGAAAAACTTCTGCCCGAGCAGCGCCCGATCGGTCGGATCGAGGCCGGCGCCCTGGTCCGCCACCGTGAGGACGAAACTTTCGGCTTCCCGCCGGCCCTGCAGCGTGATCATCGATCCTTCCGGGGAATATTTGGCGGCATTGTCGAGTATCTGGCCCAGCGCGCGCTCCATCAGCACGGAGTTGACATGGAGCAGCACGAGTTCATCGGGCATATTGACCTCCACCTTGTGCTTGGCAAGACGGTTGCGGCAGCGCTCCAATGCCGCATTGACGAAATCGGCCGGTTCCGACCATTCGAGCTTCACCTGCAGGCCGTCGCTGCTGATGCGCGAGGCATCCAGGATGTTCTGGATTTCCACATTGAGCCGCTCCGACTCGTGATGAATCACGAAGGCGAGCGATTCGAGGCGCGCATTGGCGGTGATTTCCGGCGCGGTCGACAGCACCGTCGAGGCACCGAGGATCGAGGCCAGCGGCGTGCGCAATTCGTGGGACACCGATCCGATCAACGCTTCGCGGAATTGCTCGGTCTCGGCCCGCATGCGTGCGTCGGAAATGGTGCGCGCCAGCCCGAGCCGCTCCAGCGAAGTTGCGGCGTCGTTGATCACGGCGACCACCCGCGTTCTCAGATCGTCCAATGCCTCGGTCCGGCGGCCGAGGTCGACGGCGATGACACCGAAATCCGCGGTATTGACCGAGACAGGACGAACCAGCCAGGCGCTGCCCTGGCGGTCGTCGACCACGATTCCCTTCGAGCCCTCGGCGCCCGCCGCCTGGGCCCGCCCCACCGACTCGGTGACCGCCTTAGGAATATCGACATTGTCGAGCCGTTCCGATTTCGCCTCCAGCGACCCCCGCGAGTCGAACAGAAGGACCTTGCGGCCGACCAGCGTTTCCAGATGGCGCTGCATGGCGTCGAATATGCCGGCGGGCGAACTGGCCGCCGACAGCCGCTGCGAGAATGTATAGAGGTCGCGGATCTCGTTTTCGCGCTTGACCGCCAGCGCGGCGTCGCGGCGGGTCCGCGCCGCAAGGTAGCTAGTTACCAGTGCGACAATGAGAAAAAACAGGATGCCGAGAAAACGCGACCGATCCTGGGCATTGTACGTATAGAAAGGGCTGTAGAAGAACAGCGTCAGCGAGGCGACGCCGCCCATGGCGGTGATGATCCCCGCCAGCAGGCCCCAGCGGATCGCCGCCACCAGGATCGACAGCATGAAGGTGACGGCAACCGGCGGCAGTTCCTGGATATAGCGCAGCCCCAGCAGGACGACGTCGGTCAGGATGACCAACGCAATCGCGGCCACCACCACGTGCAGACCGGCGGGAGCACTGCTTTCCCGAGCCCACGCCAGCGCCCGGTCGAGATACTTCTTCATGAACCGATCCCTGCAGCATGTTCGACTGACGACTCAAAGGGGTACGATTCGTATTTGCAAGAAGTTTCGAAACGATTCACGCCGCGCGGCGGATTTTCACGCCGCGACGACGAGGTCCGCCAGCGGCCTCGCCCGCGCGCTTTCCGGGAACACTTTCGCCGCCAGCGTTGCCTCCGGTACCCGCAGGTGATCGCGCAGCACCCCCTTGATCACGGCCCGCAGGTCCGTTGTCGGGGCGAGGTCGCGCTGGTCGCGCAGATTGGCGGTCTTCAGTCCGGGCCAGTCGGCAATGACGCGGCGGCCCTTCACGGCGCCGCCGACGAGCAGCGCGATGGTAGCGGTGCCGTGATCGGTTCCCTCGGTGCCATTGATGCGTGCGGTGCGCCCGAACTCGGTGACGACGGCGACGACGGTGTCGCTCCAGGCCGCCCCCATACCGGTCTCGATCGCCGCAACGGCGCCGTCAAGCGCGCCGAGCAAGGCCGCAAGCCGGCCATCGACCGCACCCTCGGCGGCATGGGTGTCCCAGCCGTCGAAGGCGAGCGCACCGACCCGCGGCCCGTCGGGCCGCGCCATGAACCTGGCGGCGCTGCCGGCGGACTCCGCGAAATAGGCGCGCACCTGAGCGGCCTGGCCGCCCGCGGCCCGAGGCAAGCCGGCCTGGGGCTCGGTCTGCATGCCGCCGGCGCCGGCAATGGCGGCGAGGCCGATGCGCTCCTCCAGCGCCCGGGCAAGCGCGGCATCGGTGTGGCGATAAAGATCGAGCAACCGCATCAAGGTGTCGTCCCCGGCCGGCTGCAGGCGCGGCGGCGTCCATGACAGCACCGGCGCCGGGCCGCGCACAACCAAAGGTGTGACCGGCCCCACCGCGAACGCCTTGCGATTGCCCGACTCGACCCTGCCGTCCGGCTCCAGCACCGACAATGCCCGGTTGAGCCAGCCGGCGTCGGTGGCACCCGGAGCGGCGAGGCCGCTTTCGAGCACGTCCTGCCCGTCGAAATGCGAGCGTTCGCGGTAGGGCGTCGCGACCGCGTGCACGATGCTGGCGTGGCCGGCGCGGTAGAGCCGGTGCAGGTTCGGCATCGCCGGATTGAGGGCGAAGAGGTGGTCGAGCGGCAGCGCGGCGTTCGCTCCGTCGAGCCGCAGGACCTTGTCGCCGCGCAAGCCGGCGTAATCGGGGTCGCCGACCGGGGCAACCGCGGCGAGGCCATCGAGCGCGCCGCGCAGCACCACAACCAGGAAGCGCGGGTCGCGGCCCTCCGCGCGCGCAACCCGCGGCGCATGGGCCCAGGCGAACAGCACGCCGGAAGCGAGCAGAAGCTCGCGGCGCGACGGGGCATGAAGCGAGGCAGTGAGGTTGCGCATGGTCATCTCCGTTGGAATTCCGGTGCCATGAAGAGAAGAGTGAGGGCCTGGGGCCTGCTTTCGGCGCGGCGGATCGCGGTCCGCGTCTCGTCGGAGGCGAGCGGTCCGAGCGCGGTCTCGATCGCCGCGGCCGGATCGACCTGGCCGGCGATGCGGCGCGCCAACTGGTTGGAAATATCGAGGCGCTGGGCCAGCCCGTCGATCCAGGCGGCATCCTCGTCGGCAAAGCCCTTCGGCGCCGCCGGCCGCCACAGCGGCTCGCCCAGCATGTTCTGCGCCTGCATCACCGGGGCGATCTCCGGCGCGGTGACGCCGGCGGCGCGCAGCGACGCCACGATCCATTCGCCGGGCCGCTTGAGTTTGCGATCGGCGGCGCTCCAGGATTCCGGCGCGGTGACGAGCGTGGTCGCGACTTCCTTGAGGTCGCCGTCGGTGGCGATGAAGCGCTTGGCGAGCTTGTCGGCGAGCGCAGGCACCGGCTGGTCGCTGACGAAATGCCGTACCAGCTTGGCGGCGACGTGGTGGGCGGTCGCGGGGTGGCGCGCCAGCATGGCCAGCACGGCGCGGCCCTGCTCGATTTCCCCGTCGGGAAAACTGCGGCCGAGAATGGTCTGGGCGCCCGGCTCGTGCATGCGCGGATTGAAGACGAAGGTGCCGCCCCCCGGCTGCCCCGGCGGCACCACGCTCCAGCCGGTGATGACGGCGGCAAAACGGGTGACATCGTCCTGGGTGTAGACGGTGCGTACGCCGAGCGTATGCAGTTCCAGAATCTCGCGGGCGAGGTTTTCGTTGAGCCCCTTGCCGCGATTGCGGCCGGCGATCGAGCCGGGACCGAAGGAGCGCGCATTGTCGAGATAGATGAGCATCCCCGGATGGCTTTCCACCGCCAGCAGCATGTCGGCGAAGCGGCCCGCCACATGCGGCCGGATCGCTTCGCGGTCATAGGCGCCGACGATTGCGCGTAACGGGCCCTTGTCCGCGGAGATGCAGAAGTGGTTGGACCAGAACCACGCCAGCCGTTCGGCAAAGCCGATCTCCGCGGTGAGCGCGGCGTCGAGCCGGGCCTCGGCTTCCTGGAGAAAGATCCGCTGGGGCACGGCGCGGCCCGCATCCGGGTTGGCGGGAAGAGCGCCTCGCCTGCGCTCCATCGCAGCGGGCCCTGTCGCCATCGTGTCGGCGGCGGCCGGATCGGGCGCAGCGCGGGACCTGGCACCCGGGGGCACGGCCGAATCGACCGCCGGTTTGCCGGCGTCCTGCCCGGCGCGGCTTGCGAGGCGCTCCGCCTTGCGCTCCTGGCGAAAATCGAACGCCGCGCGGGCGGCTTCGGCGCTGGCGAGAAGACCGGGACGGTTCAGCCGCGCGGCGCCGGACCTGGCGAGATCGGCGATGAGCGCGCCGCGGGGATCGGAGGCGATCGCGGCCAGCGATCCCGCGCGCGGACCAAGACCGAAACGATGCAGGGCGAAAATGGCGTTCGTACTCGCGTCCGAACCGGTGCTTGCCGTCATGGGGTTACCTCCGATGCGACTGTCCGACGCCGACGACGATCGGAAACACCGGTGTCCAGAGTGCGGCGAAACGCTTTAGAAACGTTCATCTTGGCATGAAATATTCGTAATGATTGCACCGCGATGAAACACGGAGGCCGACGATGCGATGCGGTTTGAAACGATTGCACGCTCAGTCGAAGGCGATGCTGGCAGCGATGCTGTCCGCGTTCGGCCTCGTGGCGAGCGCCGGTGCGCAGGGATTGCAGGACGATGCGGCCCTCGTCGCACGCGGCACGTATCTCGCTCGTGCCGCCGACTGCGCGCCCTGCCATACCGGCAACGCCTCGCAACCTTTCGCCGGCGGGCTCGGACTTAAGACGCCGTTCGGGACGCTGTTTTCGGTCAACATCACGTCCGATCCCGAAACCGGCATCGGCAAGTGGACCTTCGATGAGTTCAAGAACGCGCTCCATCAGGGCATTCGCGCCGACGGCGCCTACCTCTACCCGGGCATGCCGTTCGATGCCTTCACCAAGATCGAGGAGGCTGATCTCGAGGCGCTGTGGGCCTATGTGCGCCGCATCGCTCCGGTGAAGGCGCCGAATCCGCAGAACCAGCTTTCGTTTCCTTTCGATGTGCGGTTGGGGATGCTGGCGTGGCGCGAGCTGTTCTTTTCGCCTGGCTATTTCAAGCCGGCCGCCGGCAAGAGCGCCGAATGGAATCGCGGCGCCTATCTGGTCGAGGCGCTCGCCCATTGCTCGGATTGCCACAGCCCGCGCAACATCATGGGGGCCATCAAAGGCAAGGCTTTGTTCATCGGGACCGAGGTCGACGGTTTCTATGCGCCCGACATTGCGTCCGGCGCGCTGGCGAAGACATGGACCAGGGACGACCTGATGCAGTTCCTGAAGACCGGGTCGTCGCCGCAACGGGGCAGCGTGTTCGGTCCGATGGCGGATGTCGTGCACGACAGCCTGTCTTATCTGACCGATCCCGACATTGCGGCGATCGTCACCTACCTGTTCGACAGTCCGCCCCCGCCCGACATGCCGGCGCCGCAGAACTTCTCTCCACTGGCCCCCGACGTTTACCGGCAATCGGCGCGGCTCTATATCGACAATTGCGCGACCTGCCACCAGCCGCAGGGCACCGGAATCGCGGGCGCAGTGCCGCCGCTGCGCGGCAATCCCGCCGTGACGGCGCTCGATCCTTACAACATCATCACGGTCGTGCTGGAAGGACTGCCCAAGGGCGGGCAATACGGCGTAATGCCCTCCTTTGCCGGGCGCCTGTCCGATCAGCAGATCGCCGACCTCGCGAACTACGTGCGCACGAGCTGGGGAAACCAGTCGGCTGCGAACGCCAGCGCCGCAATGGTCGCGGCCTGGCGGGCAACCGCCCAGGTGCCCGATTTCGGCACCCAGGCGGCGTCTGCTTTCGACTGCCCTCGGGTGGGTGGCGCACCCGGAGCCGCCGGCCCGCAGCCGGCTGCGGTGGCGACGCTGGCGACAATGCTCCAGGGGGGCAATCGAAACGTGTCCGAGCTGACCGCGGCGTATCGAAGGATGGCTCCCGGGGCCGGCCCGGCCGCGACGGTAAACGCAATGGTCTCCGCTTATTGCCCGATCGTCGCCGCAAGTCGGACAACGACTTACCGGAAATATGCCGAGCTGCGCCGCTTCTCCCTGGAGGCCGCCGCAGCGGTGTCACCGCAGGCCGCGGCGGTGCCGTTTCCGCCGGTCGACGCGATCTGGGCAACGCCGGCTGGCCGCTCGTTCGTCGCACGCCTACCCGGTCCGTTCGCGGGAAAGATCACATGCCCGGCGAATGACGGAACATTGGTGCCGAGCGACCTCGTCGCCAAAGCCGCGGCCGCCCTCGACAAGCCGAAGCTGCCGATCGGAGGCGTCGCAACGGTCACGCTCGCCACCCGGCTCGCGACGCAAAATCCGGAGGAGGCCGCCGTGAACTTGGCCAACGCGCTGATCGCCGCCTATTGCCCAGTCGTCGCGGCCGATGCATCGGTCGATCCGGCCCAGCGGTTCTCATGGCTGGAGGGGTTTGGCGAACAGGTCATCCAGACGCTCCAACTGCGAGCCATCGCCGCGACCGCCGAGCCGGCCCCGCAGACAACGGCTGGGCCGCGCAGCGGCGCGGATAAACCCGTTGCCGCGGAACGAACCCGCCATCGCGAGCACCGCACGTCCCGGACCGAACAGCATCGTCGCCATACACGCGCGTCGCAGGATCACACGAGCGCCCGGCCATCCCGCTGAACCGACATGACCGCCGGCGCATCCTTTGAAGCGCAGGTGCAGGGATCATCGCATCGCAATGAACGGATTGGCGATGCGCAGGCTTTCCTCGATCACCATCCCATCCTGCATGTCTTCCGACCACAGCGTGTCGCAGCCGGCGTGAAGCGCCGAGGCGATGATCATGGCGTCATAGGTTGAAACGCGGTAGCGCCCGGCCAAACCAAGCCCGGTTTCGTGGATCTCCAGCGTCATGGCATGCACCTGCAGCAAGGCGCGAACCATCGACAGGAACGCATGGGTGTCGGTCCATGACAGGCGCATCTTGCGGCGCGCCACATTGGCGAGCTCGTTGAGGACCTGCACGCTGATCGCACCACCCGCCGCGACGACCCTCTCCGCCTGATCGGCCTTCACCGGGTCGCCGGAGGCGAGATAGACGAGGACGTTGGTGTCGAAGAAGCTACCGGGCATTTGCCTCGTCGCGATCGAACTTGAAGTCGGACGGAAGGCGGCCGCGGAACGCACGCAGGCGGCTGAGCACCTCATCCCGTCCCGGCTTGCGCACGACCGCAAGCCGCCGCGCATCGGCGACATGCAGCTCGACCTCGTCGCCCTCTTTCAGCTCCAGCGCCTCGACCACCGCCATGGGAAGGCGGACGGCGAGGCTGTTGCCCCATTTAGCCACTCGCATGACACGCCCCGCTGATCGTTCCCATTATGATATACATACCATGAAATGTATATTGTAGACAGATCGAGATCAAGCGTGCGACGCACGCCGCGGACAGCGTGCTAAATGCACCGCCGCCATCGGCGTGCACACGGCCCCACGACCGATCAGGCCCGGCGATGTCGTGCAGGTCGTGCCGAAACGACGCGGCCGCTCAGCGCACGGCCGCCCGTACCGAGGCTGCGGTCTGGCCGAACAGGATCGCGCGTTCCTCGGCGGTGCGAATGCCGCCCTGGGTCGGATTGACCTCCTTGACCAGGCCATAGGCGCGGGCAACCGCGGGCCGTGCGCGAATCGCCTCGAACCAGCGTCTGAGATTGGGGAAATCCTCGATCTTCTGGCCCTGACGCTCATGGGGCACGATCCAGGGATAGCTCGCCATGTCGGCGATCCCGTATTCGCCGGCGAGATAGGGCCGATCGGCCAGCCGCCGGTCCATCACGCCGTAGAGGCGGTTCACCTCGTTGCGGTAGCGGTCCATCGCATAGGGAATCTTGTCGATCGCGTAGTGGCTGAAATGATTGTTCTGGCCGGACATCGGCCCGAGGCCGCCCATCTGCCAGAACAGCCACTGAATGGCGTCGGTGCGCGCACGAACGTCGCGTGACAGGAACTTGCCGGTCTTGTCGGCGAGATAGAGCAGGATCGCGCCGGATTCGAACACCGCAATCGGCTCGCCGCCGGCCGGCGGGATCGTGATCGACGATCGCGGGAATGCGGTTGTTCGGCGATATTTCCAGGAACTTGCGTTCGAATTGTTCCCCTTTTCCAATGTTGACGGGAATTATCTTGTACTTCAGCCCGGTCTCTTCGAGAAAAATCGTGACCTTGTGACCGTTGGGGGTGGTCCAGTAATAGACGTCGATCATTGCGGAAACTCCTTTGTGCCGGACCAGTCCAAACGGCTCGTTCCGGGCTTGCGCGATCCGGCCTTGCCCGACCCGGCTTGCGCGCCGCCATGGTCAGGGCACTCATCCGTTGGCACGGCTGATATCGGATGAATCGACCCGGCTTTCAACCCGATCATCAGAACTGCCTGCGCCCGCCCTCCAGCGCCTCCCCGCTGTTCGATGCTGATCATGCGAGGCGAGGCGGCGCCACCCCGTCAATCGCGCTGCCGCAGCGCGCGGCGGTCGATCTTGAGCAAGGTCGTGCGCGGCAGTTCGTCGATGAAGGCGTAGCGCGCCGGCACCTTGTAGCCGCCGAGCGCGCGCACCGCGGCGCACAGTTCCGCGATCAGCGCGTCGCCCGTGCGAAAAGCCCTGGCGCAGCACCACATAGGCCATCGGCCGGGTGAAGCCGTCGGCATCCGTGCACGAGACCACCGCCGCCTCGCGCACGGCGGGGTGGCCGGTCAGGGCGGCCTCGATCTCGATCGGCGCGACCCACAGGCCCTTGACCTTGAACATGTCGTCGTCGCGGCCGGAGAACCAGAAGAAGCCGTCTTCGTCGAAGGTGAGATTGTCGCCGGTGCGGGTCCATTCGCCGATGAAGGTCTCGCGCGACTTGTCGTATTTGCGCCAGTAGAAGAAGCAGGCGGTCCTGCTCTTGATCCAGGCCTCGCCGGGAACGCCGGGCTCGGTCACGTCGCCGCCCCCGCGGCTCACCAGGCGGACCTCGTAGCCGAACACCGGCTTGCCGAGGCTGCCGCGCTTGAATTCCTTCTGACGGTTGGCGATCCACTCATAGGTGATCTCGGAGCTGCCGATGGAATCGAACAGCTCGACGCCGAACTGCTGGTGGAAGCGGGAAAATATTTCCGGCGGAATTTTCTCCGACGCGCTGGCGACGAATTCCAGCGCCGGACAATGCGGCTTCGCCCCGACAGGCGCACATGCTCGATCATGTTCTTCAGGACGGTGGGCACGCTGACGAGCTTCGTCACCTCGGCTTTGGCCATCGTCTCCAGCACCAATTCGGGCGACGGCGGCCGGCGGATCAGCACCGCGGTGGCGCCCCAGTACAGCGGGATCAGCAGGCCGGGCCACAGGCCATGGGTGAAATACTTCTTCGAGGTCGCGAACACCACGTCGCTCTCGCGGTATTCCCAGAAGCGGCCCTGGCGCTGCGGGATCAGCACGAAGTCGTGGGCGAGATGGGTGATGCCCTTGGCGGTGCCGGTGGTGCCGCCGGAAAAGAACATGTAGGCCACGTCGTCGGGATGGCGCGGGCAGGCCGCGACCGCGGGCGCCCCGGAATCGGCGACCGCGGCGAACGTGATCACCCTCCTGCCCGCGAGTTCCGGGACATGCCCGGCGTCGCCGCGCACGATGATCGTCTCCAGCGAAGCCGGCAGCACGGCCGCGATCTCGGCGAGCTTGGGGAGCTGCTCGGCGTCGATGAACAGCAGCCGCGCCGCGGTGTCGCGGATGAAATAGAGCAGGTCCGGCGCCTTGTAGAGATCGGACACCACGGCCGGGACGGCGCCGATGCGCACCGCGCCGAGCCACATCGTGATGTAGTCGAGGCTGTCGGTGCCGAACAGCAGGATGCGGTTTTCCGGCACGACGCCGATCCCGCACAGGCCGGCCGACACCGCGGCGACGCGCTCGCGCCAGCGCGCCGTAGCTGACGGGCACATCGTCGACGATGACGCGCGGCCTTGTGCTCGATCGGGGTGCCCAGGTGGCGATCGAGCAATATCGCGGTCGGCGCGATGGCGTCCGGCAGCGCCGGATCGGTCCAGGCGCGCCAGTCGGCGGAATAGATCTTGTCGTCATAGGCGGTCGGCGAGCGGGACAGCATGGCATGGCCATCATTCGCGCTTGAACCCGTACTCGTCCCAGCGGCGTTCGACCAGCGCCCAGTCGTCCTGGTCCGGCCTGACCATCGGCGGATAGCGCTCGCCGCCGTAGTTCGCCTCCGGCTCGAAGTCGAGATTGACGGTGGCGTCGATCAGCACCCGGCACCACTTGCCGGTGCCGTAGAGGTTGGTGTCGCGGAACTTGAGCCGGGTGCTGACGGGTCCAGCGCGGAGCCGAAGGTGCCGGGGAAGAACACGATGTCGTCCTCGGCCGCATTGACGCGGTAGGCGAAGGCCCAGTCGACGGCGCCGTAATCGTGGATGTCGATGTCGTCGTCGACCACCCAGATGTTCTTGTAGCGCAGATGCGCCGCGTTCGAGCCCCAGATCGCCGCCGCGGCCTGCTTGGCCTGGCCGCGATAGGTCTGCTTGAGCTGGATCATCAGCGTGGTGCCGTTGTTGGCGGGCGGGCAGTGCACGTCGGTGACGCCGGGGACGCCGGAGCGCTCCAGAATATTCCAGGCCAAGGCGGCGCGCTGCACCGAGCTCATGATGGAGTTCTCGTTGAGCATCTTCGGCAAGGTGCCTTCCAGCGTGCCGCGGAAGATCGGGTTGTCGCGGTGGGAGATGCAGGTCACCCGCACCCGGTGCTTGAGGCACTGGTCGCCGCCGAAATAGCCGGTGTATTCGCCGAACGGGCCTTCCATCTCGAAGGTCGCGGGGTCGGGCGAAATCCACCCCTCGATCACGATCTCGGCGGAGGCCGGCACCTGCAGCGGCACCGTCTCGCAGTTCACCAGCTCCACCGGCGCGCCGCGCAACGCCCCCATCACGTCGTATTCGGAGACGTCGGGCGGCACCGGCGAGGCCGCGCAGAACGGCAGGCACGGCTCCCAGCCATAGATGAAGGCCACCGGCATCTCCTCGCCCTTGCCGCTGTACTTCGCGAAGTCCTGGCCCCAGTTCTGCGGCCGCCACAGCAGCACCGGAATGGTATCCTTGTGGCCGATCATGCCGCGATAGACGCCGACATTGACGCGGCCGGACGAGGGATCGCGCGTCACCGTGCCCTGCATGGTGTTGATGTAGCGGCCGCCGTCGCGGCGATGCCAGCGCGGCACCGGAAAGTCGAACAGGTTGATGTCGTCGCCCTTGAGGATGTTCTGCTTGACCGGGCCGGTGGCGACCGTCACCGGCGGCAGGCGGCCGGCATAGGCCTTGCGCGCGGCCTTCACCAACTCGGTGATCGGCGCCTTCTTCGGCAGGCCGAACATCAAGGCGACGCGGGAGTAGTTCGACAGGCCTCCGGTGAAGAGCCGGGTGCAGCGTCCGCCGGTGTAATCCTTGATCCGGTTGAACAGCAGCGCCGGCCCGTCGCCATTGCCGAAGGCGCGCCGGGTCACGGTGCCGAGCTCGCAATCCCAGTCCACCTCGGTATCGATCTGGTGAAGCTCGCCCTCCTTCTCGAGATGCGCGATCCAGCCGCGCAGGTCACCAAACTGCATGTGCGTCTCCTCATTTTTTTGGCAGCGGGCGCGCCGGCAGGCGTCGGGCCGGCCCGCCGCGGCGAAGGAAGGAATCGGCTTCAAATGATGGCGACGAGGCCCCGAGATTTTCACGGCTGCCGGGCGGCGCATCCACCGAGCCCTCGGCCGCAAATCTGCGCTAAACTACCACTCGTCGATGCTTCTCAGTCAAGCCGCAAGGAGCGATGTGACCAAGCCAGTCCTTTGCATTCAATCTCGGGCGGCTGATCAGAAGGGACTCGTCAGCAATCGTCATGCAGGGCCTTCTGCGAAGTGGGTGCCATACATTTCCTCGATCTCTGCTACTGACCATGCCCGCCATCCCGGCAACCACGTTCACCGCAGCCCGCATTCCGCCAGGAATGCCAGGGTCTGCCGCGCACACTCCTCGGGTTTCTCGACCTGCAGCAGGTGCCCGGTGCCGGGCACGAAGCTGTAGTCGTAGCCATTCTCGGTGCCCAGCGCCTGATTGGCGCGGCCGGTCGGCGGACCGCCCTTGAGGTCGGGATCGGCGCCGATCAGCTTGACCGGCCCACGAAATGCGGTCGCTTTGGGCCACAGATTCATGGCCATCGCCTCCGCGTAGATGCCGGCCTCGTTCACGGGATCGCACACCAGCACGAAGCCGGGGCCTTGCGGATTCTCGCGCAGCACCGCGCGCGCCATCAGGTCGTGCACGCCGGGCGCCCAGGCCTGGCCGACCCGCGACTTGGCGAACTCGACCGCAAGCTCCTCAATGCTGGCGTAATGAGTGCGGCGATTGCCGGCGAAGGCCGTCAGCCGGGCCTCGAACGCTTCCATGGCGGCGTAGACGGGATGGCCGGGCGGGGGAACGTTGGGCGGATCGAACAGCACCAGCGCATCCCAGCAAAAGCCGATCTCGATGGCATGCTTCATCGCCGTGCGGCCGGACATGGAATGGAAGATGCCGGCCGACTTGCGGCCGCCGAGCCTCGCGCAGACCTCCTGGTAGACCCGCTCGAGATCGCGGGTGAGCTGCGCATAGGTGTGGTTGGCGGGCGTAACCGGAACGTTCTGGCCGTGGTTGCGGAAGTCGAAGACGATGACGTCATAGGTGCTAAGGAAATGCTGCCAAAACGGCAGATAGCCGTCGATGGCGTAGCCATTGCCGTGGCTGAGGAACAGGCGCACGCCGCCGGGCCGGCCGTGCCGCCGCACCTTGATCCGGGCTCCGTCTTCCAAGGCGACATCGAAGGTCTCATGGGGAGCCGGCACTTCCAATCGCATTGATGATCTCCGGTTGTTGCTTCTCCCTCGCCCCGCTTGCGGGGAGGGGGGTGGGGTGAGGGGGCCTTTTCACAAGCTCAGACTTGCGGATGGGCCCCCTTGCCCGGCGCGCGAGAGTGCGCCGACCTCTCCCCGCAAGCGGGGCGAGGTAAAGGGTCGCGGCCGCCGGCACGTCATTATCCCGCCTTCGCTGGCAGCGGCTTCAATCCGAACTCGCTCCAGCGCCGCGCCACCGCCGCGACGTCCGCGTCGGTCGGCCACACCTTGGGCGGAAACCGTGCACCGCCGAGATCGGGATCGGGGTCGTAGTCGAGATTCATGGTGGCGTCGATCAGCACCCGGTTCCACTTGCCGGTGCCGAACAGCGCGGGGTTGCGGTCGCGCCGGCGCGTCGACGGGTCGAGGCCAGCGCCGAAGGTCGCCGGCATGATGATGATGTCGTCCTCGCCGGCGTTGACCCGGTAGGCGATCGCCCAGTCGACCGCGGCGTAGTCGTGGATGTCGATGTCGTCGTCCACCACGGTGATGTGCTTGTAGCGGACATGGGCCGCCGATGAGCCCCAGATCGCGTTGGCCGCCTGCTTGGCCTGGCCGCGATAGCTCTGCTTCATCTGGATCAGCAGGTTGATGCCGGCATGCACCGGCGGGCACCATACGTCGGTGATTCCGGGCACCCCGGCGCGCTCCAGCACCGACCATGCGGTCGCCGCCCGCATGATCGACGAGCAGATCGCGTTCTCCGAGAAGCTGCCGGGCAGCGAACCCTCGATCGAGCCGCGCAGGATGGGATCGTTGCGATGGGTGATGGCGGTGACGCGGATGGTCGGCTTGGGCGACTTGTCGCCGGCGAGGTACCCGGTGAATTCCGCAAACGGACCCTCCATGGCGAATTTGGCGGGATCGAGCTGGACATAGCCCTCGATGACGATCTCGGCAGTCGCCGGCACGTCGAGGTCGACGGTCTCGCACTTGACCAGTTCGACCGGAGCGCCGCGGATCGCGCCCATCACGTCGTATTCGCACACGCCCTTGGCCACCGGTGCGCCGCCGGTGAATCCGAGCGACGGCTCCCAGCCGATCGCGACGGCGATCGGCATCTCGTTGTGCCCCGCGCGCTCCCAGGACGTGGCGTGCTGGCCGACATGCTGGGCCTTCCACATCAGGATCGGAATCTCGGTCTTGCTCGCCACCATGCCGCGGTAGATGCCGACATTCATCACGCCGGTGTCGTGGTCCTTGGTGACGCAGCCACCATAGGTAAGGAGATAGCGCCCGCCGTCGAGCCGGTTCCACCACGGCGATGGAAAGTCGTAGAGGTCGATGTCGGCGCCGGTGACGATGTTCTCCTTCACCGGGCCGGTGGCGACGATCTTCGGGGCAACGCCGCCGCTGAGCACGTTGCGGCCCATCTTCACCAGTTCGCGCGGATGGGTGTCGGGGGCGACGCCGAGCATCATGGCGACGCGCCGATAGCTCGACAGCCCGCAGCCGAACACCCGGCGGCACCGGGCATTGGCGCCATAGTCCTTGATGTTGTTGAACAGCAGCGCAGGGCCGTCGCCGGTGCCCTGGGCGAGCCGCATGACGGTGCCGATCTCGATATTCCAGTCGATCTCCGCGTCGATCTCCTTGATCTCGCCAGCGGCGTGGAGCGCCTTGATCCAGCCGCGGAGATCGCCATAGGCGACCGGCTTGCGTTCGACGTTCATTGCCTGTTCCAGTTCGTGTTGGCCGGTTGGGGCCGGAGTTGGGGCCGGAGTTATGCCCGGGCTTGGCCGCCACATCAACACGAGCGCCCTGCGCGCACCGCAAGCTCAGTGAATGGCAGGCTTGCGGCGGGGATGCCTTTACTCGGGGGATGCCTGCGTTTAGCTAGAACGGCTGCCGCTCAACCTGGTCATGCCACCGTCGTTCCGGTGTGATCACGCGGGCAGAAAGTCTTCGACGGGGCTTTGGTGTCTCAGCTCGGTTTGCCGCTGGTCCGCAAGGAAGATCCGGCCCTGCTGTCGGGGCGCGGCCGCTATGGCGACGATCTGCCGGAGCCGCGCGGCACCCTGCATGCCCATGTGATCCGCTCGCCGCACGCCCACGCCGAACATCCGGCGCATCGACGCCGCCGCCGCGCAGGCGCTGCCCGGGGTGGTCGCGGTGATCACCGGCGAGGACGTCTGCGCGCTCACCGATCCGCTTCCTGATTGCCCTGAAGCGCCGGTGCACCAGTGGTCGCTCGCGGTCGGGCTGGTGCGCTATGTGGGCGAGGCGGTGGCGCTGGTGGTCGCCGCGGACCGCTACATCGCCGAGGACGCGGCCGAACTGGTGGTGGTGGATTACGAGCCGCTCGCCGCCGTGATCGATCCCATCGCCGCCTGTGACAGGTCGGCCCCGCTGCTGCATCCGGAGTGCAAGACCAACGAGATATCGGTCCGCCGGTTCGCTATGGCGACACCGCCGCCGCGTTCGCCGCGGCCGATGCCCGGGTCGCGCTCACGGTCGACTATCCGCGGCTCTCGTTCACGCCGATGGAATGCTACGTGGTGGTCGCCGAATATCGCCCGCACGACAAGAGCTATGATGTGATGGCGAACTTCCAGGGGCCGTTCAGCACCCATCCGGTGATGGCGAAAGCGTTGCGCGTCCCCGGCACCAAGATGCGGCTGCGCATCCCGCCCGACAGTGGCGGCAGCTTCGGCATCAAGCTCTCGGTGTTTCCCTATATGGTGCTCACCGCGATCGCCGCGAAGATCACCGGGCGGCCGGTGAAGTGGGTCGAGGACCGGGTCGAGCACCTCGTCGCCGCAAGCTCGGGACCCAACCGCATCACCGAGATCGAGGCCGCCGTGACGAAAGAGGGCCGCATCCTGGCGCTGCGGCTCGACCAGCGCGAGGACTACGGCGCCTTCCTGCGCGCGCCGATGCCGGGGCCGCTCTACCGCATGCATGGCGCCGTCACCGGCGCCTACGACATTGCCAATGTGGACGTGACCAACCGCATCGTGCTCACCAACAAGATGCCGGCGAGCCTGATCCGCGGCTTCGGCGGGCCACAGCTCTATCTCGCCCTCGAGCGGCTGGTGCAGCGCATCGCCATCGAGCTCGGGCTCGACCATCTCGACGTGATCCGGCGCAACCTCATTCCCGCGGCCAAGTTCCCCTTCCGCACCGCGGCCGGCGCCCTCTACGATTCCGGCGACTACCGGCGCGCCGTGGCGACCACGATCGGCGGCGGCCGGCTCGATGATCTCCGGCGCAAGCGCGACGCCGCGCGCGCCGCCGGCAGGCTCTACGGCATCGGCTTTGCCGCCGTGGTCGAGCCCGGCATGTCGAACATGGGCTATCTCTCGACGCTGCTCTCCGCCGATGCCCGCGAGCGCGCCGGGCCCAAGAACGGCGCGGTGTCCATGGTCACCGTCAACGTCGATCCGCTCGGCGCGGTCTCGATGACCGCCGACGTCACCGTGCAGGGCCAGGGCCACGAGACCGTGCTGTCGCAGATCGTCGCCGACCGGCTCGGGCTCATCCCGGACGACATCGAGGTCTCGCTCGCCCTCGATACCGGCAGGGACCCGCTGGTCGATCGCCGCCGGCACCTATTCGTGCCGGTTCTCGCCGGGCACCGCGGTCGCCGCCCATGTCGCCGCGACCCAGATGCGCGACAAGCTCGCCGGCATCGCCGCAAAGCAGCTCAACATCCTTCCCGACGACATCGAATTCGCCGACGGCAAGATCCGCAGCCGCTCCAATCCCGACAACGCGCTGCCGTTCGGGCGCGTCGCCGGCACCGCGCACTGGTCGCCGGTGATGCTGCCGGAAGGCATGGCGCCCGGCCTGTCGGAAACCGGCGTGTGGTCGCCGCCGGAGTTGGAGCCGCCGACCCGCGACGACCGCATCAACACCTCGCTCACCTACGGCTTCGTGTTCGACATGTGCGGGGTCGAGGTCGACCCCGTCACCTTCCAGGTCCGCATCGACCGCTATGTCTCCATGCATGACGCGGGAACGCTGCTCAACCCGCTGATCGCCGACGGCCAGGTGCGCGGCGCCTTCGCCCAGGGCGTGGCGGCGGCGCTGTACGAGGAATTCGTCTATGACGAGGCCGGCAGCTTCCTGTCCGGCACCTTCGCCGATTATCTCGTGCCGACCGTCAGCGAGATTCCGAAGCTCGAAATCCTGCACCAGGAGACGCCGTCGCCGCTGACGCCGCTCGGCGCCAAAGGCCTCGCGGAAGGCAATTGCATGAGCACGCCGGCCTGCATCGCCAATGCGGTTGCCGATGCGCTCGGCGTCAAGGACATCGCGCTGCCGCTCACGCCGCGCCGCCTGCATGGGCTCATCGCCGGCGCTGAGCCGCCGCGGCCGCCATCAGCGCGTGCGACTGGCGCCGGCACCGCCCGGATCGAGCTTCCGGCGGAGACGTCGCGGGAGGGCCGCACGCTGCGCGGCCAGGGCTCGTTCGAGGTGGCGGCGCCGCCCGCTACGGTGTGGCGCGCGTTGCTCGATCCCGACAGCCTGAAGGCGGTCATTCCCGGCTGCGACGACCTGCGCAAGACCGGAGAGAACGACTACGTGGCCGAGGTATCGCTGGGGGTCGGTCCGGTGCGCGGACGCTTCACCGCAACCGTCGGCCTGTCCGATCTGGTGACCGAAAAATCCGGCCGGATCGGCGGCGCGCTCGCGGGGCCGCTCGGCGGCGCATCGGGTTCGGGCCTGCTGCGGCTGTCGCCGTCGCCGCGCGGAACCCGGATCGACTACGACTATGCCGTCGCCATCGGCGGCAAGGTGGCGGCGGTCGGCGGCCGCCTGCTCGACGGCGCGACCCAGGTGATCATCGCCCAGTTCTTCGAGCGGCTGGGACGCCGCCTCGCCGCGCCGGCCGCAGGCCCCCTCCAACCTCGCCCGCAAGCGGGGCAGAAGGCCGACCAAGCCCAGCCTGTGGCGCCGCCTGTTCGGCGGATCGGAGGCGCCATGAAACCGCGCCGCTTCGACTATGCGCGCCCGGACAGCGTGGCGGAGGCGCTCGCGCTGCTCGCGGAGCATGGCGATGACGGCGAGGGTGCTGGCCGGCGGGCAGTCGCTGATGGCGATGCTCAACCTGCGCCTGCTGGAGCCCGCCCTGCTCGATCGACATCGCGCGGCTCGAGGAGCTCGACACCATCAGGATCGCCGGCGACATGGTCGAGGTCGGCGCCGCCGTGATCCAGAACCGGCTCAAGGACTGGCCGGAGCTCACCGCCAAGCTGCCGCTGCTCGCCAGGGCGCTGCCGTTCGTCGGCCATTTCCAGACCCGCAACCGGGGCACCGTGTGCGGCTCGGTCGCCCATGCCGATCCCAGTTCGGAGATCCCGCTGGCGCTGGCGACGCTCGGCGGCGAGGTCGTGCTGCGGTCGCGCCGCGGCACTCCGCACCGCTGGCCGCGGCGGACTTCCAGCGCGGCATGCTGACGACGGCGCGGGAGCCCGACGAGTTGATCACGGCGGTGCGGTTTCCCGTCCAGGCGGGACGGCCGCGTGGCGTTCCGGGAGGTCGCGCGCCGGCACGGCGATTTCGCCATCGATCGCCATCGCAGCGAGCGTCGAGAACGCGGTCGCGACCGCCAGGGGCGCCGCAGTGGTGCGCGTCGGCATCGGCGGCGTCGCCGACCGGCCGGCCGTGCGGCGCATCGTCATCGATGGCGCCGGCGCGGCGAAATCGGCCTTCGAGGCGCTGGCCTGGGAGCTCGAAGGCTATGACGATATCCATGCCTCGGCCCGGCTGCGCCGCGATCTCTTGCGCCGGGTCGGGCCGGCCGTGGTGGAAGAGGCCCTGCAATGCGCCGCGTGAACAAGGACGAGCGGGCGCGCATCGCCTTCATCCTCAACGGCCGCGCCGTCGCGGGTGATGCCGAGCCGCGGCATGCTGCTCACCGACTTCCTGCGCCATGTCATCGGCGCCACCGGCACCCATGTCGGCTGCGAGCACGGCGTATGCGGCTGCTGCACGGTGCTGATCGACGGCGCCGCGGTGCGCGGCTGCCTCACGCTCGCCGTGCAGGCGGAGGGACGCAGCGTGACCACGGTGGAATCCCTCGCATCTGCCGACGGCACGCTCAATGCGCTGCAGAACGCGTTCCGGCAGCATCACGCGCTGCAATGCGGCTTCTGTACGCCCGGCATCCTGATGTCGTTTACGGATTACCTTGCGAGAAATCCCCATCCGACCGAGGATGAAATCCGCGAGGTCCTCAGCGGCCATCTGTGCCGGTGCACGGGTTATGCCGGCATCGTCGCCGCCGTGCTCGCCGCATCGGGCGGAGCGCCAGACACCAGCCGAGCAAGCATCAACGAGGAGAGCCGGAGCCAGCCATGAAACCTCCCTATCGCGAATTGGTGACCATCAACGGCAAGAACGTCGTGCTCGCCCACAACGAGCCGCCGGTCGTCAATGCCGGCGTCCTGGAGAATGCGGACATCTTCCGCATGATCAACATCTTCGCCGACAAGTTCTCGCCGTCCAACATCGACAAGGCGGACGGCACGCCGCTGCGGCTCTATACCTCCGACCGCGTCAAGATCGACGTCTCCAAGCGGCGCAAGCACGACATGGGCTTCTGGCATCGCAACGTCGACGCCCACGAGATCATCTTCTGCGTCAAGGGCGCGCTGAAATGGGAAACCGAGATGGGCGTCAAGATCATGCATCCCGGCGACATGCTGATCATCCCCAAGGGCATCGGCCACCGTTCCATGCTGTGCGAGGATTCCACCGACGACAACGTCCTCATCGAGCTCAAGATCGCCGACGAGCTGACCTATGTCGGGGAGAATAAGTAACCTTCTCCCTCCCCGACTTCGGGGGGGTCGAGGTGGGGTCTGTTCCAACGCACGGAATCCAAAGCTTCGCAGGAGCGCACGTGCAGTCCGTTGATCTCGTCATCGCCGACATCGCCTGGCTGATCACCATGGATGCGAGCCGCCGCGTCATCCGCGATGCGGCGATCGTGGTGGACGCGGGCCGGATCGTCGCGGTCGGCAAGTCGGCCGACATGGCGCAGCGCTATTCCGGCCGGCGCCGCGTCGACGGCCGCGCGACGGTGGCGACGCCCGGCTTCATCGACTGCCATCTGCATTCCTCGTTCCAGCTCTCGCGCGGGCTCGCCGACGAAAGCAACGCCCAATCGTTCCTGTTCGACCGCATGTACCCTTACGAGGCCGCACTGGAGAGCGAGGACGTCCGGGTGTCGGCGACGCTCGCCGCCGCCGAGCTGCTGCGCCACGGCGTCACCTGCTTCATCGATCCCGGCAATTATCATCCCGAGGCTTCGCGTCGAGGGCGTGATGGCGACCGGCATCCGCGCGATCGTGTCGCGCTCCTCGTTCGACCTCACCAAGTCGGTGCTCGGCATCCTGCCGGAACGCATGATCGAGACGACCGACGTCGCCATGGAGCGCGCCGCCACGGTGCTGGCGCGCTACGCCAGGTCCGGGAATCCGCGACTCGGCGCCAGCGCCTCGTTCCGCGGCCTCAACAACGCCTCCGACGAGTTGATCATCGGCCTCAAGGGGCTCGCCGACACTTACGGCACGCTGCTGCAGACCCATGCCTGCTTCAGCTACTCCACCCATGATTCCAGCGTCGCCCGCACCGGGCTGGCCGAGATCGAGCGGCTGGAGTCGCTGGGCGTGATCGACGAGCGCATGCTGATCGTCCATTCCGGCTGGCTCGAGCCGCAGGAGGTCGCGATCCTCGCGCGCCGCAAGCCGTCGCTCGTCTGCGCGCCGAGTTCGAGCCTCCACAATGGCTACGGCAACTTCGTGCATGGCAAGCTGCCGGAATTGATGGCACTCGGCGTCAACGTCGCCGTCGGCTCCGACCATGCGAGTTCGGGCATCGTCGACATGGCCCAGGAGATCCGGCTGGCCTGCTGCTGCTACAAGGAGACCCGGATCAATCCGCGCGTCATGCCGCCGGAGACCGGGCTCGAAATGGCGACCGTCAACGGCGCCAAGGCGGCCCTGATGAGCGACCGCATCGGCAGCATCGAAGTCGGCAAGGAGGCCGACATCGTGCTGTTCGACACCGACCGGCCGGAATGGCAGCCGCTGATCAATCCGGTATCGAACCTCGTCTACAGCGCCACCGGCGATTCCGTGCGCGACGTGTTCGTGATGGGCGAGCAGGTGGTGGCCGGCGGCCACCTCACCAAGGTCGACGAGCAGAAGCTGTTCGCCGAGGTGCCGGTGGCGGTCGGACGGTTCGCAAGCACCTCAAATTCGAGAACCATGGTCCAGCTGAAATGGCCGGTGTCGTGACCGGGCGCCCAGCCCCGTCATTCCGGGGCGCGCTCTTGCGCGAACCCGGAATCCAGGCGGCGGCGCAAGTGGTGATGCCATCTGGATTCCGGGTTCGGTGCCTTCGCACCGCCCCGAAATGACGGCGCAGGAGAGCGAGGAGGCGGACGATGACGGGCGTGTTCGGCGACCATCAGCTCGGCATCCCCTATCGCCCCGTCGCGGAGCTGTTCGCGCACTACCGCGACCGCGATCCCGGCAAGACCGCAATCGTCGACCTCGAATTCGGGCACCGCGATCGACTTCGGCGCCCTCGACCAGATCACCACCGACATCGCCGCCTTTCTGCGGAGCCGCGGCGTCGCCAAGGGCAGCCGCGTGCTGCTGCTGTCCGACGAGAACCTCGAGAAGCTGCTGCTGTGGCTCGGCATCTGGCGGATCGGCGCGGTGGTGTGCCCGCTCAACATCGAGATCAACGAGAAGGTGCTGGCAGACCTCGCGCCGGTGGTGAACCCGGCGCTGATCCTCTATCACAAGGACATCGATTGCGACGCGCTGGTGGGCGAATGCAAGGCGCCGCGCGTCAGGTTCGGGGCGTGGTCGGCGCAGGGCATCGCCGATCCGCCGGACCAATGCTTCGCGGCGATGTCGCGAGGCCATCGCGCCGAGGAATTGCCGGAGCGCAACGCGCCCGAGGACATCGCCTGCATCTTCTGCACCTCCGGCACCACCAGCCGGCCCAAGATCGTGGTCTACGACCACTGCGCCTACTGGCTCAACGGCCTCTCGACGCTGGAATTCCTCGGCCTCACCGCGGACGACCGCACGCTGGAATACCGCTCGTTCGGCTGGAACTCGGCACAGGTGCTGAGCCTGATGCCCTTCCTGCAGAAGGGCCTCACTTTGCACATCGCCAGGCGCTTCTCCCACAGCCGCTTCTTCGAATGGATCCGCGACCGCGGCATCACCTTTTCCGCCGGCGTGCCGACCGTGCTCAACATGCTGCTGCACAAGCCGCTCGGCTACACCGCCAAGGACGTGCCGACGCTGCGCCTGATGAGTTGCTCGACGGCGCCGCTCACCGCCCGGCAATGGCTGCAGTTCGAGGAGATGTACGGCGTCAAGCTGCTGCAGATGTACGGCATGTCGGAGGCCGGCTGGGTGTGCGGCAACCGCACCTACAAGAACCGGATCGGCACCGTCGGCGTGCCGGCGCTGCACCAGGAATTCGCCATCGTCGACGCCGATGGAAAGCCCTGCCCTGTCGGTGTCGAGGGCGAGGTGACCGCGGGCGGCCCGCACACCGCCATCGGCTATCTCCTCGACGACGGCACCATCGAACGGATCCGCCCCGACCGCATCAAGACCGGCGACCTCGCGGTCATGGACGAGGACGGCTTCGTGCGCGTCACCGGCCGCACCAAGGACCTGATCATCCGCGGCGGCATGAACATCGCGCCGGCCGAGATCGACGAGGTGCTGCTGCGGCATCCCGGCATTCTGGAAGCCGCCGCGGTCGGGGTGCCCGACAAGATCTACGGCGAGGAGGTCGTGTGCTATGTCGTCGCCAAGCCCGGCAGCGCACTCACGGAAGCCGCGGTGCGCAAGCATTGCGAGGCCTTCCTGCCGCCGCCCAAGATGCCCAAGCAGATGTTCTTCGTCGCCGATCTGCCGAAGAGCGACCGCGGCAAGGTGCTGCGGGAAAAGCTGCGGGAAGACTACGCACGCACCTCTGAGTTCCCTCCCCCTGAAAGGGGGAGGGCCGGATTCGCCACGGGTCATGCGCGCGACGATCCCGACCCTCCCCTTCAGGGGGAGGAATGAAGGTTTCGGCATGAAAAGGACTTCCAAATGGACGCGATGACCAAGCCGAAGCGCAAGCCTGCGGCCAAGGCCTCGACAAAGCCCGCAACATCGGCCGTGCCCGAACGCAGCTATCCGGACCTGCACGATCACCTTCGCGCGCTCGACAAGGCGGGCCTGCTGGTCACCGTCGACCGCCCGATCAACAAGGACACCGAGATGCACCCGCTGGTGCGCTGGCAGTTCCGCGGCGGCATCGAGGAGAAGGACCGCAAGGCGTTCCTGTTCACCAATGTGGTCGACAGCAAGAAGCGCAAATACGACATCCCGGTCGCCGTCGGCGTGCTCGCGGCGAACCGCGAGATCTATCGCATCGGCATCGGCTGCAAGCTCGACGAGATCGACGCCCGCTGGGTCAACGCGGCGCGCAACCCGATCCCGCCGCGTCTCGTCGAGAACGCGCCGTGCCACGAGATCGTGATCCAGGGCAAGGCGCTCGACAAGCCGGGCAACGGCCTCGACGGCATCCCGCTGCCGATCTCGACGCCGGGCTGGGACGTGGCGCCCTATGCGACGCTGTCGCAATACATCACCAAGGATCCCGACACCGGCATCCAGAACATGGGCAATTACCGCGGCCAGGTGAAGGCGCCGCGGCGGCTCGGCATGAACCCGTCGCTGGAGCTGCGGCCCGGCATCTACAATCACTGGGAGAAATTGCGCGCGCGCGGGTTCAAGAAGCTGCCCTGCGCGGTGGTGCTCGGCGCCCCGCCCTGCATCACCTTCGCCTCGGTGCAGAAGCTGCCGGAGTCGGTCGACGAGCTCGATGTCGCGGGCGGCGCTCGTCGGCGCGCCGATCAACGTCGTCAGGGCGAAGACGGTCGATCTCCTGGTGCCCGCCGAAGCCGAGATCGTGATCGAGGGCTTCATCGATACCGAATATCTCGAGCCCGAGGCGCCGTTCGGGGAGTCCCACGGCCACGTCAACCTGCAGGAGTTCAACGCCTTCATGGACGTGACCTGCATCACGCGCCGGCGCGATGCGATCCTCACCTCCATCATCTCCCAGGTGACGCCGAGCGAATCGAGCCTGATCAAGCGCATCGGCATGGAGCCGCTGTTCCTCAATTTCCTGCGCGATACCCTCGGCATCAAGGGCGTCAAGCGCGTCTCCATGCACGAGCCGCTGACCAACATCCGCAAGGTGATCGCGCTGGTGGTCGAGCGCGACATGCCGACCACCGAGATCTGGCGCGCGCTGTACGGCGCCGCGGTGCTGCACCGGGCCGCCGGCAAGTACGTCATCGCGCTCAACGACGACATCGATCCCGAGAATGCCGACGCCATCCTGTGGGCGATGTCCTATCGCGCCAACGCCGCCATCGACATGCACATCCTGCCCCATCGCGACCAGGGCCACGGCCCGCGCAGCAAGCGCAACGGCGGCGAGGACGCCTCGGTGCTGATCGACGCCACGCTGAAGGAGAACTTCCCGCCGATCTCGCTGCCCAAGCGCGAATACATGGAGAATGCCCGCAAGATCTGGGAGGAGCTGGGCTTGCCCAAGCTCAAGCCGGAGGCGCCGTGGTACGGCTATTCGCTCGGCGAATGGTCCGACGACCTCGACGCCGCGGCGCTCGCCGCCACCCGCGGCGACTATTTCGCCGCCGGCAAGCAACTGGTCAAGCGCCGCCGCAAGGACGTGCGCATGAACACGGAAGTGCGCAACGTCAAGGAGTGAGTTGGAGCCGCCGAGCTGGCGCCGCCCGCCGCGCGGGCATTCGACACCGGATTGAGCAGCCTCTCGTTCTCGTGCCGGTCCGCATCGCGATGTTGCTCTCAGAGCCGGTGATATCCGCGATACCAGTCGATGAACCGGGCGATGCCCTCCGCGACCGGCGTGTTCGGAGCAAATCCGACCGCCTTCTGCAATGCGTCGACGTCGGCGCAGGTCGCGCGCACGTCGCCCGGCTGCATCGGCAGCAGCTCCTTGAGCGCGGCCTTGCCGAGCGCCTGCTCGAGCAGGCGCACCACTTCCATCAGCTCGACCGGCGTGTGGTTGCCGATGTTGTAGATGCGCCACGGCGCCCGGCTGGCCGCCGGATCGGGATCGTCGCCCGACCAGGCGGCATCGCCCTGCGGCACATGCTCGATCAGCTTGACGATGGCGGTCGCGACATCGTCCACATAGGTGAAGTCCCGCTGCATGTCGCCGCCGTTGAACAGCTTGATCGGCCGGCCCGCCAGGATGGCGTCGGCGAACAGCCACATCGCCATGTCCGGCCGGCCCCAGGGGCCGTAGACGGTGAAGAAGCGCAGCCCCGTGGTCGGCAGCGCGAACAGATGGGCATAGGCATGGGCCATCAGCTCGTTGGCCTTCTTGGAGGCGCCGTAGAGGCTCAGCGGATGGTCGACGTTCTGCGACACGCTGAAAGGCATCGCGGTATTGGCGCCATAGACCGAGGACGACGACGCATAGAGCAGATGACGGCTCCGCGCATGCCGGCAGCCTTCCAGCACGTTGAGGAAGCCGGTGATGTTGGAGTCGATGTAGTCGTGCGGCGCCGTGAGGGAGTGGCGGACGCCGGCCTGGGCGGCGAGATGGACCACGTGGCTGAACGGGCATTCCGCAAACAGCGCCGCCACGCCGTCCCGGTCCGCGAGGTCGAGCTTGCGGAAGCGGAACGCATCGAAGCGGGCGAGCTCGGCGAGCCGCGCCTGTTTGAGCGCGGGATCGTAATAGGCATTGAGATTGTCGATGCCGATCACGGCGCGTCCGCTCGCCGCGAGGCGCCGGGCGACGTGGAAACCGATGAATCCGGCCGCGCCGGTGACCAGGATCGGCTCAGCGGCCATCGATCTTTCTCTCCGCGCATGCCTGCGGCCCGGCCGGTGGCGCCGTTCTCTTGCACCCCGTTGGACAGCCCGAAAGGGCTAGGACGTTCCCGACATGAACGTCAAGCCTGTTGCGCCGGCCACGATCGATGCTAACGATCGGCCGGATGCGCCGGGGCGGATCGGCCGGGGGGCCGGCGGGGCGGTCAGGCAGAGAGGGCCATGGATCAGGTCAGGCGGCCATCGCGGATGGATGCCCGAACGCGGCCGGCGCCGCGCCTCATCTATGTCGTGACCGAAGACTGGTATTTCCTGTCGCATCGGCTGCCGATGGCGCGTGCGGCCCGCGCCGCCGGCTTCGAGGTTCATGTCGCCACCAATGTGGGCGCCGACGCCGATGCCATCGAGCGGGAAGGCTTCACCCTGCATCCCGTCCGTTTCGTGCGGGGGAGGTTGTCGCCGTTCGGAAGCATCGGCACCATCCTGGCCTTGCGCAAGCTCCGCCGCGCCGTTGCTCCCGCCATCGTCCACCACGTCGCGCTGCAGGCGAGCGTGCTCGGGGTGGTGGCCGCGTTCTGGCGCGGCGGCGCCAATGTCTATGCCATTACCGGTCTCGGCCACGCCTTCATCACGCCGTCCGGCAAGGCGCGCTTCCTGCGCGGCGTGATCCGGATGCTGCTGCGGTTCGGGCTCAACCGCCGCCGCGCCGTCGGCCTGGTGCAGAACCCCGACGACCGCGACATGCTCGCCGAACTCGGCGTCAAGCCGGACCACATCGTCATCATCCCCGGCTCCGGCATCGATGCCGACCGCCTGCGCCCTATCCCTGAGCCGGACGGGCCGGTGACCATCGCCTATGTCGGCCGGATGCTGGACGACAAGGGCGTGCGCAATCTCATCGCCGCGTTCCGGATCGTGCGCGCGGCCAACGGGGAGGCCCGGCTGCTGCTCGCCGGCTCGCCCGACCCCGCCAATCCCGCCAGCATTCCGCAAAACGAGCTGGCGGCCTGGGGAAGGGAGCCCGGCGTCACCTGGCTGGGACAGGTCGCCGACATCGCCACCGTCTGGCAGCGCGCCCACATCGCCGTGCTGCCGTCGCGCCGCGAAGGCCTGCCGAAAAGCCTGCTGGAGGCCGCCGCATGCGGACGGCCGCTGATCGCGACCGATGTGCCGGGCTGCCGCGAGATCGCGATCGCGGAGAAGACCGGCCTGTTGGTGCCGGTCGACGATCCCGCCGCGCTGGCCGCCGCCATGGAGCGGCTGGTGCGCTCCTCCCAGCAGCGCATTCGCTTCGGTGTCGCCGCAAGGCGGCTGGTCGACGAGCGGTTCGCCGCCGACCTGATCGGGAAGGCGACCGTCGACCTCTATCAGCGCCTGCTGCAGTCGTGACGGGTGATCGGCGATGGGGCTGCGGGACGTCGCGGTAATCGTGCTGGCCGGCCTCGCCAGCGCCGGGCTGATCGTCCTCATGGGGCCGCTGTTTGCGCGCTACGCGCTGGCGCGGCCCAATGCACGCTCCTCCCACGAGGCGCCGACCCCGCAAGGCGGCGGCGTCGCGGTCGTGCTCGGCGGCTTCATGGCGCTCGCCGCCATTGCGCTGTTCGATCCCGCCGCACGAGCGCCGTTTGCCGGGCTGGTGCCGCTCGCCGCGGCGGTCATGATGCTGATGGTCGTGGGCGTCGCCGACGACATCTTCTCGCTGGCGCCGCTGCCGCGCCTCGCGCTGCAGGCCGTCGCGGTCATCGCCGCGGTCGCGACCCTGCCGGCCGAGCTGCGCGCGCTGCCCGTCGTGCCGCTCGCGGTCGAACGCGGCGTCGAGATCGTCGCCATGCTGTGGTTCGTCAATCTCGTGAATTTCATGGACGGCATCGACTGGATCACGGTCGCGGAGACCGTGCCGATCACCGTCGGGCTGTTGATCCTCGCGCTGTTGGGCGCGGTGCCGCAGACCCCCGCTCTGATCGCGCCGGCACTGCTCGGAGCCATGCTCGGCTTTGCCCCGTTCAACCGGCCGGTGGCGAAGCTGTTCCTCGGCGACGGCGGCAGCCTGCCGATCGGGCTGGTGCTGGGGTGGCTGTTGCTGCAGCTCGCCGGCAACGGCCACCTCGCCGCCGCGCTGCTGCTGCCGCTCTACTACCTCGCCGACGCCACCATCACGCTGCTACGCCGGATGGCGCGGGGCGAGCGCATCACGCAGGCGCATCGCAGCCATTTCTACCAGATCGCGACCACCCGCGGCTTTTCGGTGATGGGCGTGGTTCGGCGGGTGTTCGCGGCGAATGTCGTGCTGGTCTGGCTCGCCGTGGTCACGGTGCTGTTCGATTCCATCGTCTTCGATGCGCTCGCGCTCGCGCTCGGCGCCGTCGAGGTGACGTTGCTGCTGCGCGTCATGGCGCGGGGCCCGCGGTGAAAGTCCTCGTCACCGGCGCCACCGGTTTCGTCGGCCGCGCCGTGGTGGCGGCGCTCGCGGCGACGGGCGAGAAGGTGCATGCCGCGGTGCGCGGCGCGACCCCGGTCACGGATGCGGCCAACGGCGCAGCGCCGCGGTTCCCGCCCGGTGTCATCATGGTCCGTCACGGCGATCTCGCTGAACCCGTCGACTGGGCGCCGCTGCTGGCGGATATCGATGGTGTCATCCACCTCGCCGGCATCGCCCATGCCGGGCCCGGCATCGCCGAGGACCGCTATGACCGGGTCAATCATCGCGCCACGGCGGCGCTGGCGGAAGCGGCCCGCACGGCCGGCGTCGCGCGCTTCGTGTTCGTCTCCTCGATCCGCGCCCAGACCGGGCCCGCCGCGGACCATGTGGTGAGCGAGCGCGACGAGCCCCGGCCGACCGACCCCTATGGCCGCTCCAAGCTCGCCGCCGAACGCGCGGTGGCACGATCCGGCGTGCCGTTCACGATCCTGCGTCCGGTGCTGGTCTACGGCCCCGGCGTGAAGGGCAACCTGCGCGCGCTGATGCGGCTCGCGGCGCTGCCGGTGCCGCTGCCGTTCGGCGCTCTCACCGCCCGCCGCTCGCTGCTGAGCCTCACCAATCTCACCGACGCCATCACTTTCGCGCTGCGCCACGACGCCTGCGCCGGCGAGACCTATGTGGTGGCGGACCCGGCGCCGTTGACGGTGGCCGAGATCGTCGCCGCGCTGCGCCGCGGCATCGGGAGGAAGCCGGGGCTCATCGCAGTGCCGCCGGCGCTGCTCCGGTTGGGGTTCGCGGCGCTCGGGCGCGGCGCGAATTGGGAGCAGATCAACGGGGCGCTGGTGGCGGAGCCGGGGAAGTTGCTCACGGCGGGGTGGCGGGCGGACGGCGACACGGCGGGGGCGCTGGCGGAAATGATGCGGGGACGGGCAGAGGGCGAGTGAGTAGGCAGCGCGATACTCTGCTCCGGTCCGGCAACAGGCGTCACGATGCGGCTCATCGCTCCCGCACGGCCGGTTCCCTTCTTCAACCGTCGCCGCCCGCGTCCTTTCGCTCGGCCGGGTCCTGCGGCTGCGATTGGGCCGGCATGATCCACGGCACGAAGCGTACGCTGGGCGCGGGGCCAAAGGCGGCAATACGCCTTTCCTCGGCTTCCTTTTGGCGAACCTTTTCGCGAAGGAGATTGACGTAGGCCTGATCACACATGGTATCGCCCTCCAATTGAGTTGCGGTTGAACTCTGGAGGGTGATTGAACCTCAAACCGGGGCGACCGCATGTGAGACGGTTCACACTGCCCGATATTTTGCTTGCACCGGCGACGCAATCGGATAGCCCCAGCGGGTAAGCCGCCCCGGGCGGAGGCGATTTACGACGGCAAGGGACGCACTGCCGCGATCGCCTCGCTGCGGTCGAACAGGATCGGCATGATCTGGTCGATGCCGGCGATCTTGAGCACCTCGTAGACGTATTCTTCGGGCGACAGGATGACGAGCTTGCCGCCATTGCCCTTGACGGCCTTGGCGCCGCTGAGCAGAAACCGGATCGCGAGCGAGGCCACGTAATCGACGTCGGATAGATCGACGATGACCGCCCGCTTGTTGCCGACCTGTTCGTTGAAACGCCGGCCGACGGACGCCGCACCGATGGAATCGAGCCGGCCGCTGAAGATCACATGGGTGATCTCGTCCCCGATGTTTTCCACGGTCATGATGTCCATTGATCGGCCTCCGCGGCTCCGCAGCCGCCGTCACGCCCGACGCGATGCGCGGCGCCCCGACAGGTAAGGCCCAACGCCGTCCGTGTCGAGCCGGCTCCGCCGATCAGAGCGCCCGTGCGCGGCGCAAGCGCGCCCGAACCTCGCCGCGCTCGATCCGGGCCGGGCTGCGGTTGCGCGGCGCGGTCGTCCTACACGAACGCCTGCAACCCGGTCTGGGCGCGGCCGAGGATCAGGGCGTGGATGTCGTGGGTGCCTTCATAGGTGTTCACGGTCTCCAGGTTCTGCATGTGCCGCATCACGTGGTACTCGATCTGGATGCCGTTGCCGCCGTGCATGTCGCGGGCGGCGCGGGCGATGTCCAGCGCCTTGCCGCAATTGTTGCGCTTGACCAGCGACACCATTTCCGGCGTCGCGCGGCCGTCGTCGAGCAGGCGTCCGACCCGCAGCGCCGCCTGCAGCCCGAGCGCGATCTCGGTCTGCATGTCGGCGAGCTTCTTCTGCACCAGCTGGGTCGCCGCCAGCGGCCGGCCGAACTGCTTGCGGTCGAGCGTGTATTGCCGCGCCCGGTGCCAGCAGTCTTCCGCCGCGCCCATGACGCCGAGCGCGATCCCGAACCGCGCCCGGGTGAGACAGCCGAACGGGCCCTTGAGGCCGGATATGTCGGGCAGCAGGTTTGCCTCCGGCACGACGACGCCGTTCATCACGACTTCGCCGGTGATCGAGGTGCGCAGCGACAGCTTGCCGCCGATCTTCGGCGCGGACAGGCCCTTCATGCCCTTCTCGAGCAGGAAGCCGCGGATCTCGTCGCCATGGGCGGCCGATTTCGCCCAGACCAGGAACAGGTCGGCGTGCGGGGCATTGGAAATCCAGGTCTTGGTGCCGGTGAGACGGTAGCCGTCGGAAACCTTCTCGGCCCGCGTCTTCATGCCGGCGGGGTCGGAGCCGGCGTCGGGCTCGGTGAGCCCGAAGCAGCCGACCAGTTCGCCGGTGGCGAGCCGGGGCAGATACTTGCGCCGCTGGGCCTCGTCGCCATAGGCGTAGATCGGATACATCACCAGCGACGACTGCACGCTCATCATCGAGCGGAAGCCGGAATCGACCCGCTCGATCTCGCGCGCCACCAGCCCGTAGGAGACGTAGCCGGCGGCGGCGCCGCCATAGGCCTCCGGGATGATGACCCCGAGCAGGCCGAGCGCGCCCATCTCGGCGAAAATGGCGCGGTCGGTGTTTTCCTGCATGTAGGCTTCGATCACCCGCGGCATGAGCTTGTCCTGCGCATAGCCCCGCGCGGTGTCGCGGATCAGCCGCTCGTCCTCGGTGAGCTGGTCGTCGAACAGCAGCGGATCGTCCCATTGGAACGACGTGCGCTCTCGGGCGCGCGGCTCCTTGGCATGGTGTTCCTTGGCGCCCGTCGCAGCCTTGTGCCCGGCCGTGCTCATCGCAAACTCCTGTGCGTTGTTCGTCGTCTTATGCCGCGCGCCGGCCGGCCGGGGCAAGATGCGTGCGCACCGCCTCAGCCCGGCGCCAGCAGCTTGCTCACCACCTTGGCGGTGTAGTCGACCATGGGAACGATGCGGGCGTAGTTGAGGCGGGTCGGGCCGATCACGCCGATCACCCCGACGATGCCGCCGCTGGCGTCATGATAGGGCGAGATGATGGTCGAGGAGCCCGACAGCGAGAACAGCTTGTTTTCCGAGCCGATGTAGATGCGCACGCCTTCGGCGCGCTCGGCGCGGCCAAGGAGGTCGGCGACGCCGCGCTTGGTTTCGAGCTCGTCGAACAGCCGCCGCACCCGTTCCAGGTCTTCCACCGCCTTGAGGTCGTCGAGCAGGTTGGCGTGGCCGCGCACGATCAGCTTGCGTTCGTCGCGCTCGCCGCCCGACCAGCTCGCAAAGCCGGCGGCGACGATCTTCTGGGTCAGCTGGTCGAGTTCGGCGCGGCCGGCTTCGAGCGCCGTTTCGAGTTCGGCCTTGGCCTCCGCCAGGGTCTTGCCGCGGACATGGGCGTTGAGGAAGTTCGACTGCCTCGGTCAGCGCCGAGGCCGGCAGGCCGATCGGCAGGTTGAGGACGCGGTTCTCGACCTGGCCGTCCTCCGCCACCAGGATCACCAGAGCGCGCTCCGGCTCCAGGCGGACGAACTCGATGTGCTTGACGCGGACATTGGCCTTGGCGGTGAGCACGACGCCGGCGGCGCGCGTCAGCCCCGACAGCAGCACGGAGGCCTCGGTCAGCACGTTTTCGACGGTCTTGTCCGGCCGCGGCGACCTGGCCCTCGATGGCGACGCGATCGGGCTCGCTGAGATCGCCGATCTGCATCAGCGCATCGACGAAGAAGCGCAGGCCGAGTTCGGTCGGCAGCCGGCCCGCCGACGTGTGCGGGCGCATAGATGAGGCCGAGCTGCTCGAGATCCTGCATGACGTTGCGCACCGAAGCCGGCGACAGCGTCATCGGGATGATCCGCGACAGGTTGCGCGAGCCGACCGGCTCGCCGGTCGCAAGATAGCTTTCGACGATCTGGCGAAAGATCTCGCGCGACCGGTCGTTGAGCTGGGCGAGGCTGATTTCGCTCGAGCCGATCGGAACGTCTTGGGACACGGAGCGCATCATCGATTCAATGCCTTGAACGACGCCATTTGTCCATGCCGGGCGGCGTGCGGTTGGCGCGCGGTCCGAACCGGCGATCCCGCCATCGGCTTTCGCAAGTCGCCCCGCGTCTTCAATGGGTTGCGGTCCGACCCGCCGCGACCTGCGCAATCCGGATGGCGGCCCCGGGCCAGCGGTCCGAGGCCGGCCGGAACGCGGGCCTTGTGGAGCCGGGCCGCGCGAACTTAAAAGCTTGCCTGGGCGGCCGGCCATCCGGCACCGCCGCCGGGAGAATGTATTCATGCGACCGAGCCGCCGCCAACCCGACGAGCTGCGCGCCGTAACCCTCGAGCGCGGCGTGGTGAAATATGCGGAAGGCTCCTGCTTCGTGAAGTTCGGCGACACCCATGTGCTGGTGACGGCGACGCTCGAGGATCGCATGCCGCCCTGGCTCAAGGGCCAGGCCCGCGGCTGGATCACCGCCGAATACGGCATGCTGCCGCGCGCGACCCATGAGCGCACCCGCCGC
Source organism: uncultured Alphaproteobacteria bacterium (assembly GCA_963795865.1). Taxonomy (GTDB): domain Bacteria; phylum Pseudomonadota; class Alphaproteobacteria; order Rhizobiales; family Xanthobacteraceae; genus JAJPKK01. Next base: position 54,367 of record CAWCJX010000043.1, read on the forward strand.
GAGGCCACCACCGGCAAGCAGGGCGGCCGCACCGTGGAAATTCAGCGGCTGATCGGCCGCAGCCTGCGCGCGGTGGTCGACCTCGAAGCGCTCGGCGAGCGCCAGATCACCATCGACTGCGACGTGATCCAGGCCGACGGCGGCACCCGCACCGCATCGATCACCGGCGCCTGGGTGGCGCTGCACGACTGCCTCAACTGGATGAAGAACCGCGAAATTCATCCGCACGGTGCCGCTGCGCGACCATGTCGCCGCCATTTCCTGCGGCATCCACAGCGGAACCGCGGTGCTCGACCTCGACTATGCCGAGGATTTCGTCTGCCGACACCGATGCCAATTTCGTGCTCACGGGAACCGGCGGGATCGTCGAAATCCAGGGCACGGCGGAGAAGACGCCGTTCACCGAGACCCAGTTCTTGGCGTTGCTGGCGCTGGCGCGCAAGGGTATCGGCAAGCTGATCGACCTGCAGAAAATGGCGGTGATGTGAACGCAGGTCCGCCTTGCGGCGGTGGCGCCGACCGCACCACCGGGACCACTTTTCGGGGTAGGACAGGCGCCATGCCTTCACAACGCCATCGCCCCATCGCCGGACGGCTGGTGATCGCGACCCACAACCCCGGCAAGCTGCGCGAAATGCGCGAGCTGCTCGCGCCCTATGGAGTCGAGGCGATCGCAGCCGGCGATGCTCGGCCTCGGCGAGCCCGAGGAAACCGGCACGAGCTTCCGCGAGAATGCCCACATCAAGGCCGCCGCCGCGGCAAACGCTACGCAACTGCCGGCCTTCGCCGACGATTCCGGGCTCGTGGTCGATGCGCTCGGCGGTGCCCCCGGGCATTCATTCGGCGCGCTGGGCGGGCGCCGACAAGAACTTCGTCCGCGCCATGGGCGAGATCGACGACAGGCTCAGAGGCCGCGGCGCGACGGCACCGGCGGACCGCACCGCCCATTTCATCTCGGCGCTGTGCGTCGCCTGGCCGGACGGCCATGCGGAGGAGTTCGAGGGCCGCATCGACGGCGTGCTGGTGTGGCCGCCGCGCGGCGAGGAGGGCTTCGGCTATGATCCGATGTTCCTTCCGGCCGGGCACGACCGCACCTTCGGCGAAATGACGAGCGAGGAAAAGCACGGCCTGCCGCCCGGCGGCCGCGGCCTGTCCCACCGCGCCCGCGCATTTCGCAAGCTCGCGGAGGCCTGCCTTGGCCGACCATGAGGACGAAGCGCGCGTCGTCCGCACCGCCGCCACGGATGCCCCCGCGCGCGCCGCCGCGCAATCGGCAAGTCCGGCTGGCGGGGTCGCGTCCGCTCCCGCCTTCGGCGTTTACATCCATTGGCCGTTCTGCCTGTCGAAGTGCCCCTATTGCGACTTCAACAGCCATGTCCGCCACGGCGCCATCGACGAGGCGCGCTTCGTGCGCGCGTTCAGCGCCGAGATCGCCGCGACCGCGGCGCGGACGCCCGGCCGCACGGTGTCGACGATTTTCTTCGGCGGCGGCACGCCGTCGCTGATGCAGCCGGCAACCGTCGGCGCGATCCTCGATGCGGTCGCGCGGCACTGGCATGTCGCGCCCGAGGTGGAGGTGACGCTCGAAGCCAATCCGACCAGCGTCGAGGCGACCCGGTTCGCCGGCTATCGGGCTGCCGGCGTCAACCGGGTGTCGCTCGGCGTGCAGGCGCTCGACGACGGCGCGCTCAAGGCGCTCGGGCGGATGCACACGGCCCGCGAGGCGCTCGACGCCGTCGCCATCGCGCGCGCCGCATTCGAGCGCTATTCGTTCGATCTCATCTATGCGCGGCCGGGCCAGACGCCGCCGATGTGGCGCGCCGAGCTCGAACGCGCCATCGCCGAGGCGGCCGAGCATCTCTCGCTCTATCAGCTCACCATCGAGGCGGACACGCCGTTCGCGGCGCTCCATGCCGCCGGCAAGCTCGCGGTGCCCGACGCCGACCACGCCCGCACGCTCTACGACCTCACCCGCGAGGTCTGCGCCGCCGCCGGCCTGCCGGCCTATGAGATCTCCAACCACGCCCGCCCCGGCGCGGAGTGCCGCCACAACCTCGTCTACTGGCGCTACCAGGAATATGCCGGGATCGGTCCCGGCGCCCATGGCCGCCTCGATATCGATGGCCGCCGCCGCGCCACCGCGACGGAAAAGCGGCCCGAGGCCTGGCTCGAACGGGTCGAAGCCACCGGCACCGGCATCGCCACCGACGAGGCCTTGAGCCGCGTCGAGGCCGCCGACGAATTCCTGCTGATGGGCCTGCGCCTCGCCGAAGGCATCGACCTCGACCGCTTCGCGGCGCTCGCCGGCGCGCCGCTCTCCCACAAGCAGATCGCGGACCTCGCCATGCACGGCCTCGTCGAGACCACGCCCCACGGCCGGTTGCGGGTGACCGCGGCAGGGTTTCCGTTGCTCGACGCGATCGTCGCCGACCTCGCGGCGTAGCGATCGCAGAAGCGGCACACCACAAGCCCGGCGGTTCCGAACCGCCTGAGTCTCTAAAATGAGGTGCAATATTACTCCACAAGCCAAGGCTCTCGATGGCTCATACGGCGGCTTCCAGCCCGAGCCCGCAGTCGAAGTGATCATCGCCGCCATGAAGCGAAATCCTGCCGAGAGGTGGGCCGGGCGCGGATTGAAGCCCCTCCGGCTGACCACGGCCATCAAGGGCGGGAAGAAGATTGAAGGTTTTGCGATTGGCGATGCAGCGCTCTCATCGAGGTAGCGGGCGCAAAAAGGCTCGCGGCAATGATCTTCCGGAATTCTTCGTGCTTTCTCTGCTTCGGCGTTATCGGCTGCATCGGCGCAATGATCGGCGAAAATGTGCGAAGGCGGTTGCCGGCAAGGCTTGCCGCGTCGCCGTGCCTGTTCCCAACGTATGTTGCACTGCGAAGGTGCGAAGGCGACAGCTACGACACGGCCGCAAGCATCGGCAGCCTCGTTCGCATAGCTTTTTTGTTTTCTTCCAGGGCTGCTACCGAGTAAAGTTTGGGCGCGAGGGGTGGCAATTCGGCCCACTTTATCAGCAGCCCGCCTCAGAAGGACTTGGGATGAACATTTCTGAGGCGTTTATACAACGTCCGATTGCAACGTCGCTGCTGATGGCCGCTATCGGCTTTGTCGGACTCGTCGCGATACCGTTTTTGCCGGTCGCGGCTCTGCCGCAGGTCGACTTCCCGACCATACAGGTGAGTGCCACGCTTCAAGGCGCCAGCGCGGAGACCATGGCGGCGTCGGTAGCTTCACCGCTGGAACGGCAGTTTGGGCAAATTCCGGGCATCACCCAACTGACCTCGACCAGCGCGCTCAATTCCACCTCGATCACCATTCAATTCGAACTCAATCGCAACATCGATGCTGCCGCCCAGGATGTTCAAGCGGCGATCACGGCGGCCAGCAGGACGCTGCCGCAGACAATGACTGCCCCGCCGAGCTACCGGAAGGTCAACCCCGCCAATTCTCCGATCCTGATTCTTTCCGCGCAGTCTGACACCCTGCCGCTCATCAGCGTCGACGACTACGCCGACAATTTCATCGCCCAGCAGATCTCCCAGGTACACGGTGTCGCCCAGGTCCAAATTTGGGGCGAGCAAAAACCGGCGATCCGTATCCAGGTCGACCCGGCCAAGCTCGCTTCCGCCGGGCTGACATTGGAAGATGTGCGTCCAATGGTCGTCAATTCGACGACGATCGCTTCGAAGGGCACGGTCAATACCGCCGAGACCAGTTTCACCATCGCGGCCAACGATCAGATTATCGATGCGGAGCCGTTCAATGACGCCATCGTGGCTTATCGCAACGGGGGGCCGATCCGGGTGCGCGACATCGGCCAGGCGGTCGCCGGTCCGTCCGATAACACCATCGGCTCTTTCCAGAACGGCAAGCTCGGCATTTTGCTAGTCGTGTATAAGCAACCGGGCGCCAATGTCATCGACACGGTGGATCAGATAAGGCTGCTGTTGCCGCGGTTGATCCGGAACATTCCCCCGGGCATCGAGATCAAGGTGATGCAAGACCGCACCCGTACCATTCGTGCTTCGGTGCAGGACGTTGAGTTCACCTTGGCATTGACCGTGATCCTGGTGGTGATGGTGATTTTGCTGTTCTTGCGCAATTTCTGGGCAACGCTTATTCCGGGCATCACGGTACCGCTGGCGTTGCTCGGCTCGGCTGCGGCGATGTATTTGCTCGGGTTCAGCCTTGATAATCTTTCGCTGATGGCGCTGACCATCGCCGTGGGATTCGTCGTCGACGATGCCATCGTGGTTGTGGAGAACATTCACCGCCATGTGGAGAACGGCGAAGCCCCTTTCGAGGCGGCTCTTACGGGCGCGCGCGAGATCGGTTTTACGGTTTTGTCGATCAGCTTCTCGCTGATCGCCGTCTTCATCCCGCTGCTGCTCATGGGTGGCATTATCGGACGGCTGTTCCGCGAATTCGCCCTGACCGTCACCGCCTCGATTGCAGTCTCGGCGTTCGTCTCGCTCTCCCTTGCTCCGATGCTTTGCGCGCGATTCATGCGACCCGAGTCGGATAGTCACGGCCGCATCTACCACTTCATCGAAGCCGGGTTCGACGCGATGCTGTCGTTTTATCGATCGACCCTTGACATCGTGCTGCGGCACCAGCCGATCACGATATGTGTCTTCTTCGCCACGATGGCTCTGACCGGGGCGATGATGTACTATACGCCCAAGGGGTTCTTTCCGATCCAGGACATCGACCTGATCACCGGCATAGCGGAGGCCTCGCAGGACGTTTCACCGCAGAAGATGATAAGCCTGGAGACCGAAGTCGACCGCATCATCCTTAGCGACCCGGCCGTAGATGGGGTGGTTACGAGCTTCGGCCCGAGCTTCGGGAATACCGGAAACATCGAACGTTTGAACGTGATACTCAAGCCGCGCGAGGAGCGCGATGTCGACGCGTCCCGGGTCATCGACCGCTTGCGTCCGCAACTTGCCCAAATCGTCGGGGTCACAACCTATCTTCAGCCCGCGCAGGACATCACCGTCGGCGGCCGCGTTGCCCGTGCCGCGTTCCAATACACGTTGCAGGATCCCAACATTCAAGAGCTCACCGAATGGTCGACGAAGCTACTGACCAAGATGAAGACTCTGCCGGAGATCGCGGACGTCGGGACCGATCTCCTGTCGGGCGCGCCACAGCTCAAGGTCACGATTGATCGCGATCAGGCTGGGCGGTTCGGAATCACCCCTCAAGCAATCGACGACACGCTCAACGACGCCTTTGGCCAACGCCAGATTACCCAATATTTCACCCAGCTCAACACCTACTTTATTATCCTCGAAGTCCTGCCCGACATGGTTGTCAGCCTCGATACGCTCGATCACATCTATGTCAAATCGCCGCTCACCGGAGCCGCCGTGCCGCTGTCCGCGCTGGTGGAATTCAATTCCCACAAAGTCGGGCCGCTGTCGATCAATCACCAAGGGCAATTCCCGGCCGCCACACTCACTTTTAACCTGAGCGCCGGGGTGGCCCTCGGGGAGGCAGTCGACGCGATTAGCCGAGCGGCGGTCGAAATCGGCATGCCCAAGTCAGTGATCGGCACTTTCCAAGGAAACGCCCAGGCATTTCAATCGTCGCTGTCGAGCGAGCCGGCGCTGATCGCTGCCGCACTCGTGGTCGTCTACATTATTCTCGGGATGCTGTACGAAAGCTTCGTCCATCCGTTGACCATCCTGTCGACATTGCCTTCCGCCGGCGTCGGTGCGTTGCTTGCGCTGAACCTGGGACACATGGATCTCTCCGTCATCGGCATCATCGGCATCATTCTGCTGATCGGTATCGTCAAGAAGAACGGCATCATGCTCGTCGACTTCGCCATCGTGGCGGAACGCGAGCGGAATATGCCGCCGATTGCCGCGATCCGCGAAGCTTGCCTGTTGCGGTTCCGGCCGATCCTGATGACGACGGCGGCGGCAATGCTCGCAGGCCTGCCAATGATGTTCGGCCACGGGACCGGATCCGAACTCCGGAGGCCGCTTGGCTATTCCATGGTAGGCGGCCTCGCCCTGAGCCAAGTTCTCACGCTCTATACGACGCCCGTGGTCTATCTCTACCTTGCCCGCCTGCAAGCTTGGATACGGGGCAAGAAGGTCGTCCATTCGGCCCCTGCCGAGGAACGCCCCGTCGTCGCAGCGGAGTAATATAATGCCATTCGGGACTGTGTCGTCTTCGCCGATGGAAGCGGCGACCACAGCTTCACATCGATTGATCTGCAGTTCCTGGTGTTCGTGCCGGCCTTTTGCGTCACAAGGCGACCCATGTGGAGCGCGTGGTGTGGGGCTATCGTCATGTCGACCGAATTCCGCGCGCCCTAAATCCGCCGCAGCGGGATCGACAAGGCGAGAAGCATGCCGATCGCGGTGAAGCCGGCGATCGACAGGAACGCGGCGCGGAACGCCTCGGCGATATCGGCCTCGACCGCGGCGACCCGGTCCGGCGGCAGCAGCGACGCGACCCGGCCGCCATGCTCCGCCATGCTCGCGAACGCCCGCGCGACGTCCGGATTCTTGGCGGCCAGCACCGCGAACAGGACCGCGGTGACGAGGGCGGTTCCGAACGCCGCACCGATCGAGCGCGAGAACTGCACCGAGGCGGCGGCTTCGCCGAGCTTCAACGGCCCTGATTCGCTTTGCACGGTGACCTGGACGACGCCCATCACCGTTCCCATGAACAGCCCGTTCCATAGCAGCAGCCAGGCGAGGCCGGCGGTGCCGATGTGGTGCACGAACAGCGCCAGCACCACCAGATTGGCGGTGACGAGGAACAGCCCGAACACCGGAAAAATCGTGGTCCGGCCGGTCTTGCTGACGAGCCGCCCGGTGACCAGCGATCCGGTGAAGATGCCGACCGTGAGCGGCACCAGCAACAGCCCGGTCTGGGCCGGCGAATTCCCCCGCACCACCTGGAGATAGATCGGCAGAAAGGTGATCAGGGCGACCAGCGCGGCGCCGTGACAGGCGGCGAGCGCATCGCTGCGCCAGATCGTCGGCCGACGCAGCAGGGCGAGCGGGATCAGCGGCGAGGCCGCGCGGGTTTCCTGCCGCACCAGCAGCACCGCGGCGATGACGCCGATGGCGAGCAGGCCGCCGGCCGCCGGCATGGCGGAGAGCTCCATGTGCTGGGCCTGCTCCAGCGACAGCAAAGTCGTGGTCACGAACAGGGCGAAGAACATGAGCCCGAACGGGTCCGGCCGCCAGCCCGATCGGTCGGGGACCCGGTTCTCCAGCTTGCGGGTCAGAAAGACCGCCACCAGCCCGACCGGAAGATTGATGAGAAACACCGATTGCCAGCCGAAATGCTGGGTGAGATAGCCGCCGGCCACCGGCCCGAAGGTATTGGCGCACACCGCCACCGCGGCGAGATAGCCCTGGTAGCGGGCCCGCTCGCGCGGCGGGAACGCCTCGCCGACCAGCGCCTGGGACAGCGTCATCAGTCCGCCGCCGCCGAGGCCCTGCAGCAGCCGGGCGAGCGTCAGCAGCAAGATCGAGGTCGAAGCCGCACACAACAGCGATGCCGCGATGAACACGGCGAGCGCGACAAACATCAGCCGGCGACGGCCGAACGCGTCGCCGAGCCGGCCATAGATCGGCGCCGCGATGGTCGACGCGATCAGGTAGGACACGACGACCCAGGAGGCGCGTTCGACCTCGCCGGTCGCCGCCACGATCGAGGGGAGCGCGGTGGCGACGATGGTCTGGTCCAGCACCGCCAGGAACATCGGCAGCATGATGGACGGGAACACGGCGAGGAACGTCGGCCGCGGCGGCGGCGCCGACGGACCGGCGCTTTGGCCGCCCGGGCTTGGGCCGGGGAAACTCTGTCCCGAGGAGACCGGGCTGGAAGGATCCTCGCTGGAAGACCCCGGCCCGAGGAGCCCTGGCCCGAGGAGCCCTGGCCCGAGGAGCCCTGGCCCGAAGCGCCTTCGCCTTTCGCATTCCGGTCGAAGTTCATGCGGAACCACACGTCCCTTCGCGGGCGGTCAGTGCGCCATCAATACCGGCAACGTCGCACTCGCCAGGATGTGCCGCGTCGCGCCCCCGAATACCATTTGGCGCAGGCGACTCTGTGTATAGGCGCCCTTCACCAGGAGATCGCAGCCATGCGTTCTCGCATGGTCGAGAATGGTTTCGCCGGTGGTCCGTGGGCCCGGCGCCTCGGTGACGGCGGTGGCGGCGACGGCATTCATGCGCAGATAATGCGCGAACTCCTCTCCGGTCGGCCCGGGCGTCATGCCGCCCTCCACGGACAGCACGGTCACTTGCTTCGCCTCGCGCAGCAGCGGCAGGGCGAACGCGGTGGTGCGGGTCTGCTCGGTGCTGCCGTTCCAGGCGACCAGCACGTTGGTGCCGATGACCGAGGGCGCCGCCGCCGGCGCGATCAGCACCGGGCGGCCGCTCTCGAACAGCGCCGCTTCGAGCGGCGGCATGCGCGGATCCTGCGCGGCGCGGCCGGGGCGTCCGAGCACGATGAGATCAAACAGCCGGCCATGGCTGCCGACGAAGGCGTCGCCATGGGCGCCGGCACGGACCCAGCGCTGGGAATACACCGCCGGCTCCTGCCCGGCGGGCGGCACGGCGTGGGCCTGCATGAAGGACTCGAACAGGCGTTGCGCATGCCGTTCGGTCTCCTCATCGCCCTCCTGCATGCTCGCGATGGTCAGGCTGCTCACGGGATCGACCGCCACGAAGTCGGCGGCGGCAGGATAAACGGCAACCCCCTCCATGCAACTGCCGAAGCGCTGCGCGATCAGCCGCGCGGTCTCCAGCACCGCCGGCATCGAGGCATGATCTTCGGTCGGAATCAGGATCGTCTTCATGGCACCGGCATTCGATTACGGGGGGAAGCGACATCGGAGCCGGGCAATCGCGCTGCCGGCAGGTCGAGGCGCCGTAACACAAAGGCCGGGCGCCCGAACACTTCAGCCCGCTCCCGCCAGGGCTTGCTCGAGATCTCCGATCAGATCGGCGGCGTCTTCTATTCCGACCGACAGCCGCAGCAGGTCGGGCGGCGCGGGCGATCCGGGTCCTTCGATCGAGGCGCGGTGTTCGACCAGGCTCTCGACGCCGCCGAGCGAGGTCGCCCGCTTCCAAACGGTCACCCGCGCGGCCGCCGCGATCGCGGCGCTCTCACCGCCGGCGACGCGAATGCTGAGCATCCCTCCGAAGCCGCCGCGCATCTGGCGCGCCGCGACGGCGTGACCGGGATGGTCGGGCAATCCGGGATAGAGGATGGCCACGATGCGGCGATGGCCGACAAGATGCTCGGCGATCGCCTGCGCGGTGCGGCAGCAACGTTCCACGCGCAAATGCAGCGTGCGCATGCCGCGCAGCAGCAGCCAGGCCTCGAAGGAGCCGAGGATGGCGCCATAACTGGCGCGAATGGCCGCGATCCGCTCCCAGAACTCGTCATGGCGCGCGGCGACCAGCGCCCCGGCCACGACGTCGCTATGGCCGTTCAGATATTTCGTGGCCGAATGCATGACGATGTCGGCGCCGAGCGCGATCGGCCGCGTCAGGACCGGCGTGGCGACGGTGCTGTCGACGGCGAGGCGTGCGCCGGCGCCGTGGGCGATCTCGGCGGCGGCGGCGATGTCCGTGATCGCCCAGGTCGGATTGGCCGGGCTCTCGATCCAAACCAGCTTGGTCCGGCCGGGCTGCACCGCGGCCGCGAGCGCCGCCGTCGCGCCGGCATCGACGAAATCGACGACCACTCCCCGTTCCGCCGCGGAACTCTTGAGCCAGTTCCGCAGCGCCCAATACATGACCTGCGGCGCGACGACATGGTCGCCGGGTTTGAGCGCCAGGAATACGGCGGTCGCCGCCGCCATCCCCGATGCGAAGGTGAGGCAGGCGGCCCCGCCCTCGAGCCTCGCCAGCAGCGCTTCCGGCAGGACGAAGGTCGGGTTGGTCGGCCGGCCGTAGGAAAAGCCGGCCCGATATTGGTTGTCGGGATCGCGAACGAAAGTGGTGGCGGGATGCACCGGAGGAATGAGCGCCTTGGTCGTTTCGTCGATGATGCCGAGCGCCTGCGCGGCCATGGTCGCTGGGTGGCGGGACTCCACGATCTGCTTCCCTCTCGGTTCTGGCACGGGATCGTCGTTTGCCCATCCAGGGCGGCCGCGCCCGCCGAGGCTTGCTCAGATCCCCGAGCCGGTGAACGAGCGCGGCGCCGGCGCCACCACCTGGCCGCCGGACGTCGTGACCTTGAGCACGGCGAGGCCGCGCTGGTTGGAGCCGTCGGTGCGGAAGCGGAACACGCCGTCGATCCCGGTGTAGCCGGACGGATTGGTCAGCACGTCGGCGGCGAAGCGCTGCTGACCCTGGGTCTTGACGAGCGCCGCCACCAGCGCCACCGCATCATAGGCGAGCGTCGCCTGGCGCACTGGATCCTGATGATAGCGGGCGCGATAACGCTCGGCAAAGCCGCGATATCCGGTCGGCTCGGGCGCGGCGAACCAGGCGCCGTCGAGCAGCGGATTTGCGAAGATGCGCTGGTCGTCGCCCCACAGTCCGGTGCCGAGCACCGTGAACTGGCGCGGATTGACGCCGCCGGCGGCGAGCGCCTGGAGGATGTCGGCGACGCCGTCGCCGGTGTCGGGGATGAACAGGGCATCGGCATGGCCGGCCGCCTGGGCGACCTGCTTCACCAACTCGCCGAGCTTGGTGCGATCCTCGCCGTAATGCTCGACGGTGACCACGCGTCCGCCGCGCTTGGCCACCACCTGCGTGAATTCGGCCTCGACCACGCCGCCATAGGCGTTGGAGGGAAACAGCGCGACGAAGGATTTCTTGCCCTGGGAGATGGCATAGGCGACGATGCGGTCGACATCGCTTTCGGGCAGGAAGCTCAGCAGATAGGCGCCCGACGCGGCGACGTTGCTGTCGGTGGAAAACGCGATCATCGGCACGCCGCGGGACCGGGCGACCTGCTTGGCGCTGGTCACGGAATGGGCGAACAGCGGCCCGACGATGATCTCGGCGCCTTCATCGATCGCCTGCATCGTCGCCTGCTGGGCGCCCGGCGCAGTGCCGCCATCGTCCTTCACCACCAGTTGAATGTTGGCCCCGCTGAACTCGGCCAGCGCCATTTCCGCGGCATTGCGCATGGACTGGCCGGCGATCCCGGCATTGCCGCCGGCCGACAGGGGCAGGACCACGGCGACCTTGACCGCGCCGGCGCCGAGCGGCGCAGCCACCGACGCCGGCGCCGCGGCCGGCGCATCGAGCCCGGGCGAACCGCTGCCGAGCAGATTGGAGGCGCCGCCGCAGCCGGCCAGCAGGGCCGCCAGCGCCAAGGCGGCCGCCCGCCACCACGGGGAGCAGGCGCGAGGAGCCGCAGGGCTCTGGCAGGGCATCAACCGGTCTCCGTCATGGCGCCGTGGCGCCGCTGCTGGCAAATCGCGATGACTTCAAGTGTGCCATTCAGGCATATTGTCGGCAAATCGGCCCGTGAAGGGCATGAAGAGCACGCCCCTGCCCGTCGCACCAAGAATTTGATCCCATGACCACCCCTGACCACGCCAAGGCGGCGACCAAGACCAGCAACCAAGACGGCGAGCCCGGCGCGGCACTACCGCGTCTTCGCGCACGATATCGAGGCGGCAAGGGCCGCGCCAGGATTGTATCTCGTGGCGACCCCGATCGGCAATCTGGGGGACGTGACGCTGCGGGCGCTCGAGACCCTGGCCGGGGTCGACATGGTGGCCTGCGAGGACACCCGCGTCACCCGCCGGCTGTTCGACCGCTACGGCCTCGCCACGCCGCTCATCGCCTATCACGACCACAATGCCGCGGCGGCGCGGCCGAAGCTGCTGGCGCGGCTCGACGCCGGGGCGGCGGTGGCGCTCGTCTCCGACGCCGGCACGCCGCTGATCTCCGACCCCGGCTTCAAGCTGGTGCGGGAAGCCCAGGCCGCAGGCCACAAGGTCACCGCGGTGCCGGGAGCCTCGGCGGTCATGGCCGCGGTGGCGAGCGCCGGCCTGCCGACCGACCGGTTCTTCTTCGAAGGCTTCTTGCCGCCGCGCGAACAGGCGCGGCGGACCCGGCTCGCCGCGCTTGCCGAGGTGCCGGCGACGCTGGTGTTCTTCGAGACCGGGCCGCGCATCGCGGCCATGCTCCACGACGCCGCCGCGGCGTTCGGCGACCGCGAAGCCGCGGTGTGCCGCGAGCTCACCAAGCTGCACGAGGACATTCGCCGCGCCGATCTCGCCGGCCTCGCCCGCGCCTGGGACGAAGGCGCCGAGACCCGCGGCGAGTTCGTGGTGGTGGTGGGCCCGCCCGCCGCCGCGGCCGCGGTCGAAGCCGAAGACCTCGACGCCCTGCTGCGCCAAGCGCTCGCCGCCGCCTCGCTCAAGAATGCCGTCGAAGCGGTGGTGGCCGCGACCGGACAGAAGCGGCGGCTGGTCTATCAGCGCGCGCTCGCGCTCGCCCGGAGCGAGGCCGATGGCGAAGGATGAGCCGGCGACCACGGGCAAGCCGCGGCCGCCGGCCGATCCGGAACGCCGCATCGCGTTCCGCTTCGGCCTGTCGGCGGAAAGCCGCGCCGCGGCCCTCCTCATCGCCAAGGGCTACCGCATCCTGTTCCGCCGGTTCAAGACCCCGGTCGGCGAGATCGACATCGTGGCGCGGCGGCGCGGCGTGCTGGTGTTCGTCGAGGTCAAGGCGCGCGGCAGGTTCGACGATGCCGCCGAGGCGATCGGCAAGCGCCAGCAGGGGCGCATCATCGCCGCCGCCGAGTTCTGGCTGGCCGGCCATCCGGAGGATGCGGCGGGGGACATGCGCTTCGACGTCGTGCTGGTCGTGCCCGGGCGGCTGCCGATGCACCTGCCCGCCGCCTTCGATGCCTCGATGTGACCGCCGCCGGCGCGCCGGTTTCCGCGCGGGTTTACGAACGGCCCGGCCCGGGCTACTCCACCAGCGCCTTTCACCCGCTGCACCCCCTGCCGGATCGGCCGCCGCATGACCGCCCACCGCAAGCTCGAAGTCGCCGTGCAGATGGACCCGATCGCGCGGATCAATATCCGCGGCGATTCGACCTTTGCCTTGCTGCTGGAGGCGCAGGCGCGCGGGCACCGCCTGTCCTATTACACGCCTGACCGCATGGCGCTGCGCGACGGCGAGGTGTTCGCGACGGTGGCCCCGCTCACGGTGCACGATGTCGAGGGCGCCCACTTCACCCTCGGCGAGGAAAGGCGCGCTGCGCTCGCAACCTTCGACGTGATCCTGATGCGCCAGGACCCGCCATTCGACCTCGGCTACATCTCCGCGACCCATCTGCTGCAGCGGCTGCACCCCCGGACCCTCGTCGTCAACAGTCCCGCCGAGGTGCGCAACGCGCCGGAGAAGCTGTTCGTCACCGAATTTCCCGACCTGATGCCGCCGACCCTCGTCACCCGCGATCTCGAAGAGATCAAGGCGTTCCGCGCCGCCCATGGCGACATCGTGATGAAGCCGCTGTTCGGCCATGGCGGCGCCGCGGTGTTCGCCCTCACCGCCCGCGACGTGAATTTCGGCTCGCTCTACGACCTGTTCGCGGCGACCTTCCGGGAGCCCTGGGTGGTGCAGAAATATCTGCCGGAGGTCGCCAAGGGCGACAAGCGCATCATCCTGGTCGACGGCGAATTCGCCGGCGCGGTGAACCGGGTGCCCCAGGAGGACGACCTGCGTTCCAACATGGTGCGCGGCGGCGTCGCGGCGGCGACCGACCTCAGCGAACGCGAACGGGCGATCTGCGCCCGCCTGGGCCCGGCGCTGCGGGCGCGCGGCCTGCTGTTCACCGGCATCGACGTGATCGACGGCTACCTCACCGAGATCAACGTCACCTCGCCGACCGGCATCCGCATCATCCGCCGGCTCGGCGGCCCCGACATCGCGGCGATGATCTGGGACAGCATCGCGACCAAGGTTGCGGCCGCGAAATAGCGCGGCGTCAGTGCAGGCGGCGCGGGTCGTCGCCCGGACGGCGGGCCGTCACCTGCTGCGCCCAGACGATGTGCGACTGACGGATGGCCGCGGCGAATTCCTCGACCTCGCAGCAGGCCGAGTTCGGCAGCGATGCGGGCTTGGCGGGCGTTGTGCAATTCGAGCGCGACGGCCTTGAGATCGATCATGGGGGAACCTTTCGTGCAGAGTTGACGAATGGTTAGCCTGAGTCGATCTGTTCTGCAAATGTTCTCTTTCGTGCGGAACCAGATCTTTTCGGTGCGCCGGATGTTTGAACCGTTGGCTCGAGCAGGCCGGTTCTTTGCCTCGCGTTCTCAAACCCTGTGCCGGCGCGCCTCGCCGCCTCACCCGGCGGCCGGAAACTTCGCCTCCAGCATGTCGCCGATGAACAGGCAGGCCTCATGGCCCTCCCAGGTGCCCGTGTGCATGGCGGCGCGGGTGAGGGCGTCCTCCAGCACGCGCCGGCCCTCGTCGGCATCGATCACGCCCTTGGCAACGAGCAGGTCGAGCAGGGCCGCGGCGATGGCGCCGCCGGCGACGCCCATTCCCACGGCCTTGGCATTGGTGTCGGTCATGACGATCCTCCGGAGATTTCGGATCGAACCTATCACGCGAAGCCGGCGCTGATCTGCATCAGCGTCTCGGCCACGTGCAGCCGACATTCCGCGATGTTCTGCAAATGTTCTTGCCACGACCATTCTGCCTTGGGTTAGGATGCGCTGACGTCTGGGGGAGCCCCATGGTCCAGCGTGTATCCACGGTCGCGTTCGAGGGCATCGAGGCCCGCGCGGTCGATGTCCAGGTCCAGGTCGCGCCCGGCATTCCCGCCTTCAACGTGGTGGGGCTGCCGGACAAGGCGGTGTCGGAGGCCCGCGAGCGGGTGCGCGCCGCGCTGATCGCGTCGGGCCTCGCGCTGCCGGCGCGGCGGATCACGGTCAATCTCGCCCCGGCCGATCTGCCCAAGGAAGGCAGCCATTACGACCTGCCGATCGCGCTCGGCCTGATGGCGGCGATCGGCGCGATCCCGCCCGATGCGCTGCGGCGGCTACACCGTGCTGGGCGAGCTCGGCCTCGACGGCTCGATCGCGGCGGTCGCCGGCGTGCTGCCGGCCGCGATCGGCGCCAATGCGCGCGGCGAGGGCCTGATCTGCCCGGCCGCCTGCGGGCCGGAGGCCGCCTGGGCGAGCCCCGAGATGGAGATCATCGCCGCCGAGCTCGCTGATCCAGCTCGCCAATCATTTCAAGGGCACGCCAGGTGCTGTCGCGGCCGCAGCCGAAGGTGCGCGAGGCCGACGGCGCGCCGCTCGATCTCAAGGACATCAAGGGCCAGGAGAGCGCCAAGCGCGCGCTCGAGGTCGCCGCCGCCGGCGGCCACAATCTGCTGATGGTCGGGCCGCCCGGCGCCGGCAAGTCGATGCTGGCGGCGCGGCTGCCGTCGATCCTGCCGCCGCTGTCGCCGGCCGAGCTGCTCGAAGTCTCGATGATCGCCTCGGTGGCCGGCGAGATCGACGGCGGCGCGCTCACCAACCGGCGGCCGTTCCGCGCGCCGCATCATTCCGCCAGCATGGCGGCGCTGGTCGGCGGCGGGCTGCGCGCCAAGCCCGGCGAGATCTCGCTCGCCCATAACGGCGTGCTGTTCCTCGACGAGCTGCCGGAATTCGACGGCCGCGTGCTCGATTCGCTGCGCCAGCCGCTGGAGACCGGCGAGGTCGCGATCTCCCGCGCCAACCACCGCGTCACCTATCCGGCGCGCTTCATGCTGGTCGCCGCCATGAATCCGTGCCGCTGCGGGCGCGCCGGCGAGCCCGGCTATGCCTGCCGGCGCGGCGCCGATCGCGCGCTGCGCCGCCGACTACCAGGCGCGGCTGTCCGGCCCGCTGCTCGACCGCATCGACCTGCATATCGAGGTGCCGGCGCGGTGACCGCCGCCGACCTCATCCTGCCGCCGCCGGCCGAGGGCAGCCGCGAGGTCGCGCGCCCGCGTCGCCCGCGCCCGCGACGCTCCAGGCGGAGCGCTACGCCGCGCTCGGGCTCGCGCGTGCGCACCAATGCGCAGGCCAGCGGCGCCGGTGCTCGAGAGCCGTCGCCAAGCCCGACAGCGGCGGTCTCGCGCTGCTGCGCGACGCCGCCGAGGCGATGCGGCTGTCGGCGCGCGGCTATCACCGGGTGCTGCGGGTCGCGCGCACGCTCGCCGACCTCGACGGCGAGGAGCGGTGCGCCGCGTGCATTTCGCCGAGGCGCTGGCCTACCGCGCGCTCGCCGACGAGATCCGCCGCGCGGCGTGATGTCATGGCCGCAGGCGGCCTGCCGTCATCGCGGGGCATTTTCAGGATCGGCAGCGCTCAGCCCGTTAACCCCGCGTCAACCGTCGCATCACAAGACACCCGCCGCGGCGCCGCGAATGCAGGGGATTGGCAAGCACATCGCCCCACACTCCGCCGCGACGCCGCGCCCTCGCGGGCCACAACGGCGGAATGCGGCAATGGATGCCAGCACGGTCCTTTACTTCAGCCTCGGCGCGCTGGCGCTGGTCGCCGCCGGCGCGAGCTTCATCCTCTACCGGATCGATCGCGACCGCCGCCGCCGCATCGACCTGCTCGAAGAGCGCGTCGAAGCCTTTGCCGACCGGGAATGGGAATGGCGGGAAGCCGACGCCGCCAACCGTGCCAAGAGCCGCTTCCTCGCCATGGTCTCCCACGAGATTCGCACGCCGCTCAACGGCATTCTCGGCATGACCGAGCTGTTGCTCGACACGCCGCTCACACCGGAGCAATCGACCTATGCCAAGGCGGTGAAATCCTCGGGCGAGGCACTGGCCGGGCTGATCGAGGACATCCTCGATTTTTCCAAGATCGAGGCCGGACGGCTCGATCTCGATATCAAGCCGTTCGCGCTGCGCGAGCTGGTGGAGGATGTGGTCGAACTGCTGGCGCCGCGCGCCGACGCCAAGGGCATCGAGATCGCCGCCTTCGTCGACGATGCTGCGGCGCGCCGCGTCATCGGCGATGCCACCCGCCTGCGCCAGGTGCTGCTCAACCTGATCGGCAATGCCATCAAGTTCACGGAATCCGGCGGCGTCTCGGTCGAAGCCGAGCCGGCGCCGGACGGCGAGGTGACGTTCCGCATCCGCGACACCGGCATCGGCATCGCACCGGACATGCAGGCCCGCATCTTCGAGGAGTTCGAGCAGGCCGACGGCGGCGCCGGCCGCCGGTTCGGCGGCACCGGCCTGGGCCTCGCGATCTCCAAGCGCCTCGTCGAGGCGATGGGC
This sequence comes from uncultured Alphaproteobacteria bacterium, assembly GCA_963795865.1. Lineage (GTDB taxonomy): Bacteria > Pseudomonadota > Alphaproteobacteria > Rhizobiales > Xanthobacteraceae > JAJPKK01. Next base: position 71,609 of record CAWCJX010000043.1, read on the forward strand.
GGCGAGATCACGCTCGACAGCACGCCCGGCCAAGGCACGGTCTTTATCTGCACGATCGCATTGCCGCCGGCAGACGTGGCGGCAGACATCACGACCGCCCCCGGCGCCGACCCGTCGTCGAACGCGCCGGAAACCGCGTCCTCAAACGCTTCCTGGGACCTCTCCGGCTCGGCAGTGCTGATCGTCGCGCCGGGGCCGATCGTGGGTCCGCTGGTGGCGCGGCAGCTTCGCGGCTGGGGCGCCAGCACCCGCATAGCGGTCACGGCCGCGGCGGGCGAGCGCCTGCTCGCCGATGGCCAGTGGGATGCCGTGATCGTCGACCGCAGCGTCGGCCGCGGCGCGGTCGACCGGATCGGCGCGCTGATCCGCCATGCGCGGACACGCGCGATCGTGCTGGTCGCCCCGCGCGACCGCGACGAACTTCCGGACCACCGGCATGCCGGCTTCGCCTACCTGGTCAAGCCGGTGCGCGCCGGCTCGCTCGCGGTCCGGCTCGGCGCCGCCGGCCCGGCGCCCGCGCCAGCCCCTGCGCCGCTCGCCCGCCGCTCGCGCCCGCACCGATGCCGCAGACCTAGCGATCCTGGTCACGGAGGACAACGACATCAATGCGCTGCTGGTGCGCCATCTGCTGAGCCGGCTGGGGCACCGCCCGGTGATGGCCGCAACCGGCGGCGACGCCGTCGCCGCCTTCATCGCGGCACAGGCGGCGGGCGCCCCGTTCGATCTCGTGCTGATGGACCTGCACATGCCCGGCATGGACGGGATCGAGGCGGCGCGCCGCATGCGCGCCGCCGAAACCGACGGCAGGCGGACCCCGATCGTCGCGCTGAGCGCCGATACCTTCCCCGAAAGCCGGGACGCGTGCCTCGCCGCCGGCATGGACGGCCTCGTGACCAAGCCGCTCGACCGCGAGCGGCTCGCCGCGGCGCTGGCGCAGGTCGTCTGTACCCGCGCGGCGTGACGGAATTTCCGGAGCACTGCGCGAGCCCCGGCGCATTTGTCACAAATCTGTGCCCACGTGGTGATTATTGACTGCACAATGAGTTACGTTGATTCGCGTACGTGGTATCGCGATTTCGGACGGCTTGTTCGCAGGCCGGACGTAACGGGGGCGCCCGCCATGCTTTCCCGCGCCAAGGGCCCGAATTGGCCGGCGAGTCGGTTGCGTGCGCCGCTGCGCTTTGCCGGGATTCCCGGCATCGTTCCCGTCCTCAAGGCCTATAGCGGCTTTCGCATCGTCGGAGCGAAGCCGGAAACGCCGCCGACGCTGGGACGGCTCGGACCACTGGAGGTCCGGCTGGCGTGCAACGCCGCGGAAATCCGGCGCGCACAGAAGTTGCGATACCGCGTGTTCTATCGCGAGATGTCGGCGGTGCCGGACGCGGCCTCGTTCCTGTCGCGACGCGACGTCGATCCGTTCGATGCGGTGTGCGATCATCTGCTGGTGGTGGACCATGCCGCGCCGCGGCTGCGACGCACGCCCAAGGTCGTCGGCACCTATCGGCTGCTGCGCCAGGAGGTCGCCGACCGCCAGTCCGGTTTCTACAGTGCCGGCGAATTCGACATCGACGCGCTGGTGTCGCGCCACGGCGAACGCCGCTTTCTGGAGCTCGGCCGTTCCTGCGTGCTGCCGGACTATCGCACCAAGCGCACCGTCGAGTTGTTGTGGCACGGGATCTGGACCTACGTGCTCGCGCACCGTATCGACGTGATGATCGGCTGCGCAAGCCTCGAAGGCACCGATCCCGACCGGCTGGCGCTGCCGCTGTCGTTCCTCCACCATTATGCGCGCGCGCCGGAGGCTTGGCGTGCTGCCGCGCTGCCGCGCCGCTATGTCGAGCTCAACCGGATGCCGAAATCGGCGGTGGACCCGAAGGCTGCCCTGCAGAGCCTGCCGCCTCTGATCAAGGGCTATCTGCGGCTCGGCGCCTTCATCGGTGACGGCGCGGTGGTAGACCACCAGTTCGGCACCACCGATGTGCTGATCGTGCTGCCGGTGGCCGGGATCAATTCGCGCTACCTGGACCATTTCGGGCCCGGGGCGGAACGCCACGCCGCGTGAGACGCGATCGGCGGCTCACAGCTTGCGCAGCGCGACTTCCTGAACGGTGTGGCTTTCGGCCTTCTTGAGGATGAGGTCGGCGCGCTGGCGGGTCGGCAGGATGTTCTCGTGCAGATTGACGAGATTGATGCGGGTCCAGATCGAGGTCGCGGTCGCGACCGCTTCTTCGTCAGTCAGCTGCGAATAGCGGTGGAAATAGGATTTGGGATCGCGGAACGCGGTCTCGCGCAACGCCAGGAAGCGCTGGACATACCACCGCTCGAGCACGTCCTCGTCGGCGTCGAGATAGACCGAGAAATCGAAGAAGTCCGAGACGAACGGGATCTCCTTGCCGTCCCGCGGCAGGCGTCCGGTCTGCAGCACGTTCAGGCCTTCGACGATCAGGATCTCCGGCCGATCGATCTCGACCCAGTGGTTGGGCATCACGTCGTAGACGAGATGGGAATAGACCGGCGCCCGCACCGGACGCCGCCCGGCCTTGATGTCGGAGAGAAACCGCAGCAGCGCCGGCAGGTCGTAGCTGTCCGGGAAGCCCTTGCGTTCCATCAGGCCTTCGCGCGCGAGCACCGCGTTGGGATAGAGAAAGCCGTCGGTGGTGACGAGATCGACCTTGGGGACATTGGGCCAGCGCGCCAGCAGCGCCTGCAGCACGCGCGCCGTGGTCGACTTGCCGACCGCGACCGAGCCGGCGACGCCGATGACGTAGGGCATCTTGGCGTCGCCGGTGGCGATGAAGCGCTGTTGCGCCCGGAACAGGCGCTGGGTCGCCGCGACATACAGCGAAAGCAGGCGCGACAGCGGCAGGTAGATGTCCTCGATCTCCGCGAAGTCGAGACGATCGTGCAGCGAGCGCAGCCGCGTCACTTCGTCCGACGTGAGCGTCATCGGGGTGTCCTCGCGGCGCGACGCCCATTCGGCCCGGGAGAACACGTGATAAGGCGAAAGCCCGTCTTCGGTGCGTTGTTCCATTACGGCATCCGTCGGGCTCAGCCGCCTTTGCGCGAGGACTTTTCCTGCAGTCCGGTCTGGCCGGCGCGCATGCCGAGCACGGTCTCGACCTCCGACAACTTGATGTCGCGCGCCTTGAGGACCACGAGCAGGTGGTAGATGAGGTCGGCGGTTTCGTCGATCAGCCGCTCGCGGCTTTCGACCACCGAAGCGAGCGCGAGTTCCACCGCCTCCTCGCCGAGCTTCTTGGCGCATTGGGCGACGCCGCGATCGAGCAGCTTGCGCGTATAGGACACTTCAGGGGACGCGGTGGCACGCTCGTCGACGCGGCGCTCGAGGTCGTAGATGGTGAATTCCATGGTCGTTCCCCTTACCACCTCGCGCGGCATGCGGATAGATCAGGCATCGAGGCGCATCGCCAGACCGGCGCCCGCCATGTAGGTCTTGGCTTCCCTGATCGAGTATTCGCCGAAATGAAAGATCGACGCCGCGAGCACGGCGGCGGCGTGGCCGTCGCGAACGCCGGCGACGAGATGATCGAGCGTGCCGACGCCGCCCGAGGCGATCACCGGCACGGTCACCGCATCGGCGACCGCCCGGGTCAGGGCGATGTCGAAGCCGGCCCGGGTGCCGTCGCGGTCCATCGATGTCAGCAGGATTTCGCCGGCGCCGAGCGCGACGACCTCACGCGCATAGGCGACCGCGTCGAGGCCGGTCGGGTTGCGGCCGCCATGGGTGAAGATGTCCCAGCGTTCGGGTGCGCCGGGCGGCGACACCTTCTTGGCGTCGATCGCCACCACGATGCACTGATCGCCGAATTTCTCCGCCGCCTCCTTGACGAATTCGCGCCGGTTCACCGCCGCGGTGTTGATCGACACCTTGTCGGCGCCGGACTGCAGCAGGGCGCGGATGTCGGCCACCGTACGCACGCCGCCGCCGACGGTCAGCGGCATGAAGCAGGCTTCCGCGGTGCGCCGCACCACGTCGAGGATGATGCCGCGGTTCTCGTGGCTCGCGGTGATGTCGAGGAAGCACAATTCGTCGGCGCCGGCCCTGTCATAGGCGATGGCGGCCGCGACCGGATCGCCGGCATCGCGCAGGTCGACGAAATTGATCCCCTTGACCACCCGGCCGTCCTTGACGTCGAGGCAGGGAATGACGCGGACCTTCAGCATCGCACCCTCACTGCGGCCGCGCGGCGCGGATCAGCCGCAGCGCCTCGCCGGCATTGAGCCGGCCGTCATAGAGGGCGCGGCCGGCGATGGCGCCGGCCAGCTTGGCGGCGCGGGGCGCCAGCAGCTGCCTGATGTCGTCGAGGGAGGCGAGGCCGCCCGACGCGATCACCGGAATCGAAATGGCGTCGGCCAGCGCAATGGTGGCGTCGAGGTTCAAGCCCTTGAGCAGCCCGTCGCGGGAAATATCGGTGTAGATGATGGCGGCGACGCCGGCATCCTCGAAGCGGCGCGCGATCTCCAGGGCGGAGAGTTCCGAGCTTTCCGCCCAACCCTGCACCGCCACCTTGCCGTCGCGGGCATCGAGGCCGACCGCGATGCGGTCCGGAAAGGCGCGTGCCGCATCCTTCACCAGGGCGGGATCGCGCACCGCGGCGGTGCCGATGATGGCGCGGTCGACGCCTTTTTCCAGCCAGGCGGAAATCACCGCCATGTCGCGCAGCCCGCCGCCGAGTTGCACCGGCAGCGGCACGCTTTCGAGGATGCGCTCGACCGCCATCACGTTGACCGGCCGGCCGGCAAACGCGGCGTCGAGATCGACCAGATGGAGATATTCGAACCCCTCCGCTTCGAAGCTGTGCGCCTGCGCGGCGGGGTCGCGGTTGAACACCGTCGCACGCGCCATGTCGCCTTGCTCCAGGCGCACGCAGACGCCGTCCTTGAGGTCGATGGCGGGAAACAGGATCAATGGCGTGGCTCTTCAAACCGTCGGCATGGCGGGCGGCGCCGCCGTCACGGCTTCCAGTCGAGGAAATTCGCGATCAAGGCAAGCCCAAGTTTCTGGCTCTTTTCCGGATGGAACTGGGTGCCGGCATAGTTCTCCCGAGCGACGAAGGCGGTGACCGGCCCGCCGTAGTCGGAATCGGCGACGAGATCGGCGCGATCGGCGACCGCGAGGTGGTAGCTGTGCACGAAATAGGCATGCAGCCCCCCGGGCCGAGCGGGATGCCGGCGAACAGCGGATGCGGCCTGCGCTGCGTCGAGCGTGTTCCAGCCCATATGCGGAATCTTCAGCCGCGGATCGCCCGGCTCGATGCGGCGCACTTCGCCGGCGATCCAGCCGAGCCCGTCGGTCACCTCGTATTCGCGGCCGCGCTCGGCCAGCAGCTGCATGCCGACGCAAATACCGAGGAAGGGCCGGCCGTTGTCGGCGCACGGTCTCGGTCAGCGCCTCGACCATGCCGGGCAATGCGTCGAGGCCGCGCCGGCAGTCGGCAAAGGCGCCGACGCCAGGCAACACGACGCGATCGGCGGCGCGGACCGCCTCGGGGTCATTGGTGACCGCGATGGCGTCGGCATGGCCGCTCTCGCGGGCGGCGCGTTCGAATGCCTTGGCGGCCGAATGCAGGTTGCCGGAGCCGTAATCGATGATGGCGACGCTCACCGGCCGCCCCCTGGCTCCGGGAACAGGCCGATCACGCCGGCGCTGGAAACCGGCGAATGGGACCGCTGCGGCGCGGCGGACATCGCCGAGTCGGCCGACCAGGAATCGAAAAAGCGGCGTTCGGCCATGTCGAGGTCGTCGGCGATGACGATGCCGCGATCGCGCCACCCCCGCCGCAGCAGGGTCCAGCGGCGCAGGCTCACCGCCTCGAGGCCGACCAGCAGCGCGATCAGGAAAAACACGATCGAGCGCACCTCCGAACCGATCCCGATGCGCCGCAGGCCGAACTCGATGAGGCCGAGCACCACCAGATAGAGGAGCAGGACGAGCCACAGCCGCCGCCAGATCATCCACAGCGGGCCGAACAGGAACGCGGCCCAGCTGAACTTTTCACGCAGGAAGACGAAGCGGTCGGTGTGGCGTGCGGCGGGGCGTCCCGCGCGCATCGGAGGCTCGAACACCGCGAAAGCTGGCATGGCATGATCCCGGATTTGCGGTCGCGCCCCACCCTGCAGATGGGACGCTGACGCCGGTGGTGAAAGCAACAGGCGGCGGCCGCTCACCCGCCGAGCGACCCCTTGGTCGAGGGCACCTCGTCCTTCGCCCGCGGATCGATCGCGACCGCCGCCCGCAACGCACGGGCGAGCCCCTTGAAGCAGGATTCCGATATATGGTGATCGTTGCTGCCGTAAAGCGTCTCCACGTGCAGCGTGATCCCGGCATTCATGGCGAAGGCCTGGAACCACTCCCTGACCAGTTCGGTGTCGAAGGTGCCGATCTTGTCGTGGGCGAAAGCGACCTTGAACACGAGATGGGGCCGGCCCGAGATGTCGATGGCGACGCGGGTCAGCGTTTCGTCCATGGGCAGGTGCGCGTCGGCGTAGCGGGTGATGCCCTTCATGTCGCCGAGCGCCTGCTTCACCGCCCCTCCGAGCGCGATGCCGACATCCTCGGTGGTGTGGTGGTGGTCGATATGCAGGTCGCCTTGCGCCTTCACGCCGATATCGATCCGGGAATGGCGGGCCAGCAGGTCGAGCATGTGGTCGAGGAAGCCGATCCCGGTCGCGATCGTGGCCTCGCCCCGGCCGTCGAGGTCGACGGTCACCGCCACGTCGGTTTCCTTGGTGGTGCGCTTGACCGTTGCCTTGCGCATGACGCCTGTCTCCGAGCTTGCGAAGCGGCCTTGTATCAGGGCCCGGATGCGCCCGCCACTGCCGCCGCGCCGCAGGATTAATCATGTCCGCCGGCCAGCCGACCGGCCCGATTTGCGTTGCGCCGGGCGAGTGCCTAAATCAGGTCACCGGTACGAAAGCACTGTCCATGCAATCCCCACAACCCGATCTCTGGCACGCAACCACGATCCTGACCGTCCGCAAGGGCGGCGTGGTCGCCGTTGGCGGCGACGGCCAGGTCTCGATCGGCCAGACCATCGTCAAGGCCAATGCCAAGAAGGTCCGCCGGCTCGCCAAGGGCGACGTCATCGGCGGTTTTGCCGGCGCCACCGCCGACGCCTTCACCCTGTTCGAGCGGCTCGAAGCCAAGCTCGAGCAATATCCCGGCCAGCTCATGCGCGCGGCGGTGGAACTCGCCAAGGACTGGCGGACCGACCGCTATCTGCGCCGCCTCGAAGCGATGATGATCGTGGCCGATTCGCGGATATCCCTGGTCCTGACCGGCACCGGCGACGTGCTGGAGCCGGAGAACGGCGTCATGGGCATCGGCTCCGGCGGCAACTACGCGCTCGCCGCAGCGCGCGCGCTGGTCGACACCGACATGGACGCGGAGGCGATCGTGCGCAGGGCGATGGCGATCGCGGCGGAGATTTGCGTCTATACCAACCACAGCGTGACCGTCGAAACGCTGCAGGCCTGACCCCGCTTCGCCGCGCGGCGCCGGGCGAGAAAGACAGATGACCGATTTTTCCCCTCGCGAAATCGTCTCCGAGCTCGACCGCTACATCATCGGCCAGGGCGATGCCAAGCGCGCGGTCGCGATCGCGCTGCGCAACCGCTGGCGCCGCCTGCAGCTCGACGACAAGCTGCGCGACGAGGTGATGCCGAAGAACATCCTGATGATCGGCCCGACCGGCGTCGGCAAGACCGAGATCTCGCGCCGGCTGGCGCGCCTCGCCGGCGCGCCCTTCCTCAAGGTCGAGGCGACCAAGTTCACCGAGGTCGGCTATGTCGGCCGCGACGTCGAGCAGATCGTGCGCGACCTCGTCGAGGTGGCGATCGGACTGACGCGGGAGAAGAAGCGCAAGGACGTCCGCGTCCGCGCCCACAGCGCCGCCGAGGACCGCGTCGTCGACGCACTGGTCGGCCCCACCGCCAGCGCCGCCACCAAGGACAGCTTCCGCAAGAAGCTGCGCGCCGGCGAGCTCGACGACAAGGAGATCGAGGTCGAGCTGCAGACTTCGGGCGGCGGCATGCCGATGTTCGAGATTCCCGGCATGCCCGGCGCCCAGATGGGCGCGATCTCGATCGGCGACATTTTCGGCAAGCTCGGCGGCAGCCGCACCAAGACCCGCCGCGTCGCGGTGAAGGACTCCTACGAGGTGCTGGTCAACGAGGAGTCCGACAAGCTGCTCGACCAGGACCAGCTGGTACAGGAGGCCATCAAGGCGGTCGAGAACAACGGCATCGTGTTCCTCGACGAGATCGACAAGATCTGCGCGCGCGACGGCAGGGCCGGCGCCGACGTGTCGCGCGAAGGCGTGCAGCGCGACCTGCTGCCGCTGATCGAAGGCACCACGGTCTCCACCAAGCACGGCGCGGTGAAGACCGACCACGTGCTGTTCATCGCCTCCGGCGCCTTCCATATCGCCAAGCCGTCCGACCTGCTGCCGGAGCTGCAGGGTCGCCTGCCGATCCGCGTCGAGCTCAAGCCGCTGACCCGCGACGACCTCAAGCGCATCCTCACCGAGCCGGAGGCGTCGCTGATCAAGCAATATGTGGCGCTGATCGCGACCGAGGGGGTGACGCTGGAATTCACCGCCGATTCCATCGATGCCATCGCCGACGTCGCGGTGTCCGTGAATTCGACGGTGGAGAACATCGGCGCGCGGCGGCTGCAGACGGTGATGGAGCGCGTGCTCGACGAAATCTCCTTCGGCGCGCCCGACCGCTCCGGCGAATCGGTGACGGTCGACGGCGAATACGTGCGCAGCCGCGTCGCCGACCTCGCCAAGAACGCGGATTTGAGCAGGTTCATCTTGTGAGGCATTACGGGTCCGCGCGGATGGGACAGGCTTGCGAACCGCCTCGCTCAGGGAGCACGTGATGATGGAAGATCGGTTCCTCAAGCGCTTGCACAAGAAATCCCGGAAGGGGATGCGGGGCTGGCCGGTTGCGACGATCGCGTTCTATGGTCCGAATTTGAGCCAGGCGACGAAGGTCGCTGTCGGCATCGTGCCCGCCGAGAACGCAGATGTGAAAGCGATGCGGGACTGGAAGGTGGACCGTGGCGACATTCGCACCGATCCCGGAATCGCCCGCGAGATATTGGAATTCATCGAAGAGCAGGGGGCACTATCGGTTGCAATGGTCGGCGGCATCATCGGCTGCCCGCATCAGGAAGGAATTGACTACGAAGGAGAATGGTGTCCGGTTTGCGAGTTTTGGCACGGACGAGATCGCTTCACCGGGAAAATGGTTCAATAATTGCCAGAAGGCATATTGCGTATGTCTCGGCAGCCGCCCCCTACACCCCGCCCCGCGCCCGGCGCAGCCGCACATAGAGCGCGCCCTCGCCGCCATGGCCGACATGGGCGACATCGAAGCCGAGCACGCAGGCGCGGAACTCCGGCAGGCCGAGCCACAGCGGCACCTGACGCCGCAGCACGCCGCGTTCGCCGCGCGCCACCGCGCCGGCGCTGCCCTTTCCGGTGATGACGAGCACGAATTTCGCTCCCTCGGCCTGATAGCGGCGCAGGAACTGCAGCAGGGCATCGTGGGCCTGCGCCTGCGTCATGCCGTGCAGGTCGATGCGGCCGCCGAGCTCGGTCTTGCCGCGGGCGAGTTGCTGTTTCTCCCGCCGCGCGATCGCGATCGCCGACGCCGGCGGCGGCGGATGGTACACGGCTGCAGCGGCAGGCGGATGATCCGCGGCCACCTTCCTGACCGGCCTTGCGGCCTGCGGAGACGGTTTCGGCGCCACGATTGGCGGCGTCCGTTTGACGGCGCGCAGCGGCTTGATCGACCGCGCCACCACCGCCCACAGGCGCTCCTCCTCCTCGGTCAGGCGGCGGCGGGCGCGGCGCACCACGGCCGGCCACGATATGCGCTCGACGGATTTCTTCTCGCTCATCGCCGGTAGCGGCGCGGACGCCGCGGCTCTTCCGGCGCAGAGATCGGCGGGGCAGCGGCGTGTTGGGAGGGTTGGGCGGCGGCGACCATCCCCGGCAAGGGCTTGTCTGGCGGCAGCGGCATGCGTGCGCCGGCCGCGGAGGGGTCGATCTCGCGCGGCAGCAATATGGCGAAGCGTCCGGGCTGGCGGATGCGCCCTGCCACCCGGCCGGCCTCGTCGCCGGCGCCGAAATAGAGGTCGGCGCGGGCCGGGCCGACGATCGCCGAGCCGGTGTCCTGGGCGATCATGGTGCGGCGGAATGGCGACTGGCTGCCCGGGCTCGCCAGCGGCAGATCGGCCTCGATGAAGAACGGCGTGCCGTAGACGTGCAAAGCCTTGTCCACCGCGATCGAGCGCCCTGCCGACAGCGGAATGCCCTGGCCGCCGATCGCCTCGGTGTCGTCGTTCAATCCGACGATGCGGAAGAACACGACCGAGCGGTTCTGCCGGCGGACATCCTTGGCTTCCTCGGGATGGTCATGCATCCATTCGCGGATGCGCTGCATCGACATTTCCTCCCGCGCAACCAAGTTGCGCTCGATCAGCACCCGGCCGACCGGCACATAGGAATAACCGTTATGCGCGTCGTAATTGATGCGCAGCAGGGCGCCGTCCTCGAGCCTGACGCGCGCGGAACCCTGAATCTGGATGAACAGCGCCTCGGTGGCGCTGCGCAGCCAGCAGATTTCCAGGTGCTGGCCGTCGAGCGCGCCGTCCTCGATCTCGCCGCGATCGTAATAGGGCACGAGTTCGCCGCTCGCGGTGCGCCGAAGGGCACGTCCGGTATTGGGAAACGGACCGCCATCGGGCACGCCCGGCGCCACCAGGTCGCGCGGGCGACGGTACAGCGGCACCGTGAACTCGCGGGTCGGAAACCGGGAGCCATCGACGATCGGCTCGTAATAGCCGGTGAGGAAGCCGGCCGAATCGCCGAGCTTGCGAATTCGTACCGGCACGAAATTGGTCTCGAAGAACTGCCGCGCCGCCTCCGGTTCGAGCTGCCCCGCTTTGACCGCGCGGGCGCAGACCTGTTCGAGCGCAGGGCGGATCGGACGGGCGTCGCCCGGCGGGCTCAATGGAGCCGGTGAAGCCGGGTGAACGGGGCGGCCACGCGCCGCGTGCACATGGGCGGATTCCGCGCGAAACGCGTTGGCCCGCACGATCGGGCGGCAGCTGGCATAAAAGGTCGCGAAAGCGCTGGCGTGATCGTCGCCGGCCCAGCCGTCGAGATCGTCCCAGCCGGCCGGCTCCAATGCGGCATTGGGGATTTTCAGCGGCCCGGGGCCGTGATCGGCGGCCGCGGCACCGAGGCGGGCGCGTCCCTTGCGGGGCCGCGGCAGGCACCACGTGGTGTGGCGCCTGCGGCGCCCGGCGCGCATCGGCGCCTGCCTGCGGCGGCAGCCAGGATTGCAAGCGCCGCCGGCAGGGAGAGCAGGAGACCTCGCAGCGGCGTGCACATCGGCTGGCCTTCCGGTCAGCCGCCGGCTTCGGTGGCGACCAGCTTCCAGTTCGGATCCCGCGAGGTGACATCGCGGGCGAAGGTCCACACATCGGTGACGCTGGTCACCTTGTCGGCGCTGCCGTCGATGACATTGCCGTTGCGGTCGCGGGTCGCCGACACCAGCTGGGACACGAAACGCAAGGTGATCTGGCCGGTCTTGCCGCGCAGTTCGGCGGCGGCGATCTCGGCCACGTCGATCGAGACGAAACGGGTCTCCGCCGTCTCGCCGCGCGCTTCGCGCTCGCGAATCACCGCGTCGAACCCGTCGAACACCTCGCGTGCGAGAAGATCCCTGAGCGCCCGGCGGTCGCCCTCGGCATAGGCGGTGACGATCATTTCGTAGGCCGAGCGGGCGCCGGTGACGAAATGCCTGGCGTCGAAGCTCTTGTCCGCGGCGGCGATGGCGTCGAGGCCGCGGGCGATCGCAGAACCGGCCGGCGCGATCCCGGCATAGCGGTCGACCGGCTCTTTCGTCTCCACGGGCTTCGAGGGTTCGCTGGTGCGCGGCGGTAACGGAATGACCTTGTCGTTTGCCGCATTGCGAACGGGATCGGGCGCCGAATAGGGATCGTAAGGCGGCCGCTCGCGACCGGTCCGCTGGCCGAGCACGCTGCGCAGCCGCAGGAAGATGAATACTGCCAGCGCCAGAAAGATGATGGTGTAAATGTCGAACACGTCTATGCTTTCGCGGCTGCCGCAGTGCGCGCTGCAGCGCCTGTTGAGCTCAACCCAGTCCGTCCATACCGTTGCCGCATATATAATCTAGGGAACTGGTGAAGTTGTTCCAGGGTTACTCCGCTGGGCGCTTGTTTGCACTGCAAGCTTAGACGATCGCACAGCTTGCGCCAACAGGGCGCCACCTGGACCTCCCATATTGGAAAAGCGTTGATGAACTAACATCGCGCCAGAAAAGAGGCCATATACGGTCTGTGGCGGCGTCGCAGGTCAGGATTTTGAGCCGATGCAACTCGTCAAATGGATCGCGACCGGTCTCCTGGTGCTGCCGGTGGCGGAGCTCGCGGCATTCATCCTGGTGGCAAGCCAGGTCGGCTTCACCACGGCGCTCGGCCTGCTGATCCTCATATCGCTTGCAGGAGTGCTGGTGTTGCGGCACGCGGGCGGCGGCGCGGTCACCCGCCTGCGCATGGCGGCCGGCCGCGGCGCGGTGCGCGGAGTAGCCCTGGACGGCCCCGGTGCCGGCACCGCTGTGGGCGGAATTCTAATGGTTATTCCGGGGTTTATCACCGGCGTGCTGGGCTTCCTGATGGTCCTTCCGGCGACCCGCGAATGGCTGACCGGGACGACGCTGCGGCATTTCACGCAGCGTCCCCGCACACCCCCGCCGGGCACCATCGACCTCGCCCCGGACGAATGGCGCCAGCTGCCCGATCCGGAATTGCCGCCGCGGCGACGCCGGCGCAACTCCTGAGACTTCAAAGAGACTTCACCCTTGTTCCTTGTTCGCCCGGATTGCCTGTGTTAGCCACACGGCGATTCCGATGGATACGCATCGCTGGCAATGGGAGGGGAACGGATGGCGAGTTCGACGAACGGTGGCAGTGCCGCCGAGCAGGCCGCAGGCCAGCCGAACCTCGGGGTGATCGCGCAATACATCAAGGATTTTTCGTTCGAAAATCCGAATGCGCCGAATTCCCTGATGCAGCCGCAACAGCAGCCGCAGATCGCGATCCAGATCAACGTCAATCCGAACCAGCTGTCGAACACCGATTTCGAGGTCGAGCTCAAGATCGAGGGCAAGGCCGAGTTGACCGGAAGCGTGCTGTTCGCGTTCGACCTCAACTATGCCGGCGTGTTCCGGCTGACCAACATCCCCCCGGAAAATCTCGGGCCGCTGTTGATGATCGAGTGCCCGCGGCTGCTGTTCCCGTTCGCGCGCGAACTCATCGCCAGCGCGATCTCCAATGGCGGGTTCCCGCCCCTGATGTTGCAGCCGATCGATTTCGTCGGGCTCTATCAGCGGCGCCTCGCCGACATGCAGGCCCAGCAGCCCCCAACCGCGGTGTGAGGCGCGCCTGATCCGCAACGGTTGCCAGCTCTGCGGGCGGCATCGCGGGCCTTTGGAACATGTGCAATGTCAAAGACTTGGGCGCGCCGTGAGATCGTCGTGCGCCGCCGGTGATCCCAAACCGTGATCCAAAGCCTTTCGGGCCGGCGCGGGGCTTGCTATGGTTCAACGCTAGGGCGTCAGGGCGGGGCGGGGATCGACACCGCGGGTCCGGGACGTCCTAACGGTGGGGACGCCGATGAAGCCCGCGCTCATCCTGAAGTCGGTACGCAACGTCCGCAACGCGGTCGCGACCAACATCAATCGCGTGCGCGACCGCGAATTCATTCCGAAATCCGCGATCTCGCTGGGCATCGAGACATCGAGCCTGTGCAACCTGGAATGCCGGTTCTGCGCCTATGTCAAGAAGCAGAGCCCCAAGGTGTCGATGAAGGACGAGTTCTTCAGGAACTGCATCGCCCAGGCCCTGGAGATGGGGTACCGCCGGTTCGACCTGACGCCGTGCACCGGGGACGTCTTCATGGACCGCGGCATCTTCAACAAGCTCGACCACATGGAGACCAATCCGGGGGTGCTGAGCTACAGCTTCTTCACCAATTTCACCATTCCCAAGGCGCAGGACGTCAAGCGCCTGTTCGACCTCGGCAAGCTCACCCACCTCGCCATCAGCATCTATGGCTACGATGCGGAGACGTTCGTCGCCATCACCCAGTCGACCGAGAAGGTGTACCGCCGGCTGGTCTACAATCTCGAGACCTTCCTCGGCCAGTTCGAGCGCCGCAAATTCGGGCTGCACATCTCGCTTCACCCGGGGGTGGCGTCGCTGCGCGGCCGCAGCAGCGAGATCACGCGGCTGCTCGACCGCTTCCGCAAGGCCGGCGTGACGGTGAAGGTTTCCAAGGGCGTCTACAACAACTGGGGCGGCTACGTCACCAATGACGACGTTCACGACCTGCCCATCGACATCGCCGGCCCCGACCTGATCTACAAGAACGGCGCCTGCGTGCGGCTCTTCACCACCGTGCAGATCATGGCCACCGGCATCGTCAACGGCTGCGCCTGCCGCGACGCCGATGCGACCTTGCGCCTCGGCGACCTCAAGGAGGCGCCGCTGCGCGACATCATCTCCAGCCGCAACCCGGTCTACATGGCGTTGATCGAAGAGCAGCAGCAGGGGACATTTCCGGCCGGTGTGCCGGAGCTGCGACATGTATGCCAGCATCTATCACAAGAGCTCGGCCTACCGCAAAGAAGGGGTCGAGCTGGAGACGCTGGCGGAATTCAAGCAGCGCCTCGGCTGACGGAATTTCGTCGCCGACCTGGGAACCGGCGTCCTCAGCCGCTTCGCTTCAACCGGCGAACCAGATAGTCGAAGTTGACGACGAACTGGTCCGGCCGCGAGATGTCGTGCTTGAGCTTCGCGATGTCCTCGCGCGGAAATTCCGGGGCGGGATCGCCGGCGGCCTCGGTGATCATCTGGATCATCGCGGCGTTCTCCAGCATGATCGCGTTGATGACCGCCTCCTCGATCGATCCGCCCACCACGGCGACCCCGTGGTTCTTGAGCAGCGCGGCGCGGTGGGGGCCGAGCGCGCGGGCGACCCCGGCCCCCGTCTCCTTGGTGCGGATCAGGTTGACGGTGTCGCTGTAGACGCCGAGTTCCCCGCAGAACAGCGCTGCCGGCTGGCTGTAGCATTTCATCGGCCGGCCGCTCGCCGACAGCGCCACCGCATAGGGCGGATGGGTGTGGATGACGCATGCCACGTCGCTGCGCGCCTTGAAGATCTCGGAGTGGATGAAGACCTCGCTGTGGCGGCGCGAGCCGCCGGCGACCACCTTGCCTTCGAGATCGATGGTGAGGATGTTCTCCAAAGTGATCTCGTCGAGCCCGACGCTGTGCGGCTTCATGAAGAACAGCCCAGGCTGGTCCGGCACGCGCACCGACACATGGCCGCGGGTGAAATCGTCCTGCCCCTCCGCGACCAGCACGCGGCCGGCGAGGATGAGTTTCTGCTTTGCCTCTTCATGGGTCATTTTCAACGCTTCCCCTCGAGCCGCCTGCGCCAAGGTTCCCCGATGGCGCATGGTGATCGTTTTGCAGGCGACGTCGTCGAGATTCGGCGAGCCGATTTCGTTTCTTCATTTCATTCGGTGTCTTGCGATGCCGAATAATTGCGGCCGAGCGGGGCACTCCCACCAGTGGGAGAGGCCAAGCCATCCGCCTCGCAACAACCCGTCAATCCATCGGCTGAATGCGCACCAGCCAGCCCTCATGGTCGACGTACCACACGGTCACGGGATCGGTGGAATTGTCGATCCAGGTTTCGCGGTCGATGCCGTAGGGTTCCGGCAGCACGTATTCGGTGAAGGCGACGGTCTTCGGATCGAAGCGGAGATAGCGGCCGGAATGCATTTCTCCCGCCCACACCTCGCCGTTCTTGTCGACCTGGGCGGAATACATGGAGGCGTAGGGCGTCGGCAGGCGGTATTCGTGGATGCGCTTCTCGGCGATGTCGAACTTCACCAGCATGCCGCCGCGGCCGCCTGACCAGTAATTGTTCTGCAGGTCGAACTCGCCGCGCGCCGGACCGGAGCGCGGCGAGGTATCGGGCTCGAACACCTCGGCCTCCTTGGTGTCCACCACCACGACGCCGTCGCGCGGCCAGGCGCCGCCGCCGAAATAGCGCCCGTCCCGGCTCATCGCGCTGCCATAGGTTCCGGCGAACTTCTTGAGGACATAACCGATGACCGGCTCGCCGGTCATGGCGGCGACCTTGGTGACCTTGCGCTCGCGCGCCTTCCAGATGAAGCCGTCGGGATCGACCGCGTAGTTGCCGCCCATGGGGGTGTTCACGGGCTCGCGCACCTTCCAGGGGATGCGGGTGAATTGCTCGGTCTTGGGATCGAGCCGCCAGATGCTGTGGGCCCAGTTTTCCGAGCCCCACACGATGTCGTGCTTGTCCACATAGATCCAGTGCGTGCCCGGCAGCACGCCTTTCTCGACCGGCGGGACGTGGAACTCCTTGACCGCGCCGGTGCGCGGATCGAGCCGGCCCACATAGGAACTGCGGTGGGTCGAGTACCAGAGATTGCCCTGGGAGTCGCCGCTCACGTCATGGGTGGCGGTCTCGAGGCGCGGCAGCTCGTATTCGGTGATCACCACGCGGGTCTGGCGTCCCTGCGGCCGCGGCAGCGTGACGAAGGCCGGATCCTTGGAGTCCGGGCCGCGCACGGTCGCGAGCCATTTGACGAGGCGCGCCTCCTCGTCGCCGCCCCAGCGGCCGCGCTCGTTGATGTTGATGAGCGGCGAGCCGGCGCCGTGGATCATGCGGTAGACGATCTTGCCCCACCCCGCCTCGTCGTAATGGTTGCGGAAGATCTGCTGATAGGAGTGGCACCAGTTGCAATTGCTGGTCAGCAGCTTCTTTTCCTCGCCGGTGCCGGACAGGCTCAGCAGCCATTCCGACCCCGTCATCTGGGCCGCGATCTCCGGACGCGGCGGCAACAGGTCGGAGTCGGTCACGTAGTCCAAAGTGATGTCGGCGAGCGCATCGGCGCCTTTGATCTCCACCTGCTCCTTCACGAAAGGCTTGAATTCGCGCGGCAGGGCGATGCGCAGCGTGTAGCGTGCCGGCGTCGAGCGCGGGAAATTCATAACGTCCGTCGGCATCGGTGTAGACGGTGGTGCGGACCGCGTTCTTCTGCGCGATGAGCTGCACCATCATGCCTTCCAGCACCTCGCCCTTGGTGGATTTGACGACGCCCTTGGGGCCGCCCTGCAAGCGGGCGTCGGCCTGCGCCGGTAGCACGCCCGCAGACGACACGATCAGAGCAAGCCCCGCAATTAGGCAGGCGGCGCCCGATCCGCGTTTTGATCCGTGATCCAATTCTTGATCCACGTCCTGAAATCAGCGCCATGATCGTCTCCCGAAACCGTCGTCCATGAATTTCCGTGTCGCCGCCGACTTATCTCGCGCGATAGCGCGGATTGGCGGGCGGGGCGTCGGAATTCCAGCAGCACTGCTCGCGCACGAAGCTCACGAGATCGTCGAGGTCGGCTTCGCTCAGCGTGTACTTGTAGGCCGCCATTCCTTCGCCGCCATTGCGGATGCGATCCTTCACGGTGTCGTTGTTCACCGGCAGTCCCGACAGCAGCGTTCCGCGCGCGAACAGGCCGGTGAGCTGCGGGGCGTGGGTGGTGAACTCGTTGTGGCAGAACCAGCACTTGTAATAGAAGATTTCGCGTCCCCGCTCCGGCCCGCTGGCGGCGGCTTTCTTGAACTCGTAGGTTTCGAGCGAGCGCTGATAGGGGTCCCTGGCCGGCGAGGAGGATTGGGAGCCGGCGCCCGGTGCGGCCTCTTGCGCCATCGCTCCGCGAACGGCGCCATGAACCATGAGGATCGTCGCGAACGCTGCGACTGCGATCCGTCTCGCCGTGCTGGACCTCATCGTTTCCCCTTGAAGTTTTTTGCAATGCTTTTTGCCCGCGCTTTCGACAATCCTACCAGCTTTTCACGCCGGAGGCAGGGGGGATTCAGCGCCGCAGCACGCAGGCCTGTGCATCGCGACGGCGTTCCCATCCGGCGCGCTCCAGCTCCGGCCGGTCGCTTTCGCTCTCCGGATAGCCGAGGCAGAAATAGCCGATGAACCGCCATTCCGCGGGCACGTCGAGAATGCCGTTGATGCGGGCGGGATCGAGGATGGAGACCCAGCCCATGCCGATGCCTTCGGCGCGGGCGGCGAGCCACATCAGGCTCACCGCCGTCACGACCGAGTATTCGGCCATTTCCGGCATCGTGCGACGGCCCAGCCCGTGGCCGGTCGCGGTCGCGGCGTCGGCGAACACCGCGAACTGGCACGGCGCCTCTTCGAGGCCGGCGAGCTTGAGCGCGGCATACCGTGCCGCCATGTCGCCGGAATAGGATTTCAACGCCTCGGCATTGCACGCGCGAAACTCGTCCCGCACCGCCTGCCGCCGCGCGGGATCGTCGACGATGACGAACCGCCACGGCTGGCTCAGGCCGACCGAGGGCGACAGGCAGGCGATCTCGATCAGGCGTTCGAGGGTGCCGGCCGGCGGCGCATCGCGCCGGAACCGCCGCACGTCGCGCCGCCACACGAACAGGTCGCGCAGCCGCGCACGAAACGCCTCGTCGAAAGCGAATTCGCTCATGCTGAAGTTCCGGGTCTGGCAAAGGTCACGGCGACCAGCAGGATCAGGACCTCGTTGACCTGCTCCAGCGCCCCCAGCACGTCGCCGGTCTGGCCGCCGACGGCCTTCACGCTCGCCCGCGCCATCAGCATTCCCGCCGCCGCCAGCAGCGCGAGGGCGACCACGGCGGCCCTCGGACCGAGGCAGAGGCCGAGCGCAATCGCCCCGAGCAGGCCGGCCGCGGCGACTGCCCGGGGCGGCGGCGTGCCGGCCGCGGCGGCGAGGCCGTCGCTACGGGCCGGCGCGACGAACGCCATGAAGGCCGGCAACGGCGCCCGCGCCGCTGCATGCGCCGCCACCAAAGCGAGCGCCACCGCGCCCGCATCGCCGATGCTCGCGATGGCGCTCCAGCGCAGCAGCAGCGACATCGCCAGCGCGCAGGCGCCATAAGTGCCGAGCCGGCTGTCGCGCATGATCGCGAGCTTGCGCTCGCGGCCGTCGCCGCCCAGACCGTCGGCCATGTCGGCCAGGCCATCCTCGTGCAGGCATCCCGGTCACGTGCCATGCCGGCCGCCACCGCCAGCGCCGCGGCGACCAGCGGCGGCAGCCCCAGGCGCACCGCGACCCAATAGGCGAGCGCACCGAGAGCGCCGACCAGCGCGCCGGCAACCGGCATCGCCCAGCTCGCTCGCGCAATGTCGCCGCTCGCAACCGGCATCGAAGGCGCCAACGGCAGCCGCGTGCAGAACATGAGGCACACGGCGAGATCGGTGGCGAGGCGACGTAAGGGGCCAGACATCATCGGCGCACCCCCACGCCGTCACTCCGGGGCCGGCCCTGGGCCGGAACCCGGAATCCAGCAGCCCGCCGCACGGCTGACTGGATTCCGGGTTCACGGGCTTCCCCCGCGCCCTGGAATGACGCGACAGGAGCGTCCGCACCCGCAAGCGGCCGCGCGATCTGCGGAGCGCGGGACTTTGACGGCGGCACCGGTTTAATGTCATTGCCGAGTGTCGCGCGGCGACCAGTCCGGGACGGCGGCATCGTGCCATGACAGGCTTTACATCGTTCGCCGATCTGCGTGCGGCGTGTCTCGACCTGCCCGCCGGAGACGCCGTCGCGGCGGCGGCGGCGGCGCGCCGCAACGCGGTGCTCACCAAGCCGCCGGGCAGCCTCGGACGCCTGGAAGACGTCGTCGCGTGGCTTGCCCGCTGGCAGGGGCGCGCGCTGCCGCGACTCGATCGCGTCGAAGTTCTCGTCTTCGCCGGCAATCACGGCGTGGTGGCGCAGGGGGTCTCGGCCTATCCCGCCGGAGTCACGGCGCAGATGGTGGCGAATTTCGCGGCCGGCGGCGCCGCCATCAATCAGCTTGCGGCTCTCGCGGGAGCCAACCTGTCCGTCATCCCGCTCTCGCTTGACGCTGCCACCGCCGACTTCACGCTGGAGAAGGCGATGGACGAGGCGGCGTTCCTGGCCGCCGTCGCCGCCGGACATGCCGCGGTTCCGGCCGCCGCGGACCTCGTCTGCCTCGGCGAAATGGGCATCGGCAACACCACGGCTGCCGCCGCCATCGCCGCCGCCCTGTTCGGCGGCGGCGGCGCGCGCTGGGCCGGCCACGGCACTGGCGTCGACGACGAAGGCCTCGCGCGCAAGCGGGCAGCGATCGACGCCGCGCTCGCCCGGCACCGGCCGCTGCTCGGCGATCCGCTGCAGGTCGCGGCGGCGCTCGGCGGCCGCGAGCTCGCCGCCATCCTCGGCGCCACGCTGGCGGCACGGCGGCGGAACATCCCGGTGCTGATCGACGGCTTCGTCTGCACCGCGGCGGCCGCGCCGCTGGCAAAGCTGCGGGCCGACGCCCTCGCCCACACCTGGGCGTCCCACGTCTCCGCGGAAGCCGGACACCGCGCGCTGCTCGACGCGCTCGGCCTGGCGCCGCTGGTCGACCTCGGCATGCGCCTCGGCGAGGCCTCCGGGGCGGCGGTGGCAACGCTGATCCTGCGCGCGGCGCTTGCCTGCCATGCCGGCATGGCGACCTTCGCCGAGGCCGGCGTCTCCGATAGAATTTAGGTGCCGAACTCCGGTCACGCCGCTACCCCCGCGCGATCGCGTGAAAGAACGCGCCGGTGACGTGGCCGCGTCGGCCGCCGGACGCGCCGAGCGCAGCCCCCTGCCCGTCGATGAGATCGAACAACGGCTCGTCGTTGCCTCCTCGAATCAGCGAGGCGTAGTGGAATTCATGGCCGCGGATGGCGGCGCCGGCCGGCCCTAGCGGGCCCGCCGCGAGCAGCCGGGCCTCGCGATAGCCGAGATGCAGCTTGCGGGCGGCAAAGCTCGTGGCGTGCCCAAGCAGGCCGGTCATCGCATGGTGTATGCCGTCGGCATCCTCCATCACCTCTCCCAGCACCATGTAGCCGCCGCATTCCCCATGCACCGGCCGCGTCGCCGCGAACCGGGCAAGGCCGTCGCGAAAACGCCGGGCGGCTGCGAGAGCGCCCGCATGAAGCTCGGGATACCCCCCCGGAAGCCAGCAGCAGTCGCACCCTGCCGGCGGCGCCTCGTCGGCAAGCGGAGAGAACGGAACGATCTCCGCGCCGCAACCGCGCCAGCCGTCCAGGACATGGGGATAGACGAAGGAGAAGGCGCGATCCCGCGCCAGCGCAATCCGTTGCCCCGGCGGGGGCAGCGCCGGCGTCGTCGGGGCATCGTCCAGGGCCATCGGCGCCGCCGCTTCGATGATGGCATCGAGATCGAGATGACGCTCCACCATGGCGGCCAGGCGATCAAGCCGATCCGCCAGGTCGGCGTGCTCGCCGGCCTGCACTAGGCCGAGATGGCGTTCCGGAATTCCCACCGTCGCGTCGCGCGGAATCGCTCCCAGCACCGGGAGTGCGCACACCGCCATGGCATCGGCCACGAGCCCGCGGTGGCGCGCACTGCCGACCCGGTTGAGCACGACGCCGACCACGCGCACGGCCAGATCGTGCGAAGCGATGCCGCGCGCCACCGCGGCGGCGGTCTGCGACTGGCCGGCAGACGTCGAGCACCAGCAGCACCGGCAGGCGGAACCGCGCCGCGAGGTCGGCCGTGGACCCGCAGCGGCCCGGCGGGCCGGCGACGCCGTCGAACAGGCCCATGACGCCTTCGATGATGAATATCTCCGCCGTTCGGCAGGCCTCCCGCGCGAGCGCGTCGAGCAGCGCCGGCGCCATCGCCCAGCTGTCGAGATTGACGCTCGGCGCATCCGGTTGCGGCGGCATGAAAGGCGGGATCGATGTAGTCCGGCCCGGCCTTCGCGGCGCGTACCGCGATGCCGCGCCGCTTGAGGGCGGCCAGCACGCCGAGCGTCACCGTGGTCTTGCCCGACCCCGAGCGCGGCGCGGCGACGATGAGGCCGCGCGCCGTCACCGCAGCGGTTCCTGTGCGGCCGTGTTTGCGAGCAGCCCTTCCCGCGCATCGACGATGTCGCCGATCACGACGATGGCCGGCGCCTCGATGCCGTGCGCCAGCGCCTGCGCGGCGACCAGGCCCAGCGTCGAGACGAGGATGCGTTCCTGCGCGGTGGATGCCGCCGCGATGACGGCCGCGGGGGTGTGCGGCGCAAGGCCGGCCGCCACCAATGCATCCGCGATCTCGGCGAGGTTTCGCATCGCCATGTAGAGCACGATCGGCTCTCCAGTACGCGCCAGCGCCGCCCAGTCGGGGGCACCGTCGGCGTCGGCGCCGTAGCCGGCGGCGAAGATGACGGCGCGGTTGACGCCGCGCAACGTCGCCGGAATCCGGGCGGCGGCGAGCGCCGCGAGCCCCGCGGTGACGCCGGGCACGATCCGGAACGGCACCCCGGCCGCGGCCAGCGCCGCCGCCTCCTCGCCGCCGCGGGCGAACACGAAGGGATCGCCACCCTTGAGCCGCAGCACCCGCTCGCCCGCCTTTGCCAGTGCCACCAGGCGCCGCGAAATGTCATCCTGCACCGCCGATGGCCTGCCGCCGCGCTTGCCGGCAAATTCGAGCCGCGCGCGCGGGTCCGCAAGCGCCAGCACACGCGGGTCGACCAGGGCGTCGTGGACGATCACATCGGCCTGGGCGAGGCCGGCCAGCGCGTCGAGGGTCAGCAGCCCGGGATCGCCCGGCCCGGCGCCGGCAAGCCAGACATGGCCGGGTTCCAGCACGGGAACACCGCCGCGTCGCGCCGCAAGGTCCGCCCAGCCGATCACCGCCCAGATGCTCCGAAGCGGCGCCGAGCCTCCACCCTGCTCACGCCTTCGTGACGGCTATCGGACTTACAAGACGCCGTGCGGAAGGCTGTATCTCTCCCCGCGCGCGGGGAGAGATCGGCGCGCTCTTGTGCGCCGGTTGAGGGGGCCTTGCTGCGAGTCTGAGCGTGTGACGCGGCCCCCTCCTCCCGACCCTCTCCCCGCCCGCCGAGAGAGGGAAAAGTGCCGCCGTGCGGACGCAAAGCGCCCAATCCCGATGTATCGGAATTCGCGGCCGGAATCGCTACACTGGGGAGATGACCGTGCAAGACCCTCCGCTTCGCCGCGGCTGGACCACCGGCACCTGCGCCACGGCGGCGGCCAAGGCCGCCTATGCCGCGCTGCTCACCGGCACGTTCCCCGATCCGGTCGAAGTGACGCTGCCCCATGGCGAGCGGCCATGCTTCGCGCTGGCGGTCACCCGCCGGGAAGCGAGATTGCGCGACTGCCGGCGTGGTCAAGGATGCCGGCGACGATCCCGATGTCACCCACGGCGCCCTCATTCTCGCCACCGTGCGCCGCGGCGAGCCGGGCGGCGGCGTCGCGTTTCGCGCCGGCGCAGGCGTCGGCACGGTGACGCGGGCGGGCCTCGCAATTCCGCCCGGCGAGCCCGCCATCAATCCGGTGCCGCGGCAGATGATCCGCACCGCGATCGCCGAGGTAGCGGCGGCGGCGCAGGCGGACGGCGATGTCGAGGTCGAGATCGCCGTGCCGGGGGGCGAAGCGCCTCGCCGCCAAGACGCTCAACGGCCGGCTCGGTATCGTCGGCGGCCTCTCGATCCTCGGCACCACCGGCATCGTCGTGCCCTATTCCTGCTCGGCCTGGATCCATTCGATCCACCGCGGCATCGATGTCGCCCGTGCCGCCGGCCTCCTCCACATCGCCGGCTCGACCGGCGCCGCCTCCGAAGCGGCGGTGCAGAAGCTCCACGCTTTGCCGGAGATGGCGCTGATCGAGATGGGCGACTTCGTCGGCGGCATGCTCAAATATCTGCACCGCCATCCGGTGGAGCGCGTCACCATCGCCGGCGGCGTCGCCAAGATGACGAAGCTCGCGCAAGGCATGCTCGATCTGCACTCCAAGCGCGGCACCGTCGATCTCGCCGCGCTGGCGGCGCTCGCCGAAGAAGCCGGCGGCTCTGCCGCCCTCGCGGCGCACATCGCCGCAGCGAACACCGCGGCGGAGGCCTTTGGCCATGCGGCGGCCGAAGGCATCGCGCTCGGCGACTGGGTGGCGCTGGCCGCGCAGTCGACGGCGCTCGACCCGGTTGCCGGCAGCGGCATCGAAATCGAGGTCGCGGTGTTCGACCGCGACGGCGGGCTGGTCGGCCGCGCTCCTTTCGCTGCGGATCACGCGCCCCCTCCCCCGCGAAATCGGCGCCGATAGTCCGGATCGTAAAGCGCGCTGTCGCGAAAGCCCTCGGCAGCGAGCGCGCGCCCGACCAGGACGAGCGCGGTGCGCTCGATCGGGGCGGCGGCGACCTTCCCGGCGATGTCGGCGAGCGTGCCGCGCAGGATGAGCTCCTGCGGCCAGCTCGCCCGCACCACCACCGCCGCCGGGCAGTCGGCGCCGTAGAACGGCATCAGCTCCGCTGACGATGGTGTCGATGGCGGGAATCGCGAGATGGATCGCGAGCGTCGCGCCGGTGGCCGCGAACGCGGCGAGCCGCTCCGCCTTGGGCATGGCGGAGGCGCGGCCGGGCATGCGGGTGAGCACGACGCTCTGCGCCACCTCGGGCACGGTCAGCTCGGCGCCGAGCGCCGCCGCGGCGGCGGCGAACGCCGGCACGCCCGGCGTCAGCGTATAGGGAATGCCGTGCCGCTCGAGCCGGCGAAGCTGCTCGGCGAGCGCGCTGTAGATCGAGAGGTCGCCGGAATGCAGCCGCGCGACGTCCTGGCCGGCGGCGTGGGCGCGCACGAACTCCGCCTCGATCTCGTCGAGCGTCATGGGCGCGGTGTCGACGGTGCGGGCGCCGGGCGGGCACAGGGCGAGAAGGTCGCGGCGGCACGATCGAGCCGGCATAGAGGCAGACCGGGCAGCGCGCGATGAGGTCGCGCCCGCGCACGGTGATGAGATCGGCCGCGCCGGGGCCGGCGCCGATGAAATGCACGGTCACGGGCCGCCCCCGCTGTCGGCAAGGGCGCAGGTCGCCGGCCCGACCGCGATCCGCGGAGCGAGCAGGCGCGCCCCCGGCCCGCCGGCCGCGAGCGCGGCCGCTTCGGCGACCGACGGCACGCCGGCCAGCGCGAGGACGCGCTCCGATCGCGTCGCGATGCGCCCGCCTGCCGCCGCAAGATCGTCCTGCGGCGACCGTAACGAGCGGCACGCCGATGGAACGCGGCCGCTGCGACGATGCCGGGCTCGCCGCCCTTGGCCGCCGATGTCGCGATGAGCCGAACCGCTGCGATCCCGAGCCCGGCACGGGCGAGCGCAGCCGCGATCGCCGCCTCGATCTCGCGCCGCCGCGCGTGCCCCGGCGGCATCCGACGCCGGCGACGATCATGGCTTCACCCATGCCCATTGCGTCACCGGCATCGCCGGACGCCACGCCATCGGCGATTGCGCATGGGAAGGGCGCCGACCGGCTCGGCGCGGCGAAACGGCGATTCGGACCAGCTCGCCGCCGAGCGCGGCGTGACGGGCGAGCAGCAGGCCTTCGGTCGCGAGCGTCACCGCATTGACGACGAGGCGTCCGCCGGGACGCAGCGCCGTGACGGCGGCGTCGAGCACACCCGTGTCGCCGGCGCCGCCGCCGATGAAGATCGCATCGGGCGCGCGCGAGACCGGCGAGCGCCGCCGGCGCTTCGCCCTCGACGACGTCGAGCGCCGGCACGCCGAAGGCGGCGGCGTTGCGGCGGATGCGGTCGGCGCGGTCGGCGCGCGCCTCGATCGCGATGGCGCGCAGCGACGGATCGGCGAGCATCCATTCGATCGCGACCGAGCCGGCGCCGGCGCCGATGTCCCACAGCAACTCGCCGCGGCGCGGCGCCAGCGCCGACAGCGTGACCGCACGGATCTCGCGCTTGGTGATCTGGCCGTCATGCTCGAACAGGGCATCGGCGATGCCGGACGTGCGCGCGTATGACGCGGGCGCCGGGCGCGGCCACGACCTCGATCGCGACGATATTGAGGGCATCGACCTCGTGCCGAGATCGAACGCCGCTGCCGTCGTCGCGCGGATGCGCTCGCGCGGTCCGCCCAGCGCCTCGAGCACGATCAGGCGCGAGCCGCCGAAGCCGGTGTCGGCGAGCAGCCGCGCCAGCGCGGCCGGCGCCGCGCCGTCGGAGGTCAGCGCCAGCACGCGGGCGCCGGGCTGCAGATGCGGGCGCACGAGGTCGAGCGCGCGGGCGTGCAGCGAGACCAGCGCCGTCTCCGGCAGCGCCCAGCCGAGCCGCGCCGCGGCGAGGCTGAACGCCGACGGCGCCGGCACCACCAGCATTTCCTGCGCATCGACGTGGCGCGCGAGCACCGCGCCGACGCCATGCATGAAGGGATCGCCGGAGGCGAGCACGCAGACCTGCCGGCCGCGCTGGCGCCAGAACCTCTTCGACGACGCGGTCGAACGGCGACGGCCACGGCCGCGCCGCGCCGCGGATGAGCGATGCCGCCAGCGCCAGATGCCGCCGGCCGCCGAACACGATGTCGGCGCCGCTGACCAGCCCGCGGGCGACCGCGCTCAGCCCGTCGACGCCGTCCTCGCCGATGCCGACGATGGACAGCCAGCGCGGCGATGCGGCAGTGTGCGGCGGCAGCGGATCAGCAAGCGACATGAAGCGCATCCTCATTCTCGGCGGCACCACGGAAGCGCGGCAGCTCGCCGAGCGCCTGGCCGCGCGCCCCGATCTCGCGGTGACGCTGTCGCTCGCCGGCCGCACCGCCGCGCCGGCGCCGCAGCCGGTTCCGGTGCGGGTCGGCGGATTCGGCGGCGCGGCAGGCCTCGCCGCCTGGCTCGCGAGCGCAGGCGATCGACCTCCTGATCGACGCGACCCATCCCTATGCCGCCGCGATGTCGGCCAATGCCGCCGAAGCCGCGGCCCGCGCCGAGGTCGCGCTGATCGCGCTGCGATCGACCCGCATGGACCGCCGGTCGCCGGCGACCGCTGGACCGAAGTCGCCGGACATGCCGGCCGCCGTGCAGGCGCTCGGCGCCACGCCGCGCCGCGTCTTTCCTCGCGCTCGGCCGCAACGAGCTGGCGCCGTTCGCGGCGGCGCCGCAGCACTTCTATCTCGTCCGCAGCGTCGATCCGGTCGAGCCGCCGCTCGCCGGTGCCGCACGCCGCCTATGTCACCGGCCGCGGCCCGTTCGACGAGGCCGGCGAGCGCGAGCTGCTCGCGCGGCATCGCATCGACGTCATCGTCGCCAAGAACAGCGGCGGCGCGGCGACCTACGGCAAGATCGCCGCGGCGCGCAGCGCTCGGCCTGCCGGTGATCATGCTGCGCCGGCCGGCGCGGCCGCCGGTGCCGGCGGCAGCGAGCGTGGAGGAGGTGCTGGCCCGGCTCGATCATGCGCTCGCCTCCATGGCGGTCCGCGGCGTGTAGACCAGCGGCGTGCGCGCCGGGTCGCGGCGACGATCCGCGTCTCGCGCGAGCCCACGATGATCAGCGTCGCCATGTCGGCGTGCGCCGGATCGGCGGCGCCCAGCGTCGTCACCGCGATGCGCTCGTCGGCCGCGCCCGACCGCGCGCCCGAACACCACGGGCGTCGCGGCCGGCAGATGCCGCGCGCAAGCGCTCGAACGCGGCGCCGAGCTGCCACGGCCGCGCCCGCGAGATCGGATTGTAGAGCGCGATGACGAAGCCCGCGCGGCGGCGGCATCGAGCCGGCGCTCGATCAGCTCCCACGGCTTGAGATTGTCGGACAGCGACAGCGCGCAGAAATCATGCCCGAGCGGCGCGCCGACCCGCGCCGCCACCGCCAGCATCGCGGTGATGCCGGGAACGATGGCGAGATCGAGCGCGCGCCATGCCGTCGGGCCCGTTCTCGATCTCGGCGCACACCGCCGCCGCCATGGCGAACACGCCGGGATCGCCGCCGGAGACGATCGCGACCTTGGCGCCTTGCGCCGCATGGCGCAGCGCGGCGGCGGCGCGGGCGCCTTCCTCGCGGTTGTCGGAGGCGTGGCGCGCCTGGCCGTCCCGCACGGGAACGCGGTCGAGATAGGCGCCGTAGCCGTAGACGGCATCGGCGGCGGCGAGCGCACGCGCCGGCCTCCGGCGTGAGCCAGCGCGCATCGCCGGCGCCGAGGCCGATCACGGCGAGATGCCCGCTCACGACCGCCCCTCCCAGCCCGGCACCAGCACGATCGGCGAAATAGGGCGCGCAATCGTCTGCCTTGTCGGCGAGCGGCATCACCACCGCATCCCTCATGGTGCCGCGCTCGACATAGATGGCACGGGCGAGGCGACCGCTGCGCGCCAGCGCGCGGCGCACCTTGGGCAGGTTGCGGCCGAGCTTCATGATCACGGCGGCGTCGGCATCGCCCAGGCGGCGCTCCAGCTCGTCCTCCGGCAGGGTGCCGGGCAGCACGGTGAAGACGTCGTCGCCCTGGGCGATCGGCGCGCCCACCGCCGACCAGCAGCCCGACATGCCGGTGACGCCGGCAATCACCTCGGTCGGATAACGGGAGGCGAGCCGTACATGCAGGTGCATGTAGGAGCCGTAGAACAGCGGATCGCCCTCGCAGATCACCGCGACCGAGCGGCGCGCGTCGAGATGGGCGGCAAGTGCGTCGGCGCAGCCGTCGTAGAAGGCGGCGATCTCGCTGCAATAGGCGGGCTCGTGCCGCGGGAATTTCGGTGGTCACGGGATAGAGCAGCGGCACTTCGGCAACGCCCGGCCGGATATGGCCGGCGGCAATGGCGCGCGCCTTGCTCGGCATTGCCGGCCTTGGCGAAATGCGCGACCACGTCGGCCTCGCGCAGCGCCCGCGACGCCTTGAGCGTCATCAGTTCGGGGTCGCCGGGCCCGACGCCGACGCCGATCAGCCGTGCGACGCTCATGATCCGGCCCTCGCCAGCGCATTGACGGCCGCCGCCGTCATGGCGCTGCCGCCCATGCGGCCGCGCACGATGAGATAGGGCACGCCGTGGCTGCCGGCGGCGAGCGCATCCTTGGATTCGGCCGCGCCGACGAAGCCGACGGGAATGCCGAGGATCGCCGCCGGACGCGGCGCGCCGCAAGCGAGCATCTCGAGGAGGCGAAACAACGCCGTCGGCGCATTGCCGATCGCGACCACGGCGCCGGCGAGCTCGCTCGCCCCACAGATCCAGCGCGGCGGCGGAGCGGGTGGTGCCCGAGGCGCTCGGCGAGCGCGGGCACGCGGGGATCGCGCAGCGTGCAGATCGACCTCGTTGCTGGCCGGCAGCCGCGCCCGGGTGATGCCGTGCGCCACCATTTCGGCGTCGCACAGGATCGGTGCGCCGCTGCGCCAGCGCGGCGCGCGCCGCGGCGACCAGCCCGTGGCCGAATTCGATATGGCGCGCGGCCTCGACGAGGCCGCAGGCATGGATCATGCGCACCGCGACGTCAGCCTCGTCCGGTGAAAAGCGGGCGAGATCGGCCTCGGCGCGGATGATGGCGAAGGAGCGCTCATAGATCGCGGCGCCGTCGCGCAGATAGGCGAGTTCAGCCATGGACGGCCTCGCCCTCCGCAATGGCGCGGGCAATCTCGGCGGCGAGGTTGCCGGGCGCGACGTGAACGGATGGTGCTGCCCGCGCGGTGCCGTTGCGAACAATGCCGCAGCCATGGGCGGTTCCGACCACGGTCAGCGGCGCGGGTGCGGGATGGGCGCAGCCCTTGGCGCAGCCGGACACGTGGACGGCGATGCCGCCGCGCAGCCCGGCGAGTTGCGGCGCCAGCGCGGCGGCGAACCGGCGCGCATCGATGAAGCCGGACGTACAGGCCGGCGCGCCGGGACAGGCGGCGATGCGGCGGCGCGGATCGCCCGGCGCGCACGATGAAGCCGAGCTGCTCGGCCGCGGCGGCGAGGCCATCTGCGTCGCCCGGACGAAACACCCATCAGCATCAGCGTGCGGTCCGGCGCCGGGCGGACCAAGCGCGCGCCATGCGCGGCGGCGCGGCGGGCCAGCTCCGCCAGCGCGTCGGCCTGGGCATGACCGAAGGCAAGCGCGATGCCCGAGCGCCAGCGAACCGTCGCGCAGGGGATGGCGGCCGATCATCTCCGCCGGCGGTCGCGGCGGCGGGCGCTGCAGCGCGGCTCGATGCGGAAGCGCGCACGAATCGCGTCGAGGCCGTCGGCGGAAAGAACATCCGCCGCACGCGCGGCCGGGCCGTGCGCGGCGAGCGCCTGCAGGAGGCCGACCACGACATCTACCGCGCGTTCCGGGGCGATGGCCCCGAGCCATGCATGCGGCGCGCCCCCTCCCCCTTCTCCAGGGGGAGGGTTGGGGAGGGGGTCCGCTGACTCGCGGCAAGCGCCACCCATGCGGCCCGCGACCCCCTCCCCGGCCCTCCCCCCTTCGGGGAGAGGGAGAAGCGCTCCGAATGCGACCAGCAACCGCGGCGATTTCGCCGGACCGACGGCGCGTAGCCGCACATCGGCGGACAGCGCATCGAGATGCAGCCGGCCGCCGCCGTCGACGACGACCGACACTTTCGGAGCCAAGGCGAGGCCCGCCTCGGCGATCGCCCGCCGCAATTGGGCAGCAAGGCCGCCGGCGTCGATGACTTCCCCGGGGTCGTCACGCAGCGGCCCGGCGAGAACCGCCACGCCATCATGCGCGGCGATGTCCAGCGCGGCCACCTTGGACGCGAACAGCGGCGCCGAACGCGAGCGTCAATCCCCGCACCTGCAGGCTGCCCCGCGCCGTGACCTCCATGGTGCCGTTGCCGTGGGCGCGCGCCGCCCTGCACAGCGCGGCGAAGGCGTCGAGCGGCATGGCATCCGCGGGTACCAGGCGCACCAGCAGGCCGTCGCCGGTCGGCATCGGTGCCGACAGGCCGGGACAGGCGCCGCGACGCAAAGGGAGGGGCGGGGGCGCGTTCATGTCGCCGCCATCATCGCGGCGAGCGCGGCATCGACGTCGTTGCGGCGCGGATGCCACCAGCCATTGCGGCGGGCGGCATCGAGTCGCTCGGCGATGGCGTGCGCGGCGGCGGGATTCTCGCGCAACAGGAAGTCGCGCACCGCCGGGTCGCCGAGATAGGCGTCATGGACGAGATCGATCAGCGTGCTCGACACCGCCCCGGTCGTCGCCGCGAAGTCGATCAGACGATCGACGGTCTCGGCGAGTTCGGCGGCGCCGCGCGGGCCGTGGCGCATCTGCCCGGCGATGAAGCGCGGGTTGACGGCGCGGGCCCGCACGATGCGCGCCAGCGCCTGGCCGAGCGGACGCGCGCGCGGCCGAGCCGGATCGGTCACGTCGAGCATGATCAGATCGGGCGAACGTCCCAACGCCTCCGCCGCGGCCGCAAAGCCGCCGACGAAGGCGGCATCCTCCGCGCCTTCCAGGAGGTCGCGGCCGGGATCGTCGCTCGCATGGACGAGCAGGTCGGCGTCGGCGACCCGCGCCGCGAATGCACCGGGCAGCGCGCGTCGCGCCGCCGTCGGCGCCGCCATAGGCGTGGGACGCCGCGGCGAGATAGGCGGCGCCGATCGCCGCGCGATCGGGCTCGCGTGCCGATATCCTCGATCCCGGCGCCATAGGCGCCGGGCGCGGTGCCGAAGATGCGGGAGAGCGCGGCGCGGATTTCGCGCGGCGTTTCGCCATGCGGCAGCGAGCGGATTCTCGTCGTCGGCTTCCTCGCGCGCCGCCACCGCGCGGACGGCCGCATCGAGCAGCGCGATCTGCGCCGGGAACAGATCGCGGAACAGTCCCGAGATGCGCCAGGTCACGTCGACGCGCGGGCGCCCGACCATGGCCGGCGGCAGCACCTCGATGCCGGTGACGCGGCCGGTGGCGTGGTCCCAGACCGGCCGGCATCCCATCAGCGCGAGGCCGTGGGCGATCTCCTCGCCGCCGGTGCGCAGCGTCGCGCTGCCCCAGAGGTCGATGACCAGCGCGCGCGGCATCTCGCCATGGGCCTGCAGATGGCCGCGGATCACCTCGTCGGCGGCGAGCCCGCCGAGGTCCATGGCGGTCGGCGTCGGCAGCATGCGCGGGTCGGCGGTGTAGAGATTGCGGCCGGTGGGCAGCACGTCGCGCCGCCCGCGCGCGGGCGCCCCGGCCGGACCGGGCGCCACCCGCCTGCCGTCGAGCGCGGCGATCAGCGCGGCACGCTCGGCCTCCGCGCTCGCCTGCCAAGCCGCCTGCCAAGCCGGATCGGCGCCGTCCGCTGCAGGCATGCGGCCATAGACGTGCAGGCCGTCCTTGACGGCGAGGTCCTTGAGATCGCACAGCCAGGCGTCGATGCGGCGCAGCACCTCGTCGGCATCGGCCGCGCCGTCGACGCCGGCCTCGCGCGCAAGCCCGCTGCGCCGCGCATGCTCGACGATCAATCCGGCGAGGCGCTCGCGGCGCCGGCGGTCGAGCCCGTCGGCCTGGGCATATTCGTCGACCAGGCGCTCGAGGTCGCGGGCCGCTCCGGACAGGCCTGCGGCGACCAGCGGCGGCGGCAGGTGGCCGATGGTGACCGCGGCGATCCGGCGCTTGGCCTGGGCGGCCTCGCCGGGATTGCTGACGATGAAGGGATAGAACACCGGCAGCGGCCCCACCATGGCCTCGGGAAAGCACGCCGAGGTCAGCGCGACCGCCTTGCCCGGCAGCCATTCCAGCGTGCCATGGGCGCCCATGTGCACGATCGCATCCACGTTGGCCGACGTGGCGCAGCCACAGTGCAAAGGCGAGCAGCGCATGGCGCGGCGGCAGCGCGGCATCGTGATAGTCGGCGCGCCGCTCGCTCGCACGGCCGCGATCGGGCGGCAGCGCGACGGTGACGTTGCCGAAACGCCGCGCGCGGAAGCGGAAGGCGCCTCCGCGCAGGTCGGGATCGTCGGCCGGCTCGCCCCAGGCCTCGCGCATGCGGGTTTGAAGCTCCGGGGGAAGTTCGGCGATCAGCCGCGCGTATTCGTGAAGCGGCAGGCTGGCGTCATCGCCATTCGCCTCACTGGTAGGATGGGTTGAGCCCTTGCGAAACCCATCATGGGACGCGTCGAATCGCTCATGATGGGTTTCGCTTCGCTCTACCCATCCTACGGGTCGGTTCAGCGCAGCGAGCAGCGCCTTCGGACGTGGCCGGCGCGCCCTCGACGCCGTAGCCGGCCGCAGCGAGATCGGCGAGCAGGGCGACGACGCTGGCGGGAACGTCGAGCCCGACCGCATAGCCGGCGCGGCCCGGCGCGCCCGGGTAATCCGGCATCAGCACCGCCACCCGCCGCTCCGCCCGTTTGGTGGCGGCGAGACGTACCAGCGCCGCAACCCGTTCGGCGACGGCGGCAATGCGATCCGGCTCGGGCCGGTTGGCGAAGGCGGTAAAGGCGAGCCCCTCCAGCGCCGGAAGCGCATCCTTGAACGCGACGGCGCCGGCGAGCACCCGGCCGTCGAGCTCGGGCAGCACCACATGCATGGCGAGGTCGGCGGCGCCGAGGCCGCGCGGGCTGTCGCGCCACGCCGCACGCTTGGTGGTCGCGAGCACCGCCTGGAACACCGGTACGCCCGGCCCGTCGAGCGGCGTCGCTTCGCCGGGCGCGCCGCCGGCGGCGAATGCCGTCGTGGTGACGATCGCCGCGGGCGCGAGCCGCGCCAGCGCCTCGCGCACGAAAGCCGCGGCCGCCGGTTCCTTGAGGCTGGTGATCACGAGCGGCGCCGGCGCGAGCCCGCGTTCCGCCAGCGCTGCGCACAGGGCGTCGATCGCCGCCGTATCGGCTGCGAGCAGCAGCGCGCGATAGAAGACGACGGGAACCACCGGCCGCCCGGGGGGAAGGCTCGCCGCGAGCCGATCGAGATCGACCGCGCCGCTGCCGGGCAGATAGCCGGCGAGCCGCGGCAGCGGCCGCGGCTCCGGCACGTCGAGGCGGGCGCCGGCATGGCGCGCCAGCCGGCGCAGCAGCGCGCGCAAATTCTCAGCGCCGCCCTCGCGGAAGAAACGCAGGAGATGGCCGAGTTCCTCCGGCGGCAGCGTCGAGGCTTCCGCGAGGCGCGGGTCGTCGCGGTCCTCGCCGGGCAGCACCGCGAGCGCGATGCCGCGCTCGCGCGCCGTCGCCGCCAGCCGGTCGACGCCGTAGCGCCACCAATCGAGCCCGCCGATCAGCCGCACCAGGATCACCTTGGCATGACCGCCGACGCGCTCGATCCAGAGATCGACCGACATCGGATGGCGCAGGTCGCGCAGGTTTGCGCAGGCGCACGCTCGGCAGCAGCGTCGCGCTCCGCCGACCAGGCGGCTGCGAGCGCGGCGAGGTCGCTGTCGGCGAACGACAGCACCACCACGTCGCCCGGCGACTGGCCGAGATCGACCGGCTCGACGATGTCGTCGAAGCTCGTGCTGGTGGTGGTGAGGAGATGCATCGGTCAGCCCAGCAGCGCGCGGGTCACGCCGGCGCGGTCGAGCCCCTTGAGGCCGATCACCACCAGCTGGCCTTGGCGCGGATCGGACGCGCGCCATGGCCGGTCATACTGATGGCTCACCCGGGCGCCGACCGCCTGCACCAGGAGCCGCATCGGCTTGCCCGCCACCGCGGCGAATCCCTTGACGCGAAACACGTCGTGGCGATCGGCGAGCGCCGCGACGCGGGCGGCGAGCGCAGCCGGCTCGGCGATCTCCGGCAGCGGCACCACGAAGCTGTCGAAATCGTCGTGGTCGTGCCCGAGCCTCCGCGTCGTGGCGGGTGCGGCGGTTCTCGATGTCGTCCTCGGTGCCGACGCCGAGGCCGAGCAACGCCGCCGGATCGACCCTGCCGTCCGCCACGGTCACGATCTTCACCGCGCGCGGCAGGACGCGCGCGATCGCGGCGAGCGCCTGGTCCATGCCGGCGGCGTCGAGCAGATCGCGCTTGTTGAGCACGACCAGGTCGGCGCAGGCGAGCTGGTCTTCGAACACTTCCTCGACGGGATCGTCGTGATCGAGCGAGGCGTCGGCGGCGCGCTGGCGCGCCAGCGCCGCGACATCGGCGGCGACGCGCCCGTCGGCGAGCGCCGCGCCGTCGACCACGGCGACGACGCCGTCGACGGTGACGCGGCTCTTGATCGCCGGCCAGTGGAACGCCTGGACCAGCGGCTTGGGCAGCGCGAGGCCGGAGGTTTCGATGACGATGTGCTCGACCGCCGGCCGCCGCGACAGGATGGTGTCGAGCGCCGGCACGAATTCGTCGGCCACGGTGCAGCACAGGCAGCCATTGGCGAGCTCGACGATGTTCTCCTGCGGGCAGGCATCGTCGCCGCAGCCCCGCAGGATTTCGCCGTCGATGCCGACATCGCCGAACTCGTTGACCACGACGGCGAGCCGCCGGCCTCCCGCATTGGCGAGCACGTGGCGGATCAGCGTCGTCTTGCCGGCGCCGAGAAAGCCGGTGACGATGGTGCAAGGCACGCGCGCGAGCGAATTCGTCATCAGGCATCTCCGGGAAAATCGACGGGAGGGGTGCGCGCGATGAGGCCGCGCTTGAGCGCTTCGGGACGACCGCGCCACGGCATCACGCCGTCGGTCGCGTGGGCAAACAGCCGCGCGCCCTCGATCAGCGCGGCGGCGCCGTTCTCGGCGTCGAGCCCGCCGAACAGGTAGGTCCAGGCCTGGTTCCGCCGCACCGCGGCGCTCAGGCCGCGCTTGCAATTGGCGAGGCAGCGCACCCGCAGCACGGTGATGCCGGTGCCGGCGGCGGCGCGCCTGGTCGCCTCGGCGAGCGCGGCGCCGGGGGTCGCCACCAGGTCGCCGTCCTCGCCGTGGCGGCAGGTGATGCAGACATAGATGGTGGTCGCGGTCGAGATCGCCGCCGCCGCGTCGGGATCGGCCGCGGCGACAGAATCGCGCGCGGTCTGCATGAGGTCGTCCGAAGGGAAATCCCGCAACGTCACCCGCGCGCTCCTGAGGGCCTGAGCCCTGGATCCCGGGTGCGGAGAGGGCGCCGGGCCGGATCAATCCGACCTGCGGCGGCCGCGAACAAGCTCGACCGGCGCCGAGGCACCCCGCCCAGCGCAACGCCCG
This sequence comes from uncultured Alphaproteobacteria bacterium, assembly GCA_963795865.1. Lineage (GTDB taxonomy): Bacteria > Pseudomonadota > Alphaproteobacteria > Rhizobiales > Xanthobacteraceae > JAJPKK01. The sequence goes on from CAWCJX010000043.1 coordinate 107,610, forward strand.
AAACGACGGCAGGTCTCCTGGCTCGCGGGTCGGTGCCCGTAACCGCCTTCCCGGGTTCGACCCCAGTGGCCTGGTATGGGCTCGCCGCTTACAGTTGCGGGGGCAGCTGCGGCATTGGAACCTGCGTTCCGCACCACATTCCCTGTTCGCTCTCTTGCGAGAGGCCGTCGATCCGGACACTTAGCGGTCCGTCCCGGCCGTTTGTCAATGCGGTCATTGGGAAGATGTGGGCCGTGCCTCGCGCAGCCGTGAGCTGACGAGCGCAAAAAGGCGGCGTCGATCGAACGATCGGACGTGTAATCGCGCCCCGGCGCGCCGGGGATTCGTTTTTTCAAAAAACAACCCCATGCAAAGTAGTTGTCGCAGGTTCGATAACGGGCCACGGTTGCCGGGCCTGAATGCGAACGCGGGGACTTGACAACGGGGCGACTCGACCTTGCAAGCCCGCGCCGCGCGGTAAATAATCGCATTCGGCAGGAGGAAACGATGACCGATCAAAAGGCTGAAATGACCACGCATCCTCGATCCGAACCGGCCGAAGAAGGCTTGAGCCGCCGCGGTCTGGTTCAGGCCCTGGCCGCGGGCGCGGCGGCGGCGGGCGTCGCCACGCCGGCATCGGCGCAGCAGACGGCGATGCTCGCCGAAGCGACGTCCGCCGATTATGCCCGCGATCCGACCCGCTGGGGCAGCGCGGAGGTGGCGGCCCTGTTCCCGGGTTTCAAGCATCTCGACATGCGCACCAAGGGCGCCATCATCCGGGTGCGCCATGGCGGTTCCGGGCCGCCCTTGCTGCTGCTGCACGGCAATCCGAACAATCACGTGCTGTGGTACGCGGTCGCCGCGCGGCTTGCGCAACGCTATCACGTGGTGCTCGCCGACCTGCGCGGCTACGGCGACAGCTCGCTGCCCGAGCCCGGTCCCAATCTCGTCAATTACAGCTTTCGCGTCATGGCGGAAGACATGATCGAGGTCATGGAGAGCCTCGGCCATCCGCGTTTCTTCCTGGCCGGCCACGACCGCGGCGCGCGTCTGAGCCATCGCCTGTGCCTCGATCACCCGGATCGGGTCATGAAGCTGTGCCTGTTGGACATGCTGCCCAACTATTACGTGTGGACCAACGCAAACATGAAGTGGGCGCTCGGTACCTGGCACTGGCTGTTCATGGCGCAGCCGGAGCCGTTTCCCGAAACGATGATGAGCGCGGTGCCGGCCGAATGGTTCCTGAAGAGCCGCGGCGGCAACCGGAATCCTCCCAAGATCGTGTACGACGAATACATTCGCTGCTTCACCAAGAAGACGATCACCGGCTCCTGCCGCGACTATCGGGCCGGCGCGACCATCGATTTCGCGATGGATAGCGCCGACAAGGATCGCCAGATCGGGATGCCGCTCCTGATCCTGTGGGGAACGCGCGGGGCGCCGCCGACCCAGGAGTTTCCCACCGTGTGGCGCAAATTCGCGAGCAATCTCGTCGATGCGCAGCCGCTTCCGACCGGCCACTACCTGCAGGAGGAGGCACCCGACCAAGTCTACGATCATTTCGTCAAATTCTTCACGACGTGAACGGCGAAGCGGGCTTCACCCGCGATCTTCGGAAAGGGGCGACTTCCGGCATAGCTTCGCTATTGCAGCGTTTTCGGATTACGCTGACCCTATTGATGACAGGTGACCCCGCGCGCCCGCGGTAACAATCCCATCGGCAGGAGGAAACGATGACCGATCAAAGAGCTGAAATGACCACCCATCCTCGATCCGAACCGGCCGAAGAAGGCTTGAGCCGGCGCGGTCTGGTCAAGGCCCTGGCGGCAGGCGCGGCGGCGGGCGTCGCCACGCCGGCATCGGCGCAGCAGACGGCGATGCTCGCCGAAGCGACGTCTGCCGATTATGCCCGCGATCCGACCCGCTGGGGCAGCGCGGAGGTCGCGGCTTTGTTCCCGGGTTTCAAGCATGTCGACATGCGCACCAAGGGCGCCATCATTCGCGTGCGCCATGGCGGTTCCGGCCCGCCCTTGCTGCTGCTGCACGGCTATCCGAACAATCACGTGCTGTGGTACGCGGTCGCCGCGCGGCTCGCGGAACACTACCACGTGGTGCTCGCCGATCTGCGCGGCTACGGCGACAGCTCGCTCCCCGAGCCCGGGCCCAAACTCATCAATTACAGCCTTCGCGTCATGGCCGAAGACATGATCGAGGTGATGGAGAGCCTCGGCCATCCGCGTTTCTTCCTGGCCGGCCACGACCGCGGCGCGCGCGTGAGCCATCGCATGTGCCTCGATCACCCGGATCGGGTCATGAAGCTGTGCCTGTTGGACATGCTGCCGAATTATTACGCGTGGACCACCCTAAACAAGAATCGGGCCGATCGGCGCGTGGCACTGGCTGTTCATGGCGCAGCCGGAGCCGTTTCCCGAAACGATGATGAGCGCCGTTCCCGCCGAATGGTTCCTGAAGAGTGGCGGCGGCGGCAACCGGCATGCGCCCAAGATCGTGCTGGACGAGTATTTGCGCTGCTTCACCAAGAAGACGATCACCGGCTCGTGCCGCGACTACCGGGCATTCGCCACGATCGATTTCGAGATGGATACGGCCGACAAGGACAGACAGATCGGGATGCCGCTCCTGATCTTGTGGGGAACGCGGGGAGCGCCGCCGACGCAGGAATATCCCACGGTGTGGCGCAAGTTCGCGAGCAACCTCGTCGATGCGCAGCCGCTTCCGACCGGCCACTACCTGCAGGAGGAGGCACCCGACCAAGTCTACGATCATTTCGTCAAATTCTTCACGACGTGAACGGCGACGCGACGTCTGGCCACGTTTTCTTTCGAAGACGTGGCCTCCAGCTGTGTTGCCGTTCGGGATCGAATTTTCGCGAGTCGACCGTTCCGGTCGGGGAAGGCGCGGGCGATCTCACTCGGGCTTGATCCCGGCTGCCTTGATGATCGGCCACCATTTCCCGGCATCGGCCTTTTGCAAGGCGCCGAGCGCGCCCGGCGTCTGCTGCTCGCGCGGGAAACCATCCACTCCGAGATCGACGAGGCGCGACCGCGTCGCCGGATCGGCCAGCGCATCAACGGCGGCCGCATCGAGCTTGGCGATGATATCGCCCGGCGTGCCCCTGGGCGCAAACAGCGCGTACCAGTTCGCGAAGGAAAGCGACGGCAGTCCCAATTCGGCGAAGGTCGGGAGGTCCGGCGCCAGCGCCAGGCGCGTATCGCTCGTCACCGCATAGGCCTTGATGCTGCCGGCCCGCACCAGCGGCAGTTCGGCCGGGGTGGTGAAATACAGATCGATCTGGCCGGCGGCCAGGTCCTGCATTCCGGAGGCGCTGCCACGATAAGGCACGAGCGCAAAACGTGTCCCGGTCTGCTTCTGGAAGAACACGTTGATGATTTGGAAGGTGGCCGAGGCGAACCCCGCCGTCGCCTTGCCGGGATTGGCCTTGAGCCAGTCGATCAATTCCCGCAAGTCTCGCGCCGGCATGGTCTTCCTAGCGAACAGCACCAGCGGGGTCGTGACCAGCGGCGTGATCGGCGCGAAATCATTCAACACGTCGTATGGCAACGCATACAAGGCGCTGTTCATCACGTGCGTGCTGGTGTTGCCGAGTACGATCGTGTAGCCATCAGGACGCGCGCGGGCAACCCGGCCGGCACCGATACTTCCCGCCGCGCCGCCCACATTTTCGATGATGGCGGCCTGCCCGAGCGACTTGCCCATCCGTTCGGCGATCACGCGCCCCGGCGCATCCGCGGGGCCGCCTGGAGGAAATGGCACGATCATCGTGATCGGACGGGTCGGGTAGGCCTGCGCGACCGCGGGAGCGCCGGACCAGCCGACGCCGAATGCCGCGGCGCACAGGCTCGCAACCCATGCGGAGCGGGCACGGACCGGGCCGCGGCGAAGAAATCGCTTCTCGAAGTCGGTCATGCCGGCCCCCGTCGTCCGGTCTGCGCCGTTTCCGCGGCGGAGCTTCCCCGGTTCTTCGCCGGTTCAGAAATCCGGGCTTGGCAGCGAGTCCTTATCGGGTGCCCGTCTTGAAATAGCGCAGGTCGGGCGCCGCCTGGCCCTTCTTGGTCGGCATCAGGAAACCGTCGCCGCTGAGGAAATAGTTCTCCTTGCCGATGCCGACATGATTGTTGCCTTCGCCGCAAACCTCGTGATTGAGCCAGAGCGGTTTGTCGCTCACCTTGCGCTTATAGACCTGGTTGACCACCCACGGCCGGGTCAGCGCATGGTCGATGGTGGTGATGTCGTCGTGCATGAGGCTCGGATCGGCCTTGTCGAGATAGATGCGCTCTTGGATGACGGTCTCATTGTCCGCATGCAAGGGGATGCCGCTTGCGTCATAGACGCGGGGACCCTTCAAGCCGCGGGTCTCGACCGTGAGCGTGTCGTAGCGGCCGTCGCCATCGGTATCGAGCCATTTGCCGACGGAATAGCCCAGATACCGCGGCTCGAGATCCATGTCGGCGGGGAAGCCGCGGCCATCGGTATAGATATGGCGATTGAAGTCCCAGTCGCGCTCGAACAGGATCAATGTGGCCGCCGGAGTGACGACGAATTCCATTCCCGAATAGGGAATCATGACGCGCGGCATGCCCGGAGAAAGGCACTTGTAAGTCGGGTCGATGCCCTGGCCGCCGTTTTCCATATCCGCGAGGTTCGCCTCGTAGATCGCCTGGTATTCCGGCGTCAGCGGCGGCGCCTCTCGGCGGCCGAACGGCTTGCTGGGATCGAAGGCGGCGCCGATGCGGTCGCTCTGGACGCGGCTGGCGCGCCGCCACTGGCCGTTGAAATCGGGATACTTGCTTTCGTCATAGGCCGCGGCGCTGCCAACCGTCAGCAACAGCGCCGCCACGAGCGCCGCTGCGCCGACCGAATTACGAACCTGCATGCTGTCCTCCCTGGGATCGCGGGCGTATGCGGCGCGGGGCGCGCCGCACGCCTCTGGAACGCAAATAGCATCATCCCCGCGCGCTTTGGGCAAGTCCCATCGACAGCCCGACGGCGGTCCGCAAATCGAAGGTGAAATCAAGTTCCTGCATGTTCGACGGATCGCGATTTCCGGTACTCCAAGCCGAAACGGCCGCGGCGCCGCCGAACCTTCGATTTTCCAGGAACTCAAGAGACGCCATCGGGTCAACACGGCACCCGCCGCGAAGCGATCATTCCCGCCGGGCGCTACGGCCCCTCGACGAATTTCATCGCCTGGTCATAGTAATGCAAATCGACATAGCGCTCCGGCGCCACCGCCTCGGTGTCAGCCTTGCGTTCGATCTCGGCACGCAGCGCCAGCATGTTGCGGAAGCCTTCGACATCGAACCTGGCGTCGGGGGTGAAGCCCGACACCGGATCGATCAGGAGGTCATAGGTGCGCTCGGCGATGCTACGCTGGAGCTTGAGCTTGTCGACCAGGAGATCGACCGCCGCGGCGCGGTTGGCGGTGTCGCGGATCCACCGCAGCGACATGACGTAGCCGGCGAGGTATTTTTCGAGTTCCGGGCCGTGGTCGCGCGCCCATGGGCGCATGACGAAGGCGCCGGCAGCCTGGTACGGCCCGAGCAGGTCGACCAGGCGGCCGAGGCTGGTCAGGCCCTTTTCGCGCGGCCTCCACCGTGAAGGGCAGGTTGAGGATGCCGCCGGCATTGGACTTGTCCTCGATCATCGCCTTGTAGCGGAAGACGCACGGCGCCGACCTGCTTGACCGTGTAGTCGCTGCCCTCCCTGAGCCCGTTGCGCAGCAGCAGCTTCTTGGCCTGCAGCGCATAGGCGGTGTCGGGCGCATCGACCACGATGGTCTTGCCGCGCAGATCGCGCGAACGATGCGATCCCCGGCTGGACGAAGAACTCGTTCATGCCGCTGTCGCCGCCGGAGACGATGACGACGTCGCGCTTGGCGACCTCGATCATGGCGACCGCATTGTCGAGCGCGGCCTGGGCGATCTGGAATTGGCCGGCGGCGAGGCCGTCACGCTGGCTCTGCGAACTCTCGGTGTGCTCGACTTCGACGCTGAGCCCGTATTTCGCGAAGAAGCCCCTGGCGATGCCGACATAGACCGGCAGTGCCTTGGCGTTGGGAAACGTGTTGACCCGGATCGGCGCATCGGCCGCCCGTGCCGGCAACCCTTGCGCCATGAACCCTTGCGCCACGAACCCGAGCGCGGTGAACCCGAGCGCCAGGATCGACCCCAGCGCGGCGCGCGACGTGGTCATGACCGGCATTTGACACCTCCGCGTTTCCTGCTTGAGTGCGGCCGACACTCTGGATCATCCACCGTATCACTTGCTGGGAACCCACGGAATGCGCGCGATCAGCCTCGACGAGGCCGTGACCATCATCAATGCCTGCTTCGCAGCCGCGAAGGAGCGCAAGCTGCGGCCGCTGACCGCGGTCATACTCGACGCCGGCGGCCGCCTCAAAGCGGCGCTCAAGCAGGACGGCTGCGCCATGCTGCGGTTCGAGATCGCCTACGGCAAGGCCTATGCGGCGCTGTCGATGGGACGGCCGTCGCGCATGGTGCTGCAAAAGCAGCGCGAGAAGCCGGTGTTCATGGACAATCTGCTGGCGCTCGCCGACGGCCCGATGTTCCTGGAAGCCGGCGGCCAGCTCATTCGCGATGTCGCCGGCGAGGTGATCGGCGCCATCGGGGTGACCGGAGACGCCGGCGAAATGGACGACGTCTGCGCCATCGCGGGCATTCATGCCGCCGGCCACAAGACCTGCGCCGACTTCACCGATCCCGAGGTGATGGCGAGCCTCAACGTCAAGTCGAACGCAGCGTCGCAGTCGCGCTAAGAGGTATCAGGATGCGGGAGCGGCCGGGGAATCATTGCCGCCGCGCCAGGCCGCTCGCCCTTGCGCTTGCCGCAAAGGCCAAGCACAGTAAACCGCTGGTCAGCCTTATTGAGCAGAATCTTAACGTTACTCGCTATGATGAGGCCCCATGTCCGGCGGCGAACCGGTGTCGAATTCGCCTGAACAGGTTGCCGGTTGGTAGGAGACGCCGATGCTTCGCATGCGCCATTTGCTCACGGCGGCCGTTTTTTCGTCGGCAGCGGTGATGCTCGCCGCCTGTTCCTCGACCAACAATCCGTTCGGCTCCAATCCATTCGCCTCGAGTTCGCCGCAGGCGCCGTCGACGCCGCTGCCGCCGCCGAGCCTGCGGGCGGACGACATCGTGGGGCGGTGGGGCTTCTCCTCTTATCACCGCGACCAGGACCGCGCCCGCACCGAGGTGGCCGCGCGGGGACAATGCAACCAAGCCTACATTATCAGCCGTTCGCCTTCCGGTGGCGTCATGATGCTCGGCCATGACAATCCGGCCATGCAGGACATGGCGCTCAAGGGCAGCTACGAGAACAAGACCTATATCGGGCCGGGGCCGACCCCGGCCAGCGCCGACGACCGCGAGGTGGTGTCGTTCGACGGGCGGGTGCTGATCCTCAAATGGGTCGATCCGGAAGTCGCCGGCCGCTACGGCAACATGGTGCTGGTGCGCTGCGGCGCCGAGGGCACGACGCCGCCGGCGCGGACCGCACGGGCGAGGCGCCCGGCGGTTCCTTCCCCGGATGCAGCCGACCAGCCGCCGCCATCGCCGCAATGAAAATGAAGGTGACGATCTGGCACAACCCGAAATGCGCGACCTCCCGCAAGGTGCTGGAGGCGATCCGGGCCGCGGGCGTCACGCCCGAAATCGTCGACTACGTGAAGACCCCGCCCAGCATCGCCGCCATCGAGACGGCGCTCGCAGCGATGGCGATGAAGCCGCGAGCGTTGCTGCGCCGCAAGGGCACGCCCTATGACGAGCTCGGGCTCGACGATGCCGCCCTCTCGGATGCCGCGCTGATCGCGGCGATGCATGCCAATCCGATACTGATCGAGCGGCCGGTGGTGCGGACGCCCAAGGGCACGCGGCTGTGCCGACCGCCCGAGCGGCTGCAGGAGATTCTGTAGAGACGATCCCACAGGGATTTGTTGTGGCGCGAGTCCGCTTGCCTGCTCCGAAGCAGCCGCGATCGTTTCGGGCAGTTTCCACCGTGGTTGCTGGATCGCCCGGCTGGGCCCGGGCGATCACAGCAGAGTTGTTGCAGAGTGGGAGGATATCAGCGCTGGGCCTGCGTCTGGACCTGCGCCTGCGGAGCGAGGTTAACGATCTCGACGCGCCGGTTCTCGGGAGCGCTCGGATCCATCCTGTTCTTCGGTTTCGACCTGCCGAAGCCGACAGTCCGCAGATTGGCCGAAGGCAGCTGGAAGTGGTCGACCAAATAGCCCTTGATCATCACCGCGCGACGCTCCGACAATCTCTTGTTGAAGGCATCACCGCCGACGCCGTCGGTGTGGCCGTTGATCGAGATGGTGGCGCCCTTGAGCCGGGCATCGGAGAGCGCGGCGCCGAGTTCGCGCAATTGCGGCTCCGCTTGCGGCGTGATCGCTGCGGAGTTGAAATCGAAATAGACCTCGAGATCGATCGCCGGCATCGGCGGTACGCTCGCCACCGTGTAGTCGCGATCGTCGAACGTCATCGACCGCGTCAGCCGCAGCCGCTCCGCAAAGCTTGCGGGCTGCGGCGACGCGGACAGCGCATCAAGGATCTGCTGGCGCGAAACCTGCCCGGCGAATGCCGCATTGCCGCAGGTCAGGAAGCCGATAATGCCCGCCGCCAGAATGCCACTCATCTTGCCATGCAACCGTTTCATGGTGATCCTCCGTCGTTGACCGGATCGCGCAAGCGTCCGGTGCGATGGAGCGAGGATGGCACCGAATGCCGCGCGGAACTGTGACTTAGGTCACACATCGGCCGGTGCGCGGCGTCGATTGCAAATCAGCGCGCGGCGCCCTCGCCCGCCACCTCGAACGGCCCCCAGAACGCCGGATAGGCGTTGTTCGGATCGGAGGTGTCCGCCATGTAGGCGAGCATGGCGCGGCGCAGCGCTTCCGCCGGGCCGGCGGAGGGATCGGCCTTGAGGTAGTCGAAGGTCGAGGTGGTCAGCCGCGTCGCCGCCGTCGAGGCCACCTTCCAGTGCGACACCAGCAGGGCGCGGGCGCCGGCATAGAAGAAGGCGCGGGCGAGCCCCGACAGCGCTTCGGCGCCGGGCTTGTCGCCGGCGCTGGTGTTGCAGGCCGACAGGACCGCCCAGTCGGCATTGAGCTTGAGCTGCGCCACTTCGCTGGCCGTCAGCAGTCCGTCATCGAGCGCGGTCGACTGCTTGGGCAGCGACAAGGCGAGCGACGGCTCGGCCAGGTCGCGGATGTCTCCGGCCACCAGACCGTGGGTGGCGAAATAGATCACCCGATAATCGGAAAGCGGCGCGCTCTTGACCGCCGTCTCGGTCGCATCGCGACGCAGGTGGATATCGCCTGCGGCGGCGCCGAGCTTGGCGGCCACCGCCTTGAGCTCGTCGGCGGTCTCGGGCAGCTCCGGCAGGGCTTCCGCAAGCCGCGAGCGGTCGACGCCGGCGCCGCGCCAATAATCGGTATAGGCGCGCGTCTTGACCGAACGGGCCGGCTGCGCACGCTGTCCGGGCGAGGGCTTGGGGCCGTCGGGGCCGAACACCGGATCGCCGAAGCCGGTCATCGGCCGCGTCGCAGTGCTGGTGCGGGCGAAGGCGCGCAGCGCCTGCAGGCTCTCGACCGAAGGCAGCACGCTCACCGCCTGTCGCTTGATCAGCCAGGCCGCGTTGCGGTAGGTCGGCATGTCCTCGAGCCGCGGCACCGCCGTCGCCGGGCGCTCCGTCACCAAGAGATGGAACGGCAACGCCGTCAGGGCTCCGGTCGGCACCACCAGCAGATGACGCTTGTCCTTGATGACCGACTCGACCGGGCCGAGCAGCGTCTCATAGAGATCGTAGGCGACGCCGAGATCGAACAGCACCGGCTTTCCGGCATCGATGGAGCGCAGGAGATCGTCGACGTCGACGCCCTGGCGCATGGCGGTCACCTTGGCCGCCATGGCGTCGGTGCCGACCGCGATCGTTCGCCACTCGAAGGTTTCGCGGGTCACCGCGAAGACATGGCTCGCCTTCTCGCTGCTGAGAAAGAACACCAGCGCCTCGTCCGCGCCGAGCAATTGCTGGACCCGGGCGACCCTGAGCGGCTTGGGACTGACCAGCGAGGCATATTCCGGGAACCGGGCCGCGATGTCCTTGTTCAATTGCTCGACCTGCGCCGACAGCTCGGACGCCCGGCGCCGCATGGTCTCCTCGCGCTTGGGATCGCGCAGATTCTCGGCTTTGGCGAGCGCGGCCGGGAGACTGCGGTCGAGAATGCGCAATTCGCTCACCGCGTCCTGCTGCTGGCGCACCAGCGCCGCCAGCGGGTCGCTGCCGGCGCCGAAGCGCGCCGCCATCTGGGCCAACGCCGTCGCCGCGGCCGATTGATTGGCCCATTGGGCGCTTTCGAACGCCTCATAGCCGGCTTCCAGGCCGAGGATGCGCTGCTGCGACGCCCGTTCGAGGATGGCGACGTTCTGATCGAAATAGTCGCGCAGCGACGCGACTTCCGGCGCCGTGCGGCTGCCGGCATCGCGGTTGAGCCGGTCGACCACGAGGCGAACCGCGCGGCGGGACGAATCGATCGATTCGGTGGTGCGCCCCATCAGGAGCTGCAGCCGCGCCAGGTAATTGATCACCGAGGCGACATCCATATGGTCCGGGCCGAACACCTTTTCGCGGATCGCCAGCGCGCGCAGATACAACGGCTCGGCCTCCTCGTAACGCCCGAGATTCACATAGGCATTGGCGAGCGGAATGAGATGGAAGGCGACCTCGGGATGGTCCGGCCCGAAGATCTGCTCCTTGATGGCGATCGCGCGCTTGAGCAGCGGCTCGCCTTCCGCGGCGCGGCCCAATTGCCGGTAGGCGACCGAGAGATTGTTCAGGCTCTGCGCCACGTCGGCATCGTTGGCCGGGAGCGCCTTCTGCTGCAGGGCGAGGGCGCGCTTGGTCAGTTGCTCGGCCTCGGCGTAGCGGCCGAGCTTGATGTCCACCAGGCCGAGATTGTTCAGGCTCACCGCGAGCTGGCGGTTGGCGCCCGTGGCTTTCTCCTCGATGGCGATGGCGCGCCGATGCAGCACTTCGGCGTCCTCGTTGCGGCCGAGGCGCTCATAGACCTGCGCCAGATTGTTCAGGCTGACGGCGACGTCGCGATGGGAGCGGCCGAGCGCGCTTTCGCGGATCATCAGCGCGCGCTCGTCGAGCGGCTCGGCCTCGGCGTAGCGGCCCAGCAGGTAATACGCGATGGCGAGATCGCTCAGGCTGTTGGCGAGGCCGATGCCCTTGTCGCGGCCGGTGCCGCCTTCGCCCAGCGCCACCGCGCGCTTGCGCAATTCGACCGCCTCGACGTAGCGGCTCTGGAATTCATGGGTGCGGGCGAGATTGCTCAGGGTATCGATCACATATTGACGGTTCTTGTCGGGGTCGCGCTCCAGGATGGTCAAGGCGCGCTGGTAAAGCTCCGCCGCCTCGTCGTATTTGCGCTGGTCGATGCGGGTCTTGGCCAGCGAGACCAGCGGGATGGCGGCAGCGACGCCATCCTGCTGCGCGATTACCGGCGCGAAGCTCGCGGCGACGATGAGCAAGACCATGGGAACGATCGTAATCCGGGCCAGCAGCTGGCAAAACATCGGAGTCTCCCTCCGGCGTGGTCGCGAGTTCGGTGGCCGCCCCGCACAACGAATTCAAGTCTAGCGGTTACCGCGGGCGGCGCCAGTCTCTGCAACCCGGCCAACCAGGCGCATCGTCACCGTTAGGGATCGGCGAGCGCAGTCAGGTTCAATCAGGCTCGCAGCGAGGCCCGCGGACCACTATGCCGGAGTGCGCATGTGGCGGCCGTGGCAACGGCCTGGAAAAGGTCCCGAACCCGGTGTCGGAGGCCTGCATGGCGACCGCCGCGTCTCGGCGGCGCCCGCATCGGTCCGTGCGCAACGCCGTTGCACCCGTCCGCACGGATGAACAGGCCGCGGCGGGCGGCTTTCCGCGTCCGCCTGCCGAACCCTCACTCCGCGGCGATGCGAACCTCGGGCGCGGCGGCGCGGACGTCGGCGTCGACGTGGCTCTCGAACGGGACGAAGTTCTTCTGGAACATGGCGACCAGGCTGCGCGCGGTCTCGTCGAATTCCGCCTTGTTCTGCCAGGTCTTGTGCGGATAGAGCAGATGCGGCTCGACGCCGGCGAGCTGGGTCGGCACCGCGAAGCCGAAATAGGGATCGGTGCGGAACTTGGCGTTGCGCAGCGAGCCGTCGAGCGCGGCGGTGAGCAGCGTGCGCGTCACCTTGATCGGCATGCGGCGGCCGACGCCGTATTTGCCGCCGGTCCAGCCGGTGTTGACGAGCCAGCAATCGACGCCGTGCACGCCGATCAGCTCGCGCAGCAGGTTGCCGTAGACCGACGGATGGCGCGGCAGGAACGGCGCGCCGAAGCAGGTGGAGAATTCGGGCTCGACGCCGACCAGGCCCTTCTCGGTGCCGGCGACCTTGGCGGTGTAGCCGGAGAGGAAGTGATACATCGCCTGCGCCGAAGTGAGCTTGGCGATGGGCGGCATCACGCCATAGGCATCCGCGGTGAGCAGCACGATGTTCTTCGGCATGCCGGCGCGGCCGGTTCGCGAGGCGTTCGGGATGAAGTCGAGCGGATAGGCCGAGCGGGTGTTCTCGGTGCGCCGGTCGTCGTCGAAATCGCAGATGCGGGTCTCGGGATCGTAGATCACGTTCTCGAGGATGGCGCCGAACCGCAGCGTCGCCGCGTAAATATCGGGCTCGGCTTCCTTCGACAGCTTGATGCATTTGGCGTAGCAGCCGCCCTCGAAATTGAACACGCCCTGCGGGCCCCAGCCGTGCTCGTCGTCGCCGATCAGGGTGCGGTTCGGATCGGCCGACAGGGTGGTCTTGCCGGTGCCGGACAGGCCGAAGAACACGGCGACGTCGCCGTCGCGGCCGACATTGGCCGAGCAATGCATCGGCATCACGCTCTCGGCAGGCAGATAATAGTTGAGCGTGGTGAACACCGACTTCTTCATCTCGCCGGCATAGTAGCTGCCGCCGATCAGGATCATGCGCTTGGTGAAGTTGATGGCGACCACGGTCTCGCTGCGCACGCCGTGGCGCTTGGGATCGGCCTTGAACGAGGGCAGGCAGAGAATCGTGAAGTCCGGCACGTAGTGCGACAGCTCGGAACGGTCGGGCCGGATCAGCAGGGTGCGGATGAACAGCGAATGCCAGGCGAGTTCGGTGAAGACCCGCGCCTTGATGCGGTATTTCGGATCGGCGCCGCCATAGAGGTCCTGGACGTAAAGCTCCTTGCCCTTGGCGTGATCGAGAAAATCCTCGTGCAGGAGATCGAACTGCGCCGGCGTGAGCTTGCCGTTCTTGTCCCACCAGATCGTCTTCTCGGTGTGCTCGTCGCAGACGACGAACTTGTCCTTGGGGCTGCGGCCGGTATGCACGCCGGTCTCGGCGCACAGCGCGCCGCCCTGGACGATCCGGGCTTCGCCATTGGCGAGGGCGTGCTCGTAGAGGGGAGCTTCGGTCAGGTTCCAATGGGCGGCCGCAAGGCCGGAAAATCCGAATTTGTCGGCGCCATGGGCGCTGTTGCGCAAACCTGTTTCCTTCACGGAAAGTCTCCCCAGACAGTCCGGCACGCAGCCGGAGGCTTACCCCTCAAGAGCGCCGTCATCTCGAGCCGGATCGAACGACGTCCTGGTCTCTCATGATTTCGCGCATGATCCCGAACAGCCTGCAGCATTTGGAATTGAGCGCGCCGCGGCCGGTTGTGGTCCGGATCGCAGGCGCGGCACCTATAGTCGCGAACCCGGCTTCTGCCAAGATCATTCCGAGATCATTCCGCGACGGCACTTAGTGCAGCGCAGCATAAACGCGCGCCGGCGCCGTTTCGTTCCACCGTTTCGTTCTGGGGGCAACAAGCCGCTCCCAGCCAGTCAGCATTCCGAGGCACGAGGTTCCAGCCAACCCTGGCAGCGCACAATGGGCCCGACCCATTTCAGGCCGAGTTCGACAAAGAAATGGAAGCGTCCTTGCTTCTCGTATTCGTAGACATCGCATACCGGCGCCAGTGCGATCGGCATCGTGACTCCAAATAGGCTCCAGCGCCGCATGAGGAGTCGCAACCGGCCCGCTTCGACGACGAGTGCGAGGCCGAACGTGGCCGGGCCGAACTGCTCGCGCAACAATCGGTCGAAACCGCCTTGACCCTCCTCCTGAATGCTGGAGAACTCCCGGCCGGCAAAGCTGCGCCGCCACACTTCGCAAGGCTTGTCGCAGCGGAAATCGACAGTAACGGGAATGTCGTTGCCGGCCGGGGGAAAGCCAAACGCCGCGGCGATCAGGCGGGCCACAATTCCCTGGCCACGCTCGATCTTCGCGCGGCCTTCGGCGACGAGATGGCAATCCAAATCATGCAAGCGCTGCAAGGTCGGCGGCAGCGTGTCATAGGCCGTACCGAGTAGCCGTCGGTAGAGCGGCCGCGGCCGCGCGGATTTTTCTCGCACGCCGGCAAAAATGCGCCGGCTCGAAAATTGGTCTTCGTAGTCGGTGAGCTTCACATCGGCGGTGCCGTCGCGCGCGCCCGCCGGCGGTCGGCGTCCATCGAGCACATGGCCGATGACCGCAGCAGCGGCCATCGCTGGAATGAACGGACCATCATCGCCCTCGGCGATCACGTGCCATTCGCGTTCGATCGGGTTGCCGTCCCCGCCCCACCCGGAGATCGCCACGAACATGCCGCCGCGATCCTCGCCCCAGGACAGCCGGTTGCGCACGGCATGCATGATCGCGGCGAACGGCAATAAGGACGGCAGCAAGCCGAGCCGCACCAGGAACGCACAGAGTGTAAGGCAACGATGGAAGATGGCCGGAACCGTGCCGGCGCCGACCCAGACAGATTTCAAATGGGGAAATAACGTCGGCAAGACGTGCAGTTCCGGCGCGTCGATCAGGGTGAAACGCCGTGGGCGGAGCGGAACATGTCCCGGCGGCGCGATCGTGAAGGTTCGCGAATCGATGAGCGCATAGGCGGTCATCTCGCGGCCATCCCGCAACACGGCGAGCACCTTGCCGGCATAGCTCAGCAATGGCACGGAACACGTTGAGGCCGATCTCGGCAAACGGCGAGGGCGCAATTCCGGCACTCACCGCGTCTATTCGCGCCATCCCCGGCGCCAGCCGGCGCGCCACGGCGACGGTCAATACGGGAAGGCTGCTGACACCCGAGAGAACGAACAGGCCTCGCTGTTTTGCTCCCTCGTCGAAAGCCGCGATGCCATCGACAAAGGCGGAACTGTCGGCGAGATCGATATAGTCGATCTTCAGTGCGATGCATGCCTTGACGACGGCATAAGGATCGTCGCCGTAGACCTGGAACGGACCGGATGCGTCGACGACCATGTCGGGCGCCGCATCCCGCAATTGGCCGATGACATCGCCGTCGCGATCGAATGCCAGCGGCACGAGATTCGCCGTCGCGGCATGGCGCGAACAATAGGACTGCGCCTTCGCGCCCGAGCGGCCGGCAACCAGCAGCGTCAATCGCGGGCGGTCGGCGAGCAATCGCACCAAGCGTCCGCCGAACGTTCCATAGCCGCCGATGACGAGGACCTTCATGCCGGCCGCCGCGACGATGGCTGCACGGCTCGCGCGTGCAACCGGCCTATTTCGCCCGCGCCTGGGCGCCCGCTTCGGCGAGCACCTTGCGCAACGTGCTGCCATCGAGGATGCGGCTGGGAAACGGCATCCGCGCGGTGCGGTCGCCGAGCGCGAGGTCGAGACCGTCGGGATCGACGCCGGTGACGCGCCAGGCCCCGTCGGCCTCGCCGAGCAGCTTGGTCGCATAGAGGCGCACCGCTTCGGCATGATCGGAGTTCATATGCTCGACCGCACCGGGCTCGAGCTCGATCATCTCGGCGGCGTCGGCGGTGTCGGTGAGCAGGTCGCTCGCCCTGAGGTCGGCGGCCCGGGCGAAGCCGCCATTGAGATGGGCGGAGACGACGGTCATTCGCCAGAACGAGAAATCGGCGAAGCTCGCATACAATTCCGATTTCGATGCCGCGCCAGGAACCGCCGCAGCACCCGCCCTTCGTCGGGGGAGCCGCGATCGATCTTGGCGAAGCTGCCGAGCGCGGTGAGCCTTGGATAGGCCAGCGGGTCGCCCTTGCCGGTGGAGGCCAGCAGCACCGAGGCGCGGGGATCGACCTCGATGTTGGCGGTATGGGTCGAAAGCTGCGACACCAGGATCAAGGGCGAGCCGTCGACGTCGGTCGCGACATTGACGAGAGAGCAGAACGGGTGTCCGGTGTTGCGGTCGAGGGTTGCCAGAGCCCCGGAGCGGATGCTGCGCAGCAGGCCCTTGGCGACCGCGATAGGGTTGAAATCCTCGGGCGGCCGGGCGTTTTCCGGCAACCGATTCGGCATGAAACCGGGTAAAGCCGGCGAATTTGCTGTTTCGCCCATCGCGGATTTCCTCCTAATTCGTTGAAAATGCCTCAATTTCGCCGCTTGTTGTCACATTTCTGCCGGCCTGCTTGGCTTCAACCAATGGGCCGGACTCGTGGCACAGCGAATTCGTGCTAGAAGGGCCACATGCCAACTATCGCTCTCGTAGATGATGACCGCAACATCCTGACTTCGGTCTCGATCGCCCTCGAGGCCGAGGGCTACCGTATCATGACCTATACGGATGGCGCCTCCGCCCTCGACGGCTTCAAGACCAGTCCGCCCGACCTTGCGATCCTGGACATCAAGATGCCGCGCATGGACGGAATGGAGACGTTGCGCCGGCTGCGCCAGAAGTCCGACATGCCCGTCATCTTCCTCACCTCCAAGGACGAGGAGATCGACGAATTGTTCGGCCTCAAGATGGGGGCCGACGACTTCATCCGGAAGCCGTTCTCCCAGCGGCTGCTGGTGGAGCGGGTCAAGGCGGTGTTGCGCCGCGCCGCCGTCAAGGACCCCGCCGCCCCCAAGGAGGCCGACGCCGCCAAGGTGCTGGAGCGCGGCCTGCTGCGCATGGACCCCGAGCGCCACACCTGCACCTGGAAGAACGAGCCGGTCACGCTGACGGTCACCGAATTCCTGATCCTCCAGGCGCTCGCGACGCGGCCGGGAGTGGTCAAGAGCCGCAATGCGCTGATGGATGCGGCCTATGACGACCAAGTCTATGTCGACGACCGCACCATCGACAGCCACATCAAGCGCCTGCGCAAGAAATTCAAGCAGACCGACGACGATTTCGACATGATCGAAACGCTTTACGGAGTGGGCTACCGATTCAAGGAATAGACGGCTCCGCTGCGGCATCCCGTCTTACCCTGAACGGTTGGGAAAACCCGGACCGGTGCTATAAAGTGGGCGCGGCGAGGGTGGGACAAAGCGGGTTGGGAAGCCGACGTGCTGGATCGGACCGCGGATAATCTCGAACACCCCACGCCTTCCGGCGGCATGGCTTCCGGGAAGGCGGGCGCGCGCGCCGGCGCCAGCGCGGTTCTCGCCGCGGCGACCGCACGGACGATCGATCGGCTGCGCCGCGGCATCGACGCTTTTGCCCGCGCCCGCAGCGGCACCGGAAGCTTCTTCGGCCGGGCGTGGCAGGTGTTGCGCACCGACGGCATTGCCAGCCTGCCGCGGCATGCCTGGCATTTCTTCGTCGCCCAGAGCTTTTCGAGCCTCACCCGGCGGATCGTCTTTCTCAACGTCGCCGGCCTGCTCGCCTTCGTGCTCGGCATCCTCTACCTCACCCAGTTCCGCGCCGGGCTGATCGAAGCGCGGGTGCAGAGCCTCGTCGTGCAGGGCGAGATCATCGCCGGCGCCATCGCCGGCTCGGCCACGGTGGAGACCGACGCCATCACCATCGATCCCGACCGGCTCCTGGAACTGCAGGCCGGCGAGAGCTACGGCCCCAGCGACGATGCGCTGTTCGGCTACGAATTTCCGGTCAATCCGGAGCGGGTCGCGCCGCTGCTGCGCCGGCTGATCACGCCGACCAAGACGCGGGCGCGCATCTACGACCGCGACGGCACCCTGATCCTCGACAGCCGCAGCCTTTACGGGCGCGGCGACGTGCTCCGCTTCGACCTGCCGCCGCCCACCACCGAAAAGCCCGGCATGGTCGAACGCACCTTCATCGCCATTCGCACCTGGCTCGGCCGCGGCGACCTGCCGCTGTACCACGACCTCGGCGGCGAGAACGGCACCGGCTATCCGGAGGTCAGCAAATCGCTCAATGGCCAGACGGCCAGCATGGTGCGCATCACCGATCGCGGCGAGGTCATCGTCCTGGTGGCGGTGCCGATCCAGCGCTTCCGCACCGTGCGCGGCGCGCTGCTGCTGTCGACCCAGGGCGCCGACATCGACCAGACCGTCGCGGCGGAGCGGCTCTCCATTCTCAAGGTCTTCCTGATCGCCGCCGGCGTGTCGATGCTGCTCTCGGTGCTGCTCGCCGGAACCATCGCCGGGCCGGTGCGCCGCCTCGCCGACGGCGCCGACCGCGTGCGCCGGCGCGTCAAGGGGCGGGTGGAGATTCCCGACTTCACCGGCCGCCGCGACGAGATCGGCCACCTGTCGGGCAACCTGCGCGAAATGACGGATGCGCTGTATAATCGCATCGAGGCGATCGAAAGCTTCGCCGCCGACGTCGCCCATGAGCTCAAAAATCCCCTGACCTCGCTGCGTTCGGCGGTGGAAACGCTGCCCTTGGCCAAGACCGACGCCAGCCGCGGCCGCCTGCTGTCGGTGATCCAGGACGACGTGAAGCGGCTCGACCGCCTGATCTCCGACATTTCCGACGCGAGCCGGCTCGACGCCGAATTGCAGCGCCAGGAGCCGGCGCCGGTCGACCTCGACCGGCTGCTGTCGGCGGTGGTGACGATCGCAAACGAGGTCAAGCGCGACAACGGCGTGATGGTGACGCTCGCCTTCGAGGGCAATCCGCGCAGCTATCTGGTGCAGGGCTACGACTCGCGGCTGAGCCAGGTCATCAACAATCTCATCGACAATGCCCGCTCGTTCTCGCCGCAGGACGGCGTGGTCCGTGTCGTCTGCCGCCGCACCGGCGACGAGATCGCCATCATCGTCGAAGACGACGGCCCGGGCATCCGGCCCGACGCCTTGGACAAGATATTCGATCGTTTCTACACCGACCGGCCGCAGCAGAATTTCGGCCAGAATTCCGGGCTCGGCCTCTCCATTTCCAAGCAGATCGTCGAAGCCCATGGCGGGCGGCTGGAGGCGCACAACCGCACCGCGCCGCCCGATCAGGACGGCGAGGCTGCCGTGCTGGGTGCATGCTTTACCGTGCATCTGCGGGTGTTGTGACGGCGGTGAGCGCCGAAACCGTCGACGCCGCAGCCATCAGTGGCCCCACCATCCATGGCTGCGCCGTGCTGGTGGGCGCGCGTGCGGTGCTCATTCGCGGCCCGGCCGGCGCCGGAAAATCGCGATTGGCGCTCGAACTCATCCAGGCATCCGCGGATGGGCGGCTCGCCTTCAGCCGGCTCATCGCCGACGACCGCGTTCACGTCGCGGCGGCGCACGGGCGACTCATCGCACGGGCGCCGGCCGAGCCTCGCCGGGCTGATGGAGATCCGCGGCGTCGGCATTTGCCGCCTGCCCTACGAACCGATCGCGGTGGTGAGACTCGTGGTCGACCTCGCGACCGCGTCGGAGCGCATGCCGCGGCCCGACGCGCTGGCGACTGAAATCGATGGCGTGCGGCTGCCGCGTCTTGCCGTCGCACCGGGCGAGGACGCCTTTCTGCTTGTGCGCGCCGCCCTCACATTGGAAAAGGCTCCGGCCTGAAACCTCTTGGCCGGACGTCTTGGCCGGATTGCCGGCCCGCCGCGGCGGCGGACAGAATCCTCGCGACGTGCCGGGGAATTCGTTTTCAGCGCGCGGCCAGGCCAAGCTCGCTGCCGGCCCGGCGGCGCCGCACCATGCTGCACCGCCGCAACCTGGAAAGCCCTTGCGCTCGGCCTTGGGATGGTCATGATTGAGGCGATTTCGTGCGGCGCACCCGGGGGCGCCCGCTGGGTGAATCAATGATCGGTATTGTTCTCGTAACCCACGGGCGGCTCGCAATCGAGTTCCGCGCCGCGCTGGAGCATGTCGTGGGCGCTCAGGAGCAGATGGAGACCGTGACCATCGGCCCGGATGACAATGTCGAGCAGCGCCGCCGCGACATCATCGAGGCGGTCAAGAAGGTCGATAGCGGCGACGGCGTCGTCATCCTGACCGACATGTTCGGCGGCACCCCCTCCAATCTCGCTATTTCCGTCATGAGCCGACCCAAGGTCGAAGTGCTGGCAGGCATCAACTTGCCGATGTTGATCAAGCTGGTGAAGGTGCGCGACGAATTCCCGCTCGCCGATTCGGTCATGGCGGCCCAGGAGTCGGGCCGCAAATACATCACCATCGCGAGCCGCGTGCTGGCCGGCAAATGAGCGGTCCCGAACCATCGGAGGACTGCCCTCCCGATGTTCCCGCGGCCTCTCCGGAGGCTATCGTCAAGCACATTCCCATCGTCAACCAGCGCGGCCTCCATGCCCGGGCGTCCGCCAAGTTCGTTCAGACGGTGGAAAAATTCGACGCCGAAGTGCGGGTGACGCGGTGCGGCGAATCCGTCGGCGGCACCTCGATCATGGGGTTGATGATGCTGGCGGCGGGACCCGGCACCTCGATCACCGTCACGGCGACCGGAAATGAGAGCGCCGAAGTCGTGGCCGCGCTGGAAGCGCTGGTGGGCGCCAGGTTCGGCGAAGAAGATTAGGCGGCTTTCCACGGTTGCCTGTAGGGCGTCGCCAAGCGTCGCCCAGGCACCGATCAGGACCCCGTTCGCCGGCCTCCCGGGAGCATGGATGCACGCCCTGTCGCTGATAATGACATAAGGATTTCTTTATATCTCTATTGCGGCAGCGCGTCCGGCTTGCTATAGGCAGAGCCGCGCCTGAGACGTTTCAGCCCAACCGCACCGAGGGACCCCCATGACCGCCGCGCCGAAGACATCCCGGACATCGCCCGCCAACCCCGCGGACCACGTCGTGAAGGACATCGGGCTCGCCGAATGGGGCCGCAAGGAAATCGCGATCGCGGAGATCGAAATGCCGGGGTTGATGGCGACGCGGGAGGAATACGGCCCGGAGCAGCCGCTGCGCGGCGCGCGCATCGCCGGCTCCCTGCACATGACGATCCAGACCGCGGTGCTGATCGAGACGCTCGCGGCGCTCGGCGCCGACATTCGCTGGGCGTCCTGCAACATCTATTCGACCCAGGACCACGCGGCGGCAGCCATCGCCGCCAGCGGCATCCCCGTGTTCGCGGTCAAGGGCGAAAGCCTCGAGGATTATTGGGAATACACCCATCGCATCTTCGAGTGGGGCGACGGCGGCGCCCCGAACCTGATCCTCGACGATGGCGGCGATGCCACCCTGCTCATCCATCTCGGCCTGCGCGCCGAGCAGGGCGAGACCGGGCTCATCAGCAAGCCCACCAACGAGGAGGAGGAAGTCCTGTTCGCCGCCATCAAGCGGCGCCTCGAGGACAAGCCGGGCTGGTACCGCAAGAACGCCGAGACCATCCGCGGCGTGTCGGAGGAAACCACCACCGGCGTGCATCGGCTCTATGAGATGCAGAAGAAGGGCACGCTGCTGTGGCCGGCGATCAACGTCAACGACAGCGTCACCAAGTCGAAATTCGACAACCTGTATGGCTGCCGCGAATCCCTCGTCGACGGCATCCGCCGCGGCACCGACGTGATGATGGCCGGCAAGGTCGCCATGGTCGCCGGCTTCGGCGATGTCGGCAAGGGCTCGGCGGCGTCGCTGCGCCAGGCCGGCTGCCGGGTGATGGTGTCGGAGGTCGACCCGATCTGCGCCCTGCAGGCGGCGATGGAGGGCTACGAAGTCGTCACCATGGAAGACGCCGCGGCCCGCGCCGACATCTTCGTGACCGCCACCGGCAATCTCGACGTGATCACCGTCGACCACATGCGCCGGATGAAGGACCGCGCCATCGTCTGCAACATCGGCCATTTCGACAGCGAGATCCAGGTCGCCGCGCTGAAGAATTTCAGGTGGCACAACGTCAAGCCGCAGGTCGACGAGGTCGAATTCCCGGACGGCAAGCGCATCATCCTGCTCTCGGAGGGGCGGCTCGTGAACCTCGGCAACGCCATGGGCCATCCGAGCTTCGTCATGTCGGCCTCCTTCACCAACCAGACGCTGGCGCAGATCGAGCTGTGGACCAATCCCGGCAAGTACGAGAAGAAGGTCTACACTTTGCCCAAGCGCCTCGACGAGAAGGTGGCGCGGCTGCATCTCGACAAGATCGGCGCCCGCCTGACCAAGCTGAGCCAGAAGCAATCGACCTATATCAGCGTGCCGATCGAAGGGCCGTTCAAGCCGGACCACTACCGGTATTGAAGCGAACCGCGACGACGCGTCCATCGTGGGCGGGGCCGGGCGCGGCGGCCGGAGCTTCGCTCCGCAGACGTGGCTATGCCTGCCGTCACCGCTTCATGGATCGCATTGCAATGCCTGACGAGCGCGGGATGTGACGCCACGAACTGCCGCAGCGGCGTGTCGATGCGGTAGAAATAGATGTTGGCGACGAAGCCATAGACGCCGGCGTCGATGCTGGTCGGCTGCGGACCGAACAGGAAACCGCGTTCGCCGATCAAACTCGCGACCGCTGCGAGGTCCGCGATGCCGCGCTTGTAGACCTCGGCGGGCTCGTATCGCCCGATGCCTTGATAATGGTAGCGCTCGAAATTGTATGCCCGTGCCGCTTCCATCCCGCTCGCGGTCAAGCTCGGATGCGTTTGAAGCATCGCATCGCGGAACAGCGGCCAGAATTGCGGGTCCTTCCATCGCGAGTAGGACATGACCCAGTAGAGATCATCGAGCGTGCGCCGGATCATCAGGTCGGTGTGGCGCTGGGCCTCGGTCAGGGCGCTGTCGATCGGCAGGCGATATTTGCCCGCGAGATGAGCGATGATCGTGTCGCTGTCGCCGACATGTTCGCCATCGTCGACGATGTAGGGCAACTGGCCGCGCGGCGCCGCCTTCGCATCGAAAATATGTTCGTGCCTGAAGGGCAGTCCCGCGAGCTTCAAGAACGCAAAAATCTTGAGCCCGAACGGATTGTTGTCCGCGACCCCGAACAGTTCGGGATAGGAATACAGGCTGAGCATGTCGCTTCACGGCCTCGACAGATCGGCGTGCCGAAGCGACCGGCGACGCGCCATTGCATCCGCGTCGCCGTGACCGAAAGCGGCCATACCGGCGCTATTTTCCGGTCTTTATGAACTCGAGGATCTGGTCGGACAGCTGATGGTCGGCGGTGTTGATCGCATAGGATTCCGACATGTGGCTGTGCTTCGGCAGCACGATGCTGCGCACGCAGCCGTGTTCCGACTTGCACAACGCATCCTTGAGCAGGGCGGACTGCGCGGCGATCGGCGGCGGATCGAGTTCGGCCGCGGACATCATGAACGGAATCTTGGTGCTGATGAGCCCGGCGACGGCGGAGCGCTTGACGAGCAGCGCCGGATCGCTGCCGAAATAGGCGATCCTGCCCTCGCTCTGTTCGTCCTTGGTGAAGTCGTAGCCGCCGGAGGAGAGGATGGCGCCGGCGAGCCCGGAGCCCTTGGGCCCGTGGAACTCGGGATGCGACAGGTAGGAGGCGACGTGGGTGGCGCCTGCCGAATGTCCCATCAGGTAGATTCGGTTCGGGTCCGCGCCGAAGTCGGCCGCCTTGTCGGCGACCAGGCGCACCGCCGCGGCCAGATCCTCGTTGCCGGCGGGCCACGGGAACTGCGGCGCCAGCCGGTATTCCACATTGACGCCGACCATCCCGTGGCGTGCCGCGAACAGCATGACGTTGTCGTAGAACGGGCTCCCCGGCGCGTGCTTGATGCCGCGGATCATGCCGCCGCCATGGACGAACATCAGCACCGCCCGCCCGGCGGGGCCGGTCTCGGGCACGAAAACATCGACCACGTTGCGCGCATCATTGCCGTATTTCAAATCGCGGATGACCTTGACGCCCGCATAGGGTTCCTTCTCCTGGAACGGCGCATAGAGCTTGCCGGTGTTCTCCGGATCGACCACCCGGCCCATCGCCGCGATTTTCTCGGCGAGGTCGGACGGCATCTGCGCCCGCGCGGCGGTCGGCGCCATCAGGCCGGCGGCGGCGATGCCGGCGCCTACGAGCGCAGCGAAGCCGAAATGGACACCATGGGTGCGGCAGGTGGGATCGCGGCGAGCAGTCACGGGTTTCCTCTCCGATGATGATTGACCGGTATCGATGGACCTTAGCACAGGTTGGAGCCGCGAACAGCGCCCTCCTGATCGGTTTCGAAGTCCCCGCCCCTGAGACCGGCACTCCCGGGCCGCTCCGCATGACAGGATCTTGGCGCCCTGACATCCGCATCATCGGCGTTGGGCCATTCCCAACCCGTTCCGACCGGGATAGGCTCCGCACCAACCTTTCACCGATGAGAAACTGCAATGCGTACGGTCCGATTCATCCTTGCGATCTGCAGCTTTGCCATCGCCTCCTCGGCGCCCGGCTTCGGCCAACAGCGCGGAAAAGCATTCGCGCAGCCATCGATCGCCGCGGATGACCCCGTCAAGACACTGGTCGGACGGCTCGATCTGGAAAAGTACAAAGCCACCATCAAGGGCCTGACGCAATTCGGCGACCGCCAGCAGGGCACCGACCGCAACCGGGCCGCGGTCGACTGGATCGAGGCGCAACTGCGCAGCTATGGATGCAGCACCGAGCGCATCAAATACGTCTACGATGCGTCGCCGCCGCAAACCCGACCGGCCGCCGGAGCCGGAACGCCGCCACCCGGCCGGGCGACCGCCGGCGGAACGCGACGGCCAGCGAGAGCGATCGCCAGCGGGGAAATCCGTCGGGGGCCGGGCGGCTCGCGGCTGCGCGGCATGACGCGGCCCGCGACCCCCAACACCGATCCGGACGCACAATCGGACCCGGCGCTGCGCGCCCTCAACGCGCAGCCGACGCGGCCGGGGCCGCGCGAGCAGGTCTATTGCACCAAAGTGGGCACCACGCATCCGGATGAAATGTACATCGTCGGCGCCCACATGGACGGGCGCAGCTTCGGCGAGGCCGCCGATGACGATGGTTCCGGCACGGCGCTGGTCATGGAGATCGCCCGCGTCTTCAGCAGTCCCGATGTGCGCACCGAGCGATCGATCCGATTCGCTCTGTGGAACAACGAGGAAACCGGCCATCAGGGCGCGAGCGCCTATGTCGCGCAGCGCCGCCCGCTGCAGGGCAAGGAGGATCCGCCCGGATCGGGCCGATATCCGGAACCGCGCTGGCTCGGCATGATCCAGCACGACATGATGCTGTGGGACCACGGCATGCCGCGGGCGGACGGGACGGTCAACCCGGAGCAGCGCGCGGAAGCGGACGTCAATATCGAATTCCAGTCCACCGCGAAGTTCGCGGACGAGGCCATGAAGCTGGCGTTCTTTCTCCGCGACGCCAACGAGAAATACGCCACCGATTATCCCGCCACGGTCGGGAACCACATGACCAATACCGATTCCTCGGACTTCATGAATCTCGTTCCCGCCATCAGCCTGCGCGAAAACGAAAGAGGCATGCAGATCGGGGCCGGATGGAATCCGCAATATCATCAGCCGACCGACAGATACGCGGCGTATTCCGACAAGGATTTTCGCCTGGGTTTGAACGCGGCGCAGACGACCTTGGCGGCGGTGGCGCAGCTCGCCGGCACGGTTGTGAAGAAATGAACGCCTGAGGTCCCGCGCGGGTCGCTGGGCTTGATCGTGTGGAAATGCCGCTTCTGCCATAAATGAACTCAACTCACAGGCGGACAAATGAAATCATTGTCGCTCACGTCGCCTGCTGACCGGCTTCGGAGCGGCGGTCCTAATCCCCATCAGGGACAAGGGGGTCTCATGCCGAACACCGTAATCGCGCGGTTGATCCTGCTGGCAGGTTTGGCGTTGGCTCTTTTTGCGGGCCATGCCGCCCCCGTGTCGGCGCAGGAGGGCGAACCTGGCGCCAGCCAGGCAACCTCGGCGCTCCCGCCCATACGCCATTCCAGCGACGCGAAATTGACGGAGCAGGAGGTCAGGGGAGCGGGGGTGTTCTTCCAACGCTGCTCGCTTTGCCATCTGGCCAAGACGACCGGTGCCGGCGGCAGCAAATTCTGCTGCGTTGCTTCGCTGGGGCCCAATCTCAGCGGTCGGTTCAAGAATATCACGCCGGACGAGGAGCAAGCCTTCAGAGCGATCATTCTGAACGGCGGTCCCACCTACATGCCTTCCTGGAAATACGGTCTGACGCCGAACGAAATCGACGACATCATCGCATATTTGAAAACGTTGGGTTGATCCCGAACGGAGGGGCAGATGAACAGGTCGAGGAATTCCTGTCGGCTGGGTGTACTCGTCGTGCTGCTGGCGAGCGTCGCCGCCGCCCCGAGCGCCTTTGCGCAATATGCACCGGGCGGACCCAAATTCAGGGGGACGGTGAAATCCCCGGAGGGAAAGCCCCTTGAAGGAGTGACGGTCTCCGTTCGGGGCGAGGGCAAGACGTTCGTGACGACCGTGTTTACCAACCAACAGGGCGTCTACGTTTTCCCACCCTTGGAAAAAGGACTCAAATACAGCCTGTGGGCCCAGGCCCAGGGATTTCAGACGGCCCGGCTGAATGTGGACGCCGGGAGCGGCGAGATGCAGGCGGTGGCGGGATTGCAGCTCCAGCCGCTGGCGAATTTCGAGAAGCAATTGACCGGCGTCGAATGGATGAACAGCTTCCCGGAGAACACGCCCGCCGAAAAGCGGGAGAAGCGCATCTACGCCGCCAACTGCAGCGGCTGCCACGCCAACCAGTTCACGCTGCAAAACAGGTTCGATGCGGAAAGCTGGGGCAAGATCGTCAGCGTCATGTCGCTGAATTCCAACGGCACCCCGATGAGACCCAATGCCGCCGGAACCCCGACGATAAATGCATACAAGGACGAGATCGTCAGATTTCTGACCAAGGTTCGCGGACCGGTCCCCGCGAACTACGAGCTCAAGCCTCTCCCGCGGCCGACCGGCGAAGCGGCACAGATCGTCATTACCGAATTCGATCTGCCGCGTCCGGAGGACCCGCCCGAGTCCTACATGCATGATGGCAGCGATTGGATGGAGGGAACCCCCTCGCGCTGGCAAGGCCGTGCGGCGCACGATGCCGCCGTCGGTCCCGACGGCAGCATCTATCTCTCGGATGAAAACACGCTGGGTGCGAGCGTATTCAAGCTGGACGTTACGACCGGCAATGTCGCTTCGTACAAGTTTCCCGCCAGGAACGGCGGAGTGGCGTCCACCCATGGAATGGCCGTCGATCCGGAGGGCAATATCTGGACCAACAACCAGTCGAACAACAATCTGCTGAAGTTCGACCCGAAGACCGAACGGTTCGTCGAGTTTCTCAGGCCCGAGACCATGCCGGGCGCGCGAAACACCGTCGCGGTCGATCAGAAGGTGCACAAGGGAATTGTGTGGTCGGCGACCTTCCAGGACAAGGCCGTGAAGCTGGACCCCGTTACGGGCAAGTCGATTTTCCAAAACGGAGCCGTGAGATTGGATCCGACGACCGGAAAATACAGCTTTTATCCGCTGATCACGGGCAAGGATACCTACGGGGTGACGGTCGACCGCGAAGGCAATGCATGGTTCAGCTCGCCGGGCAGCGACCGGGTGGACGTCGCCAATGCGCAGACCGGAAAGACGGCCGAGATCGTTTTCGAACCCACCGGGCCCGAGAGCGGCATGGAAATCACCGGTGCGGACAGGGAAAACTATTCCAAGCTGTATGCCCTGCAGAATTCCGCCACCCCGCTCCACAATTGCCCGCGCCGGATCGGGGCGGATCCGAATGCCGATGTCGTCTGGGTCGCGCTGTACTGCGCGGATAAGATTGCGAAGATAGACACACATACCCATCAGGTGACGCAGTATGCGATGCCTCACAAGTACAGCTATCCCTACGGCCTCGCGGTCGACAACCAGCACAACGTATGGATCAACCTCAATAACGCGGACATGCTGGCGAAGTTCGACCCGGCCACCGAGACGTTCACCGAATACCAGATGCCGAGCCGGGGCACCGTCATGCGCCATGTGACGATCAACAACAGCGTGAGCCCCCCCGAGATCATCGCAGCGGAGACCGGCTTGAACAAAGTCGCGCGGATTCAATTCAGGAAGGCGTCCGACATGGAGTAGGCGCGAACGCTTCGCGTTGCTGCGCCGCCACATCGGAGCGTGGCTGCCGGAGGATGGTCTTTTAAGAACTCGTCTGCCAGCAGCCGATTTCAGTTTTCGTCCCCTCTCCCGCTTGCGGGGGAGGGAGTAGAAAAGCCGTTCGCTCACACGAATTAAGCGATAATTCACGGACGAGTCCTCAACCGACCCTGCTCTACTCTCACCGCGGCGGGATCGCGACGATCACGTAGCGCACCGGCGCATCGGCGATGCCGAGGAACGTGCGCGAGATGTCCGCCTCGACGCGCTTGCCGGCGTCGCTGCGCGCCGCGCGCGCATTCAACGCCCGCATGCAGACGGCATCGGCGGCCGGGCAGTAGAGGGCGATGCCGTCGCGTGCGATCCGCGCCTCGTCGACCCAGGGCGTCAGTTGCGGCGTGGCGATTTCGTAGATCGAAGGCCGCTCGGCGAAATAGGGCACCGATCCCAACAGCAGATTGGAGGAGCCGCCAACCACCCGCAGCGGACGGCCGGTGGTGTCGTGCCAGGCCTGTTCGACGCGCTCGGCCACCAGGCGGTACTGCGCGCCGTAATTCTCGACGCCATGGAGATGCACCGCGAGCGCGACCACGGGCGCGACGACGACGCAGACGACCGGCACGGCAATGGCGATGGCGAGGATGCGGATCGCCCCCGCGCGCGGCAGCGTCACCAGCGGCGACGACAGCAGCACCACCGGCAGCAGCGTCATGCTGGCGATCGCCCACAGCGAGACGATCTGCTGCCTGGCGAGCACCGCGGCGAGCAGCGGCAGGAGGAGGGGCACCACGAAGGCGACGACGACGGTGCGGCGCCGCGGATCGGACGGCCACAGGGCGTCGGCGATGGCCGGGCCGGACGGCCTCGCGGCGGCGACGGCGAGCAGGACCGGCACCGCGACATAGCCCGCCGAGCCCGCCACATAGGCGATGCCCGACACGATGGCTTCGAGGACGGTGGCGGGATGGGTCTCCAGCGCATAGCCGAAGGCCGCGAAATCATGGGCATAGAGCCACCACAAATGGGGCGCGAGCGCCGCCGCGCCGACGGCGACGGTGATGTAAGGGGCGGGCGAGCGGAAATAGAGCGCGCGGCGGGCATCGGCGAGCGCCGCGATGGCGAGCCCCGCC
Organism: uncultured Alphaproteobacteria bacterium; assembly: GCA_963795865.1. GTDB lineage: Bacteria > Pseudomonadota > Alphaproteobacteria > Rhizobiales > Xanthobacteraceae > JAJPKK01. The sequence goes on from CAWCJX010000043.1 coordinate 137,031, forward strand.
AGCAGCATGATCGACCAGTATTTCACCAGCATGGCCGCGGCGGCCGCGAGACCCGCCAGCGCCGCCACGCCGGCGCTGCGGCTGTCGAGGGAGCGCAGGAAGAACCACGTGGTCAGCGCCCATGTCGGCGTCAGCATCGAATTGGCGTTGTACTTCATGGCGTGAAAATTGAAGAACGGCACCAGCGTGAGAAGCGCGAGGCCGGCAGCGCGCTTCTCGCCGTCGAGATAACGCCCGGCGATCATCCAGGCGACCCACAAGGCGAACGCAGCCATTGCCATGGACAGCAGGTAGAACGCCCAATCCCGCAGCGGCAGCACGGCAAACCAGAGACCGACCAGCCAGGCCGGCAGAGGCGGGTGCTTGGGCGTCCCCAGCCCGACCTCGCGCGACCACGACACCATCTCGCCCATGTCGAAATGCAGATCCTGGCTGGCCTTTGAAACCACGGCATAGAGGGTCCAGACCGCGCAGTAGAGGACGAGAGCGATCGCGACGGTGCGCCCGCTGCGCTTGGGATCGGACAGCGAATCGAGCAGCCGGTTGAGCCAGGCTGAACCGTCGACGGCGGAAGCGATGCTCATCGCAGGCGACCGACCGCAGGCGCGACCCCAATCGCGGCCCGGCTCATTGCGATCAGGTGTCGCGCACCACTCTCCACGAACCGGCCTCCATTGCCTGTCATCTTCGCAATTCGACGCCCTTGACGCCATTGATATCAGGGGCCATTGGCTGGACGCCATATCTGTCGTCGACCGGGCCCGGCCCGGGCGGCGTGCCGTGAAAGGCCGGAGATCCGATCGTAATGAGAGCGGGGGTCGTTGTGGGGCGTCTGGCGACCTTGCTTCTCGTCGTCGCAATCGTGGGACTTCCCATCGACGACCTCGTCGCCTATGCCCTGCTCCTCGCTGCCGCTCTCGCGATTCTGACGGGTACCCTCAGCTCCGACCGGCGGCGCTGGATCGCCGCGGTCGTGCTGGCGGGCGCGGTCGTGGCCGCGCATGTGCTGTGGCCGGCGCCGCGCATCGAGGAGGGACACAACGTGTTCCTGCCGGGGCCGGCGGCGGCGCAAACCTCGGGCCTGCCGGCCGATGTGTTGCGCGTCCTCGCCCGGCAGTTCGACGAGCTCTACCCGCCGGAAAAGCGATGCGCCGATGCCGCCAAGGGCTGCTGGCGGCCCGACCGTACGGCGGAGGCCGACGGCTACGCGTTTTCCGCCGACGGCATTTTCGACCGCGGCGCCTATTCGCGTCGCGTGACCGGCATAAACTTCTCCGACCCCGCCTATCTGCGGCTCGGCGCCGTCAACGAGCTGACCTATGCGTGGCCGGACGGTTCGAGCGACATCACGCGTTTTGCGCGCGACCGGCATTCGCTCAATCTGTTCGACCGCTATCGCATCACTTTGCCGCTGTTCGTGGTCTACCGCTTCCCGGCGCCGTTCGCGGGAAGCCGGCTGTGCTGGCGCGGCACCGTGCTGTGGGAATCCGGCAGCGAGCGGTTCGACGAGCTGACGGGCGCCGGCACGCAATGCCGCGAAATCGCCGCAGCAGATATCGGCCGGCGCATTTTCGGCATCTCGATCAAGCCGGAGGTCCGCCTCGCCATGATGCTCGACGCCCCCGCAACGGTCCTGTTGCGCCGCGCCCTCGAATGGGGCCTCACCATCGGCGGCGTGATCGGGATCGTCATGCTGCTGGTGCGCATCGAGCCGCGCCGCCTCGTCTTGCCGGTGACCCTGATCGCGCTGACATTGCTGGTCATCGTCTTCATCGATGCGCAATTCATCGGCGGCTTCCGGCCGCTCGATTCCGGCGACGACGGCCTGACCTATGAAGGCTATGCGCGCCGCATCCTGCGCCACCTGTTGTCGGGCGACTTCGCCGCCGCCTTCCAGGGCGAAGAAAAGGTCTATTTCTTCGCGCCGGGCCTGCGCTATTTCCGCGTCCTGGAACAGTTCCTGTTCGGCGATACGTTCCTCGGCTATCTCTCGATGATCCTCGCGTTCCCGCTGCTGGTGTTCGCGCTGTTCCGGCGTTTCCTGACGCCGCAATGGGCCCTCGTGATCGTCCTTCTGTTCGTCGTCACGCCGGTCGGCGCGCTGTTCGGCTCGAGCCTGTTCTATTACGTGGTGTGGGCGGCGCGCGGCTTTGCCGACCCGTTCGCCTTCATCCTGCTGTTCGCCGCCCTGGTCCTGATCGTGCCGCCGCGGACCGGCGACGGCCCCGGAGCCGCCCGCGTGTTCGCATCCGGCCTGCTGCTCGCCGCCGCCACGTTCTGCCGGCCCAATCTGCTGCTGGCCGCGGGCGTGATCGTCGCCGGCGCCGGGCTGATGTGGCTGTGGCAGCGGCAGTTCGGGCGCGCCGCCGCGCTGGCGGCGGGATTTGCGGCGCTCGCGGTGTCGCCGCTGCACAACTTTGTGTTCGGCGATTCCCTGGTCCCGTTCACGAGCAGCGTGAACCTGCCGCAGACCCTGCTGATGCCGCCGCTCGACTATGCGAGGGCGGCGCTCGAACTCGCTGACCTTCGATTTTGCCGGCGACCACGTCCGGCGCGCCGTCGCCCAGCTCGGCCGCTGGCTCTCGGGGCCGCAGGAATGGCTGTTCACGGTGCCGCTGCATGCGCTCGGCATCGCGGCACTGGTGCGGGTCGGCGTGTTCGGATCGCGCTTCGATCCGTGGCTGCGCCTGATCGCGCTCGCGACCCTGCTGCAGCACGGGATCGGCATCTCCTACATCAATTTTGTGCGCTATAATCTCGGCACCTGGCTGCTGACCCTTCTGGTCGCCGCAGCCTGGCTGCAGGAAGAAGGGCTCCCATTGATGGGCCGGATGATGCCGCGCCTCGATGATGCCTGGCGGCGCAACGCCCTGGTCAGGCGCCTGTCCGGTGGCATTGACGAACTCGCGGGTGTATTGGGCATCCAGGACCCCGGGCGACCCGGGGAGGCGCCGGTGCGCCACGCCGCCGGCATTTCGTGAACGGATGGCCATGGATGAGTTGACCAAGGCGCCGACCTCGATCGATGCCGGCGTCACCCCGGCGCCGGAGCTCAGCGTCATCGTGCCGACCTACAACGAGCACGACAACGCGGCGCTCATGGTCGAGCTGCTCAAGCGCACCCTCGTCGACGTGTCGTGGGAGGTCATCTTCGTCGACGACAACTCGCCGGACGGAACCGCCGCGGTCGTGCGCGCACTCGGCGCCGCCGACCGCCGCATCCGCTGTATCCGCCGCATCGGCCGGCGCGGTCTCGCCGGCGCCTGCATCGAGGGCATGATGTCGAGCCAGGCCCGCTACGTCGCCGTGCTCGATGCCGACATGCAGCACGACGAGACCCTGCTCTGCGCCATGCTCGAACGCATTCGCCAGGGCGACGTCGACGTCGTGGTGGGGAGCCGCTACGTCCCCGGCGGCTCGGCCGACAGCTTCACCAGCAGGCGCCGCTTCATGAGCCGGCTGTCGCACGTCGCGGCCCACATGATCACCAAGGTGGACCTCAACGATTCCGGCAGCGGCTTCTTCATGATCCGCCGCGCCGCCGTCGAGGAACTCGCGCCGCGGCTGTCATCCCAGGGCTTCAAGCTGCTGCTCGACATCATGACGACGGCGCGCGGGACGCTGCGGGCGGCCGAGCTGCCCTATACGTTTCGCCAGCGCCAGCACGGCGAGAGCAAGCTCGACGCCCAAATCGTGCTCGATTTCGCGGCGCTCCTGGTCGCCAAGCTCACCAACGACGCGGTGTCGTTCCGATTCCTGATGTTCTGCTTCGTCGGGCTCACCGGCATCGTGATCCACATGGCGGCGCTGCAATTGGCGATACAATCGCTGGCGCTGCGATTCAACGTCGCCCAGGTGGCGGCGACCGTGCTGGCGGTGTGCTGGAACTTCGCGCTCAACAATATGCTGACCTACCGGGATCAACGGCTGTCGGGCTGGCGGTTCGCGACCGGCCTGCTCCGGTTCCAACTGATCTGCGCGGTCGGTGCGATCTCCAACGTGAACGCGGCCGCCTGGATCTACGATTTCGAGGAGAACTGGTGGCTGGCCGGCCTCGGCGGCGCTCTGATGAGCGCGGTATGGAACTACGTCGTCAGCGCCGCATTCGTGTGGCGGGCACGCTGATCGGAGGCTCCTGGATATTGCTTTTCTCGCATGTTAGGAGCGACCGCCGCGACGGTCAATCCGCGCCCCAGAAGACCCCGGAAGACGCGAGGAGATTGCGACGTGCGCGCCACCACCCGATTGAAGAACATGGTGAGCGCGAAGCGAGATCGTGGTCGCGCCCGGCGCGTTCGACGGCCTGTCGGCGCGCCTCGTCGAGCAGGCCGGCTTCCCCGCGGTCTATGCGAGCGGCGGCGCCATCGCGCGCAGCACCGGGGTGCCCGACATCGGCCTGATCTCGCCCGACGAGATCGTCCAGCGGCTCGCCGCCATGGTCGAGGTGGTCGGCGTGCCGGTGATCGCCGACGCCGACACCGGATACGGCAATGCGCTGTCGGCCCAGCGCGCGGCCCGCGCGTTCGAGCGCGCCGGGGTCGCCGCCTTCCACCTCGAGGACCAGTCCTTCCCGAAGAAGTGCGGCCATTACGACGACAAGGGCCTCGTCCCGACCGCCGAGATGGTGCAGAAGCTCCATGCGGTGCGCGACGCCCTGCACGATCCCGATTTCATCGTCATCGCCCGCACCGACGCCATCGCGGTCGAAGGCTACGAGGCGGCGCTGGCGCGCGCCGGCGCCTATCTCGAAGCCGGCGCCGACATGGTGTTCGTGGAGGCGCCGACCACCGAGCAGGAGATCGCCGACATCGCGCGACGGCTGCCCGGCTTCAAGCTCATCAACATGTTCCATGGCGGCAAGACGCCGTTGCTGCCGGTGTCGCGCCTGCAGGAATTCGGCTACCACGTCGTCATCATTCCGAGCGACACCCAGCGCGCCGCCATCAAGGCGATGCAGCGCGTGCTGGCGACGATCGCGCGCGACGGCAGCGCCGCGGCGATGATCGACGACATGGCCTCGTTCAAGGAGCGCGAGGCGGTGATCGACACCGCGAGCTTCCTCGCCCTCGACCGAAAGTATTCGTCATGAGCCACGGACCCGCAGCCGGCAATCCGCACACGCGCGGCATCGCGGAATTCGTCGCGGCGCTCGGCTATGAGCAGATTCCGACCGAGGTGATCGCCCGGATCAAGCTGCTGATCCTGGACTCGCTCGGCTGCGCCATGTTCGGCACCGACCTGCCCTGGAGCCGGATCCTGCTGACGACGCTCGCCGGGCTCGACACCACGCACCGCCTGCGCGGTGTGGGGCACCGGAAAGCGGCTGTCGGCGCCGCATGCGGCGCTGGTCAACGGCACCCTGGTGCAGAGCTTCGAGCTCGACGACGTGCACCGCGCCGGCGTGCTGCATGTGGGCGCGGTGACCCTGCCGGCGCTGTTCGCGGTCGCCGAGCTGCGGCCCGGCATGAGCGGGCGCGATTTCGTGCGCGCCGCCGTCGCCGGCTACGAGATCGGGCCGCGGGTCGGCCTGTGCATGGGGCCGGAGCATATCGGCCAGGGCTGGCATTCCGGCGCCACCGTCGGCGTGTTCTCGGCCGCCGCCGGCGCCGCGGCGGCGCTGCGGCTGTCGCCGGACGCGGCCGTCCATGCGCTCGGCATCGCCGGCACCCAGGCGTCCGGCCTGATGGCGGCGCAATACGGCGCCATGGTCAAGCGCATGCATGCCGGGCGCGCGGCGCAGAGCGGGCTCTATGGCGCGCTGCTCGCGGAGGCCGGCTTCACCGGCATCATCGACGTGTTCGAGAGCGAATATGGCGGCTTCTGCACCACCTTCTCGCGCTCGCAGGACCGCTTCAGGCTCGCCGAGCTGACCTCGGGGCTGGGCGAGCGGTTCGAGACCATGGGCGTCGCGCTCAAATTCTATTCCTGCGTCGGCAGCAACCACACCACCCTCGACGCCATCCGCACCATCGCGGCGCGCCGCCCGTTCCAGCGCCGACGAGGTCGCGAAGATCGTGGTGCACGGCTCGCAGGCGACCGTCGATCACGTCGGCTGGCCGTACCGGCCGCAGGGCCTCACCTCGGCGCAGATGAACCTGCCGTTCTGCGTCGCGACGCTGCTCGCCGAAGGCGACGTGTTCGTCGACCAGTTCTCCGACGCCGTCGTCGCCGATCCCCGCCGCATGGCGCTCGCCGCCAAGGTCGAGGTGGTCCACGACCCCGCCATCACCGCGCGCGGCGCCAAGCTGCGCCACATGGTGCGCGTCGAGGTGCATTTCACCGACGGCACGCGCGAGGCCGAGACCGTCGAGGCGCCGCGCGGCAGCGAGCAGAAGTTCGCGAGCGAGCACGACGTGGTCGGAGAAATTCCGCAAGCTCACCCGCCGCGTCCGCAGCGACGCCGAGGCGGAGCGCATCGCCGAGCTGGTGCTCGGCTGCGAGAAGCTCCCCGACATCGGCGTCCTGGCCGCCGCCCTGGCCGGACCTTGGCCGAAGATCTCGTCCCCTCAGAAGTCCGGCTTGTCGGCGGTGGGGAGCGGATACAGGTTCTGGTGGAAGAAATCGTCGTTGTTCTCGGCGCAGACGGTCTCCTGCATCGGGGCGTCCACCTTGAACCAGCGCTGCTTCATGGTCAGCGGCTCGTTGAAGGTGTCGGGGTCTTCCACGGTGACGATCGCAGTCAGGTTCTTGCCGCCCGGCTCGAGCGTGAAGCGCTCGACCACGTGCAGCTTCTCGGTGTGCGGCGTGCGGTAATTGTCGATGTAGCTCTTGTCGGTGGACAGGCCGACGGTATCGACCACCAGCGTGTCGCCGTTCTCGTAGTGGCCGATCGACTCGCCGAACCATGACGGCGTCACGTGCTCGGAATGCTGGTCGGTGAGGAAGATGCGCCGCACCATGTGGTCGCGCTGCCAGATCATCCAGACCTCTTTCGGGCTCTGGATGAAATAGAATGGCTCGAACGGATACAAGAGCTGGCCGGGAACGCCGCCCGGCCAGCACCGCGCCTGGGCGGCGAATGGAACCGCCCGCTCGCCGCGTCAGCGCCTCGTCGTTGGATGCCTGCATCTGCGCCGCCGCCCACGGCTTCAATACGGGGTCCTTGGTATTGCCGATGCGATTGGTCGGCTGCGTCCCGGTTCTCGCCGCCTCGGCATTGCTGGTGAAGGGATGCGCGGGATCGTTCCGGATCGGTCCACGGCCGTGCCCGGGGGGCGGGTCCTGCCAATCGGCGACATTGGACTGCCAGCCGAAATCGGCCGACGCCAGGTTGGGAATGGCCTTTGTCGGTTCCGCCAGCGCAGCGGATGCGAATGCGGCGGCAAGCACGAATCCGGCGAGGCCGCCGCCTGCGAGGGCAAGCGTCGGCGGCGCGGACGACGTGTGTTGCGAAATGAAACCGGACATTGTGTTCTCCTCGTTCTCACCTGACCGCAGCTTTTGGGGCTATTTGCCAATGTGCACAAGACGTTCGCGCGTCGCAAGGGAGCGTCGCATGGAATTTCATGCAACCCTCAACGAGACTTTGCCTTTTGCCTCACGAGACCTTGCGCTGTGCCAGCCCCAGCTCCGCGAAAATCTCTTCATTGTGCTGGCCGATCGCGGGCGGCGGGGTGTCGATCCGCGGGCCGTCATGGGCGAAGGTGAAGGCCGCAACCGGCACGCCGAACCCGCCCTCGATGCCGGGCGCGCCGGCATGGCGATGGATGACCCCGCGGCTCGCCGTCTGCGGATCGGCGACCGCCTCGCCCATGGTGCGCACCCGCGCCGCCGGGACGTGGCGGGCCTGGAAGAAGTCCTCCCATTCCTCGGCGCTGCGGGTCGCGAGGATTTCGGTCAGCACGGCGGTCTCGCGGGCGTGGTCCTGCTCGCGCTCGTCATTGCTGCGCTTGATGAGGTCGGGCCGCCCCACGGCCGTCCACAAGCGGCGCTGCTGGCGCAGATTGCTGGCGCCGACCATCAGCAGGCCGTCCTTGGTCTGGTAGGCGCCGTTGGTCGCGTAGGCGTGGCGGTTGCCGTGGGGCTTGGGATGGGTGCCGTTGCGCAGATAGCCGGTGAGATGGGAGCTCATCAGGATCATGGCGACGTCGAGCATCGCCATGTCGATGCGCTGGCCGCGACCGCTGCGCTCGCGCTGGAACAGCGCGGCGGCGAGCGCGAAGGCGCCGGTGGTTCCGGTGGCATAGTCGATCGCCGGCGCCCCGAACATCACCGGATTGAAATCCCTGGTCCCGGTCATCGCCATGATGCCGGAGGTCGCCTGGATGACGTGGTCATAGGCGGTGCGCTCGCGGCGCGGCCCGGTACCGCCGAACGCCGAGAACGAGGCGTAGATCAGGCGCGGGTTGACGGCGGCGAGCGCCTCGTAGCCGAGGCCGAGCGCTTCGAGCGCACCGGGGCGGTAGTTCTCCACGAACACGTCCGCGGTCGCCGTCAGCTTCCTGAGGATGTCGCGGTCGCCCTCGGTCTTGAGATCGAGGGTGATGGCGCGCTTGTTGGACCCCTGCGCCAGGAACGCAGTGCCGAGCTGGGCCCGGTTGAGCGCCTTGTCGGTGCCGTTCGAGCGGCTCTGGTCGGGCTCGTCGGGATGCTCGACCTTGATGACGTCGGCGCCCAGCACCGCAAGCTGATAGGTGGCGAAAGGCCCCGCCAGCACATGGGTGGCGTCGATCACCCTTATGCCCTCGAACGGTCGCGCCATCGCGTTCTCCCTGAATACTCGTCGCTTTGCCCGGACGACGCCGGTCATGGTCCGAATCCGCGCGCATCGCAGCCGTCATGCGGGGTGCCGGCCGCGCGAGCAAGCTACCGAATCACGGCCGCCAGCTCATCTTGTAGATCGGTGCGCCGGAGCGCGGATTGGCCTCCTCGCCGCTGACCGCGAAGCCGTGCTTCTCGTAGAACCGGATGGCGCGCGCATTGTCGCGGTTGACGTGAAGATCGAGGCCTCCCGGAGAAAGCCGCTTGGCGGCATCGACGAGCGCCGCCGCGGCGCCGCCGCCCTGCGATTCCGGCGCGACGACGAGCTGATCGAGATACGCGGTACGGGGATCGACGGTGACGAAGCCCGCCATCGCCTCGCCGTCCATCGCCACCGTGATCGCACACGCCGGCACCAGTTCGCCGCGCCAGCGCTCGCGCCACCATCCGAGCCGCGCGCCGAAGTCGATGTCGGGATAGGCCTGCTGCCAGGTGCGCTGCCACAGCGCGATCGCCGCGCCTTCGTCGGCCGGCGTGTAGGGACGTAAGGCCAGTCCCGGAGCATGATTCCGATAGGGTGCAACGGCCGTGCGCGGCGTCGATCCCATTGGAGCACGCCCAGGCGACGTCACCGTTCCGTCAGCTTCAGCTCGAGCCGACGGTTGCGGCGGAAGGCTTCCTCGGTCGCGCCGGGGTCGAGCGGCTGGAATTCGCCGAAGCCGGCGGCGACGAGACGCTGCGGCGATACGCCCTTGCTGATGAGATACTGCACCACCGAGATGGCGCGGGCCGCGGACAACGCCCAGTTCGAAGGAAACTGCGAGCTGGCGATGGGCCGCACATCGGTGTGGCCGTCGACCCGGAGCACCCAGGCGATCTCGCCGGGGATCTTCTTGTCGAGATCGAGAAGCGCGCTCGCCAGCTTGTCGAGCTCCACGCGGCCTTCCGGGCTCAGGATCGCCTGGCCGGAGTCGAAGAACACCTCGGACTGGAACACGAAGCGGTCGCCGACCACCCTTATATCGGGGCGGTTGCCGAGAATCTCGCGCAGGCGGCCGAAGAAATCCGAGCGGTAGCGCGACAGCTCCTGGACCCGCTGGGCCAGCGCCACGTTGAGCCGCTGGCCGAGATCGGCGATCCGGGACTGGGACTCCTTGTCCTTCTTCTCCGAGGCGTCGAGAGTCGCCTCCAGCGCCGCCAGCTGGCGGCGCAGCGCCGCGATCTGCTGGTTGAGGATTTCGACCTGGGCCAAGGCACGGGCGCTCACGCTCTTTTCGGTGTCGAGCGATCCCGACAGCGTGGTGATCTTGCCCTGCGCCTCGGCGAGCTGGCTCTGCGCCGAAGCGACGCCGAGGCCGGCATCGGCGCCGGCGCGCAGGCGATCGCGCTCGGCCTCCACACCGGCGAGGCTCGCGCGCATCCGCGCGATTTCGTCCTCGAGGTCGACCTTGCCGGTCTTCTCGAGCGACAGGAGATCGGTGAGCTGGGCGATCTGGGCGTTGAGGCGCACCAGCGCGGTGTCCTTGCCCGCCACCTCCTGGGACAGGAAGAACTGCACCACCACGAACACGGTGAGCAGGAAGATGATGCCGAGGACCAGCGTCGACAGCGCGTCGACGAAGCCCGGCCAGTAATCGATGGTGCGCTCGCGGCGCGATCGTGCCAAAGCCATTCGTTCACTCCCGGTGTGCGGGCGCGCGCGACAGCATCTCCAGCAACCGCCGGATTTCGCGGTGCTGGACGGCCTGGCCGTCGACCCATTCGCGGATCAATTGCTGCTCGCTGCGCATGTGATGCACCAGGCCCTGGATCGCTTCGGCGAGGTTCGCCATGGCGCCGGTCGCGGCCTTGTTGGAGCCGCCCTCCGAGATCACCTCGCGCAGCCGCTCGATCGCCACATGGATATCCGAGTTGCCCCCGGCCAGGGCCGGGGCCTCTACGCCGAGATCGCGTACGGTGGTGGCGAGCCAGTCTTCCAGATCGGTGTAGAAGCGGTTCTGCGCCTGGCTGGTCTGCAGATCGAGAAATCCCAGCACCAGCGACCCGGCCAGTCCGAACAGCGATGACGAGAACGATATCCCCATGCCGCCCAGCGGGGCCGCCAGGCCCTCCTTGAGGGATTCGAACATGGCGCCGGCGTCGCCGCCGACCTTCAGTCCCTCGATCACCTTGCCGACCGAGCCGACCGTCTCGATCAGGCCCCAGAAGGTGCCGAGCAGGCCGAGGAAAATGAGCAGGCCGGTCATGTAACGCGACATGTCGCGGGCTTCGTCGAGCCGGGTCGCGATCGAATTCATCAGGCCGTGCATCGTTTGCGACGACATCGACATGCGGCCGACCCGGTCGCGCAGGATCGACGCCATCGGCGCCAGCAGCACCGGAGGACGCTCCACCGCGAGGCCGGGATCGGCGAGCCGGAAGCTGTTGACCCAGGCGATCTCCGGAAACAGCCGAATCACCTGGCGGAAGGCGAGCAGGATGCCGATCAGGAGCACGCTGATGATCAGCGCATTGAGCCCGGGATTGGCGAGGAAGGCCGCCCAGATCTGGCGGTAGAGAATCACCACCAGGAGCGCGCCGATGACGAGGAACACCAGCATCCGCACCAGGAAGATCCGGGGTGAGGACACTTTGAACGGATCGATTTCTTGCCGCAGCATGGATGTCCCGCCGAAAGCAATCGCCTCAACCGCCAATATGGCACAGGTAGGGCGGATGACGATACGCAAGTAACAGCAGCAACCGCACTAAACTATGGCCTGTCCCGCACGCAATACAGGCGAATCGCGGCGCCGCGGCTGTGAGGGCTCCGCCGGGCGACCGGCCGCGGCCATCCCCGGGCGGCGCGACCCGAATAGCCTGAACACACGATTGAAGCGATAATTCGCGGACGAGTCCCTAGCTTCGCGCCTCTTTCAACATCCCCAGCAGTTCCCTGTGGAGAAACTCGTTGCCGGCGATGACCTGCTTCTTGGCGAAGATGGCGTCGCCGCCGTCCATGTCGGTCACGTAGCCGCCGGCCTCGCGCACCATGACGATGCCGGCGGCGATGTCCCAGGACGAAAGGTCGCGCTCCCAGAAGGCGTCGACGCGGCCGGCGGCCACCCAGGCCAGATCGAGCGCGGCGGCGCCGAAGCGGCGCAGCCCCGCGACGTGCTCCTGGACCGCCGCGAACTCCCTGCGGAACAGGGCGAGATCGCCGCGGCCGAGATGGGGCAGCCCGCATGCGATTACCGCTTCCGCCATGCGCCGGCGGTCGGCGACGCGCAGGCGCTGCTCGTTGAGGAACGCTCCCTTGCCGCGCTCGGCGATGAACAGCTCCTCGTTGGCCGGATTGTAGATCACGCCGGCGACCATCATGTTGTCGCGCTCGAGCCCGATCGAGATCGCGAATTGCGGAATGCCGTGGAGAAAGTTGGTGGTGCCGTCGAGCGGATCGACGATCCAGCAATGGGACTTGTCGGCGCCGTCCTCGCGACCGCCTTCCTCGCCGAGAAAGCCGTAGCCGGGCCGCGCCTTGGTCAGCTCGGCACGCAGGATCTCCTCGGCGCGGTGGTCGGCCGCGGAGACGAAATTGGCCGGGCCCCTTCAACGAGACCTGCAGATGCTCGACCTCGCCGAAGTCGCGCTTGAGGCTGCGGCCGGCCTTGCGCGCGGCCGCGATCATGACGTTGAGAAGGGCGGACCGGAGCATGGGGTGATCGGATGTTTCAAGCGCGGGAGTCGCGCAGATCGGGGGCGCCGGTGGTGTGCATGGCGCAGCCTGCCGCGTCAAGGCGCCGACAGGCCAACGCGCAAGGCCAAGAAGGAGCCGATCTGCCGCGGTCAGGATTTGGGCGGCAGCGCGGCGAGCCAGGGACGCGCCGCCTTCTGCGCGGCCTCGCGGACCTCGTCGGGCTGGTCGGCGGCGTATTTGTCGAGATAGGGGTCGCTGTTGCCGCCGGCCTTGGAGATCAGGTGCCATTTGATCGCCTCGACCGGATTGGCGGCGGCGCCGCGGCCGATGGTGAAGATGCGCGCCAGCCGGTTCTGGGCGATCGGGCTGCCGCGCAGGGCGGCGCGTGCGGAACAGCGCGGTCGCCCTGACCTCGTCCTTGGTGACGCCGGTGCCGTTGAACAGGGCAATGGCGTATTCGACCTCGGCATCCGGATTCTCCGCGAGCGCCGCCGCCGCCAGCAGCCTCGCCGCTTCGGCCTCGTTCTTCTCGACGCCGCGGCCGTCCTTGTAGAGGGTGGCGAGCGCGTATTGGGCCTCCGGGCTGCCGGCCTGGGCGGCGGACCGGAACAGTTCCGCGGCGCGGCCGAAATCCTGCGGAAATTGCTGGCCTTCGAGATAGAGCAGGCCGAGATCATAGGCCGCCGCCGCGTGGCCGAGCTTGGCGGCCTCGGCGAACAGGCGCGCCGCCTCGGTCGCGGTCGCGCAGCCCGCCGCGTCCGGTCATGTTGAACAGGGCAAGCGCGAACATGGCATCGCGGTCGCCGCGTCCGGCCGCGAGGCGGTACCATTCCACCGCCTTGGCATCGTCCTGGGGGATGCCGATTCCGCTGGAATAGAGTTCGCCGAGCAGCGTCATGGCGCGGGGGTCGCCCTTCTCGTCGACCCGGCGGGTCGCCTCGGCGAAAGCGGTCAGGAAATAGCCGCGCTGATAGGCGCCATAGGCGAGATCGGGTTCCACGCTCGGCCGCCGCACCAGGGCGCCGGACGAAGGAGCGGCCGGCTTGGCGGCCGGATTGACGGCGCGCGGGGGCGGCAAGGGATTGCTGCGAGGCGCCGGCCGCGGCGCGGCCGGCTTCGGGGCGGGCGCGGCTGGTTCGCCCGGCGCCTGGGCATAGCCAGGCGCGGCAAGGGCAATGACGCCCGCCGCAAGCGCCGCAGCATAGCCGGCCGCATCGCCTCGTCATGGCGCCGCCCCGCGGTTGCCGAGCCGGACCGCGGCCTCGACCAGGGCCGCCCTGAGCCCGCGGGGGTCGTCGAACACTGCCCCGCCAACGGCAACGAAATCGGCCCCGGCGGCGGCCAGCGCGTCGATCTCGTCGAGCCGCGCCGCATAGGCGACGCAGGGCACCTCGAACACCTCGGCCCACCAGCCGACCCGGTCGATGATGGCATCGAAGGGCGCCCGGTTGCCGGCTTCGTCGGGGTCGCCGAACATGACGTAATCGGCGCCGGCCTCCCCCGCCGTCATGGCGTCGTGCCTGGTGAGCGAGGCCGCCGACCCCGGCGATGTTCTTGGGCTTGAGGCGAGGCACCGCATCCCTTGAGCGCGTCGACATTGCCGAGATGGGCGCCGTCGGCGCCGGCGCGGGCGACGATGTCGTCGCGCCCGGCGAGCAGCAGCGCCGCGTCGCGATTCTGGACGGAAGGGGCGATCTTCTTGACCAGGTTGATCAGGCTGCGCTCGTCGGCATCGACGAGGCGCAGCAGCACGGCGGCGACATCGGCCCCGCTCATGGCCTCGCCGAGACCGGCGACCGCCGCCGGGTCTTCCACCGGCGGGGTGAGCAGGTAGAGGCGCGCAAGCGGCGCTCCTGGTGATCGCGGACCCATCGTGTCGTCGATGATGCCTTATTTCGGCGAATTGGCGGCATTCTGTATCGCACGATTCGCGGTCGCGCCGCGAGCGGGGGCCCCCGCCGAAGTTCTGCCTAGGTCAGGCCGACCGGGATGGCCCCGTCATGGTGCCGTCATGACCCCCGGGGCTAACCGTCTGCCACCGGGCAAAGGCTCAAGGCGTGCCCCTCGAGATTCGTCTCGATCGGCAGGCACGGCGACGCGCCGAGCTTCAGATCGAAATGCGCCAGCAGCGCATTGAGCTTGTCGGCATCGAAACGATCGACGTTGAGAACGAACTTCGGCCGCCCCGGCTCACGCATGATGTGTTTTACCTTTTCGGCGAGCAGATTGTGCTGGGATATTTCGAGGTAATTGTTCTCGATCCCCACATACTGCGCCGTCGGCTCGGCGTAAGGGATGAAGAATGCGACCGGATCCCAAGTGGCAATCAGCACGATGCTGTTCGCCGGGAGCGGCGGCACGCGCACATCGACATAGCGATCTCCGTAACGGAGACGACCGGGGCCATGGCCCACCTTTCCCCAGTCCAGATAGACGGTAGTGACGCCGGCGAGCAGAAGCGCCACGAGCGCACCGCCGATCCGCAACCGGCGATCGTCGAAGAGCCAGAGCAGCGCACCCACAGTGACGATGCCGGTGAGCATTTCGAGCGGCACCGCGTACCTGTAGTAGCTGAAGCCGAGCGCCCAGGTCACATACGACGCGATGACGAACCCGTATACGACGGCGAGCCCGCGCGTGCGCCCGGATGCATCGCCCCGCCGTCCACCGAAGCGGCGCACCGCATAGGCCAGCATCCCGGCAAACATTGCCACATAGGCAATGGCCGCACGCCAGTCGCGCAGTGGCGGTTCCGAGACGATGTAGGTGTCGAGCGTCGTCCAGGTGAACGGAAAAATGATGAAGTGCCACAGATTCTGCGGCTGGAAGCGCGCGTCGCGAATGGCCTCCAATTCCCACCACGGCGAATGAAAAATCTGGTTGAGATACGGAAAGGTCGGATTGCCGAAATCGAACCAGAGGACCAGCATGTGAGGGCCGGCGACGACTAGAAAGGCGAGCGCTGCCGCGGCCACGTAGGCGAGGAGGCCGCCGACCGTGCGGCGCATGAGGCAGACCATTACGGCGGCTACGGCTAAGCCCGGAACGTAGAAGGCGGACGTGTATTTAAGTCCGACGCCGAGACCGCCCAATAACCCCGGCCATGCAAAAACGCGCCAATTCCGCGGCGCGCCAGGGGCGGCTGGCGTGGCCGTCGGTTCGGCGGCCTTGAGAAGACCAAGCAGCGAGGCGAGCACGAACAACGCAGTGGTGAGGTCGTTGGTCGCCGTTCCGAGCAGGGACACGAACCCGGCCCCGGAGACCCCCATCGCCCAGGCCGCGGCGGTGAGCACCAGACGCTCCGGCGAGCGGAGCGGGCGAAACACGTGGCACGCGATCGCCAGCAGCAACGCTGCATTGACCCCGTGCACGGCGCCCATGATGAACGCAACGACGCGCGGGGCCGCATTGAGGGGGGACGAGATCAGCCCGTAAAACAGGAAATCCGCCGTCGGGTTGAGAAAGCCCTGCTCCTGGGCCGGACCGACGTCATAGAGGTAGCGGCCATGCAGATACGCCCATGGGCCGTACAGATGATAATAGCGAAGGTCCCAGTAATTGTCGGGCCCCAGCACGACCGACAACAGGCCGGCGCCGACGCAGACGAGCAAGAGCAAAAGGCGAAACCGCCACACCTTGGAGGGGGCGTCGGCGGCCCATGAGTTTTGGCGCTGCGAGGCCGCGATTGCAGCTGGTTGATCGGTCATGCCGGATGGCGTTCGGATTGGCGGTCCCACCTGAGCGACGCGGGGAGCGCGCCCAGACTTCCCGGATGGCGTGGACTGCGGCGCACCATGTGCTTTTTTGGATTCGCCTGCAAGCGCGGCGTCGCGCAGCGTCGCATTGCCCGGCGGAGTCAGGATCGAATCCGGCACCGCACGGCACCCGCCGCCTGCCGCAGCGCAACGGCTCCCGAGGTCTCGTTACCGCCCTGCCGCCCTCGACCGTCGAGCCACGCCGGTTTGTCGCAGCGCAGCAGCACCTGCGCGCATACAGACATTCGCTACCGGATGGCTCACGGGAGATTTCATGTTAACAATTTGCCGATAAGGGGAAGCCGACGGGCGACGCCCGCGCCGATGTCGGCATCGCAGGCGTTCCGGACAGCGGTTCTCATGCGATGCGGGGCGCAATGCGCGCCGACGAAACAATCAGCCATGCAGACGGATCGATGGAAAGCAGCATGATCGAGAACCAGAAGATTTGCGTCGTGCTGCCCGCCTACAATGCCGGTCGTACTCTCGAAAAGACTTTCAACGAGATCCCGACCGATGTCGTCGACGATGTCATCCTGGTCGACGATGCGAGCACCGACGACACCATGCAATTGGCGAAGAACCTGGGCGTCTTTGCGGTTCGTCACGACTCCAACAAAGGCTATGGCGGAAACCAGAAGACCTGCTACCGCCTGGCGCTGGAGCGCGGCGCCGACATCGTCATCATGTTGCATCCGGACTACCAATACACGCCCAAATTGCTGCTGCCGATGGCAGCCATGCTGTCTTCGGGGCTGTTCGATGTGGTCCTCGGTTCGCGCATCCTCGGCATCAGCGCGCTCGCCGGCGGCATGCCATTGTATAAATACATCGCGAACCGCGTGCTCACGTTCGTTCAGAACGTGCTTCTCGGACACAAGCTGTCCGAATATCATACCGGTTATCGTGGTTTCACCCGATCGGTGATCGAGGCTCTGCCGCTGGAGCGCAATTCGGACGACTTCATATTCGACAATCAAATGCTGTCCCAGGTGATCTACAAGGGATTCCGGGTCGGCGAGATTTCATGTCCGGCAAAATACTTTCCCGAAGCCTCCTCGATCAATTTCCGTCGCAGCGTGATCTATGGGCTGGGCGTGCTGAGGACCAGCATCAGCTTCAGGCTGGCGCACCTCGGGTTCGACCGTGGCACCATATTCGAAGGGCTGCGTCGATAATCAGGGCTCCTCCGGGCGCCCTTGCGGAATTGGGAGGGCGGCAGGCGCCGGGGGCGCTACGCCGACGAAGCGGAAGGCAGGCCCGATCAAACCGGCAGCCACGCACGTTCCATGCCGGCGTATATTGGGTTCGGGAAGACAGGACCATGATCAGGAAACCACGATCACGGAACCACGATCACGCATCCCGTTGCCCCAACTGAACCGGAGGAACCGATGTGCCGGAATATCCGCACTCTCTTCAATTTCGAGCCGCCGGCGACCGACGAGGAGATTCGTGCGTCGGCGCTGCAGTTCGTTCGCAAGCTCAGCGGATTCGCGCACCCGTCGAAGGCGAACGAGGCCGCCTTCAGCCGCGCCGTCGACGAGGTGACGGATGCGGCGCGCCGGCTGCTGGGATCGCTGGAAACCGCACAGCCGGCCCGTGATCGCGAAGTGGAAGCGGCGAAAGCGCGCGCCCGGGCCAGGGAGAGATTTGCATAGGAGCCCCGTGTAGCCGGGCCAGCCCGGCGCCGCCCTATTCCGGCATGATCTCCGGCTTGTTGCTCGGAAACCGCGCCACCACGGCCTGATCGACATTGAGGTGCTGGGCGACCATGGCGCGCGGCGTGTGGGCGAGCCAGTCCGACAGCGACACGTCCTCGAAACGATTGCTGCGGAACACCTCCAGGAACACGAGGTCGGTGTCGCCGGTGTTCTGCACGAAATGGCCGAGGTTTCGCTTCACGTAGCCGATGTCCCCGGGCCTGAAATTCTGCGTCACCACTTTCGGGCCGGTGTTGAACACCGTCATCGCCGCCTGTCCCGCGATGTAGTATTGCCATTCATCCGCGTTCGGGTGCCAATGCATTTCGCGCAGGCCGCCGGGGTGTATGGTGACCATTGCCGCGGCGATGGTCTGCGCCGCCTTGAAATTGCGGCTGTCGGCGATGCGCGCCTCGCCGCCGGCGGTCTTGCGGGTGGGCGGCATGCCGGCGAGCTGGAAGCTCGACGGGTTCGGCATCCGGCCGGCGCTGCCGGCGGCCTGCGCCTGGTCCTGGGCCAGCGGCGCGGGCATCTGGCCCTGAAAGATGTAGAGCTGGTGCAGCGGGATGTTGGCGAACGTCTCCGCCGGCAGGCCGAAATTCAGCGCCAGAATGTCCGGCGGCGTATGCGCGAACCAGTCGGTGACGAGGAGCGTGTTGTACTCCGTCGCCTTGCCGTCGTCGAAGCACAAAATGAACTCGCCGCCATCGTCGCCGACGCCCTGCAGCGAGTGCGGCATGCCGGAGGGGAAATACCACAGCCCCCCCTCGGCGACGTCCTCGACATTGGCGCGGCCCTCCGAATCGATGGTGGTGATGCGGATCGCGCCCCTGCTGACATAGGCCCACTCGGCGGCCTGGTGCCAGTGCAGCTCGCGGATGCCGCCGCGGGTCAGCCGCATGTTGACGCCGGAAATCTCCTCCGAGATGGCGAAATCGGCCTGGGTGACCTGGCGCGCCCAGCCGCCGTTCTGGATGCGCCGCGGCGCGTTGTTGAAGGACGCCCAGAACATCGGCATGTCGCCGACATTGGTGGCCGGCGGCGAGAACGCGGCGGGGAACTGCGACGCGATGGCAGGGTTCTGCGGACCCGGATCGGTCACGCTGGCCGGATTCCCGGTGGTGTTGATGGCGCCCTGGGGCGGCTCGTCCGGATTGCCGAACGTCGCCGCCTGGGCAGCGGCGACGGCGGTTGCGACCGTGCCGGCCGCAGCGGCCGCTGCGAGCACATTGCGTCGAGATACCGGATCCATCGAAACGCCTCCTCGGATGATCGAGCCGATGCACGAATAGAAGATTCCCCAGCGTTTAAATAGAACATTCCAAAAAAACAACGGCATGACGCAGGAGCAGAATCCAAACAGACAACGGTAAGACACATGCTTTGTGCTAAATTGCCGAAAGTCGAATGTTGCGGCCCGCAGCGAAGCAACGATCCGCATGTTGTCCTTCCCGTCCCGCTTCCCGAATGCGAGGCGCCATCCATGCAATTGACGAGTTTGCTCCACAAAGCCTCCCATGCGCTGGCCTTTGCTTGCGCTCTGCTCATGGGCGCATCCCTCATGGGCGCATCTGCCTTGCGAGCCGCCTCTCCCTTACCCGCAAAAAGATTCAAGGTCGCCGCGGTCGCGTTTGATCCGGCCTGGGGCGATCTCGACGGCAACATTTCCCGAATGGTCGCCGGCCTCGAGGACGTGGCGAGGCAAGGCGTGCGCCTCGCCGTGCTGCCGGAGCAGGCCACCATCGGCTACATCTTCGACGATTTTGCCATGGTGGAGCCGTATCTCGATACGATCCCGGGCAAGGCGACGGCGGCGATCTCCAAGGTGACGCGCGCCCACCACATGTATGTCGTCGTCGGCATCGCCGAACGCGATGTCGGAACCGGGCTCGGCTACAATACCGTCGCCCTGATCGGCCCGGCCGGCTACATCGGGAAATACCGCAAGCATGGTCTCAATGCCCAGGACCAGCGCTGGGTGTCGGTCGGCAATCTTGGCTTTCCGGTGTTCGACACCGAGCTTGGCCGGATCACGATGCTGATCTGCTACGACGACACCTATTGGCAATACGGCCGCTTGGCCCTCTTGCACGATGTCGACATCATCGCCTGGGCCAGCGCCTCCGACCGGGTGATTCCCGGCACGCCCGCCGACAAGGCCAAGGGCGACCATTCCACCGTCGCCAACGTGCAGTATCTGTCCGCCCACAGCGGCGCATTCGTGGTCGCCGCCACCCGCAACGGCATCGAGGAGAATCCGCTCACCAAGCAGCGGCTCTATTACAATGGCGGGTCCAGCATCTGGGACCCGAACAGCGGTAAGCTCGCCCAGGCGGCGGTGCTGCCGCCGGAGGTGCTTCCATCGGGGGTTCATGGCGTTGCCATCGCGGAGATCGAGCCGACAAAATCGGCGCCGGTCCGCGCCGCGCTGCTCGTGCGCCGCCGGCCCGAGCTGTACGGCTTGCTCGCGCTGCACCGCGCGCCGACCGACGCCAATGCCACCACAACATCCCACCAGGTCGAGATTGCGGTCGAGGGTGGCGATCCGGCCGCGCCGGCCGCGACCTGGAGCCCGCCGCCGCAAGCCGGGCTCGCGGTGCTGCCGGCGCTGTTTCGGTATGGTCCGGACCATGCGCCGGACGACTTTGCGGGTTTCGCTGAGCCGCAGGGCGGGCCGTCCGAAAACGTGCTCGCCGATCTCGCCAGGCGGGGCGGCGGCTACGTCGCCGGCAGCTACCCGGAACGCGCCGGGAACGCGGTGTATCATACCGTCGCACTCGCTGCGCCTACGGGTGAAATCGCGGCGCGCTACCGGGCAACCCACCTCGATACGGACCGGGCGTGGGCGAAGGCCGGCGACCGGTTCGTGGTCGCGCCGACGCCGATCGGCCGGATTGCGCTGGCGTTGGGGGAGGAACTCACCGTGCCGGAATTGTTTGGGGTCTATTCGGCGTTGCGCGCCGACATCGTCGCCGCACCGTCCGGCACCTGGCGCGGCGCGGTGATTGAGATCGATCCGAAATTGTTCAACACGCCATACCCGCCCGGCACTCCGTTCGCGCCCTACGCAGCCGCGCAACTGGGCCAGTTCTGGGTGGCCGCCGCCGGCTGGGCCGCGCCCTCACATCCGGCGGGATTGCTGCTCGGCCCCGAACCGGTGATCGCGA
Source organism: uncultured Alphaproteobacteria bacterium (assembly GCA_963795865.1). Lineage (GTDB taxonomy): Bacteria > Pseudomonadota > Alphaproteobacteria > Rhizobiales > Xanthobacteraceae > JAJPKK01. Next base: position 158,032 of record CAWCJX010000043.1, read on the forward strand.
CGCCACCCCGCGTCGCCGGGCCGGGCGAACTGCTCAAGGCGGAGATCACCTCGCCCTGGAGCGGAACCTGGATCAATCAAGGCCAGCTCGTGGGCGGCCAACAACCCTGGAACACATTGCCCCTGGTTCTCGCCAAGGACAGCGCGTGCCTGGCGGCATGGCGCAAGTCGGCAGGCTGGAAACCGGCCTGCTGGTGAGACGCGCGCGGTCGCGCGCCCGATTTGTAACGTGGCGAGCCTCGCTGCTTGACCAAGCGGACCTGTCCAGCTTCGAGAGCGCCCGTTCACCCGAGCTCGAACGTCGTGATGGCGAAGATGCGGGACAGGGCGACCGGGCAAATCGGTCCGGTGTACATCCGCGCCGTCTCGAAGACCGGCGTGAGCCCGCACGCCTTGGCGAGTGCGACCGCTTCGGGGTTGGGCTCCACGACATCGAGAAACAGCTCGCCGCCACCGGGACGCACCGGCGACGAGACCCGCGAGCACGGCTTCGGCGCCGGCCCGATCGTCGGCGACGAGGGGCCCGATCTTGTGGCCGCTGCGGCAGGGGCGGATGACGCCCCAGGCCGCCAGCCGGCCGTCGCGGACGAGCGCGCGTCCGAGGTGCCCCGGCGCGCCGATCCAGGCGCGCAGAAACGAGGGGCGCGGCGCGGGGAATATCGTGGCATCGTCCGCTGCGATCGCCGCGAACGGGATGTCCCTGAGGTCGACCAGGCCTTGCGGCGCCGGCGGGACGGCCGGCACGCCGCCGAAGCGGATATTGCGGTGGGCGAGGACAAAGCCGGATTTGCGGTAATTGTCCTGCTGGGTCACCACGCCGTCGAGGCCGATCGTGCGCGAACCGGCATGGGCAATGGCCGCCTGCCAGGTGCGCAGCCCATGACCGCGCCCGCGCAGGTCGGGCCGCACGATGTAGAAGCCGAGGAAGGCGAAGCGGTCGTCATAGTTCACCACCGAAATGGTCGAAGCCGCGGCGCCGCCGAGCTCGCCGATATGGAAGCCGTCGGGATCGACGGCGGCAAAGCAGGCGGCGTCCTGCAGACCGGGATTCCAGCCCTCCGCGGCCGCCCAGTCGCCGGCGAGGGCGATGTCGCGGCGGTTCATCACGCGAATGGTCAATTGGTCGGTCGGCATGTCGGTCGGTGCTCTTGTGCGGCGATCGGCGGGGCGGACAGCTTATGTTGCGGGCGTTTCCAATTCGCAAATCGGGCGGGCCTGAAAAATCACAGGCGCGATGCGCGCCTCGGCTTCGGATTAGCCTCGGGACATGGGCTTCGACGAGCCACCACTTCGCGCACCCTTGCAACACCCCAGGTCAGCGCGTATGTTGCAACGTAGAACATGAGCGATGTCATGCGCGAGATGACGGTCCGGGAAGCCAATCAGAATTTCTCCCAGGTGGTCGCCGCCGCGGAACGCGGCGAAACGATCATCATTACGAAGAACGGAATCCCGGTTGCCAAGATCATGCCGCAAGCGGCGGATCGCGGCAGCGACCCCGAGTGGCGGTCTGCGTTCGCGGCACTCGAAAAGAGCCTGCGGTCGAAACGTGCAACAGGTTACCGGGTCGGATCGATCACCGAAGACGACCGTTACGGCGATGACGCCGCATGATCCGTGTCGCGCTGGACAGCAACATCCTGATCTATGCCGAGCTCGAGCCGAAGTCGGAGAAGGGAACCCGCTCCGCCGACCTGATACTCCGGGCCGCTCGCAACGGCGTCATCCCGGTGCAAGTGCTCGGGGAGTACCTTCGTTTCATCCAGCGCCGCGTGCCCCAGGCATTCGACGATGCCATCCGGCAGGCGTCCATCTACCGGGCTGCGTTCCTGACGCCGCCGACCACGGACGCCGTCATCGACACGGCTTCCTCGCTGGCGCGCACGCATCGCATGCAGCTGTGGGATTGCGTCGTGTGCGCCGCCTCCGCACAGGCCGGAGCGAAGGTGCTGCTGACGGAGGATATGCAGGATGGGCGCATTCTCGACGGCTTGCGCCTGATCAATCCGTTCGCAGTTTCGAACGCCGAAGCGATCGAGACGCTGTTGATCGCCTGACTCCGGCAGCTGTCGTCAGATCAGCCGCAACCCCTTCAGGCTCGCATGCCCCTCCTTGCCGACGATGATGTGGTCGTGCACCGAAATGCCGAGCGGCTTCGCCACCTCGACGATCTGCCGGGTCATCTCGATGTCCGCGCGGGACGGCGTCGGGTCGCCGGAGGGGTGGTTGTGCACCAGGATCACCGCGGTGGCGGAGAGTTCCAGCGCGCGCTTGACGACCTCGCGGGGATAGACGGGGGTGTGGTCGACGGTGCCGACCTGCTGGACCTCGTCGGCGATGAGCTGGTTGCGCTTGTCGAGGAACAGGATGCGGAACTGCTCCTTGTCGGCGAACGCCATGGCGGCGCGGCAATAGTCGAGCACGGCGGACCACGACGCGAGCACGGGACGCCGCTTCACCTCGCCGCGCGCCAGGCGGTGGGCGGCGGCCTCGACCACCTTGAGCTCGGTGATGGCGGCGTCGCCGAGGCCGGCGACCTCGGCGAGGCGCTGCGGCGAAGCGGCGATGGTCTCGGCGAACGAGCCGAACTTGGCGATCAGCGACTTGGCGAGCGGCTTCACGTCGCGCCGCGGCAGGGCGCGGAACAGCACCAGCTCGAGCAATTCGTATTCGGTCACCGCGTCGCTGCCGGCCTCGCGGAAGCGGGCGCGAAGCCGCTCGCGATGCCCGTGATAATGCGGGGCAGCCTCCTCCGGACCGGCTTCCGGCCGCTCCCCGCTACGCTTGACCGCCATGACATCCCATCGGCGCTGCAGCCCCGTCGATGCTGCCAGGATGACGGCAAGGCCGGCCCGATTGCAATCGCCAATCCATTCGCTCCCGCTCAGGTCGCATAACGACGGCATCGCCGGCGCGCCTCCGGTCCGCCGAAAGCACGCGGAATCCCTGCGAAACGAGATCAGCGCGCGACGTAAGGCGGCCGGTGCAGCCCGTTCGGCGACAGCGTGAAGATCTCGACGCCGCGGTCGGTCACGCCGACGGTGTGCTCGAACTGGGCCGACAGCGAGCGGTCGCGGGTCACCGCGGTCCAGCCGTCGGACAGCACCTTCACATGGGGCCGGCCGAGATTGATCATGGGCTCGACGGTGAACAGCATGCCCGGCTTGAACACGATGCCTTCGCCGGGACGCCCGACATGGACGATGTTGGGCTCGTCGTGGAACAGGCGGCCGAGGCCGTGGCCGCAGAAGTCGCGCACCACGCTCATGTGCTGGGCCTCGACGAAGGTCTGGATGGCGGCGCCGATGTCGCCCGTGGCGGTGCCCGGCCGGATCACCTCGATGCCGCGCATCATCGCCTCGTAGGTCACGTCGATCAGCCGCTCGGCCCGGCGCGGAATCTCGCCGATCGGATACATGCGGCTGGAATCGCCGTGCCAGCCGTCCAGGATCAGCGTCACGTCGACATTGACGATGTCGCCTTCCTTGAGCGGCTTGTCGTTGGGAATGCCGTGGCAGACCACGTGATTGATCGAGGTGCAGGTCGACTTGGTATAGCCGCGATACATCAGCGTCGCCGGGCGGGCGCCGTGATCCATGGCGAAATCGAACACGATGCGGTCGATCCGGTCGGTGGTCACGCCGGGGCGGATTTCCGGCACCAGCATGTCCAGGCATTCCGCCACCAGCCGCCCGGCCCGGCGCATGCCGGCAAAGGCGTCTGCGCCGTGCAGCTTGATCTGCCCGGTCTTGCGCAACGGCGCCGTCGCCGCATCGACGTAATTCATCGCAACCCTCTGGAATCTCTGCCGGCCCCGATGCCGAGAATGTAAGCGGTCGGCCTGCCGGCGCAAGCCGCAATAGCGCGCCGCGGCCGAAGCGTTGTAGTAATTCGCCGGCAAGCGGGCAAATCCAAGGAACCCAGCATGAACGATGCGCCGTTCGGGGCGCTCGCCCCGAACCCCTTCGAACGGGCGATCATGGCGCTCACCGCAAGGATGCCCGACAACTGGGCGGGCCTCAAGCTGGCGATGGCGCTGCGCCGGCTGGTCACCATGCGGATGGCGACCGCCGCCGCGCGCGATGTCGAGCGCTGGCGCCTGCGGATGCGGCTGCATCCCCGCGACAATGGCTGCGAGAAGAACCTGCTGTTCACGCCGCAGATGTACGAGCCGCCCGAGCGTGCCGAGCTGGCGCGCGAGATCGCGCGGGTCGCGAGGTCCGGCCGGCCGTTCGTGTTCGTCGACATCGGCGCCAATGTGGGGCTGTTCTCGCTGTTCGTGGCGGCGACCGCGCGCACCGCCCGCATCCTCGCCATCGAGCCCGAGCCCGGCAATTTCGCCCGGCTCGCCTTCAACATCGCCGCCAATCCCGGCCTGCCGATCACGCCGCTGGCGCTGGCGCTCGGCGAAGCGGAAGGCACCGCCTTCATCATGCTCAACGCGCGCGACCGCGGCGGCACCCGCGTGGCGGCCGGCGCGACGCCGGGCGGCGTCGCGGTGCGATGCCGGCCGCTGCTCGCGGTCCTCGGCGAGGCGGGGCTCGCCGGCCATCGACGCGCTCAAGATCGACGTCGAAGGCGCCGAGGACAAGGTGCTCACGCCGTTCTTCCGCGACGCGCCGGCGGCGCTGTGGCCCGGCCTGATCGTGATCGAGGATTCCAGCGCGGAATGGTCGACCGACCTGTTCGCGCTGCTGGCATCGAAGGGCTACGCGGTGTCGTCGCGCACCAAGCAGAACGTGATGCTGCGGCGCCAGGGCGATTGCTAAAGCATTTTTCTGCGCTTACCCCCACCCATTCGGTGTCATTGCCCGGCCTGACCGGGCAATCCAGCTACTCCCGGTCGGTGTTTACTGGATCGCCCGGTCGAGCCGGGCGATGACAACGAAGTGTGTCCCAACCTTGACGGTGTTCTGAGCATTTCCGCGTGGCACGATCCGCGATGGGTTTCGCTGCCGCCCAACCACTTTTGCGTTAATCCACCATCGGCACCGCGCCGGCGAGCGCGATCTCCTCGGCGGAAACGGCGCACCGATAGGCGAGCGCCTCGACGCCGGCCGCGCGGGCACGGTCGAACGCTTCGCCGTAGCGGCGGTCGATGTCGCGGGCGAGCGCGAAGCGCTCGGCGGAGCCGATCTGGATGAGGTACAGCATCGCCGCGCGGTGGCCGGCGGCCACCATGGCGGCGAGCTCGTCGAGATGGCGGGCGCCGCGCACGGTGACCGAATCCGGAAATTCGGCAAGCCCCCGCGCCCGCATCAGATGCACGTTCTTGACCTCGACATAGCAGGGCGGCCGGCCCGGCGCTTCCAGCAGGAAATCGACCCGGGAACCCTGCCCGTATTTCACCTCGCGGCGCAGCGACGCGTAGCCGGCAAGTCCGGCGATGTCGCCGGCGGCAATGGCCGCTCCGGCGATGACGTTGGGGTGCGCGGTGTTGACGCCGACCAGTTCCGGCCCCGCGCCGAGATCGGCCTCCACCAGTTCCCAGGAATAGGGCAGCTTGCGGTTTGCCTTGTCCGACTTCGACAGCAGCACCCGCGCGCCGGGCGCGGCGAGGCCGGTCATGGCGCCGGGATTGGCGACATGCGCCGTGATCTCCACCCCGCCCGGCAGCACCACGTCGGCGAGGAAGCGCTTGTAGCGGCGCACCAGCGTCGCCGGGATGAGCGGAGCGGGGAATCGCATGGTCGTCCTATCCGATCACGCCGCCGAGCTCGTCCGCAAACGAGGGCTCGGCCGCGAAGCCGAGCGCGCCCCCATTGTCCAAGCGCGGAGGACCTCCCCCGACCATTGGGCTATCCTCGCGCCGCCCGCGCCATTCCATTCCCGAGGAGCCCGCCATGCCGAAGCATCGGTATCTCAACCCGGACAAGATTGCCAAGCCCGTCGGCTATACCCATGTAGTCGAGGCCACCGAGCCGGAGCGGATCATCTTCATTTCCGGCCAGCTCGGCCTCGACCTCGACAACAGGATCGTCGGCGCGCCTGGCGATTTCCGCGCCCAGGCGGAGCAGACCTTCGTCAATCTCGCAAACGCGCTCGCCGCGGTCGGCGCCGGCTTCGAGCACGTCGTCAAGCTCAACAATTACTTCGTCGACATCGGCCATATCGGCCTGTTCCGGGAGGTGCGCGACCGCTTCGTCGACGCCGCCGCCCCGCCCGCGAGCACGGCGGTGGCGATCACCGCGCTGGCGCGGCCGGGCGCCCTGATCGAGGTCGAAGCGGTCGCGGTGGTCCCGGCCAGGGCCGCGGCGCGGCCCGCCAAGGCCAGGGGCGCAGTACACCGCAGCAAGCCGGCATCCGCGAAGGCCAGGAAAGTTTCGGCGGGTTGACCAGCGGATGGGCTGCGGTTGCTGCGTCGGTTTTCGCCCGCCGCAGTGAGGTCGTCGCACGCGGCCTGGGCAGCAGCGGGCCAAATCGTCCCGAGCGAACGCACAAAACTCCTCAAAGCGTCGGTCGTGTAAACTGCACCATAACAAGGTAAAGTGACGGACCAGCTTTGTGGGCGGTGGCTCGGAATCGTGGCGGAATCAATGGATACTATTACCGCGATACACACGCGCCGGTCGATCCGCGATTATGAGAGCCGGGCCGTCGAGCGGGAGATAATCGCCGACATTCTCTGGGATGCGGCGCAGGCGCCGACGACGCCATTGAGCGGTCCGTTCCTCTTCCACGTGATCGAGGGAATGGCGCGTATCGCGGACTACGGCGAGCGCGCCAAACAATATGCTCGCGAGCATCGCCCCGGTTTCGTTGGCTACTCCTGGGCCGACAAATCGGACTTCAAGGTTTTTCTCGACGCGCCGGTGGTGATCGTGATCTCGGGCCACGCCGGCAATTCCGAGTCGATCCAGGACTGCAACCGTGCGGGACAGAACCTCATACTCTCGGCACACGCTCGTGGGCTTGGCAGTTGCTGGGTAGGCGCGCCGATGCTGTGGCTACGCAGCCTCGAGACGCGGAAGGAACTCGGCATCGCCGAAGCCTTTGAGCCCTTCGTGGCCATCACGCTCGGCCATGCCGCCTCGGTGCCGCCGTCGCGTTCGCGCGAACGGCCCGAGATCGTATGGGCATGATGTGCGCAGCTTCCCAATGTAATTCACACGGGTGAGGGTTTGGGAGGGAGCTCTCGCAGCGGGTCCGTGCTGTGGAATCGCCCCACTCCCCGACCCGCAAGCGGGAGAGGGCCGTAGGCGCAATCGCTTTATTGCGCCGTTTCGAAGCCAAGCTTCCAAACCTGTAACGGACCGCCGTCCTCGCATCAGGTGTCTGGGCCTATCTTGCCACGGCGCAATAAAGCGATTGCGCCCTACGTCTGCTGCTTGCCGTATCGCGACCGGTGGGATCATCGCCAAGGCCACGGCGTTACGAAAACGAAAGTGAGCAGCGCGAACACCGGCAGCAGGATCGCGGCGGACCACAGGATGTAGCCGAAGAAGCTCGGCATCTTCACGCCGCGCTCGGTGGCGATGGCATAGATCATGAAGTTGGGCGCGTTGCCGATATAGGTGAGCGCGCCCATGTAGACCGCGCCCATGGAGATGGCGGCGAGCGTTGGCGCGAGCTCGCCCATCAGCCTGGCGGCATCGCCGCCGGCGAGCTCGAAGAACACGAGATAGGTCGGCGCATTGTCGAGCAGTGCCGACAGTGCCCCGGTCAGCCAGAAATAGGCGACGTTGTTCGGCGCGCCGTCCTTGGCCGTCATCAACGCCAGGAACCAGGCGAACGGCCCGTCGCGCCCGGCCTGCAGCGCCGCCATCACCGGAACGATGCACACGAAGATGCCGGCGAACAGCTTGGCGACCTCGAGGATCGGCTCCCAGGAGAAGTCGTTGCGCTCGCGGTGCTCGTCCGGCGTCGCGACCAGCGACACGACGGCGACAGACGAGAAGCGCCATGTCGCGAACGAGGTTCTGCAGCTCGAGGGGCGTGCCGTAGATGTCGAACGCGATGCCCGGCTTCCAGACCGCCGACAGCAGGATGGCGCCGATGATGAGCGCGATCAGCGGCAGGTTGACGAGGCCGCGCACCGCGCAGCGCGGTCTCCGGCGCGGCCTCGCCGACCACGGCGACGCGGCGGTCGCGGCGATAGAACCAGACGTCGAGCACGACGAAGGCCGCGAGCACGAGGCCCGGCGGCGGTCGCGGTCGGCGCCCACAGATGGGTCGTGGTCCAGAAGAAATCGACGCCGTGCAGGAAGCCGACGAACAGCGGCGGATCGCCGAGCGGCGACAGCGCGCCGCCGATATTGGCGACCAGGATGATGAAGAACACCACCACATGCACGTTGTGGAGGCGGCCCGCATTGGCGCGCAACAGCGGACGCACCAGGATCATGGCCGCGCCGGTGGTGCCGACGATGCTCGCAATCGCGGTGCCGAACGCGAGGATAGCGGTATTGACGAGCGGCGTGCCGCGCAGCGTTCCGGTGACGAGAATGCCGCCCGCGACCACGTAGAGCGCGAACAGCAGGATGATGAAGCTCATGTATTCGCCGACGATCGCGTGCGGCGAGCGTGGCCAGCGCGGTCGGCAGGTCGTAGAGCGCCGCGATCGGCACGATCGTCAGCGCGCTCCAGGCGAAGGCGATCTTGCCGTAGTGGGCGTGCCAGAACTTCGGAAACAGCAGCGGACCGGTGGCGATCGAAATCAAGAGTCCGGCGAACGGCAGCGCCCACGGCCATCGCAATGACGTGCCGTCGAGGCCGGCCGCGTGCGCGGGGCCGGACAGGCCCACCAGCACGCCGACGACGGCCGCCGCGACCAGTACGCACGATGGGACACGGACCGGCAAGGCCGTCGCGCACCGCCACGGCATCAATGCGCCTCGTCCCAATTGTCGGCGGCGCGGGCGTCGACCTGCAAGCGGCACCGTGAGCGCGACCGCCGGCATGCGGCGCCTCCTCCATCACCTGCTTGACGACGCGCGACGTGGCCTTGCGACCTCCGTCGTCCGGCACTTCGAAGATCAGTTCGTCATGCACCTGCAGCAGCATCTGCGCCGCTGAGCTTCTCCTTGGCGAGCGCGCCCTCCATGCGGATCATGGCGCGGCGGATGATGTCGGCGGCCGTGCCCTGCAGGCGCGCGTTGATCGCGGCGCGCTCGTTGAAGGCGCGGATCGACGGGATTGGACGCCTTGATGTCGGGATAGTGGCATTTGCGCCCGAACAGCGTGACGACGTAGCCGTTCGTGCGGCAGAACTCGCGGTCTCGTCCATGTAGTCGCGGATGCCGGGGAAGCGCTCGAAATATTTCTTGATGTAGGCGCCGGCCTCCTCGCGCGGGATGCCGAGCTGGTTGGCGAGGCCGAACGCCGAGATGCCGTAGATGATGCCGAAATTGATCGCCTTGGCGCGGCGGCGCACTTCGCCCGGCATGTCCTCGACCGGCACGCCGAACATTTCCGACGCCGTCATGGCATGGATGTCGAGGCCGTCGCGGAACGCCTGCTTGAGCGCGGGAATGTCGGCGATCTCCGCCAGCAGCCGCAGTTCGATCTGCGAGTAGTCGGCGGAGACCAGCTTGTTGCCGGGCGCGGCGACGAAGGCGCGGCGGATCTTGCGGCCTTCCTCGGTGCGCACCGGGATGTTCTGCAGATTGGGCTCGGACGACGACAGCCGCCCGGTGGTGGTGGCGGCGAGCGCGTAGGAGGTATGCACGCGGCCGGTCGTCGGGTTGACGTAAGCCGGCAGCGCGTCGGTATAGGTCGAGCGCAGCTTGGCGACCTGGCGCCATTCGAGGATCTTCTGCGGCAGCGCGTGGCCTTGCTCGGCGAGATCTTCGAGCACCGACGCCGAGTCGACCACGCGCCGGTCTTGGTCTTCTTGGCGCCGTCCCTCGGCGAGACCCATCTTGCCGAACAGGATGTCGCCGAGCTGCTTGGGCGAGCCGGGATTGAGCGGCTCGCCGGCGAGCGCCTTGATCTCCTCCTCGAGCGCCCATGGCTTCCTGGGCGAACTCGCCCGACAGCCGCGACAGCATCGCGCGGTCGATGGAAATGCCGCGCCGCTCCATGCGCGCCAGCACCGGGATCAGCGGCCGCTCCAGCGTCTCGTAGACGCTGGTCACGTGCTCGGCGACGAGGCGGGCCTTGAGCACGTGCCACAGCCGCAGCGTCACGTCGGCATCCTCGGCGGCGTATTCGGTCGCCTTCTCGATCGGCGACGCTCTCGAAGCACTGCTTGGCCTTGCCGGTGCCGGCGACCTCGCCGATAGCGGATGGTGCGGTGGCCGAGCCATTGCTCCGCCAGGCGTCCATGCCGTGGCCGGCGGCCGGCGTCGAGCACGTAGGACATCAGCATGGTGTCGTCGTAGCGGCGCGATCTCGATGCCGTGGCTGCGCCAGCACCAGCCAGTCGTATTTCAGGTTCTGCCCGACCTTGAGGACGCCGTGGTCCTCCAGCAGCGGCTTGAGCACGGCAAGCGCGTCGGCCTCGGTCATCTGGACCGGCACCACCTCGCCGGGAAACAGGCCGGTGCCGTCGCCGCCCTGGCGGTGGATCAGCGGCACGTAGCAGGCCTCGTTGGCGTCGACGGCAAGCGAGAAGCCGCACAGCTCCGCCTGCATCGGATCGAGGCCGGTGGTCTCGGTATCGACCGCGACCACGCCGGCGTCGACGGCGCGCGCGATCCATTGGCGCAGCTGGTCCAGGGTCAGCACCGCCTCGTAGCGCGCGCGGTCGAACTTCGTGGCCTTCGCCGCGGCGATGCGCGCTGCGGCAAGCGCCTGCGGCGTCTGTCCGCCGGGCGGCGCGATTGCCGCGCCGGCTTTCCGGCGGCAGGCGGTCGCGCGCCGGGGCCGGCGGCAAAGCAGCTCGCCCTGGCCCGGACGCGGCGGCGAGCGGCGCAGCCGCCGGCTGCGCAGCAGGCGTCCCCGCATTGGCCTTGAGCGCTCTCATCCGGCTCGATCTCGGCCGGATCGGCGCCGGAGAATTCGGCGACCCGGCGCGATCAGCGAGTTGAATTCCATCGCCTTGAGGAAGGCGATGAGACGCTGTGCAGTCGGGCTCATGCACCGCGAGGTCGGCGAGCGGCACGTCGAGCGGCACGTTGGTGTCGAGCGTGACCAGCGTCTTCGACAGCCGCGCCTTGTCGGCATTCTCGATCAGCGTCTCGCGCCGCTTCTGCTGCTTGATCTCGCCGGCGCGCGCGAGCAGCGTTTCGAGGTCGCCGTACTCGCCGATCAGCTGCGCCGCGGTCTTGACGCCGATGCCGGGCACGCCCGGCACGTTGTCGGTGGAATCGCCGATCAGCGCCTGCACCTCGATCACCTTGTCGGGCGGCGACGCCGAATTTCTCCATCACCTCGGCGGGGCCGATGCGGCGGTCCTTCATGGTGTCGTACATGACGACGCCGTCGTCGACGAGCTGCATCAGGTCCTTGTCGGAGGAGACGATGGTGGAGGTGGCGCCGGCTTCGCTCGCCTCGCGCACATAGGTCGCGATCAGGTCGTCGGCCTCGAAGCCGGCCTGCTCGAGGCACGGCAGGTCGAAGGCGCGCACCGCGTCGCGGATCAGCGGGAACTGCGGGACGAGGTCGTCCGGCGCGTCCGGCCGGTGCGCCTTGTAGTCGGGATAGAGCTCGTTGCGGAAGGTCTTCTCCGACTTGTCGAACACCACGGCGAGATGGGTCGGCCGCTCCTCCGGCTTCATGTCGCGCAGCAGCTTCCACAGCATGTTGCAGAAGCCGTACACGGCATTGAGCTGCAGCCCGTCGGACTTGCGGGTCAGCGGCGGCAGGGCGTGATAGGCCCGGAAGATGTAGGACGATCCGTCGACCAGGAAGACGTGATCGCCCTTGTGCGGCGTGCGCGAATGTGACGGCATGGCCGGCAATGTGGAGGCTTCGGCGACGAATGGCAACGGGGCGCCGGTGCGTCGCAACGCGGGCAAGATCTCGCCGTCATTCCGGGGCGCGCGCTTGCGCGAACCCGGCAGATCGCCAAGACTTCTGCGGTCGCTGCGCACGCATGCGAAGGTCCGTCTTGAATTCCCCGGGTCTCGCGCGACACGCTGGCGCGCGTCCGCACGCGAATGACCGCGCGTCGCCCGTACTCCGCCGGCTGCATGGCGAGGCGCGGGCGCGGCGCGATGCGGAAGCGGTCGGGCCGCTCGAACAGGAAGGTCGCGCCGGTGGCGCGCGCCGCCCACCACATGGCGAGCGCGCCGAGCACGCCGGCGGCGGTGACGAGGAGCGACATCGACGCCGACGTCGGGGACGAGCGCCGGTCTTGAGCAGCAGCCGTGCGCGTCGCCGCCATCGGCAGGAAGAAGGCGAGATAGATGACGATCGAATGCCGCCCGCAATAGCGCACCGGCGCGAACGCATGGGCCTTCGCCATCAGCGCGGAGAAGGCGATCACCGCCGCACGCGCCGGCGAGACCGAGCGCGAGCGCAGACCACCGGCCAGGCGGCCATCGCCCGCGTAGACCAGGGCGCCGTTGACCAGCGCCCAGGCGGCAAGGCCCGCCGCGGCGCGGCCCGGGCGCGCCTGCACCGCGGCGGCGAAGGCGAAGATGCGCGGCGCGAACAGGTAGCCGGTGTAGAAATAGACGAAGCGGCCGGCGAACTCGTCGATCGCGGTCCATCCGGTGTCGATCGCGGCGATCTGCAGCGCCGCCGCCGCGACCACGATCACCGCCGGCGGCACGCGGCGCGCGGCCTTGGTGACGACGAAGAAGATCGGCAGCAGGTAGATGAACCACAGCGTGCCGAACGGCTCGATGAAGGCGAGCGCGTATTGGGCGACGACATAGTCCCAGCCATGCGCCGCCGCGAACACCGGCGCCTTGACCGCGAACTGGATCGTCACCCACAGCACGTAGAAATAGGCGAAGTGGACCACCTTGCGATCGAGAAAGGTGCGCCAGTCGCGGTCGATGACGCGCGACAGGAACAGGCCGGAGATCATGAAGAAGTCCGGCATCCGGAACGGCTTGGCAAATGCGACCAGGGCATGCATGAAGCCGTCGCGCCCGGCCGCCTCCTCGACGCCGAGCGTGGAATGCATCATCACCACCATGATGATGCAGAAGCCCTTGGCATAATCCGCCCAGTCGACGCGCCGGGCGGGGGTGGTGAAGGAAGTGGAGCTCATCGGGTTTCTCGTTTTGGGACAGCCGGCCCGCGCGCGTTAACAATGCAAGAAACCGGCACACGCAATGTGTCCGCGAAACGCCGGTTGCCGTTAGGATTAACGCGCGGTGATGAGATCGCCTTTGCGGCGCCGCTTGCCGATCGACGCCGCGCTGCCCGCACTCGCGGCCGCGCTGGCGCGGCGAACCGTCGCGGTGCTGGTCGCGCCGCCCGGCGCCGGCAAGACGACGCGGGTTCCCCTGGTGCTCGCCGGCGAGTCCTGGGCGGCGGACCGGAAGATCCTGGTGCTGGAGCCGCGCCGGCTCGCGGCCCGCGCCGCCGCCGAGCGCATGGCGAAGACGCTGGGCGAGCCGGTCGGCGACACCGTCGGCTACCGCGTCCGCTTCGGCTCCAAGGTGTCGCGGCGCACCCGCATCGAGGTCGTCACCGAGGGCGTGTTCACCCGCCTCATTCTCGACGACCCCGGCCTCGACGGCGTCGCCGCCGTGCTGTTCGACGAATTCCACGAGCGCTCCCTCGATGCCGATCTCGGCCTCGCCTTGGCCCGCGACGCCCAGCAGGGGCTGCGCGAGGACCTGCGCCTCCTGGTGATGTCGGCGACCATCGACGGCGCGCGGATCGCCAAGGCGCTGGGCGATGCCCCGGTGATCGCCAGCGAAGGCAGGGCGTTTGCGGTGGAAACCCGCTATCTCGGCCGCGATCCCGCCAAGCCCATCGACGTGCAGGTCGCGGATGCGATCCTGCGGGCGCTGCGAACCGAGACCGGATCGATCCTCGCCTTCCTGCCGGGGGCGGCGGAAATCCGCCGCACCGAAGCGCGGCTGCGCGAGCAGGCCGGCCGGTCCATGCGCCGATGCGGACGGCGCCCCCGCGGTCGACATCCACCCGCTGTACGGCGCGCTCGAGGCCGCGGTGCAGGACGACGCCATCGCGCCGGCGCCGCCGGGCCGGCGCAAGGTCGTGCTCGCGACCTCGATCGCGGAGACCTCGCTCACCATCGACGGGGTGCGCGTGGTGATCGATTCGGGACTGGCGCGGGTGCCCCGCTATGAGCCGGATGTCGGCCTCACCCGCCTCGAAACGGTACGGGTGTCGCGCGCGGCGGCCGACCAGCGGCGCGGCCGCGCCGGCCGGGTCGAGCCGGGCGTCTGCTACCGGCTGTGGGACGAGCCGCAGACGGCGGCGCTGGAGCCTTATGGCCAGCCGGAAATCCTCGCCGCCGACCTGTCCTCGCTGGTGCTCGACCTCGCCCAATGGGGCGTCGCCGATCCGGCCACGCTGGTGTTTCTCGACCCGCCGCCGGCGGCCGCGCTCGGCGAGGCGCGTGCGCTGCTCGCCGATCTCGGCGCCATCGACGGTTCCGGCCGCATCACCGCCGAGGGCAAGGCGCTCAACCGGCTGCCGCTGCCGCCGCGGCTGGCGCGCATGGTGCTCGATGCCGGCCGCGAAGGCGCCGGTGGCGTGGCGGCCGAGATCGCCGCCGTGCTGTCCGAGCGCGGCCTCGGCGGCAACGACGTCGATTTGCGCCACCGGCTCGACGGGTTGCGCCGGGACCGCTCCCGCCGCGCCGACGAGGCCCGCCGCATGGCGAGGCGGTGGGCGGAGAGCGCGCGGCCGGCTGGCCGGGCGGGCGGGATGACCGCGAGGATGCGTCGATCGCCGCGATCGGCGCGATCCTCGCCCTCGCCTATCCCGAGCGCATCGCCAAGAATCGCGGCGCCGCGGCCGGCGCGTTTCTGCTCGCCAATGGCCGCGGCGCCGCGATCGATCCGGCCTCGCCGCTGGCGCGGGAGCCCTATCTCGCGGTGGCCGAGATCATCGGCAGCGCGGCGCAGGGCCGCATCACGCTCGCCGCCGCGATCGGCCTCGTCGACATCGAAGCGCGGTTTGCCGATCGCATCGAGGCGCGCGAGGAGGTCTCGGTCGATCCCGCCACGCTCGGCGCTGCGCTGCCGGCGCTCGCGCCGGCTCGGCGCCATCACGCTCGGCGAGCAGCCGATGCCGGTGGCTCCCGACGAGACCACCGCCCGCCGCCTCGCCGCCGCGATCGCCGCGGCCGGGCTCGATCGCCTGCCCTGGACCAGGGCGCTGCGGCAATGGCGCGACCGCGTGATGTTCCTGCGCGGCGCCGAGGGCGACGAATGGCCCGATCTTTCCGACGCGGCGCTTGCCGCCGGCGCTGCGGAATGGCTGGCGCCGCTCCTCGCCGACAAGACCGGCCTCGCAGCCTCAGCGGCAGCGGAACTCGAACCCGCGCTCCAGAACCTGCTGCCTTACGCGATGCGGCGACGGCTCGAGGCCGAGGCGCCGACCCATTTCGACGCGCCGTCGGGCTCGCGGGTGCCGATCGAATACGACCGCCGAAGGTCCCAAGCTCGCGATCCGGGTGCAGGAACTGTTCGGCCTCGACCGCCACCCCACCATCGCCCGCGGCCGCGTGCCGCTGGTGATCGAACTGCTGTCGCCGGCGCACCGCCCGGTGCAGGTGACGCGCGACCTGCCCAATTTCTGGCGCGGCAGCTACGCCGCCGTGCGCGCCGACCTGCGCGGCCGCTATCCGCGCCATCCCTGGCCCGACGATCCGCTGTCCGCCCCCGCCACCCGCCGCGCCAAGCCGCGGGGGCAGTGAGTGAGCACGCGGGGATGCGGGTAATATGTTGGGGTCGTCCAGTCCTGCAACGGGGTCCGGCCCTCCTGGCATTTCTGGACGGGGTCCCACGGCGCTGCGCTATCGTGCATTTCGGGTTGCTGATTGAAGGGTCGGCTGGAGTACGGTTACGTAGTAGGGACGGAGTTCAGTTCTGGGGCAAACATGTCCAGATTAAGTTTGACATGCTTGATGGCCTTCTTGTCGACGACGGGTGCCGGCTTGGCGGTCGATGCCGTTCGGAATTCGGCCATTCCGATATTCGCCACGGACGACAGGACCGGTTGGCAGCTTGACCGCACCTTTGGTGTCGACGACCTGATTGCGGTACCGGGGGCCGGGCCGGGGGGGCCCATCACCTTCGATAAAGCCCATCCTTACGAGCCTCCCGGTCGCCGGGTTCCAACCTACCGCGTCGCCGATCTCTCCAATCCGATTTGCAGGAATGGGTGAAGCCGAGGATGAAAAAGCGAACGACGAGGTGCTCGCCGGCGGAGTGGCCTATCGTGCCCATGAACGTTGCTGGCCAGCCGGTGTTCCAACTTTTGATACCGACGTCGTGGGCGCGCCACTTTTCGATCTATCAACGGCCAAGTGAGATTGTGGTCATCATGGAGTTCCGCGGGCCGGAGGTGCGCCATATCTACCTGAATGTGCCGCATTCGGCTAATGTTCCAATGGCCAAAAGAAGCTCAAATACCTCATGCCGCAGCCGCTGGTTACATGGACTTGGCACTTAGCCGAGGGAAACAGTTCACGGAAGATCATCTTCAACCCAAACTCCTCTCCGGATGGCCCTGATCCTGGATGGCGCCTCCGTCGCGCGCAATCCTGCGTCACGGTCTTTATTAAATGCGGGTACGTCGTACTCCGATACGCACTTCACGGTGACGTATGTTGGCCGCGGGTCAGGCTGCGAGGTGATCGGATTTCGTGTTGAGCTTGGCGAGCGAATCGTGAAGGTCGCGACGCGTGAAGGTCCACTGGAAGGGCTTGCGGATTTTTCGTAGCGTTCATGGAACCGGATCAGATCGCGTTTAAGAACCGCAACGGTCGTGAAATCGCTAGGACCGAGAATGCCTACGCTGGACAATTGAGAAGTAAGCCTCGATCTGATTGAGCCAACTGGCGTGCACCGGGGTGTGAAGCGGAATGATGTTTGGCAATCTGGCCAGCAAACATAGGCGGCGCTCCACCGCATATGAGACGCCCTGTTATCGGTAATCCAGGAACACACGGTGAGCCGAGCGGTACGGCTCTTCGCGCATGACTTGGGCGACGAGGCGATCGAACGGAACAATGCCGGATCTTGCGCTCGCAGCGAGAACGATCAAGCCGGCGTTTTGGACATCCCAGGCCGCGGATGTCGGCGCAGACACCGGTGCGGGCATTTCATGATCCACATAGCTCGCCGCTGTGGGGCCGGTGGAAGTGAGGGATGCCGTCGCCTGGCCTGGATGCTGGTCTTTTCGTCGGCGCATAGCACGTAATCATGCGGTCCCAGGGGCGTGTTCTGCCAACGCGTTGATAAAGGTCGATGATGCGATCATCCATGATTCAAAAGCCGGTTCGGCGGGGAGATATTCAGCACCGATCCCGCCTTGGCCGCAGCGCATCCAGGCAGAGCCATCGGCGCAAAGAGGCCGTCCGCTGATCTGGGCGACCAGGCGAGGTCACTGGCGGTCGCAGCCGCAAGCTCGCTGAGCCGATCCGCAGTGTGCCAAGGGCAAGCCGCGGCGCGAGGGCAATTCACAGGCCAACGCCTTGATCTCGACCATGACACTGGGGGGAAAAGCGCGCCGGTCGCCCGCCGCGAGGGTGTTCTTCGAGCCCGGCCAGGCGTTGAAGATGGAAACGGCGACGCCATTTGCTGACGATTTGGCGCGGCGTGTCAGCCGTGCCGCGATCGCGTCATTGGCCATTCCCTCACTCGCCAACAACACGATCTTGGCGCGGACCACATCCCGGTAGCGGGAGGTGTAGCGCCGCGATCGCGCCAACAATTCTGTGCGTTCCGCTTTGCTCAGTACGATGTTAAAAGGACTTCGCCTCGGCATGATCTGACCCCCAAACTGAGGTCAGCTTTGACCAATTCGCCTCCGTCACGCACAAAATACGTCACCGTATTTATGAAATCGGGTACTTCTGACCTCGGAGGGGCCGTCGAACTGCGACGCGCTCCCTATGGCGCCGCAGCGAAGCAATATCGCCCATCTTCATCGACTGTGGCGGACGCCAAAATCTGGGCGGAGACCATCAGCCGCGGCAATCTGGCCGTATTCTAATCATTCCGTCTACCCTTCATTAGGCAGGGCGGGCGAAACCACGGCCGGATCGCGGCGGCTGTCAGCGTCGCGCACCGGCCGTCGTGCTTTGATCCCGCGGATCAGCACTGCCGGGATTCCATGCGCCAAATCCTCGTCTTCGCCGCCATCATGATCGCGCTGGCCGCCGTTGCACCGAAGCTGTTGCGGCCCACCGGCGGCAACGTGACGGCCGCCAACGCGACTGCGGAGCCGTCGCGCCCGGAGTTCCCCTATCCGCGCACGGCTTCGATCCCGCGCGGCGCCAACGGGCACTTCGAGGCCGACGCCGTGGTCGACGGCCACCACATGGGCTTCATGGTGGACACCGGCGCCTCGGTGATCGCGCTGCGCCGGCAGGAGGCGGCGCGGCTCGGCATCCATCCGGCGCAACGCGATTACACGACCAGGGTCTCGACCGCCAACGGCGTCATCTTCGCCGCTCCGATCGAGCTCGGCCGCGTCGAGCTCGGCGGCATCAGCGTGCGCAACGTCGCCGCTCTGGTGCTGCCCGACGAGGCGCTCGCGCAAAACCTGCTCGGCATGTCGTTTCTGTCCCGCCTGCACTGGCAATATGAGGGCGGCCGGCTGGTGCTGGAACAGTAGCGCCCGGCGCTTCGCTTGCCCGGCCATTGAACGCTTCCCCGCCCGCCCGGCCTGGGCTATGTGCTGCTCGCAACACATGGTCCGCCGGAGCTCGCAATGTTCCCGACGCCGAAGCCCTCCCTGTCTCCCAATACCTACGCCTACGAATCCGAGCCCATGGTCAAGGCGACCGGGTTTCGCGAATACGATGCGCGCTGGCTGTTCGAGAAGGAGATCAACCTGATGGGCGTGCAGGCCCTCGGCATGGGTCTCGGCACGCTGATCCGCCAGATGGGGGTGCGGCCGGAGATCGTCATCGGCCACGATTTCCGCAGCTATTCGGCCGTCGATCAAATATGCCCTGATCACCGGCCTGCTGGCGGCGGGATGCAAGGTGCACGACATCGGCCTCGCGGTGACGCCGATGGCCTATTTCGCCCAGTTCGATCTCGACGTGCCCTGCGTCGCCATGGTGACGGCGTCCCACAACGACAATGGCTGGACCGGCGTGAAGATGGGCGCGCAACGCCCGCTCACCTTCGGGCCGGACGAGATGACCCGGCTCAAGGACATCGTGCTCGGCGCCAAGTTCGACCTGCCCGGCGGCGGCGCCTATCGTTTCGTGGAGAATTTTCCGGCCCGCTACATCGCCGACCTCACCAACCGGCCCAAGCTCGCGCGCCGGCTCAAGGTGGTGGCGGCGTGCGGCAACGGCACCGCCGGCGCGTTCGCGCCGCTCGTGCTGGAAGCGATCGGCTGCGACGTGGTGCCGCTCGACTGCACCCTCGACCACTCGTTCCCGCGCTACAATCCCAATCCCGAAGACATGGCGATGCTGCACGCGATCCGCGACGCGGTGCTGGCGAACCGCGCCGATGTCGGCCTCGGCTTCGACGGCGACGGCGACCGCTGCGGCGTGGTCGACGACGAGGGCGAGGAGATCTTCGCCGACAAGGTCGGCGTCATGCTGGCGCGCGACATGTCGAGCCTGCACAAAGGCGCCAAATTCGTGGTCGACGTGAAATCCACCGGCCTGTTCGCCACCGACCCCGTGCTGATCGCGAACGGCGTCGTCGCCGACTACTGGAAGACCGGCCACTCCTACATGAAGCGCCGCACCCACGAGACCGGCGCGCTCGCCGGCTTCGAGAAGTCCGGGCATTTCTTCTTCAACAAGCCGTTCGGCCGCGGCTATGACGACGGCCTCGTCTCGGCCATCGCGATCTGCGACATGCTCGACCGCAATCCCGGGAAGAAGATGTCCGAATTGCGAAAGGCGCTGCCGAAGACCTGGCAGTCGCCGACCATGTCGCCCCATTGCGCCGACGAGGTAAAATACGGCGTCATCGAACAGGTGGTGAAGCATTTCGAGGCCGCGCGCAGCCGCGGCGACATGGTCGCCGGACAGAAGATTCGCGATCTCGTCACCGTCAACGGCGTCCGCGTCACCGTCGCGGACGGTACCTGGGGCCTCGCCCGCGCCTCCTCCAACAAGCCGGAACTCGTGGTCGTCGTCGAAAGCCCGGTGTCGGAGGCGCGCATGCGCGACATGTTCGAGGCGATCGACGCGGTGCTGCGCACGCACGAGGAGGTCGGCGCCTACAACCAGACGATCTGATCGTCATTCGGGCTGATCGTCATTTGGGCAACACCGCACGCGAATCATGCAGAGGCGATGATGTCAATGTCTTACATTGTTAGGTTTTTCCCGTTAGTTTCTGATTCGTCGTCAACCAACTGAAAGGAGGTGATCCAGTGTCTCATTGTCAATTGCCGCGGTCGCCGGCACCCGTGAGCTGGATCCCAACCTTTACCGGGGTCCAGGCCGCGTGACATCACGCGTCACGGTCCGTTTGCTGGACCAAGGCTCGACAATGGAAGGGCCGCCCCACAAGGGCGGCCCTTCTTGTTAGTGCAGGTAGTTAGCTCCGGCGCGTTCGTTTCTGCTGCAAATCATCCCGACTGCCATTATCTGTGAGCCTCAGAGCGGGGGGACAAGCCCTGCCGCAGCCGTGCAGGTTTCCAGGCCGATGAGCGTTGGTGCGAGTCCGATGAATGATGCGGCCGCCGGGATCAGGATCCTGGTCGATGCCGATGCCTGCCCGGTGAAGCAGGAGATCTATCGCGTCGCCGAGCGCCATGGGTTGCCCGTCCAGGTCGTCGCCAACACCCCGATCCAGGTGCCGCGCGATCCGCTGATCGAGCGGGTCACCGTGGGTTCCGGCCTCGATGCCGCCGACGACTGGATCGCAGCGCACGTCGATGCCCGCGCCATCGTCATCACCAATGACGTTCCGCTGGCGAGCCGCTGCGTCAAGGCCGGCGCCCAGGTGATCGCGGCCAACGGCCGTCCGTTCACGAACGCGTCGATCGGCATGGCGCTCGCCATGCGCAACCTGATGGCGGATCTGCGCGAGACCGGCCAGATGAGCGGCGGCCCGGCGGCGTTCTCGCCGCGCGACCGCTCCGCCTTCCTCGCCGAGCTCGACCGCACCATCCGCCGGCTGCATCGCCAGCAAACAAACCGCGACACCGGAGCGGCCTGATGGCGCCGCCGCTGCTCCAGCTCGGCGGCATCGCGCTGACCTTCGGCGGCACGCCGTTGCTCGAAGGCGTCGACCTCAGCGTCGCCGCGGGCGAACGGGTCTGCCTGGTCGGCCGCAACGGCTCGGGCAAGTCGACCTTGCTCAAGATCGTCGCCGGACTGGTCGAGTCCGACAAGGGAACGCGCTTCCTGCAGCCCGACGCGACCATCCGCTATCTGCCGCAGGAGCCCGACCTCACCGGCTTCGCCACCGTCGGCGACTATGTCGCCGCCGGGCTCGGCCCCCATGACGACGGCCACGCGGCGCGCTATCTGCTGGAGCAGCTCGGCCTCACCGGCGACGAAGATCCGGCGCAGCTGTCCGGCGGCGAGGCGCGCCGCGCCGCGCTCGCGCGCGTGCTCGCGCCGGAGCCCGACATCCTGCTGCTCGACG
This sequence comes from uncultured Alphaproteobacteria bacterium, assembly GCA_963795865.1. Classification (GTDB taxonomy): domain Bacteria; phylum Pseudomonadota; class Alphaproteobacteria; order Rhizobiales; family Xanthobacteraceae; genus JAJPKK01. Next base: position 179,648 of record CAWCJX010000043.1, read on the forward strand.
AGCCCACCAACCATCTCGACCTCCCCGCCATCGAATGGCTGGAGCGCGAGCTCGCCGCGCGCCAGCGCGGCGCTCGTCATCATCAGCCATGACCGGCGCTTTCTCGCCAACCTGTCGCGCATCACGGTGTGGCTCGACCGCGGCAAGGCGCGGCGCATCGAGCGCGGCTTTGCCGACTTCGAAGCGTGGCGCGACGACGTGCTGGCGCAGGAGGAGCGCGACTTCCACAAGCTCGACCGCAAGATCGAGGCGGAGGAGCACTGGATGCGCTACGGCGTCACCGCGCGGCGCAAGCGCAATGTGCGCCGCGTCGCCGGCCTGCAGGCGCTGCGCCAGCACCGCCGCGACGCCCGCCGCGCCACCGGCATGGTCGACATGGCCGCCGCGGAGGCGGAGCGGTCCGGCGCCCTGGTGATCGAGGCCGAAGGGCGTCGGCAAGAGCTACGACCGGCCGATGGTGGCGGACTTTTCGCATCCGCATCGAGCGCGGCGACCGCATCGGCATCGTCGGCCCCAATGGCAGCGGCAAGACCACGCTGGTCAACCTTCTCACCGGCGCGCTCGCGCCCGACGCCGGCACGCGTGCAAGCTCGGCGCCAACCTGGCAGATGGCGACGCTCGACCAGCGCCGCGAAAGCCTCGACCCGGACTGGACCGTGAGCGAGGCGCTCACCGGCGGCCGCGGCGACACCGTCATGATCGGCGGCCAGGCGAAGCACGTGGTCGGCTACCTCAAGGACTTCCTGTTCGCGCCGGAGCAGGCGCGCACGCCGCTGCGCGTGCTCTCGGGCGGCGAGCGCGGCCGCCTGATGCTGGCGCGGGCGCTGGCGAAGCCCTCGAACCTCCTGGTGCTCGACGAGCCGACCAACGATCTCGATCTCGAGACCCTCGACGTGCTCGAGGAGATGATCGGCGACTATGCCGGCACCGTCCTGCTCATCAGCCACGACCGCGATTTCCTCGACCGCGTCGGTCAACGCCGTGCTCGTCCCGGAAGGCAACGGCAAGTGGGTCGAATATGCCGGCGGCTATTCCGACATGCTGGCGCAGCGCGGCGACGACGTGCGCAAGCCCGCCGCCAAGCCCGCAAGCACGGCGGCCAAGCCGGCGCCGCCCCGGCCCGCCGCCGATGCCGCCCGGCGCAAGCTCAACTTCAACGAAAAGCATGCGCTCGAAACGTTGCCCGACCGCATCGCGGCGCTGGAAGCCGAGGTCAGGCGGCTGCACGACACGCTCGCCGATCCCAAGCTCTTTGCCCGCGACCGCGCCGCGTTCGACAAGACGTCGCGGGCGCTCGCCGCCGCGCAGGCGGAGCTGTCCGCCGCCGAGGAACGCTGGCTGGAACTGGAACTGCTGCGCGGCCAGATCGAGGGAACGTGATCGATCCATCTCTGTGGTTCCGGGTTCTGTGGTTCCGGGTTCGCGCGAAGTCGTGCGCGCCGGAATGAACGGCCGCGTCACCCCGCCTCGGCGCCCGGCGGTTGGACCGGCTCATATCAATGAAAGTTGCGGCCCTTCGGCATGACCGCGCGGACTTGCACGGCGGTATCGGTCGCGTCGGCGCCTTCGGCCTCCTGCGCGGACGGCATCGCCGGTGCGCCGCTGGCCGGCCGCAGCGGAATCCGTTCCGGGATCGGGCGCCTGACCTCATCGTTTTTGGCGAGCGCCTGGACGCAGCCGGTGTGCTCGGCGAGGCGCTCGAGCAGCGGCGTGAGATCGTCGAGGCGCTCGGCGATCACATGGATCACCCCGAATTCGTTCTGCAGCTTTCCGGTGACGGAGACCAGCCGCGCGCCGAGCACGATCGGGCGGAAGGTCTCGAACACCTGCGGCCAGACGATCGTGTTGGCGACGGCGGTTTCGTCCTCCAGGGTCATGAAGATCACGCCATTGGCGCTGCCGGGGCGCTGGCGCACCAGCACCAGGCCGGCGACGGTGACGCGGCGGCCGGACTTGGCGGCGGCGAGCGTCATCGTGACGCAGGATGCCGCGCCGCCCGAGCTCGTCGCGCAGGAACGAGACCGGATGGGCCTTCAGCGACAGAGTGCAGGCGGCGGTAGTCCTCGACCACCTGCTCGCCGAGACGCATCGGCGGCAGGTCGACATCGGGCTCGAGCGCCGGCGAGGCGAAATGGGCGAACAGCGGCAGGTCGTCCTTGTCGCCGGCGCGGCGCAGCGCCCGCACCGCCCACAGCGCCGCCCGGCGGTCGAGGCCGAGCGAGCGGAACGCGTCCGCCGCCGCCAGCCGCTCCAGCGCCGCGGGCTTGAGCCGGCTGCGCAGCCAGAGGTCGCGGATCGAGTCGAAGCCGGCGCCGCGGCAGCGCGCGATGGCATGGCCGTCGTCTTCGGAAAATCCGCTGATCTGGCGAAAGCCGAGCCGCAGCGCATGGTCGGCGCGCAAATCGCCGGCCATGTCGGCATGGCGCCCATGCAGGCGGGTCCTCGCCGGCGTCCCCGCCTCCAGCGTGCAGTCCCAGGCGGAGTGATTGACGTCGACCGGGCGGACCTCGACGCCGTGCTCCTGGGCGTCGCGCACGATCTGCGCCGGCGCATAGAAGCCCATCGGCTGGCTGTTGAGGAGCGCCGCGGCGAACACGTCGGGATAGCGGCACTTCATCCAGGCCGAGGCATAGACGAGCAGCGCGAAGCTCGCGGCATGGCTCTCGGGAAAGCCGTATTCGCCGAAGCCCTCGATCTGGCGGAAGCAGCGCTCGGCGAAGTCGCGGGGATAGCCGCGCGCGCGCCATGCCCTCGACCAGCTTGTCGCGGAAATACTGGATGGTGCCGACGCGGCGGAACGTCGCCATGGCGCGGCGCAGCTTGTCCGCCTCGGCCGGGCGTGAAGCCGGCGGCGACGATGGCGATGCGCATCGCCTGCTCCTGGAACAGCGGCACGCCCAGGGTCTTGCCGAGCACCTGCTGCAGCTCGTCGGGATCGCCGCATTGCGGCGAGGGCGAGGGATAGACCACCTTTTCCACGCCCTGCCGCCGGCGCAGATAGGGATGCACCATGTCGCCCTGGATCGGGCCGGGGCGCACGATCGCGACCTCGATGACGAGATCGTAGAAGGCGCGCGGCCGCAGGCGCGGCAGCATCGACATCTGCGCCCGGCTCTCGACCTGGAACACGCCGATCGAATCCGCGCGCGACAGCATGCCGTAGACGGCGGGTTCCTCCGCCGGGATGGCGGCGAGGGAGAACGGCGACCGGTGGGCGTTTCACCTCTCCCCGCGCGCGGGGAGAGGTCGGCGCGCGCTTGCGCGCCGGGTGAGGGGGCCTCTCCGCGAGTCTGAGCCTGTGAAAGCGTGCCCTCTCCCTGCAAGCGGTGATCGGATTCACGTCTCTCCGCGCCGGATGCGAGCACGAGCGTCGAATTCGTAAGCTCAGGCTCGTGGAAAAGCCCCCTCACCCGGATCGCGGAGCGATCCGACCTCTCCCCGCATGCGGGGAGAGGTACAGCCGTGCCGCGCGAGGAAGAGCAATCCGGCGTAATGCTTGTTCAGGAGATCGAAGCCGCGGCGCAGGCAGCTCAGCATGCCGAGGCCGAGGACGTCGATCTTGAGGATGCCGAGGGCGTCGAGATCGTCCTTGTCCCATTCGACGCAGGTGCGGTCCTCCATCGCCGCGTTCTCGATCGGCACCACCTCGTCGAGCCGGCCGCGGGTGATGACGAAGCCGCCGACATGCTGGGAGAGATGGCGCGGAAAGCCGATCAGCTCGCGCGCCAGCGCCAGCACCCGGGCGAGCTGGGGATCGGCGGGATCGAGCCCGACGCGGCGCGCATCCTTCTCCGACACCGCCTGGGTCGACCAGCCCCACAGCATGCCGGCGAGCGCGCCGACGGTGTCCTCGGACAGCCCGAACACCTTGCCGACCTCGCGGATGGCGCTGCGGGCGCGGTAGCAGATCACGGTGGCGGCGAGGCCGGCGCGGTGGCGGCCATAGCGCTCGATAGATGTACTGGATCACGACCTCGCGCCGCTCATGCTCGAAATCGACGTCGATGTCCGGCGGCTCGCGGCGATCGGCCGAGACGAAGCGCTCGAACAGGAGATCGACGCGCGCCGGATCGACCTCGGTGATGCCGAGGCAGTAGCACACCGCGGAATTCGCCGCCGAGCCGCGGCCCTGGCACAGGATGCTCTTGCGAGCGGGCGAAGCGGACGATGTCGTGGACGGTGAGGAAGTAGGGCGCGTAGTTGAGCTCGGCGATCAGCGCGAATTCGTGGTCGAGGGCGGCGCGCACCTTTTCCGGAATGCCGTCGCGGATAGCGCCGGCGCGCGCCCTTCCTCGGTCATAGGCGATCAGCGCCTCCTGGGGCGTGGCATAGCCTTCGCGGGTCTCGTCGGGATATTCGTATTTGAGCTCGTCGAGCGAGAACCGGCAGCGCTCGAGGAGGTGCAGCGTCTCCGTCGACCGCCTCCGGCGCGTCGCGGAACAGGCGCGCCATTTCCTGCGGCGGCTTGAGGTGGCGCTCGGCATTGGCTTCGAGGCGGCGCCCGGCCGTGGCGAGCGTCACGATGCTCGCGGATGCAGGTCATGACGTCCTGCAGGGGACGCCGCTCGGGCGCGTGATAGAGCACGTCGCCGACGGCGATCAGCGGCACCCGCGCTGCGCTCGCGATGGCGGCGAGCCGGGCGAGGCGGCGCGCATCGTCGCCGCGATAGCGCATGCTGGCGCCGAGCCAGCACGCGGCGCCGCCTCGCGCAGCGCCGGCAGGAGGCGGCAGGGCGTCGGCGGGCTCTTCCTTCGCCGGCGGCGATCGCGCTTCGAGTCGCTCCGGCATGACGACGAGATTGAGCCCCTCCGCATGGGCGAGGAGGTCGTCGCGGCGGAGCAGGCATTCGCCCTTGTCGGTGCGGCGCTTGCCGAGGGTGAGAAGCTGCGTCAGCCGGCCCCATCCGGCGCGGCTCTCGGGATAGGCGAGAATGTCCGGCGTGCCGTCGCAGAACACGAGCCGCGCGCCGGGCGCAAAGGGGAGCCCCGCCTCCTTGGCCGCCTGATGGGCGCGCACGACGCCGGCCACCGAGTTGCGGTCGGCGACGCCGATCCCGGCAAGGCCGAGCTCCTTGCGCTGCAGCACCAGCTCTTCCCCGTGGGAGGCCCCGCGCAGGAACGAGAAGTTGGTGGTGACGGCGAACTCGGCATATCCGGTCATGGGCAAGTTCCGCAATTCTCGCATCACCCGAACAGCCCATGGAGGAACCAGCGCGGCTGCGCGGTTTCGCGGCCGTACAGGCCGTCGCGGTAGAGCCAGGCGCGCAGGCCGTCGCGGCTTTCGATGCGGAAGTAATCGCGGGTCAGCGCCTGGCCGGTTTCGTCGCGCCACCACTCCATGGCGATGCGCTCGGGGCCCTCGGCGAAGGCGACCTCGTGCAGCACGCGGCGCCAGCGGAACCGCGCCGGCGGCCCGTCCGGGACTTCGGCGATCGCCTCCACCGGCTCCGGCCGCTCGAACAGGCGGATCGGCCGGGTCGGGCCGAGGCTGTCCTGGGCCTCCGGCTGCCCCTGCCCGGCTTTACTATCGGCGTCACACATCGCAGCGCCGTCGCGAACACCTCTCCCCGCGTGCGGGGAGAGGTCGGCGCGCTCTTGGCGCGCCGGGTGAGGGGGCCTCTCCGCGAGTCTGAGCTTCGAGGGTTCCGGCGCGAGCTTCAAAGGCTCAGGCATCGTGGAAAGGCCCCCTCACCCCGACCCTCTCCCCGCACGCGGGGAGAGGGGGAAGAGGCGCCGTGCCATATGATGACAGGTCCGTCCGCTCGCCGCCGGCACGGCGGCAACTGCGAATTCCGGAATATGGGTGTCCTGCGGCACCAGGCGGGTGACCCGGCGCGGGCCGAAGCGCGCACCGAGGCGGTCGATGAGGTGCCACAGCTCGGCATCTCCGTCGGAGGCAGCACGGCCGGTATGGGCGAGCGCGGCCTGCACCGGCTCGCTGCGCTCGGTGACGAGGGCGGCGAGCCGCACCATGTCGAAGCCGAAGCCGGGGTCGCAGGCATCGCCGATGACGGCGAGCCGGTCGGCGAACAGGCGGACGATGCGGGAGGCCTCGCGCAGCGGTGCGCCGGTGCCGACCTCGATGCGGTACACTTTGTTGTCGGTGCGGAACAGCGCGACCTGCAGGAGCCGGGCGCCGTCCTGCCGCCGCTCCATGGCGACGCAGAGCCTGCCCGGCGAGCCGGGCGATGGTGCCGAGCACGTCGCGTTCGAGCCCGATCGGATCGGCGAAGCGCTGCTCGGCCACATAGGAGGGCAAGCGGCAGACGCGGCGTGATCGGCTCGTCCAGCCGGCCGAGCGCCTGGTCGATGCGGCGGACCAGGATGTCGCCGAACCGGGCGGCGAGCGGAGCCCGCGGCAGGTCGAGGAGATCGCCGACCCGCTCTGAGGCCGACCTCGGCGAGCGCCGCCACCGTCTCCGGGGCGAGCCGCAGCGCCGCCGCCGGCAGGGGCGCCAGGGCCGCCCGCATCTGCCGCGGCGGCACCAGCGAGGCGTCGCCATGATGTGCGACGCCCCAGGCGCAGCCGGCGGTGTCGGCGATCGCGGCGCGGGCGTGCAGGTTCTGGGCGGCGAGGCGGGCCAGCAGGTCGCGGCACATGGCAAGCTCACCGCCGAACAGATGAGCGCAGCCGGTGATGTCGAGCATGAGGCCGTCCGGCGCATCGAGGCCGATCAGCGGCGTGTAGCGGTCGCACCAGTCGGCGACGGCATCGAGCAGCCGGCGGTCCGCCGCCGCGTCGCCGGCGGCGACGGCGAGGGCGGGAAACATGGCGCGGGCATCGGCGAGCGGCATGCCGGGCCGCAGGCCGAGACGCTGCGCCGCATCGTTCATGGCCACGATGCGCTGGGCGCTCTTGACCGCCTCGGTGACGACGACAGGCTCATCCGGTGCGGGCGAGCGGCTGCGGGCGAGACGATCGGTCGCGAGGCGCCGCAGCCACAGGGAGAGATAGCGCCGGGAGGGCGGCGGTGACGAAGGCACGCTCATGATGATCCCACGACAGGCGCCACTGGCCGCTGGGACCGTGGCGGTTCTTGGTGAGGGAAACGGCAAAGGTCGGACGCGAGAGGCCGCCGAACCCGTCACGCTCGCCGCCGGCCGACGCGACCTCCCAGCGCGTCGTCGCCGCATTCGCCGCCCGACACGGCTGGTGGCGCAGGAGCAGGCCGATGCCGCCGCCGGCGCCGGCCGCGAGCGCCAGCCGCCGCGTCGCCGTGAGGTCGCCGTCGTCGCCCATGAGCTCGGTCACGAATTCGGTCACGACCGCGCCCGCCGCGCGGCACTGCAGCGCTTCCTCCATCGCCCACAAGGCATCGCGGGGACGCGGCACCCGCACGACGATCAGGCGCTGCAAGGCAAGCCCCATCAGCGCGAGCCCCGGCCCGTAAAGCTCGCCCGCCTCGGCGGCGGCGAAATCGGACCGGATCCACACCGCCTGCCGGCCGTCGCGCAGCGCCAGCACGGCGAGCGCCGTGGCCAACCCGGTCGCCGCGCCGCCATCGCGGGGCGCGGCGGGACCGATCTCATGCAGGGCGCCGCCGGCAAGGCCGCCGCCGAGCGCCTGGTCGAGCGACCGCACGCCCAGGCTCAGCCGGACTTCCCCGCCCGGCCGGGATGCCGTGACAGCGGCCATCGCGCGCCTCAAAGCGCGCAGGGTCTCCCGCGGTTCTGCGGCGGACGGCTCGATGGCGGATGGCTCGATCGGCACCGGTGGCTCGGCGGATAGTTCGACGGCGGACATGGACGCACTCTACTTTTCATGATTTGCCGCTGTTCGATTTACATCGTTCACTGTTTGTTCTATAAACTCCACCTCCCTGCCGATGTCAAGGCGAGGGAATGTCTCAAGGGAATGTCTAGCAAGGAAATCTTGTTGGCATCGGTCCTGAAATTGATGGCGTCGCACTCCGCGATGCAAAATGCCGGCTGCAATCCCGGGTCAAACGGGCGACCGAGGATCAACGTCACCGGTGATCCCTCGCGCGCCGGTTGGTTCGCCAGCCGACGCCAATCAATGGCGGCCAAAAGCAACGTCCAATGATCAAAAAAATCGCAATCGCGGGCTATCGATCATTGCGCGACGTCAGGCTCACGCTCGGCACCCTCAATGTGGTCACCGGCGCCAACGGCAGCGGCAAGTCCAGCCTGTATCGCGCGCTCAGATTGCTGGCGGACATCGCCCAGGGCCGCATCATTCAATCTTTGGCTGCCGAAGGCGGCCTTCATTCCACGCTCTGGGCCGGCCCCGAATCGTTCTCGCGCGCCATGAAGAGGGGCGAGCAGCCGGTCCAGGGGACGGTTCGAAAAGCCTCCATCAGCCTGAAGCTCGGCTTTGCCGGCGACGACTATGGCTACGCCATCGATCTCGGATTGCCGCACCCATCCGCCTCGGCCTTCTCGCGCGATCCGGAAATAAAGATCGAGAGCCAATGGACCGGGGAAACCCTCGGCCGCTCGAATGCCTTCGCCATGCGCACCGGACCCGTGGTTCGTATCCGCACCGACACCGGGGAGTGGCGGCCGGTATTTCAAAATCTGGCGCCGTTCGACAGCATGATGACCCATTGCAGCGACCCGCGCGATGCGCTCGAACTCCTGCTCCTGCGCGAGCGCATGCGGGACTGGCGATTTTACGATCATCTCAGGACCGACCGCGACGCCCCTGCGCGCCGGCCCCAAATCGGCACGTACACGCCGGTCCTCGCAAGCGACGGATCGGACCTCGCGGCCGCGCTTCGAAACCGTTCGCGAGATCGGCAGCAACGCCGAGCTGGGCGGCGCGATCGCCGATGCCTTCCCCGGCGCAGGCATCGAAATCGTGAATGCCGACGGATATTTCGAATTGGAGATGCGGCAGGCCGGGCTGCTGCGTCCGTTGAAGGCGGCCGAGCTTTCCGACGGTACGCTTCGATATCTGCTCCTGATTGCCGCACTCCTTTCGCCGCGGCCGCCGAGCCTGATGATTCTCAACGAACCCGAGACCAGCCTGCATCCCGACCTGCTGCCGCCTCTGGCGCGTCTCATCGCGCAGGCGTCGAAACGATCGCAGATCGTGGTCGTCTCCCATGCCGCGGCCCTGGTGTCAGCACTCGACGCCGCAGCCGAGGTGAGGCGGATCGTACTCGAGAAGCAATTGGGCGAGACGCTCGTTCCGGGCGACGAGACGCCGGCCTGGACCTGGCCGTCGCGTTGAGGCGCCGCCACCGCGCCAGCCCCCGCTCGTTCGCCGGGTGCCGATGGGCCGGCCAATCCACAATCCGGTATGCCGCGACCTTCGTTCAGGCAACCCGACAGACAAATGCACCGCCGGCCATGGCCGGCGGTGCATATCCTCAGTCCGATGCGCCGTCGTTACGACCGCTTGAACGAGTTGTAGACCATGCGGGTCCAGTTCTTGGCCTGCTCGTCGTTTGCGGCCCATTTGGTATTGAGATCGGCCAATGGATTGGCGGCCAGCACCTCTTGCTCGGTCTTGCCTTCGCTGGACCAGTTTCTGGATGCGGTCGCGCGAGGTCACGAGCATCTCACGCCACGCGACCATATCCGCCTTGTTGGCGAGCTTGCCATGGCCGGGCACGATCTTGGTCTGGTCGTTCGACACCTTGAGGAAGGCGTCGGCGGCGCGGACCAAGCCACGGATGTCGCCGCCATTGGCGAAATCGATGGTGTTGTACCGGCCGGTATTGCCGAAGGTGTCGCCGGTGTCGAGCACATTGGCGTCATCGAAAAAGACCCAGGTGTCGCCGTCGGTGTGGGCATTGTAGACGTGGTTGAGGACCGCCTTGCGGCCACCGACCTGCACCGTCTTGGTGCCGCCGGCATAGGTTTCGGTCGGCACGCCGTCGGCCGGCTGGGCCGCCATCTTCGCACCGGTCAGGCCGTTGGGGGCGTTGCCGGCGGTAAGACGGACCCGGATGTTGTCCTGCGCGACGACAGTGGCGCCGTCCTTGTGGAACGCCGCATCCCCGCCGGTGTGATCGCCGTGGTAATGGGTGTTGATCAGATACTTGATCGGCAGCGGCGATATCTTCTCGATGGCGGCCTTGAGCTTGTCGTGCATCGGGGCGAACTGGCTGTCCACCATGATGATGCCGTCGGTGCCGACTGCGACCGTGACGTTGCCGCCGGCGCCTTCGAGCATGTAGGTCTTGTTGCCGAGGTCGGTGGTCTTGACCTCGACCTTGGAGAAATCGATGTTCTGCGCGAATGCAGGCCCGGCGACCAGCACGGCTGCGCCCGCAAGAGCGGCGAGTGTGATGCGTTTCATGATGGATGTCCTCCGTTATGATGAAGAATTGCCGGAATGACGCAGATGGCGCGTCGGCGACGCGGACCTCTGTCGTTGCATTCCAGGTGACGCGTTCCGGGTTATATCGGAATTACGGGATCGCCAATACACGCTGTTGCCTCCGACGACCCCCGGCAGCCGCATACGAAATCAATGTGGCGTTGCAGCGACCTCAAATTCACGACCCCGTGAACCGACCGTAGAACATCCGGGTGCGGCAGAAAATCCTGGTGAAGTTGCTGCGGGCATTCGCCGCATCGATGCACATCGATGCATATGGCGCTTTTTTGGCCTCGCCGTCCGGTCAGTGCGGGATGATGACCGCCGTCATGCGTTGTCCCGACGGGTTCCGTCGCAGCGCCGGCGCCGCCGCGCCCTCCCCGTCCCTGCCCGCCGGCAGCACTACGACCTTGCCGCCGATCTTGGCGCGCCGATAGAGATCGGTGATGTCGTCATTGGTCAGGCGGATGCAGCCGCTCGACACCCGGTGGCCGATGGTCGAGGGATCGTTGGTGCCGTGGATGCGATAGTCGGTGCTGCCGAGATAGAGCGCCCGCGCGCCGAGCGGATTGCCGGGACCGCCCGCCATGAACCGCGGCAGATAGGGCTGGCGCCCGATCATCTCCCTGGGCGGATTCCAGTCCGGCCATTCCGCCATGCGCGAGATCGTCTCGACGCCGGACCAGGTGAAGCCTTCGCGGCCGACGCCGATGCCGTAGCGCAACGCCTTGCCGCCGCCGAGCACGTAATAGAGCCAGGTGTGGGCGGTATCGACGATGATGGTGCCGGCCGCCTCGCGCGAGGGATATTCGACCACCTGCCGGCGCCATTGCGCGGCCGACGTCGCCTCATCGCCTGCAGGCTCGCGCAGCATCCGGCTGAACGGCGATGCCAGGAAACCTCCGGCCGGCGCCAGCGCCAGCGGCTCCGCCCGGGCGCCGGCCACCGATGCCGCGATGACCATGGCGACGCCGAATATCGAAGACCTGTGGAACACCGAACCCACTCCCGACCTGCCTGCACGCCCGTCTTTGTTGCCCCCGTTAGAAAATACTGCGGGCCGCCGAGACACCTGGGAATGTTGACAGGCCGTGCTACAGGGTTAACGCCGCTGCGATGCCGCAGGCGCGCCGCGCCAGCACGACGACGCCGCAACCCTTTCGCGATGCGCCCGCGAACGGGAGGTCGTTGACCGCGCGCATGAAATATCGGAGCTATCGCGACCATCGAGACGCGACAGCAGCGGAGAAACCGGCATGGTGCAGGCGAGCGAGGCTGCCCCCCACGGCGGCATGCGCAGCGGAGCGGAATATCTGCGCTCGCTCAGGGACGGCCGCTGCGTCTATGTCGACGGCGAGCGCGTCGCGGACGTCACCGTCCACCCCGCGTTCCGCGAGGCGGCGAAAAGCATGGCCCGCCTGTTCGACATCGCGGCGGCGCCGGAGCACCGCGACGTCATGACCTATCCCTCGCCCAAGACCGGCGCGCCGGTGTGGCGGGCCTGGCAGATTCCGACGAGCCATGACGACCTGCGCCGCAAGCGCCGCGCCGCGGAAACCTGGGCCGAGGCGACCTTCGGGCTGATGGGACGCACCCCCGACCACGTCGCCGGATTCATCGCCGGCTACGCGGCCAAGCCCGCGCTGTTCGCCGCCGCCGGGGCGCACTTCGCCGACAACCTGCAGAACATCTACGCACATCTGCGCGACAACCATCTCTACGTGACATATGCGATCGTTCCTCCGCAGATCGACCGCAGCAAGCCGGCGCATCAGCAGAAGGACCCGGCGCTTTATGCCGGCGTCGTCAAGGAGCGCGACGACGGCATCGTCGTCTCCGGCGCCCAGCAGCTCGCCACCGCGGGCGTGTTCGCGGACTACCTGCACCTGACCTGCATCCACCCGCTGCGGCCCGGCGACGAGGCCTATGCCAACGGCATCGTGATCCCGATCGACACGCCGGGGCTCAAGCTCTATCCGCGGCGCGGCTTCGCCACCGCCGCCATGAATTCGTTCGACTATCCGCTCTCCAGCCGGTTCGACGAGGCGGACTGCCTCTGCGTGTTCGACAACGTGTTCGTGCCGTGGGAGAGCGTCTACATCTATCGCAACCTGCAGATCTGCTGGGACCAGTGGTGGAAGACGCCGGCCCACCTCTACGGCAACCACCAGGCCCAGTGCCGCTACGCCACCAAGCTGCGATTCATGCTCGGGCTCGCCAAGCGCATGAACGAGATGACCGGCAACGAGGGCCACCAGGCGGTGCAGGTCGAGATGGGCGAACTCGCCGCCATCGTCTCGGTGGTCGAGACCATGCTGCTCGCCCAGGAGACGGTGGCGCCGATCGACGCCGACGGCGTGCTGTGGCCGCTGCAGACCGCGCTCTATTCGGTGATGGCGCTGCAGTCCGAGCTCAACGGCCGCATGCTGGAGACCATCCGCGAACTCGCCGGCGCCGCGATGATCACGCTGCCGTCCTCGGCGCGCGACTTCGACAGCCCCGCCACCGCGCCCGACATCGCGCGCTACATGCAATCGGCCACCACCTCGGCGCGCGACCGCGTCGCGCTGATGCGGATGGCGTGGGACTTTCTCGGCACCGAGTTCGGCAGCCGCCATGCCCAATACGAGAAGTTCTACGGCGGCGCGTCGTTCCTGGTGAAGCAGAACGTCAACCGCTTCTACGACTACAAGCGCGCCACCGCCCTGGTCGATGCTGCCCTGGCGCTGCCGCCGGTGCCGGGCGGCGGGTGACGCCGGACCTTTGCGCGGTCAATCATCCCGGAGATGCGGCGCACCGGCGAATGGCCGTACGAAGCGCCGATCGGGCCGACGACCGACCGGTCCCGGCACCCGGACGACGGTCACTGCGGCAGCCGGCAGAACCCCTGCGCCGGCACATCGAGCGCCGCATTGAATTTCGCGGAAAGATTCTGGAACGCGATCAACCCGGTGAGTTCGACGATGGTGTCGTCGTCCCAACGCTGCTTCAGGCGCGCGCGCAGGTCTTCGTCCACTTTGTTGAGGGTGGTCGCTTCGGCGTATTCGAGGGCGAGGCGCTCATCCGGCGCGAACAGATCGCTCCGGCGCCATTCCGCAAGACCCGATATCTTCGCCTCGGCCACGCCGCGCTTCGCCAGCGTCGCGGAATTGATATCGATGCAGAAGGCGCATTGGTTGATCTGCGAAACCCGCACCATGACGAGCGACCGCAGCGCCGGCGACAGCGGCGAGGACCGGCGCTCGAACGCGCCGTAAAGGAAGGCAAAAGCGGTAAATACCCAAGGCGAACGGCCCCAGTAAAGGCTGGGGTCGAGAATCCGCCCGAACATCCGTTTCTGCGCCCGGAACAGCAGCCGGACAAACCAGGGATAGCTGCGCAGCGGCTTGGTCGAGACGGATGGCATCGGGCATCATATCGATATCACCGGCCAGCCTCCATCCCGGGCGGCCGATCGGTTCGTACGGGGACCGGTCGCCGCAGCCGCCGAGCTTCGCGGGCGCCGGCGATTGCGCGCCCGCGAGCCGAGGTGGGCTCGCGGGCCGTCGGCTCTGTGCCGGCGGTTGGACGGCACCAGCTTTGGATCACCTCGTGTCGCCGCAGGTCGTGCTGGCCGCACCGCAGATCGCCGTGACTCCGATCCCGCCGATCTGGATTTCGTAGCCGAACGGGTCGTTCACATAAACGCTGAACGGGCCGCCGTTGCGCACGTTCTTGACGCCCAATGCGGCCAGCTGCGCCTTGGCCCGCTCGCGGTCGAAGTCGGCGACCGTAACGGCGATGTGGTCGACCACCGCCTTGGCCCGGCGCCGCGGCGGTCCGTTGCCCGCAGCCGCATCGGCCGACCGCGTGCGGCAGATGATGTGGGTCAGCGGCACATCGCCGGCGCTGACGCCGAACGGCTTTTCACCCTTCTTGCCGAACGGCAGCGCGACGTCGCGCGCGGTGGCGCCGACCTGGTCCAGATTGAAGACCATCGAATACCAGTCGGCCGCCTTGCGAAAATCCGGGCAGGTATAGGAGACGTGGTTGACCAGCGCGGCCTCGACACCCGAAGGCTCGGCGGCGGCGCTTTTTTCCGCACAGGCCGTGGTGGCGGCGAGCGTGAGGATCTCGATCAGCCGGCGGCGATCGATCTTGCCGTTCTGATAATCATGGACATGCTTTGCGACGAACCCTTCCATGGCTCCTCTCCCCTCAGCGTCTGAAAGCGTTTTCGACGGCCGCGGATGCGATCTGCACGTCGTAATCGAAGGGGTCGTAGACATGCAGGCTGCCGTCGCGCCCGGTGACCTCCAGCCCCTTCGCCTCGAGCGTCGCGCGCACGCGCGCCTCGTCCCAGTTCGAGACCGTGTAGCAGACGTGGTCGATCACGGCTTCCGGGCCCGGCCTCGCGCCGGCGCTGCCGACGGCGACATTGTCGGGGTTGCGCGCGACCAGGAACGAGCCGCCCTTGCCGGGCTCCGGCCCGAACATCAGATTGGCCCGCTGGCCGTCGTTGCGGGTGGTTTCGCTCTTCATGTTGAGAACCGACGTGTACCAGTCGCGCGCCTTGGTGTAATCCGGGCACGTGTAGGACATGTGGTTGATGCCGATGATCTTGAACCCGCGCTGGGCCTGGGCCTGCGCGGCCTCTCCCGCGCCATAGACCGCGGCGGCCAGCGCCACCGATTGGCAGAATTCGCGGCGATCGATCTTGCCGCTGTCCAAGCCCTGGACGAGACCGGCGATGAAGCGTTCCATGTGAAGCCTCCCTGTCGGGCGTCGCTCCGGCGCCGACCGTCAGCGAGGCTAGCAGTTCGGCCGCGGGGGCGAAAGCAAGCGCGCGACGGACGCGCCGTGCCAAGGCGGCGGGATATGCGTGCCGCAGCCGATACGCGTGCCGCGAAAGAGCGAAAGAGAGGGCGGCATGAACGCACGAACTGTAACGGATGCTCGTGGGCTCGACCGACCATGACAGCAACGGGATTGAAGCATTCCGGACCGCACACCGGCAACACCGTACTCGTCTCATCAGGCAATCTCATTGCCGACCGGCGCCATGGCTATGGCCGCGACCTCGCGTCCCGCGGCGACCTCGCCGCCGCCGCCGACCTGTTCGCCCAGGCGACCGAAGCGGCGCCGGGATTTGCGGCCGCCTGGTTCGCGCTGGGCGAAATGCGTGAGAAGCTCGGCGACGTCGCGGCCGCCGCGGCGGCGTTCCGCGAGGCGCTTCGCCTCGATCCGGGCGACCGCCACGGCGCGGCGCTTCATCTCGCCCGGCTCGGCGCGGCCGACCCGGAAGGCGCGATGTCGCCTTCCTATGTGCGCACCCTGTTCGACCAATATGCGCCGCGATTCGATGGCGCCTTGGTGGAAGGCCTCGCCTATCGCGGCCCGCAGCGCCTGCTGGACGCCGTCGAGCGCGCGCTTTCCCCCGACCGCCAAGTCGGCACCATGCTCGATCTCGGCTGCGGAACCGGGCTCGCCGGCGCGGCGTTCCGACCGCTGGTGCGGCACCTGACCGGCGTCGACCTGTCGCCGGGGATGATCGCTCAGGCCCATGCCAAGGGCATCTATGACCGGCTTGAAACCGGCGAACTCGTCGAATTCCTCGCCGCCGAGCGCGCCGCGCGCCGGCGCTACGATCTCGTCATCGCCGCCGACGTCTTCGTCTACCTGTTCGATCTCGCCCCGGTCGCGCGCGCCGTGGCGGACGTCTTGAGCCCGGGCGGCCTGTTCGCCTTCACCGTCGAGACCCATGACGGCGACGGCTCCGGCGATGGCGTAGAACTCGGCGACAGGCTGCGCTATCGCCACGGCGCCACCCATGTCCGCGCCGCAATGGCGGCCGGTCGCTTACGGCTTATCGAACTCACGCCGGTCGCGACGCGGATCGAATCCGGCGCCGCGGTCCCTGGCCTGCTCTCGGTCGCCACCAGCTCCAGCGACGACAGCGATGGGCTGCCGAGCTGAGCCGAATGGAACGCCCGACCAACGGACGCTCCTCTCGCGGACCACGTTCGAACTGGCGAAAGGAGACATCCGAGCGCCGAACCGGGGTTGAGCCGGAGGCGATATCTGCCGTCTGAATGCTTCGGCTGAGCCTATCCTACGTGCTATGATGAAGCTTGTTTGCACGTCGTTGGAGGTAGCAATCTCATGCTGAGGATTGAGGTCGAAGAGGAGACCGACGGGCGCTTCATTGCCGAGGTGCCGGACCTTCCGGGCGTGATGGCCTACGGACAGAGCCGCAACGAAGCCATTGTGAAGGTCGAGGCGCTGGCGCTGCGTGTCCTCGCGGATCGGGTCGAACATGGTGAACCGGTTCCGGGATTCCCGCAAATCTTTTCCGCAGCATGACCGAATGGCGGGCCGTCCGCGCGCGTCAGGTCCTTGCGGCCTTGCAGCGAACCGGATGGCACACCACGCGGCAACGCGGATCGCACCGCGTTCTGGTCAAAGAGGGACGACCTAATTTCGTCTTCGCATTTCACGACAGAGAAGAAATTGGGCCGAAAATGCTCGCACGTATTGCGCGCCATACCGGCTTGCGCGCCGAGGATTTGTGAGCGGCAGGATGCGAAGCGTGCCTACTTTCAGTCATGCCCTATCTCGAGACGATGGTCTGACTTAGGCCTGGTCAAATCCGGCCGCCAGACCCAGCTTTCCGGGAGACACAATCGTTGAGTGTCATCTGTTGAGTTTCGTTATGCAAAAGCCATCTGCGTGCCGTCTTGCCCGATTGTAACTTCAAATTGTAACCTGGATCGGGGGTTAATCCCATCTCTTTCAAGCACTCGACTAAATTCCGATGGTGGTCCTGCGTCGGCCCCGGCGCAGCAATTCGACGGTGGTCTTGCGTCGGCGCTGGCGTAGCAATTAAATCTCGCCTTTGGGTAGACCGAACCTCGCCCTTCGTGCAGCCTGAGAATGCCTGTCGGCATTTGCTCTCACATTGAGCCACGGTTCTGCCTTGGCTGAAAATTGACTGACCCACTTCACATTGATCTTTGCATTTGCACTGGCCGGTACTGATTTGACCCCGTTGATCACCCAATTGAGCAACAATGAGCAAACCATCTCCTGTTACGTCTTCAGCGGCTTTCGTGCTTTGAAGCAGGGAGGCAGAAATCAATAGCACCGCGAGTGACCCACCAAATCGATCCATCGCCGACCTCCGATTTTTCGGATTGTGCGCGCCCGCCGATGGCACCCTTGCTGCCCGTTCGCTCACAGGACTGCGGCACGTGCCCCTGGCAGCTAATCCAGAAGGCTAAACGGTTTTTGATGCGTCCGGAAGGGGTTCCGATGACCGGGCCCATTGCCGCCCAGGGCGTGTGCCACGACATGTCTGCAGTTGGCGAAAGCTGATGCGGCATCCGCAGCCGATCCGTTGGCCAAGCCATCGAATTTCGCTTAGGTCTAGCCGGTGTCCGTTCCGCGCCTTGAAGCCGTGCCGTTGCCGGAGCCGTTCGCGCGCTGGTTTGCCGCGCGGGGATGGGCACCGCGCGCGCATCAGCTCGCCCTGCTGGAGAAGGCGCGCGCCGGCCGCTCCGCGCTGCTGATCGCGCCGACCGGCGCCGGCAAGACGCTGGCCGGCTTCCTGCCGACGCTGGTCGAGCTGAGCGAACGGCGCACGCGGCGCCGGGCCTGCGCACCCTGAGCTCGCGGTCCGGCGGCCTGCACACGCTCTACATCTCCCCGCTCAAGGCGCTGGCGGTCGACGTCGCCCGCAATCTCGACCAGCCGGTCGCGGAGATGGGCTTGGCCGTCCGCATCGAGACGCGCACCGGCGACACTCCGGCAGTCGAAGCGCATGCGCCAGCGCCGCTATCCGCCCGACATCCTGCTGACCACGCCGGAGCAGCTGGCGCTGCTGCTCTCGACCGCCGACGCGCCCTATCTGTTCGGCACCCTCAGGCGCATCGTGCTCGACGAGCTGCATGCGCTGGTGACGTCCAAGCGCGGCGACCTGCTCTCGCTCGGCCTGGCGCGGCTCAACCGCCTCGCGCCGCGAGCCGCCGCCATCGGCCTTTCCGCGACCGTCGCCGAGCCCGGCGACCTGTGCCGCTATCTCGTGCCCCAGCCGCCCGGCGGCGTGGCGTCCGCCGATCTCATCGTGCGCCGAAGGCGGCGCGGCGCCGGTGGTGACCATGCTCGACACCGCCGAGCGCCTGCCCTGGGCGGGCCACTCGGCGCGCCATGCGCTCGGCGAGATGTACGAGCTCATCAAGCGCCATCGCACCACGCTGATGTTCGTCAACACGCGCAGCCAGGCGGAGATGCTGTTCCAGGAGCTGTGGCGCATCAATGACGACGGGCTCGCCGATCGCGCTCCACCACGGCTCGCTCGACGCCGCCCAGCGTCGCAAGGTCGAGGCGGCGATGGCGGCGGGACGCCTGCAGGCGGTGGTGTGCACCTCCTCGCTCGATCTCGGCATCGACTGGGGCGACGTCGATCTCGTCATCAATGTCGGCGCGCCCAAGGGCGCCTCGCGCCTCACCCAGCGCATCGGCCGCGCCAACCACCGGCTCGACGAGCCCTCGAAGGCGGTGCTGATCCCGGCCAATCGCTTCGAGGTGCTCGAATGCCAGGCCGCGCATCGAGGCGGTCGCCGAGGGGCGCGCAGGACACCCCGCCGTTGCGCACCGGCGCGTTCGACGTGCTCGCCCAGCACGTGCTGGGCCGCGCCTGCGGCGAGCCGTTCGTGCCGGACGAGCTTGTACGACGAGGTGCGGATGGCGGCGCCCTTCGCGGGCCTCGCGCGCGCCGATTTCGACGCCGTCGTCGATTTCGTCGCCACCGGCGGCTATGCGCTCAAGGTCTATGAGCGCTTCGCCAAGATCCGCCAGGGCAAGGACGGCCGCTATCGCGTCGCCAATCCGCGCGTCGCCCAGCACTACCGGCTCAATGTCGGCACCATCGTCGAGGAGACCATGATCAAGGTGCGGCTGATGCGCTCGCGGCCGCTCGGGCGAGCCCGACAGGCAGAACGATCGCCGGGCACGGGCCGACCGGCATCGATCGCGCGCGGCGGCCGCGTGCTCGGCGAGCTCGAGGAATATTTCATCGAGGGGCTGACGCCGGGCGACACCTTCGTGTTCGCCGGCGAGGTGCTGCGCTTCGAGGCGATGGCGCAGGACGAGGCCTATGTCTCGCGCGCCCACGCCGACGATCCCAAGGTGCCGGCCTACGCGGGCGGCAAGTTTCCGCTCTCGACCTATCTCGCCGCGCGGGTGCGCGACCTGATCTCGCAGCCCAGCGGCGTGGCCGGCGCTGCCGGCCCAGGTGCGCGACTGGCTCGGCATCCAGCAGTGGCGCTCGCTGGTGCCGCAGCCCGGCGAGCTGCTGGTCGAGACCTTTCCGCGCGCCGACAAGAGCTATCTCGTCTGCTATCCGTTCGAGGGCCGGCTCGCCCACCAGACGCTCGGCATGCTGCTGACGCGCCGGCTCGAACGCGCGCGGCTGCGGCCGCTCGGCTTCGTCGCCAACGAATATGCGCTGGCGGTGTGGAGGCTCGGCGATCCCGCTCGCGCCATTCGCACCGGGCAGATGTCGCTCGGCGCAGCTGTTCGACGAGGACATGCTGGGCGACGACCTCGAGGCCTGGCTCGCCGAATCGGCGCTGATGAAACGCACGTTCCGGCAATGCGCGATCATCTCCGGGCTGATCGAGCGCCGCTCCCCCGGCGAGGAAAAGAAGCAGCGCCAGATGACGATCTCCACCGACCTCGTCTACGACGTGCTGCGCCGCCACCAGGCCGACCACAT
Organism: uncultured Alphaproteobacteria bacterium; assembly: GCA_963795865.1. GTDB lineage: Bacteria > Pseudomonadota > Alphaproteobacteria > Rhizobiales > Xanthobacteraceae > JAJPKK01. The sequence continues at coordinate 199,693 of CAWCJX010000043.1, forward strand.
CCTGCTGCGCGCGGCGCGGCAGGAGGCGGCGGCCGGCCTGCTCGATATCCGCCGCCTCGCCACAATGCTTTCGCGAATCAGGGGGCATATCGTCCACGCGGCGCTCGACCACGTATCCCCGCTCGCGGTGCCGGTGATGCTGGAGATCGGGCGCGAATCCGTTTATGGCGAAGCATCGGAGTCGCTGCTCGCGGAGGCGGAACTGGTGAACGAGGCCATGCGGTGACGCGATCGATCGCAGATTCCGAGGCGGCAGCGCTCGCCGCGCCGACTTTCGCCCTGGCTGCGGCAGGGGCGGGCGCGGGGGAAATCACCGTGGCCGGCGTGCCGCTCGTCGCCGACGTCGCCGGCGCGCTCTACTGGCCGGAAGAAGGATTGCTGGTCGTCTCCGACCTGCATCTCGAAAAAGGCTCGGCCTTCGCCGCGCGCGGCGTGCTGATGCCGCCCTATGATACCGCATCGACGCTGCAGCGCCTGGCCGGCCTGCTGACGCGCTATGCCGTCCACATGGTGGTCGCGCTCGGCGACAATTTCCACGACGGCGGCGGCCCGGCGCGGCTCGGCGCCGCCGACCGCGCCCATCTGCTCGCATTGCAGCAGGGACGCGACTGGGTGTGGATCGCCGGCAATCACGATCCCGACCCGCGCGAGGGCATCGGCGGCGCCTTCGCGCGGTCGCTGGCGCTGGGCCCCTTGTCGTTTCGCCACGAGCCGGCGGCGGCGCCGGGCCGGGGCGCGACCGGCGGCGGCAGCCATGGCGAGATCGCCGGCCATCTGCACCCCGCCGCCCGCGTGCACCAGCGCGGCCGCACCCTGACCCGCAAATGCTTCGCCACCGACGGCGCGAGGCTGGTGATGCCGGCCTTCGGCGCCTATACCGGCGGGCTCAACATCCGCGACATCGCGTTCCTGAAGGTTTTCGGCGCGCTCGGCTTCACGGCGCACCTCATCGGGCGGCAGCGGCTCTACAGCTTCGCCGCGGCGAGGTGCCTGGCGGATTAGCTTTATGACGCTCCTTTTGGCCGCGGCCAACGCCGCCCATGCATTCCTACTCTCCGATCGCAGACTCATCATCGGGGGTAAGATTCGCGACCATGCGGCGACCAAGGAAGGATTCCTTGACGCGAGTGATGGCAGGCTCTTGTACGCATACACCGGCCTTGCAGCGTGTCCAGGATTTCAGACCGCTCGTTGGCTTTTGGGCGCTGTGGTCAAAATCGGGGAATCTAAATGCGAAATGCAAGACGTCGTCGAGGGATTGAAGGAAATTGCCACGCGAGATTTTCAGAAATCTTCCTGCACTTCGTCGGTTATCAAGATCGGAGAAACGGCTCAGCATCTTGTTTTCTGGCTATCACAATGGTGGCGCATATATCTTTGCTGAAATCTCTAACTCAACGGACGACTCAGGGCACTTCGCGGCAGAGGCCCGAGACGAATTCTCACTCCGAGTTCAAATTGCGGATGCGCCCAAGTCTGGGTACCGGGTCAGCTGGCATGGATGTATTCGGGCTGTTAGGTCGGCCGACTTCCTGTCGTTGGCGGAGCTTTTGCGAGCTGATAAGCCACCGCCGGCGATCATTGGAAAAGCGGTCGAACTAATGCGCCATTTTGCGGACGTGCCGGAGTCCTGTGGAATGATTGGTAAGGACATCATATCGGGGCGCATTCAACCATCAATCGGGGGATGGCCGGTGGCTGGCAATTTCCCATTCGCCCCGACTACATCGCTACATCTTCTGGATATGGCCGTGGTCCGACCTGGTGGTCTCTCGTTTGGCGTATCGGACTTGAAAATGATGCTTCCAAGCAATGCAATCTTCGATCCTATGACACCGCCTAATCAGCCCTGTCCTTGTCGCAGCGGCAGGAGGTTCAAATATTGCCACGGTCGGAAGCCACGGAGATAAGACACCTCGACCACTCCCAAGATTGCGGGGAGGGAGGAGTCCTGCGATAGATATACCCCAACTCATCGAAGACCCGGTAGAAATTCCTTGTGTTTTTCGGATTGGCAGATTCTGCTTGGTGCATGATTCGTGGTGGATTTCTCACCGAAGAAGATCGCGGCAAGCTCGTCGCGTTGGTGCGCGATGGCTCTGCGGCGTCGCGGGTGACGCGCCGGGCCAACGCCTTGGTGCTGTTGGACGGTGGATGGAGCTGTCAGGAAGTCGCCGCTGCGTTGTTGATGGACGACGACACGATCCGTGGCTGGCACAAACTGTTTGAGCAGCGCGGGATCGAGGGGCTGACCAGCTTCGACATGGGCGGCAGCGCCGGTTTTTTGAGTACCGCGCAAGAAGACGCTTTGAAAGCTTACGTCGGCGCGACGCTGCCGCGCTCAACGCGCCAGGTCGGTGCCTGGATCGAACAGGAATTTGGCCTCGTTTACGAAAGCCGTTCGGGACTGATCGCGTTGTTGCATCGCCTGGGGCTCGAATATCACAAGCCGAATGTCATTCCGAAAAAGCTCGACGAAGACAAGCAGAAGGCCTTCATCGAGAACTATGAGAAGTTACTGAATTCCTTGGGCGACGACGAGGCTGTGCTGTTTGCGGACGCGGTGCATCCGACCCATGCGGCGCGGCCTGCCGGCTGCTGGGCACCAAAACAAGAGAAGCTCGCGATCGAACAGACGAGCGGGCGAGATCGGATCAATATTCACGGCGCGATCGACCTCGTGACCGGACAGACCCGGATGATCGAGGTCGTAACCGTCGACGCCGTCTCGACGATCAGGCTCCTGGAATCGATCGAGGCGCTCTATCCGTTGTTGGCCCTCATTCATGTCTTTCTTGACAACGCGCGCTATCACCACGCCAGACTGGTGCAGGAATGGCTTGCTCGACCGGGGTGCCGGATCAAGCTGCATTTCATTCCGTCCTATTGCCCGCATCTGAATCCGATCGAGCGGTTGTGGGGCCTCATGCACAGAAACGTCACGCACAACAAATGCTACGCAACATGCGCCCAATTCGCTGATGCGACGCTCAGTTTCCTGCGTGAAAAAGTTCCCCGGAACTGGGCGGACCTCTGTGATTCGGTTACCGACAATTTCCGCGTCATCAATCCAAAGGAATTTCGGGTTATGAGGTG
>CAWCJX010000044.1:0-120080 GCA_963795865.1 uncultured Alphaproteobacteria bacterium
CGGTTCAAGCGATTTTGGGAAATTGCCTCCATGACCGTCACCGATGAGACCCGCGCCGAACGCCGCGTGTTCGAGGCCGATGTCGCCAAGCTGCTGCACCTGATGGTGCATTCGGTCTATTCAGACAAGGCCGTGTTTCTCCGTGAGCTGATTTCGAACGCCGCGGACGCCTATGAAAAGCTGCGCTATGACGCCATTGCCGCCCCGGCGCTGCTGGGCGACGATCCAAAGCCGCGCATCACGCTCGCCATCGATCCCGAGCAGCGCACGCTCTCTGTCGAAGACAACGGCATCGGCATGGGCCGCGATGAAATGGTCGAGGCCCTCGGCACCATCGCCCGCTCCGGGACCCGGGCCTTCCTGGAGAAAATCGAGGCGGCCAAGGGCGGCGAGGGCGCGACGCTGATCGGCCAGTTCGGCATCGGCTTCTATTCCGCCTTCATGGTGGCCGACCGCGTCGACGTGTGGTCCCGCCGTGCCGGCACCGAGGAGGCGTCGCTGTGGTCGTCGGACGGCAAGGGAACCTACACGGTGGCGCCGGCCGCGCTCGCGGACGCCCCGGCGCGCGGGACCCGCGTGGTCCTCCACCTCATGGAGGACGCCAAGTCCTTCGCCGATCGCTTCACCCTGGAGCGCGTCGTCAAGGCGCAGTCCGGCCACGTGCCGGTTCCCATCGCGATCGTCGAGAAGCCCGGCGCGGCGCCATCCGAGGTGGTCGACGGCGCCGCCCTGTGGGCGAGGCCGAAGGCCGAGATCACCGCCGCCGATTACACCGATTTCTACCGCGGCATCTCCGGCCAGTTCGACGAGCCCGCGCTCACCGTCCATTTTCGGGCGGAGGGGCGGCACGAATACACCGCGCTCGCCTTCATTCCCGGTTCGCGGCCGTTCGACCTGTTCGATCCCGACCGCAAGGGACGCATCAAGCTCTACGTCAAGCGCGTCTTCATCACCGACGAAGCCGACATCCTGCCGCGCTACCTGCGCTTCGTGCGCGGCCTCGTGGATTCCGCCGACCTGCCGCTCAACGTCTCGCGGGAGATGATCCAGGAGAGCCCGCTGCTCGCCGCCATCAAGAAGGGCATCACCAGCCGCGTGCTCGGCGACCTCGAAAAGCTCGCGGAAAAGGAGCCCGACGCCTATGCCAAGATCTGGGACGTCTTCGGCCCCGTGCTGAAGGAAGGCATTTACGAGGATTTCGAGCGCCGCGACGCATTGCTGGCGCTCGCCCGCTTCAAGACCACCGCCGCGACCGGGCCATGGCGGAGCCTGAAGGACTATGTCGCCGGGCTCAAGGAGAACCAGACCGCGATCTATTATCTCGCCGGCGACGACCTCGCGCGGCTCGAAACCTCGCCCCATCTCGAAGGTTTTCGCGCCCGCGGCGTCGAGGTTCTGCTCCTCGCCGACCCCGTCGACAGTTTCTGGGTGACGGCGGGGCCGTCGTTCGACGGCAAGCCGTTCAAGTCGGTGACGCAAGGGGCCGCCGACCTGGCGCTGATCCCCCGCCTCGACGCCAAGGACGAGCCCGCGCCGGAGGCCGATGCCGCGATCACGAACTTCCTCGCCTACATCAAGGCGACGCTCGGCGAGGCGGTCGCGGATGTGCGGGTGTCGGACCGCCTCACCGACAGCGCGGTGTGCCTGGTCGCCGCCGAGCACGGTCCCGACCGTCAGCTCGAGAAGCTGCTCGCCGGCGCGGGGCGGATCGCGTCTGCCGCAAAGCCGATCCTGGAAGTGAACCCGCGCCACCAACTCATTGTCGCGCTTGCAGGTTTGGGCGATGACCGGAGCGCCTTCAAGGACGACGCCACCCATCTCCTGTTCGATGAGGCGCGGGTGCTCGATGGCGAGCGCCCGGCCGATGCGCGCCTGTTCTCCGACCGGCTGGCACGCGTCCTCGGGCTCGGCCTGCGCACCGCGGAACTTTAGGCGCCCGGCCGGCGGCGGGGCGGCCGATCGATCGCTGAATTCCAATCGTTGGGAGCCCCTTATGCTGAGCCTGCAAAACACCGGCAAGGCCGCCACATGTCGCTGCCAGAGGTGTCGTTGCCAGAGGTGTCGCTGCCAGGGGTCAGGCAGGGCGCTGTCCTTTTAAAATGCCCGGACCTCGGCGCGGGAAACGGTCACCTTCGGGTCTCTCAGATATTCGCCGCGAAACTTCTTCACCAGGATTTCCGCGAGCTCGGCCGTGGTCAACCCGACCGCCTTGATCCTGCCCGCCAGCGGTATCGAAACGACACCGGCGGGATCGATCACGTAATTGCCGCTGAGCGAGGCCTCACCATACACGGTGACGCTGATCTGCTCGCCGGCTCGCAGTCCCGGTGAGGCCATGGCCGAAGAGAGTTCGTCCAGGCTGCTCAACTGCAAGGCGCTCGAGCAGCCGGATACGGCAAACCCAAGAGCCAACGCCACCAGGCAGCCAGCGGAAATACGCGCGATACGGGGCACCCCTGCCCTCCGTACTAGGAGAAACGCTGCGCGGCGTCACAATTCCGCCCCGCCCGGTACTTGAATACTAAGTCCGCCTGCATAAGTAAAGTCAAAATTCCGACATTTTCGCCTGAATCGACATTCCGATCCAAATGGATCGCTCGCCGGTCCGGCCGCCCTTGAACATGCGCGATCCGGCTTCGGAACTTCAAATCATGCCCCGAAATTGCCCGTCTTTGGCCCCGGAATCGGGCGATTAACTTCACACTAACCCTTAGAGATGATGATGAAATCGCTACGCCTTTAGCAAGCTCGGGCCGTTGCTGCGGCCCGATCCGCTGAAGGCTCGGGGGGCGCCGTCGTCAGACGTGTGAACAGGGGTGTAAATGAAAGCGTTTCACGCTGCCATTTCGGCAAATCGGATTTCCGACTGCGCCATCCTGGTGGGGGGCGTTTTGTCCGGGGTTCTCGTCTTCACCGTGGCGCTGCCACTGGCGCTGTCGAGCCCCTACCCGACGCCGAAGCAAGGCGATTGGATCATCGAGCCGGCTACATATGCTCCAGCCTCCGCTGCGACATATGAATTGGCTTCGCTGCACCTGCCGCCGGATCGCGCGCCGGGCGCCACCGAAACCAAGTCGCCGGAGGAGGCTGAATCCTCAGTGGAGACGACCTCATCGGTGGCGATGTCGCCGGCGGGGATCCCGCCGGTGGAGGCGGCGTCCTCGGTGGTGAGGATGTCACCGGTGGAGGCGACCGCCCCGGCGGAGCGAGCCTCGCCGGCCGTAAGGATATCGTTTGCGGAGCGATGGAGCCTCGCCATGGCCGCTCCGGAAGTGGCGTCTTCCGTTGCCCTGCCCCCCGCGGCCGCACGCCTGGAAACTCCGGAACAGCGCCTCGCTCCTGCTCCAGCCAAACGGCATGACATCGGCACCATGGAAGAAGTCGACCGCTATCTGTGGGAGGTCTATCAGCGCCAGCCCGTCAAGTCGGATTCGTCGGGCGACTTCAGCTGGAAGGATCCGGCCGCGGCCAAGCACCGGGGCATATCGATGCAGGACTACGTGATCCGCGGCATGGATGCCGATTTTCGCGAACAGCTCTACCACGCCGGCCAGGCCATGGACGGCAACGGGATCAGCTGGTCGATGTTGAGCGCGTTCCGCGACGACTATCGGCAGGGCCTGGCCTCCGGCTACAAGGCGCACGGCGGCAATTCCAAGCACGGCGGCAGCAAGGCGACCGGCGGTTACGGCCACGGCCAGGCGATCGACATCACCAGCGCCGACGGAGACGACGGCGCCGTGTGGCACTGGCTCGATGCCCATGGCGCCAAGTATGGACTGCACCGCCCGATTCCAGGTCGGGATCCCGCGCACGTCCAGCCGAGCAACAAGTGGCACGAGATTGCGGTCGCCTTGCGCAATGCCCGTACCAGGCTCGCCAATCAGGAGACCACGGAAGGCAAGACCCAGGTTGCCAGGGCATCGCGATAACGTCGTCCCGGGCCCTGGATCTCTCTCAAATCGCGCTCCATTTGCTCCGGCACGGCTCGAAGGAGGGCAATCCCCAGCCTGGTTGCAATTCGGCACTCTGGCTTGAAGCCTGATTTCCGCTCATTGGCCGTCGTCAACCTCGGAGCCCTCGCAATGCCGCACCTCCGCCTCCGCACCCCCATCTATTGGGCCACGCTCGCTTTCGCCCTCGGCGGCGCGTGCGCTTCGGCGCAAGCGCCGCCGGCCCGGCCCCGGCCCCGGCCAGACCGCGCTGCCGGGACCGCGGGGTCCGGGAGCCGGCCCACCCGGTGGACCGCAGGCGCCCCAAGTCGCGCCGCCGAGACCTTACAAGCCGGTCGCCGTGACGCTGCCGCAGGCCTATGGCGACCCAAGTTTCGAAGCCTTCCGCAAGCAGATCGCCGACATTGCGAGCCACAAGGACCGCGCCGCGCTGGCAAAGCTGGTCGTCAACACCTTCTTCTGGATGGGTGAAAGGGGCGACAGGGCCAACAAGCGCAAGCCGGGCATCGACAATCTCGCCGCCGCCATCGATCTCGACGGCACGGAAGGATCGGGTTGGGAAATCCTCACCGCGGCCGCCAACGAGGCGACGCTGGAGCGGGTACCGGATCGCAAGGGCGTGATGTGCAGTCCGGCGGCGCCGACCTTCGACGAGAAGGCCGCCCGGCAGAACGCCAAGGCCACCGGCACCGACGTCGGCGACTGGGGATTTCCAATCGCGGGCAGCGTCGACGTCCATGCCGCGGCCCAGGCCAATTCGGAGGTGATCGAGAAGCTCGGATCGATCCTGGTGCGCGTCATGCCGGCAGGGCCGCCGCCCGGCGAGCAAGGGAATGCCCCGCCGGCGGGCGAGTCTTTCGTGCGGGTGGTCACCCCGTCGGGCAAGGTCGGCTATGTTCCCGACGATGCCGTCGGGTCGCTGGACCTGGACCAGCTCTGCTACCTCAAGGATGCCGCCGGCTGGAAAATCGCCGGCTATGCCGGCGGGGCGAATTAGGTTGGCGTCGCTACCCCGGCGGCAGCAGCCATTTCGACGCGACGAAGATCAGCAATCCGACGAGGCCGCCGACCAGCGTGCCGTTGATGCGGATGTATTGCAGGTCCTTGCCGACCTGCAGCTCGAGGCGGTTGACCAGGGTCGTGGAATCCCAGGCCTCCACCACATTGGTGACGAAGGCGCCGATCTCGGCGCGGCGCGGCGAAATCGTGCGGCGCACCAGGTAGCGAATCCAGGCGTTGAGCTTCACGCTTGAGCGCCGGATCTTCCCGGATCCAGCGTCCGGCGCTGAGCAGCGAGTATTCCACCCCCGCCGCGATGGTCCCCGCATGGGCCGAGAGGTCGGACGGCAGGCGGGTGTCGATCTCTCCCCACATGGCCATGACGTGCTCGATGAACTGGGGATCGTCGAGAAATGCGTTCTTGGCCGCATCGACATCCGCGCGCAAGGTCGCATCGCTGGAGAGCCGCTCGATCAGCCCTTCGATCCCCGCCTTCAACTCGACCCGCCAGGGATGCGCGGGATCGCGCATCTCCGTGAGGGTGCGCCGCCACCGTCGTGACGATCTTGTCGGCGACGATCCCGTCGAGCCAGCGCGGCACCCAGCGCGACGAGTTCGCCTCGACCCTGGAGCGGATGAAATCCTTGTTGGCGAGCAGCGCGGTTTCCGCGATAGGCGATGGCGCGCTCCAGCACCTTCTGGGTCTGGCCCTGGGCCCACACGATCGCCAGCAGGTTGCCCGCGACCGGGCCGGCCGGCACGGCTTTGAGGCCGGCGACGAGGGAGCGGCCGATCGAGTCGGCCATGAGGTCGCGCGGCAGCGCCCGCACCACCTCCGGCACCACCACGGCGGCCCGGCGAGCGACGCCCCGGGCGTTGTCGGGATTGCCGAGCCAATCGGCGATCCACTGGGCGGCATCGACCTGGACCAGCTTTTCCGACAGCACCTTGGGGGTGAGGAAATTGTTGGTGATGAACCGCCCGAGCGCGCCGGCGATGCGGGCCTTGTTGCGCGGCACGATCCCGGTGTGGGGGATCGGCAGCCCCAGCGGCCGGCGAAACAGCGCCACCACCGCGAACCAGTCGGCGCAGGCGCCGACCATGCCGGCCTCGGCAAACGCACGCACATAGGCGAGCCATTGCCATCGCGCCTGGGCAAACGAGGTCGCCACGAACACCAGGGTCATGACCACCAGCAGCAACGTCGCGATCGTGCGCATGCGCCGCAGGTCGGTGACGCGGGGGTCTTCGGCGGCGGCGATTGGCGCTGGGACGATCGGCGGCGGATGGCGGCTGCGACATCGATGCCAGCCCTGCCGGGGACGGCCGCCCCGTCATTTGCGCGCCTGCGGGCTCCGTGCCGCGAGTTCGGCATAGTGCAGGCGAACGGTTTCGGCGCCGTATTCGCGCTCCAGCCGGCGGACGGTGAAATGTCCCTGCGCGACCTGCTGAAAATGATTCATGAAAATGACGTTGACGGTGGCGCCGCCGACCGCGCCCACCACCGGCAGCGCGCTGGCGGCAAGTCGGTCCGACACCACGATGCCGAAGCGCGACACGATCTCCGCCACCAGGCTGTTGAGCATCACGCCCGACAATTCGGCGGCGCCGCGCTCGACGACATAGGCGGTGGCATTGCCGGTGAGCCGCGTCATCAGCGCCCTGGCGGCGAAATAGCCGAGATCGGTGCGGACCGCGGTGCGGCGCGCGCCCAGCGCGAACACCTGCAGGCAGGCGAGCCGCGCCTCGAATGTGCCGAGATCCTCGCCGTTGTGGCGGGCGATGTCGGCGATGGCGCGCAGCATGATCGTGGTCGTCAGCGGCAATTCTACCGGAAGGGCGGCCATGCCGAAGAAGCCGCTCACCCCGCCGGTGACCCCGCAGATCGCGGTCGAGATCCAGGTGGCGGGCGGCCTTTGCGCATGTGGCTTGAGCGAGCCGATCGCGGTCTTCAGGCACTTCGTGATCGCGGCCTCGACGGCTTTGGAGAGCCCCGCGCTCGCGGTGCGAGGCAGCATCTGCACGACACGGTTGACGGGGGCGCCGGCATAATCGGCGAGACGGGCGGCGAAATTCGGATTTTCGAGGACGTGCACCGCGCGGGCGAGCGCCTGTTGGTGGGCCCGGGACAGTGGCGTTGCGATTTCCTGTTCCGCGATCATTGATACCGCAGTATCGGCCGCATTCCGTTGAGAGCCGCGAGGATCGCCGATCCGTTGCTGATCACCGCCGTCATCACCGGGCTCACCAATCCTCCGGGGAGCGCCAGCGCCAGGGCGAGCGTATTCAGGCCGGCGACGATGACATAGTTCTGCTTGATCAGCGAGACCGCGCCGCGCGAGATGTCGACCGCCTTGACGAGCTTCCACAGGGAATCTTCCATCAGCACCACATGCGCGGATTCATGGGTGACGTCGGCGCCGTACTTCATGGCGATGCCGATATCGGCGAAGCTGAGCGCCGGGGAATTGTTGATGCCGTCGCCGACCATGGCGACGACATTGCCGCGGCGTTGCAGTTCCTGGATGACCCCCGCCTTGTCCGCCGGCAGCATGTCGGAGAATTGGCCGGTCAGGCCGAGGCGTGCGCTGACGGCCTTCGCAACCACCGCATTGTCGCCGGTCAGCATGATGGTGTTGCGGATGCCCATGGCGTGCAGGCGGCTGATCACCAGGCGGCTCTCCGGCCGCACCTTGTCGGCATAGGCGACCAGCCCGGCGAGCCTGCCGTCGACCGCGATATAGAGACAGGAATAGCCGTCGCGATCGAGCGCGGTGCGGTCGGCGGCCGCGGCGGCGACGCGGATGTCGCTGTTGCGCATGAAGCGCTCGCTGCCGACATGCAGGTAGTAGCCGTTGACCTGCCCTTCCACCCCGAGGCCGACCCGGTACTGGGTCTCGTCGCAGGGCGGGATGTTCACCGCCAGCTCCCTGGCGCGGGTCCGCAGCGCCTCGGCGACCGGATGATGAAGCCGCGTTTCGGCGGCCGCGGCGAGGCCGAGCAGATGGCCCGGCGTGATGTGATCGACATAGCCGATCACGTCGACGATGGCGGGGACGCCATGGGTCAGGGTGCCGGTCTTGTCGAACACGATGGTGTCGGCCTTGGCCAGCTTCTCCATGTGGCCGCCGCTCTTGATGACGATGCCGGCGCGGGCGGCGTGGGTCATCGAGGACAGCACCGAGGTCGGCGCGGCGATGCGGATTCCGGTGCCGTAATCGACGATGCACAGCGACAGGAAGCGGCCGAAGTCCCGCGTCAGCGTCGCGGTACCCACGGCGAGGCCGAGCGTCGGCACCACCAGTCGGTCGGCCAGGAGCTCGGCGTGGTTCTGCATGCGGGTGTCGCCCATCGGCGCGGACTCCACGAGATGGGCGATCTGGCCCGCGGTGGTGTCGGTGCCGACGCGGATGGCGCGGATGGTGAGCTGGCCCTCGCGGATCACCGTCGCCGCGAACGCCGCCCCGCCCTTGCCGCGCGTCACCGGCAGGCCCTCGCCGGTGATGGTCTTCTGGTCGATGGTGGCGAGACCTTCGATGATCTCGCCGTCGACCGGGATCATCTCGCCGGGATAGACGACGACGAGATCGCCGACCGCGAGCTCTGCCGCCGGGATCGCAGTGACCTGGCCGTCACGCAGGATCCAGGCGCTCTTCGAGCGGAATTCCAGCAGGCCGCTGATCGCGCGCCGCGACCCCGCCGCGGTGAGGTCGCGGATCCAGTCGCCGAGCTTGATCAGCCAGGTGACCAGCGAGCCGGCCAGCGGATTGGCCTGCATCACCGAGGCCGAGATCGCCAGGGTGTCGAGGAAATCGACATTGAGGCGGCGCTCGTTGCTCCACACCCGCCAGGCGCGCCGCGCGATCGGAATGGCGTTCCACAGCATCAACGGCATGTTCACGGCGATCACGACCGGATTGGCGCTGAACGCCATCAGGAGCGACAGCGTCGGCAGGCCGAGCGGCGAGCGGGAGGAGAACAGGGCCGGGACGTCGCCCTTGGTCGGCGCCGCCACGGATTTCGGCGCCGGAGGATGCTGGATCGCCGCCGGATTTACCCCTGCGGGGGCCGTTGGGCCGGCGACGAGCGCCGCCAGTTCCTTGAGAGATGCCGTCTTCAGCCCGGCGAGGATGCCTTGAAGCATCGGCTCGCGGGCGCAGTCATACTCGACCACGAGGCTCGCACAGGCGAGGTTGAGGCGCGCACTCGAAATGCCGGGCTGCGCGCGCAACCAAGCGAGCGCGGCTTCGGCAAGCGCCGCCTTGCGGCACAACTGCGGCACATGCAGGCGCACCCGGCCGGGCAGGTAGTGGCGGACCGCGACATCCATTTCAGCGCTCTCAATTCGTCGGTCAGGCCGGGGCGGCTTCACCCTCGGCCGCGCGCGCGCCCTCGGCCAGTTCGCTCTGCATCTCGATGAAATGGTTCAAGCCGAACAGGGTGAGCGTCACCCATACCGGCGTGGCGGCGGCGGCGCCAACCTCGAAAATCATGAAGCCGACCAGGCCGACGCACAGCACCATTTTGAGATCGAGCATGTTGCCGGTGGCGACCTTGATCTCGCGGTCACAACGCCTGCAGAAATCGACCACCGCCTTGGCGGCGTCGGAATGCTCGGCCAGGAACTCCGCCTCATCGGCGATCTTGCTGGCCAGCGCGTCGATCTCGTTGCTGGGGGCGCGATGGCGCGGCTGCTGCGTCGGCGCCGCCTGATGCTCGTTCAAGCGACGGGCGAAGCCGGCATGAAATTCGTCCTGCCGGTCCGCGTCATAGCGCAGGACCACGCTGCCGGTCTGCGGATTGACCACCACCTGCTCGATGCCGGGGATGGCGCTGAAGGTCTTCTGGATCTCTTCCAGGAGGGCCGGATCACCCTTGGCCGACGGAATCTTCATCCGGATCCGGCCGGGGACCTGATGCGCAATCTGAAGTTTGACTTTCATCACCGTCCAGCGTCACGCCTTCTGAGGTTCGACGACCGGCTTGGCCGCGGCCTTGGCGACATCGCCTTCGGCGTGCACTTCGGCGACGATGTCGTGGACCTGCTCCTTGGCCTCGGCCACCATTTCGCGCGTCTTCTGGCCGAACTTGTAAGCACCGCGAACCGTCGACTTGAACATCGGGGAGAGGGCCGCGCCCATTCGCGGCACATATTTCGGCGCCAGCATCGCGGCGACGCCAATCACCATGCCCGGCAGCAGCGCCACCTCGAACAGCGCAACCCCCACCGCCACGACCCCGACCGTCGCCGCCACCGTCACGGCTTCGTTGGGCAGGTGACCCATTTGATGGCCTTCCTCGCCCGGGGCGGCATCGGCCACGCCGGTTGCTTCGCTGGCGTGTCCATTATGTTCGCGACTGAGCATGTGATCCCTCCGCGTGCGGACGCAAAAACTTCGGTCAATAGAGGCACTTCGCGACATCTTCGACCGGCACTGTCAATTCGAGTAGCAGCCGTTGATGACAGCGCGGCGACGCTCCGCCTCACCACGAGCCATGTCGTATCGCCATGCTCAATTTTCCCGGAACGCTCCCCGCATGTCCAGCAAGAATCAGGCCTTGACGCAGGTTGACATCTTAATATCTTAAGATATATCTTTCGCTGTGACTAATGATAGCTCGCACTGACAACCCATACAAGGAATCTCAATGCACCGTTTACGAGAAATCTTTCGTGACCTACGCGACCATGGCCCCGAGCAAATGCGCCACATGGGCAAGCACCGCCGCGGCCGGGGTTTCGGCCATTTCTTCGGCAACGACATGGGCGATGCCGGATTCGACCGCTCCGGCTTTCGCACCGGCCGCAAGCTCGCCGCCGACGACCTGCAACTGCTGCTGCTGACGCTGATCGCCGAAAAGCCCAGCCATGGCTATGACTTGATCAAGGTGCTGGAGGAGCGTTCGGGTGGCTATTACGTGCCTAGTCCCGGCATGATCTATCCGGCCCTCACCTATCTCGAGGAAGCCGGCCACGCGACCGTCGAGCCCGAAGGGACGAAGAAGCTCTACCGCATCAGCGAAGACGGCCGCCGCCACCTCGACCAGAATCGCACCGCGGCCGACGCCCTCGTCTCCCAGCTCGAGCGCATCGGCCGCCGGATGGGCGACGTCCGCCGCGCCTTCGCTGCCGACGGCGAAGAGGCCGGCGACGACGGCGACAGCAACGAGCTGCGGCAGGCACGGCGGGAGCTGCGGCGGGTGCTGCGCGAAAGAAAGCGCGGCTCGGCGGAGGAAAGCCGACGCATCGCCGATATCCTGCGCCGTGCGACTGCCGATATTCTCGGCAAGCAATAGGCAGCCGGACGCCGGCGACCGGGCAAGCCCCCGGGCGTCGGACCCTGTTGTCACCGGAACCTGCTGTCACCGGCCCCTGTTGTCAAAGGCGTCCGCGGCCGGTGTCGCATGGGCGTCACGGATGCACCGCAACATCGCTTCGACGACCCGATCCCCTTGACGACTTGGGCCGATCCGGCCCGGGCCGTCCCCGCCCACACTGACGAACGGGATGCAAATGAGCGCCGACACGACCCAGGCGAGCCTGCGCGAGCGGATCCACGATGAACTCATCGACAGCGTCGACGAGGAACTCGAGCTCGAGATCGACGACGATCGGCTCGCGCATTGCTGGAAGAAGGCGGCGCCAGCCCCAATGCGGTCGATCGCAAGACTCTATTTCGAGGAACTGCTGCGGCTGCAGAAGGAGCTCGTCAAGCTCCAGGACTGGGTGGTCCACCAGAAGCTCAAGGTCCTCATCCTGTTCGAAGGCCGCGATGCCGCCGGCAAGGGTGGCGTGATCAAGCGGGTGACGCAGCGCCTCAATCCGCGCACCTGCAAAGTGGTGGCGTTGTCCGCGCCCACCGAGCGCGAGCGTACCCAGTGGTACTTCCAGCGCTATGCGCAGCACCTGCCGGCGGGCGGTGAAATGGTGCTGTTCGACCGCAGCTGGTACAACCGCGCCGGCGTCGAACGCGTCATGGGCTTCTGCACCGAAGCCGATTGCGAGGAGTTCTTCCGCAGCGTGCCCGACTTCGAGCGGATGCTGGTGCGCTCCGGCATCATCCTCATCAAATACTGGTTCTCGATCACCGACGACGAGCAGAATTTGCGCTTCCTGATGCGCATCAAGGATCCGCTCAAGCAGTGGAAGCTGAGCCCGATGGATCTGGAATCGCGACGCCGCTGGGAGCTCTTCACCAAGGCCAAGGAAGAGATGCTGGAGCGCACCCACCTGCCGGAAGCGCGCTGGTGGATCGTCGAAGGCGTCGACAAGAAGCGGGCGCGGCTCAACTGCATTCACCACCTGCTCCAGCAAATTCCCTACCAGGAAGTGCATCACGACTCCATCGCGCTGCCGCAGCGCGAGCGACAGCCGAACTATCTGCGCGAGCCGATCCCCCACGACATGTACGTTCCCGCGGTCTATTGAGACCGGGGGTCCGCCACCGCTTCGAAGGCCGACGATGTTGCGGATGTCCCCGCGTTGTGACGGCGCGCGGCGAATTGTCGTTGCTACGAATACGCGGGCGCTTGAGGTAACTTGAGAACCGCTCTCAGACCGCCTTTGTTGACATTTTCCAAACGAACCTCGCCGCCATAAAGTTGCGCGAGGTCACGAACAATCGGCAGTCCCAAGCCTGATCCTGGGACTTGCTCGTCCAGGCGCTCGCCGACCCGGAACACAACGTCCATCGAGTCCGGCGGCAATCCGGGACCTTCATCTTCCACCGCGATCACAACTTGGTTCGCAGTCTCGTCGATGCGACCATGGATGAAGATCGCCTGTATCGTCCATTTGCATGCATTGTCGATGATATTGGCGAGCATCTCGTTGAGATCCATCGGATCGCAAAGCGCCACACAACGCGCATCGACATCCGCACTTATCAGCAGGTTTTTTGCGCTATACAGGCGCTTCATGGCGGCGATGATATTGCCGACGGTCGGCGCCACGGGCGCGACAATGCCAGGCACGGACCGCGAAGCCGCAGCTCGTGCGCGTGCGATCTGATAGTCAATTTGCCGCTGCATGCGTTGAGACTGCTGCAGGATGACTTCTGCCGATTCGGCTTGGCCTCGATCCGCCAAGCGAGAGGCTTCATCGGTGAGGACGGCGAGCGGCGTCTTTAAGGCATGAGCGAGATTGCCGGCCTGCGTCCTGGCACGCAACACCATCTGAGCGTTGACCTCGAGCAGATTGTTGAGATCGTCCACGAGCGGCTGGACTTCGGAGGGGAAGTCGCTCGGCAGCTTCGCCGCCTTTCCTGATCCGATAGCGCCGAGAGCGCGCCTGAGCCGAGACATCGGCCTCAAGCCGAAGGACACCTGGAACGCCGCCGCGATCATGAGCGCAAGCGCCAGCAAGGCGAGCGAAAAGGTCAAGGGTATATCGAAGATCGGCAGCATCCGATCGACGATTGCGGATTCAGCGCCTATTTGAATGCGCAAAGGCGGCGGCGCACCTCCTTCCGGCAGAAACAGACGCTCGAAGACGATCATCGGGCCACGCTGTCCCGTGAGCGTCAGCTTCCGGACCTGCTGCGCACCGAGCGCATCAGTAGGTACCGGCAATTCGTCCGCACTTGCGGAGATGGATTTGATCAGACTCTTGCCTGATCGGCTCACTTGCCATGAAAAGCCTGAACCAATCTGGCTGAAGAGAGGGTCGCTGAGCGGACGATACAGATGTGGAAACCCCTCGGCATCGAGGTCAATGAGCGCCACCAGCTCTTCGAGATGTTTGCGCAGCTCCGCGTCGACCATATCGGCCGCGAATTCCCGGAACAAAGCGGCAATGAATATGCCCGCGGCGGACACACCAATGGCGATCCAGATGGCAGCGCCGATGATCAACCGCGCCCTGAGGCTTCGAAGGAATGACCTATTCATCCGAACCGATACCCGAGGCCGCGCAGCGTCTTGATCGCATCGCGTCCTAATTTTCGCCGAAGACGCGCCACATAGACCTCGACAGTGTTGGGGTCGCGCTCGGTTTCCAACGAGTACAGGTGGTCGAGCAATTCCGACTGCGAGATGATGCGGCCGGTGCGATGCATGAAGTAATTCAGTATGCGGAATTCTTGTGCCGTCAGCTCGACCGGTTTGCCTGCCACCGTCACCGTTCCGGACGCCGGCGACAATTCGATATCGTTATGGACAAGAGTCGGCGTCGGCTTTCCGGCCGAACGGCGGATCAGGGCGCGCAGCCGTGCGGCGATCTCCTGAATGTGACAAGGCTTCGTGATGTAGTCGTCGGCGCCCGCATTCAAGCCCTCCACTTTTTCGGTCCAGCTGCCGCGCGCCGTCAAGATCAGGACGGGCACTTCGCGTCCAGCCTGTCGCCAGCGATTGAGTACGTCTACACCCTTCATGTCGGGGAGCCCCAGGTCCAGAATAACGGCGTCGAAGTCTTCGGAGCGGCCGAGCCGATACCCCGTTTCGCCGTCCGCGGCATGGTCGACGGCGAAACCGGCGCCCTTCAGCCCCTCGGTCAGTCGTTGGGCAAGATCGGGATTATCCTCGACCAAAAGGATGCGGATGGCGGCCTCCCATGCTGTCACGTTCAATGCGTCAAAACGCCGAATGCCCGCCCAGTTTCCGTATCAGGGTGCAGCTTTGCGGTTCAGCCTGCGTTCAGGTTGGCGTCAGCCGGCATTCAGCTAGCTATGAAATAGTCATTGCCTCCTGGTTCTATTAAGAGAGAACGCCGGAGCAACACAAGTTGGAGATGTCAATGAAATTTAGAGCGCTATGCCTCGCGGGTGCCGCGGCCGCCATGTCTGCGATCCCTGCACAAGCACACCATTCCTTTGCGATGTTCGATGCCGAAAAGAAGGTCACCTTGGACGGCACCGTGAAGGAATTCCAGTGGACCAATCCGCACAGCTGGATCCTGATGACGGTTTCCGATGCGCAGGGCAAGGCCGAGCAGTGGGCGATCGAGATGGGCGGCCCGAGCGGCTTGGCGCGGCAGGGCTGGGTTCCCAAGACCCTCACCCCCGGCATGAAGGTCCAGGCCGTCATCCATCCGCTGCGCGACGGAACCCCCGGCGGGCAGTTTATGGCGGTCACGCTTCCGGACGGAACCCAGCTCGGAAATCCGAATGCGCGCGCTGGCGCCAACGCCGGTGCTGCTCCTTGACCTGAGTCCACTTTCGCAAAGCGCGCTAATTCCAGGTTTTGGATTGGTGAAATGGCTTGATTCCCGGTCGCGACCGAGCGGGCGGCCGGGGTCAGAGATTTGCGGGCGGCGGAGGCAGTGCCTCCGCGCCCGCGAGATCACACGAAGGCGTGTTTGAAAATACTTGTCCGGTGGCCGTAGGCACGGAGGAAGGAAATTCATGGGGCAGCCTGTGCTGATTGCCAACGACTGCTTGAGTGAACGGGCCGCGAGAGACTCCGATTTCCACCGAACAACTTTAAACGTGCCGTCTCACGTGTCCCACACCATCCGGGAGAAAACGAAGCTCCTCAACCGCGCGCGGCGCATTCGCGGGCAGGTCGAAGCTGTCGAGCGAGCGCTGGAGCAGGAAATCGGCTGCGCCGATGTTCTGCAGCTTATCACGGGGGCCCGAGGCGCGATTAACGGCCTTATGGGCGAAGTGATCGAAGATCACATCCGCATGCATTTGATCGATCCCGCACCGCATCCTGGCGCCGAAGCTGCCAACGCTGCGGAAGAACTGATCGAGGTGGTGCGGTCCTATCTCAAGTAGACCCGCCGAACAGCAGGAGGCAGGGGTGAAGCTCATTGCTTAAATGACATTGTGTACATTCGCCACTTTCGATACTCCCATCAAATATCATAGCCGAGGCGGGACGTGGCTTGGCATCGCTCGAAATTCACGAATGCGGCCGGGAGCCAAGCTTTCTCACCAAACCTTGCATAAAGCCTGGAGCCACCGCAGACCGCCTGTCGGGTTGTCTTTACTGAGCGAGAATGCGGATTCTGGCCAAGGACGAGGCGGAGGCAGGATGCGATACTCTCCCCTCCCCGCCGACACAAAGCGTAGCGCCAATCAAAGGTTTCTCGCGATGCGCAGGCCGTCGGTATAAAACCGGTCGGTCCTGTCGCCCCCGGTACGGGCGGCCGAACGAAGTTCGACCTGGGAATCCTCCCACGATCCCCCGCGCACGACCCGGCCATCGCAGTTGCCTTCCAGCCAGGCCGAGCCGTCGGTCGGATGCCTTGCGGTGTAATCGTCCTGCCAGCAATCCTCGACCCATTCCGAGACGTTGCCGTGCATGTCGTGGAGGCCGAATCCGTTGGCCGCAAAGCTCCCGACCGGCATCGTCGTCTGGCGGTTTTGATCCGATGGGCCCGTCCCATCGGCACTGCCGTCGTAATTGGCCTGGCGCGGAGTGAGGGCGTCTCCGCCGGAGAACATCGTCGTGGTCCCCGCCCGCGCGGCGTACTCCCATTCCGATTCCGACAGCAGCCGGTAGGGCTGGCCGGTCTTCCGGCTCAGCCAATCCGCATAGGCCTTGGCGTCTTCCCAGGAGACATTCATCACCGGACGCTTGCCACGCCCCCAGCCTTCATCGTCCGGCCGGTAACCGCGGCAACCGCCCTCGTTCAGGCACGCGTCCCATTCCTCGAAGGTGATCTCGAATTTGCTGACGGCGAAGGGACCGGCGATGGTGACGCGGTGCTGGGCTTCCGCCCCCTGCACGGAGGCCGGCGAGCCCATGGTGAACTCGCCGGCGGGTATCACCACCATCCGCGGACAGCCGCCGCAATCTTCGAACTCGGTGACGGCGCCCGGCACTCTCCAGATGACGGGCGGCGCGGCAAGGCGCTGTTGCGGCGACAGCGCGTCGAGCCGCGCCTGCGCGGCTGCCACGAGTGCGGCCGTTTCGGCTTTGAGCTCGGCAAACAGGCTCTTCAACTCGGGCTGGGCAGGAGCGATGGAGTTGCCTTGCGCCTGGGCGGCGACAGCAAGCATGGCGCCGGCAAGCATTCCCCCAACACAAGCGACCGACGAGACACGCAGACAATTCATGTCATGGGCCGGCAAAGCGCGAATGACATGTGAAAAACACTTCATTGCTGCTCCACTCACAAAAACCTGTTCCTTGGCATTTTGGACGAAACGAAGCCGTTGGCAACGGCGCGCTGTTCGGCCACGGCGCGCGAGACCGGGCGGCCGCGGAATCTCCGGGGATGCCATGACCACCCCGCTCGAAGAACCGGACGGCGGAAGCGGGCGTGGAGCCGTCGCCGCAGCAGGCTCATCGTTCGTTCTCAGGCTTGCGCGCTGATTTCGCAATAGCCCGAAGTGTCGCGCACGAACACCTGGCCGGTGGACACGTCGAAATACGCACCGTGCAACGCGAGGACGCCGCGCTGCACCGCCGACTCGATGTAGGGAAACGTCAGCAGGTTCTCCAGGCTCTTGGTGATCGAGGCCTGTTCCAGGCGCGTGAGATAGTCGTCGCGGCCGTCCGGCGCGCCGGCGAGATCGGCGGCGGGGGCGATCAGCGACATCCATTTGTGGATGGAATCCGCCGGCGACAGCGGCGGTCCGTGCTCGGCATAGGCGCGGATGCCGCCGCAACGGGCATGGCCGAGCACGATGATGTGGCCGACGCCGAGCACCTGCACCGCGAATTCGAGCGCCGCGAAGACGCCGTGGCACACGCCGTCCGATGTGAACGGCGGCACCAGATTGGCGATGTTGCGCACGACGAACAATTCGCCCGGATGGGCATCGAAGATCACCTCCGGCGACACCCGGGAATCGCAGCAGCCGATGATCATGGTGTCCGGCGACTGGCCCCGCCGGGCGAGCTCGCGATAGCGGTCGCGCTCGGTCGGCATCCGCCCGACCCGGAAATCGTGATAGCCCTGCACCAGGCGCAGCGGGAACAGCGGCACGTTCGCCATGAGACATCCTCGGGATGAATTTGCCGCGACGCCCGCGACGGGAGTCGGCACCGGACGGAAGCTCTGCCCGCCCCGCATCATGGCGGCCCAATATGACGCCGGTTTAACCCTGGAGGAGGAGGCGGCGCCTCAACCGACAGACGTGCGAAGCGCTGCCGCGGCCGCCCTGTGCCAGGTGCCAAAGTGCCAGGTGCCGGGTGCCATATGCTACAGTGGCGCTCGTTCCTCCTCGCACGGCTTTGTCGCGACCATGTCGCCCGGCCCGATCATGACCGAAGTGACCGCTACCGATGCGCCGACGCCCGCCGGCAGAGGCAACCCGCTCGAAGTATTCGTGGTGTTCCTGCGGCTGGGGCTCACCTCGTTCGGCGGGCCGATCGCCCACCTCGGCTACTTCCGGCAGGAGTTCGTGGCCCGCCGTCATTGGCTCGACGAGGCCGCCTATGCGGACCTCGTGGCGCTGTGCCAGTTCCTGCCGGGGCCGGCCAGCAGCGAGGTCGGCATCGGCATCGGCCTCACCCGCGCCGGCCTCGCGGGCGCGATTGCCGCCTGGACCGGCTTCACCCTGCCCTCCGCCATCGCCCTCGTCCTGTTCGCGCTGGGCGTGGAGCGGTTCGGAGCGCTGGACGCGGCCTGGCTGCACGGCCTCAAGATCGCGGCGGTGGCGGTGGTGGCGCAGGCCGTGTGGGGCATGGCCGGCACCATGGCCACCGGCAAGGCGCGCGCCAGCCTCGCCGTCGCGGCGGCGGCGCTGGTGCTCGCAGTACCGACCACCGCGGGGCAGCTGAGCGCCATCGCCCTGGGGGCGGTGGCCGGCATGGTGCTGCTGGGGAGCGGATCCGCCGCTGCCCCGCCGGCGCCGGGGCCGGGCGTCGGCCACCGTTTTGCGATCTCCTGCCTCGCGGTGTTTTTCGCTCTGCTGGCGGGGC
Source organism: uncultured Alphaproteobacteria bacterium (assembly GCA_963795865.1). Taxonomy (GTDB): domain Bacteria; phylum Pseudomonadota; class Alphaproteobacteria; order Rhizobiales; family Xanthobacteraceae; genus JAJPKK01. The sequence continues at coordinate 18,768 of CAWCJX010000044.1, forward strand.
TGCCGCTGCTGGCGGCGGCCTTTCCGAACCATGCCCTCGCCATGTTCAATGCCTTCTACCGCGCCGGCGCGCTGGTGTTCGGCGGCGGGCACGTGGTGCTGCCGCTGCTGCAGGCCGCCGTGGTGCCGCCGGGATGGGTGACGAACGATGCCTTTCTCGCCGGCTACGGCGCCGCCCAGGCGGTGCCGGGGCCGCTGTTCACCTTTGCCGCCTATCTCGGCGCCGTCGCCGGGCCGCCGCCGAACGGCTGGGCCGGCGCCGCGATCTGCCTCGCGGCGATCTTCCTGCCGTCGTTCCTCCTGGTGATCGGCGCCCTGCCGTTCTGGCAGGTCCTGCGCGGCAAGCCGTTCGCGCAATCGGCGCTGGCAGGGGTGAATGCCGCGGTCGTGGGCCTGCTGCTGGCGGCGCTCTACAATCCGGTGTGGCTCAGCGCCATCATGGGACCGCTCGATGTCGCAGTGGCGCTCGCCGCCTTCCTCCTGCTCGCGGTGTGGAAGACGCCGCCGTGGCTGGTGGTCATCCTGTGCGCGGTGGCGGGCGGCGTGCTCGGCCCACCCGCATGAGATTCGGCTGGCGCTTTCGCTGCGGCGGGGATTGCGTCGATGCCTGTTTTCGTGACGCAGGTCTTGTCGGTCGAGCCACCAGTTCGGCCTCGACGCGGCTTTGCCGCTCGGCTTCGCGCAGCAGCCAGTCGCGGAAGGCCAGCAGCGCCGGGTCTTCGCGGCGAACCGGCCGGTATTCGAGAAACCAGGATTCGCCGGTGTGCGCGACGACCGGGAACGGCGCGACCAGCCGGCCCGCCGCGAGCGCGTCGCTGACGTAGCAGAGTTGCGCGACGGCGACGCCCACCCCGTCGAGCACCGCCTGCATCGCCATGGCGTTGTGCCCAAACAAGGCCTCGTTGAGCGGGCGCGCCGGAGCGCTCAGACCCGCCGCCTCGAACCAGCAAGGCCATTCATTCGCCAAGTGAGGCACGAAAATCAGGGTGGCGCTGCGCAAGTCCGAAAGTCGCCGCAACCCCGATGCGATGGCCGGCGTGCAGACCGGCACGAGCGCGCTCGGAAACAGGGCTTCGGCAATGTAACCCGGCCAGGCGACGGCATCGCGGCGAACCGTACAAGTCCAATCGTCGCGCACCGGGAGAGTAGCGCCTCCCGTGGCCATTCGCACTTCGACGTCGGGGTGGATGCGATAGAAATTGGTCAGGCGCGGGATCAGCCAGTTGACCGCCAAGGCCGGTCCGACGCCGACCGTGAGCACGGGGCCCGCGCGCATCGCCGCGACCTGGTCGGCGAGCCGCGCGATCGAGTTCGAACGAATCGGTCACGCCGGACAGCAATGCCTGGCCTTGAGCCGTGAGTTCCAACGCGTTGGCATGACGTCGAAACAGCGCGTAGCCGAGGCGTCGCTCCAACAGACGCACCATCCGACTCACCGCCGCCTGGGTGACATTCAACTCTTGGGCCGCGGCCGTGAAGCTGCCATGGCGCCCCGCCGCTTCGAACGCACGCAATCCGTTCAACGAAGGCAGCCGCCGCGCCATCGATCGCTACCCCAACATATAGTTGGGCTTAGAGTGAGATAAAAGCATTTGCCATGCAAGCCTACCCCTCACATATTGTGCGTACGGGGCGTTGTCGGTCGGACGCCAAAAAAAGCAACCAGTGAAGTGCCGCTCATCAGCCGCGATGGAAAGCCCAAACGCACCCGCGCGTTCACGCTCGGTGCGCTCTGCCTGGTGATCCTGGGGGTTGCCGGCGCGTTCTATTGGTACCAGGCGGCAGAGTCGGGACCGGCAAAAGGACCGCGGGCGGCGGCCCGCGCCGGCGTCCCGGTGACGGTCGCGGTCGCGTCCAGGCAGGACGTGCCGATCTATCTCACCGGCATCGGCTCCGTGCAGGCCTATTTCACCATCGACATCCGCGCCAAGGTCGACGGCGAACTGCAGGAGGTGCTGTTCACGGAAGGCCAGCGCGTCAAAAAGGGCGACGTGCTGGCCAAGATCGATCCGCGCCTCTACCAGGCCGCGCTCGATCAGGCCAAGGCCAAGCGCGCCCAGGACGCCGCCACGCTCGTGGCCGCCGAGAAGGATCTCGCACGCGCCAAGGCTCTGGCGCTCAAGAGCTTCGATACCCAGCAGAACGTCGATCAGCTCCAGGCCAAGGTCGACCAGGTCAAGGCCTCCATCCTCGCCGACGAGGCCTTGATCGAAACCGCGCAGACTCAGTTCGACTGGACGACGATTGTGGCGCCGAGCGACGGCCGCATCGGCATCCGCCTCCTCGATCCGGGAAACATGGTCCGCGCCTCGGATTCCAAATCGCTGGCAACCCTGGTGCTCAACCAGCCGTCGGCGGTGCTGTTCACGCTGCCGGCGACCGCGCTCGGCGAGGTGCGCGAGGCGATGAAGCGCGGTCCGGTCGAAGTGACCGCCTTCGACCAGAACAACCGCATCGCACTCGGCACCGGCAAGCTGCTGCTGATCGACAATGTCATCGACCAGGGCGCCGCCGCCATCCGCCTGAAGGCGCTGTTCCCCAATGACGATGAAGCACTGTGGCCGGGGGATTTCGTCAATGCCACGCATGCTCGTCGAGACCCGCCGCAATGCGCTCGTCGTTCCCGGTTCCGCCGTCCAAAGCGGGCCTAAGGGGCTGTTTACCTGGGTGGTCGCCGGCAACAGCACGGTCGAGCCGCGTTCCATCGAAGTGGGACCGGCGACCGGGGATGTCACGATCATCGCTTCGGGCCTCGCCGAGGGCGAACGCATCGTCACGGCGGGCCAGTACAAGCTGCAGGCGAAAGCGCCGGTGGTGACGGCGTCGCTGCCGCCGCCCACCGCATCCGGGAACGTGAGGTGAACCTCTCCGAGCCCTTCATCCGGCGGCCGGTGGCGACATCGCTGATGGCGGGCGCGCTGGCGTTCCTCGGCCTCGCCGCATTCCCGTTCCTGCCGGTCGCGCCGCTGCCGCAGGTCGACTTCCCGACCGTGCTGGTGACGGCGACGCTTGCGGGCGCAAGCGCCGAGACCATGGCCATCCTCGGTCGCGACGCCGCTGGAACGCCAGATCGGCCAGATCGCCGGCATCACGGAGATGACCTCGTTCAGCGCGCTCGGCGCCACATCGATCACGGTACAGTTCAGCCTCAATCGCAACATCGATCTCGCCGCCCAGGACGTGCAGGCGGCGATCACGGCAGCGAGCAAGACCCTGCCGCAGACCATGACCGCGCCACCGACCTACAAGAAGCTCAATCCGGCCGATGCGCCGATTCTGATCCTGTCGGCCCGCTCGGACACCCTGCCGATCACCGTCGTCGACGAATATGCCGACAGCTTCCTCGCCCAGCAGATTTCCCAGGTGACGGGCGTCGCCCTGGTCTCGCTCGGCGGCGAGCAGCGCCCGGCGATCCGGATCCAGGTCGATCCTGCAAAGCTCGCCGCCCGCGGCTTGACGCTGGAGGAAATCCGCGGCGCACTCGTCAATGCGACGACCAATGCGCCCAAGGGCTCGCTCACGACTGCGCGCACCAGCCTGACCATCGAGGCCAACGACCAGATCGTCGAGCCCAAACCGTTCGACGACGTCATCATCGCCTATCGCAATGGCGCCCCGGTGCGGGTACGCGACATCGGTCGCGCCGTCGCCGCCGCTACCGACCGTTTCGCCGCTGCCTATCACGACGACGCCCAGGCGATCCTGCTCTCGGTCTACAAGCAACCGGGCGCCAACATCATCGACACGGTCGAGCACATAAAATCGCTGCTGCCCAAGCTCACCGCCAACATTCCGGCGGCGATGCCGAATCGATACCGTCCTCGACCGCACCACGACCATTCGCGCCTCGGTCTTCGACGTCGAGTTCACGCTGGCTCTGACGGTCGTGCTGGTGGTGCTGGTCGTCCTGCTGTTCCTGCGCAATCTGTGGGCGACGATGGTGCCGGCCGTCACCATCGTGCTGTCGCTGCTCGGCTCCTTTGCCGCGATGTACGCGTTCAGTTTCAGCATCGACAACCTGTCGCTGATGGCGCTCACGATCGCGATCGGCTTCGTGGTCGATGACGCGATCGTCGAGGTCGAGAACGTCTACCGTCACATCGAAAACGGCGCATCGCCACTCGAGGCCGCGCTCACGGGCTCGGGCGAAATCCGCTTCACGGTGCTTTCGATCAGCGTTTCGCTGATCGCGGTATTCATCCCACTTCTGCTGATGAGCGGGATCATCGGCCGCCTGTTTCGCGAATTCGCGTTGACGGTGACGGCCTCGATCGTGGTCTCCGCCTTCGTATCGCTGACGCTCGCCCCGATGCTGTGTTCGCGCTTCATGCGTCCCCGGTCCGACCGCCACGGGCGCCTCTACAGCACCATTGAAGCCGGGTTCGATGCCCTGCTGTCGGGCTACCGTCGCACCCTCGACATCGTCCTGCGGCATCAAGCCATCACGCTCGGCGTCTTCTTCGCCACCATGGCCCTGTCCGTCGTGATGATGATCCAGATTCCGAAAGGCTTCTTCCCGATCCAGGACACCGGTATGCTCAACGGCCTCGCCGAGGCGGCGCAGGAAGTCTCGCCCATGGAAATGATGCGCCTGCAGCGCGAATTGGGCGCGGTGCTGTTGCGGGACCCTGACATTGCGGGATTCGCATCGCAGACCGGCAGCATCGGCGGCAACGGCAACGCCCAGTCGGCGAACACCGCCCGCTTCTTCATCGCGCTCAAGCCCCGCGAAGAGCGCACGCTCACCGCCTCGGAGATCATCGACCGGCTGCGGCCCCAGTTGGCGCGCATCGAAGGCGCCAACATGTTCCTGCAGGCGACCCAGGACATCACCGTCGGCGGCCGGGCCGCGCGCGGCAGCTTCCAATACACGCTCCAGGACGCCAACATCCCCGAGCTGGTCGAATGGTCGGAGAAGTTGCTCGACAAGATGCGCACGCTGCCGCAGCTGGCCGATGCCTCGACCGATCTCCTCGCCATCGCGCCGCGTCTGCGGGTGACCATCAACCGCGACCAGGCCTCGCGCTTCGGCATCACGCCGCAGATGATCGACGACACCCTCAACGACGCGTTCGGGCAGCGTCAGATCACGCAATACTTCACCCAGCTCAATACCTACTGGGTCATCCTCGAAGTCACCCCGGAACTGCAGGACACCTTCGCTTCGCTCGAACGCATCTACGTGAAATCGCCCCTGACCGGCTCGGTGCTGCCGCTGTCGGCGCTCGTCACCGTCGATACCACCAAGGTCGGCCCGCTTTCGGTGTCGCACCAGGGCCAGTTCCCGGCGGTTACGCTGTCGTTCAACCTGCGTCCCGGCATCGCGCTCGGCCAGGCGGTCGACGCCATCCTCGGGGCAGCACGGGACATCGGCCTCCCGGGCTCGGTCATCGCCACCTTCCAGGGCAACGCCCAGGCGTTCCAGAGTTCCCTCGCCAGCACGCCGGCGTTGATCGGCGCGGCGCTGGTGGTCGTCTACATCATTCTCGGCATGCTGTATGAAAGCTACATCCATCCGCTGACGATCCTGTCGACGCTCCCGTCGGCGGGCGTCGGCGCGGTGCTGGCGCTGCGCGCCGGCGGAATGGAGCTGTCGGTTATGGGCATCATCGCCATCATTCTCCTGATCGGCATCGTCAAGAAGAACGGCATCATGCTGGTCGATTTCGCCATCACGGCCGAGCGCGACGATCACATGACACCTCTCGATGCGATCCGGCAGGCGTGCCTGCTGCGTTTCCGCCCGATCCTGATGACGACGGCGGCAGCGATGATGGCCGGCGTGCCGCTCGCACTCGGCCACGGCACCGGCGCCGAACTGCGCCAGCCGCTCGGATACGCCATGGTGGGCGGGCTGGCGCTCAGCCAGCTTCTCACGCTCTACACCACGCCGGTGGTTTATCTCTATCTCGACCGCCTGCAGGCCTGGCTCCGCGGCGCTGCGACCGACCGCGAACGTCGCACCGAGGACGTGCAGGCCACCGCCGCGGAGTGACGGCGGCGGAGTGCTTGCCGCCGCCGGTCGTGTTCATGAACGCATCGCGACCTCGCGGCCGAGATGGCCGGGATCGCGCCCAGCCTCCCCATTGGTCGACGATTGTTACCTCACCCCAGCGCCTGCTTCACCCGGTCCGGCGTCATCGGGGTGTGCCGCAGGCGCACGCCGGTCGAGCTCCGCGACCGCGTTGGCGATCGCCGGCGCGACCAGCGGCGTCGCCATCTGGCCGACGCCGGTCGGGTGGTTGTCGGTCGCGACCACCTCGATCGCGATCTCCGGGATCTCGTTCATGCGCGGCACGTGGTAGTCGTAGAAATTCGACTCCTGGACCGCGCCGTCCTCGATGGTGATGCGCTCCGTCAGCGCAAATCCCAGTCCGTAGACGATGCTGCTCTCGGTCTGCGCGACGATGTTGTCGGGCTGCACCGCGATGCCGGGATCGAGCGCCATCCAGACCTTCGGCACCCGCAGCGCGCCGGACTTGCGGTCGACGCGCGACTTCGGCGACCAGCGCGATCTGCGTCCCCGAATAGTTCATGTAGGTGAAGCCGAGCGCGCTGCCGTCGCGCTTCCTGCCCCAGTCCGCCATGCGGCTGACGCGTGTCGATGATGTGCGATCGCGCGCGGATTGGTCTTGACCAGATCGCGCCGGAACGTCGCCGGATCGACCCCGCGCTTGCGCGCAAGCTCGTCCATGAACGATTCGATGGCGAAGATGTTGGTCAGGTGCGCGATGCCGCGCAGGCTCGAGGTGCGCAGCCCGCTCTCGCGCGGCACCGCTTCGCCGAGGCGGTTGGGGATCTCGTAATAGGGCGCATCGAGGCCGTTGAACGCGATGCCGTCGCGGCCCTTCTGCCGCTCGAACCGCACCGGGTCCTGGAACGCCGTCACCTCGTCGCAGGCCTTGCGATGGTGGAACGCGATCAGCTTGCCGGACGCGTCGAAGCCGGCGCGCAGATAGTGCGCGGACAGCGGATTGAAGCGCCCGTTGTGGACGTCGTCCTCGCGCGTCCACATCACCTTGACCGGCTTCTTCACGGCGTTCGACAGCACCACCGCGTCATGGACGTATTCCTCGTCGCGGTGACCGCGCCGGCCGAAGCCGCCGCCCATCAGCATGTCGTGGTAGGTGATCTTGTCCGGCGCGATGCCGAGCGCGTCGGCCGCGACCGTCACGGCGATGGTCTTCGACTGCACGCCGCACCACACCTCGCAGGCGTCGCCGTCGGGCGACACCGAGGCGACCGCGTTCAGCGGCTCCATCTGGGCGTGGTAGACGAGATCGTTGCGGTACTCGCCTTCGACGACGCGTCGCCGCCGTCTGCAAGCGCCGCCGGCGCATCGCCCTCCTTGCCCCACAGCTTGGTCGGCTGCGACAGGTCGCGCGCCGCCGCCGCGAAGGCGACCAGCGCCTTCTCGCTGTCGAAGCCCCAGGCCTTGCCGGTGCGGGTCCAGGTGACCTCGAGCGCGTTCTTGGCATCGAACGCCGCCCACGGCGTCTCGGCGATCACGCCGACGCCGTAGGGCAGCCGGACGATCTGCACGACGCCGGCGATCGCCTTCGCCTTGGCGTCGTCGATCTCGTCGGGCGCCGCGCCTTCGACCGGCGCGCGCAGGATCGCGCCGTACAGCATGCCCGGCACCTGCACGTCGATCGCGTATTGCGCGGTGCCGTTCACCTTCTGCGGCAGCTCGACCCGCATCACGTCCTTGCCGATGAGGCGGAACTGATCCGGCTTCTTGAGCTCGCTCTCCGCGACCTCCGGCGCCTTGGCCGGAACCTCGGCGAAGGCCGCGATCTCGCCATAGGACAGGCGGCGCCCGGTCTTCGCGTGAATGACCACGTTCGGCCCGGTGGTCAGCTCCGCGACCGGCACGTTCCAGTGCTTCGCGGCATTCGCCAGCAGCACCTTGCGGACCTGCGCGCCGAACTGGCGCAGATCCTTGAAATAGGCGGTCACGGCATTGCTGCCGGCCGTGTACATGTAGCCGAATGCCGGATTCTTGTAGAGCTCGTCGTTGGGCGGCGCCACGACGACGCGCACCTTCGACCAGTCGGCGTCGAGCTCCTCGGCGAGGATCAGCGGCAGCGAGGTGAGCGAGCCCTGCCCCATCTCGGCCGCCGGCGACATGATCGCGACCGTGTCGTCGGTCGAGATCGTCACCCACGGGCTCATCGCCTTGCCGGTGCCCGTCCGGCCGCCGCCGCGGCGTCGGCGCCGATGTCGCCGACGGCGATGGCGAAGGTGAACCCGGCGGCGCCGACCATGAACTGGCGGCGCGACGGCGCGGCAAGTGTCGAGCGGTGCGAGATGGATGGTCATGGCTCAGGCCTCCTTCGCGGCGCGCTCGATGGCGCGGACGATGCGCGGATAGGAGCCGCAGCGACAGATGTTGGTGCTCATGTGCTCGACGATCTGCGGCGCGGTCGGGCTTGGGATTGTGCGCCAGCAGGTCGGCGGCGCTCATGATCTGGCCGGACTGGCAGTAGCCGCATTGCGGCACCCGCTCGGCGAGCCAGGCCTTCTGCACCGGATGGGAGGAATTGGTCGACAGGCCCTCGATGGTGGTCACCGCCTTGCCGGCGACCTGCGGACACCTGGGTCTGGCACGAGAAGGCGCGCTTGCCGTCGATATGGACCATGCAGGCGCCGCACAGGCCGGTGCCGCAGCCGAACTTGGTGCCGGTGAGCTTGAGCTCCTCGCGGATCACCCACAGCAGCGGGGTTTGCGGCGGGGCGTCCGATCTGCGCCGCCTTGCCGTTGACCTTGAAATCGAATGCCATCTGTTCCTCCATTGCTCCCGGGGACCGCGCGGCGGCGCCGGCGGTATGACCCCGCTATTCTGGCTCCCAAATATCGCGACACCTCGGACCGCCACCTGCCAGCGGAAAACCGACTCGAACAAACGGGAACCATCGGTTCGGCCGGACCATCGGCAGCTGAGCGCGGGTCGCATCGGTTTAACTCCAGTCTAATTCCTTCCCTTGATAATGTGGAGCGACAAGCGAACGTCAAAGCGGTCGGCCGTGCGTGCTGCGGTGCGTCGGGCGTTCCTGGTGTCGGGGAGAGCAAACGCATGGCCAAGGCGAACGGGAAGCGACCTTCCCTTCCTCGTCGCGGGCGGCGGCATCGGCGGGCTGATCGCCGCCTATGCGCTGGCGCGCAAGGGCTTCCCGGTGCGGGTGTTCGAGCAGGCGCCGGAATTCAAGGAGCTCGGCGCCGGCATCCAGCTCGGCCCCAACATCTTCCGCGCGATCGAGCGGGTCGGGCTCAAGGCCGGCATGCTGGACGATGCCTGGGTGCCGCCCGCGATCGAGATGCGCGACGCGCTCAGCGGCGAGCTCGATCACCGGCATTCCGCTCGGCGAGCCCTTCATGCAGCGCTTCGGCCAGCCCTATGCGGTGACCCATCGCGCCGACATCCACGGCGTCTACCTGCAGGCCTGCCAGGGCAACAACCTGGTGTCGCTGGAGAACAACCGCAAGGTCGACGACTTCGACGACCACGGCGACGCGGTCGCGGTCCGGCTCGAAGGCGGCGAGGAGGTCCGCGGCCGCGCGCTGATCGGCTGCGACGGCATGTGGTCGCAAGGTGCGCGGCCGCATCGTCGGCGACGGCGCGCCGCGCGTGTCCGGCCATATCGCCTATCGCGCCGTGCTCAAGCGCGAGGAGGTGCCGGACGATCTGTGGCGGCCGGACGTGGTGCTGTGGGCCGGGCCGAGACCCATTTCGTGCATTATCCGCTGCGCCGCGGCGAGCTCTACAATCTCGTCGCGGTGTTCCACTCCGACCGCTACGTGGAAGGCTGGAACGCGGAAGGCGAGCCCGAGGAGCTGCTCTGGCAGCACTTCAAGGGCCAGCGTCCCGAGGTGCTGCGCATGCTCGAGCGCATCGAGACCTGGCGCATGTGGGTGTTGTGCGACCGCGAGCCGGTGAAGGACTGGTCGAAGGGCCGCGTCACGCTGCTCGGCGACGCCGCGCACCCGATGCTGCAATATCTCGCGCAGGGCGCCTGCATGGCGAGCGAGGACGCGGTGGCGCTCGCCGAAAAGGTCGCGGCGACGCCCGCACGACCTGCCGGCCGCGTTCAAGGCCTACGAGCAGCAGCGCTATCTGCGCACCGGCCGCGTGCAGATCATGGCGCGCGTCTACGGCGAGTTCTACCACGCCGCGCGGCGTCACCGCGGAGCTGCGCGACCAGATGCTCGGCGGCCGCACGCGCGGAGCAGGCCTATGACGGCATGGCGTGGCTCTATGGCGGGATGTGAGGGGGCGCGCGGGCGCGAGGCGAATTCGCGACTCTGTCGAATCCGTATAAACTTCTGTTTATAATAAAATTTTTGACACGAACTCGCCCTGTAGGGTCCAGTGGAGGGAATTCCTGGCCACTGCCACCACGCCTTTTGGCGGGCGCGGATTCTACTTTGCATGGGGTTGTTTTTCATAAAATCGAAATGGCCCCCTCCCCCTGGGCCCCCTGGGACTGGTGACACGCGAGTGCTACCCCGTCCTGCGCGCGACGATCGCCGTGCGCAGCAGCATGTACAGCACGACGGCGTTGAGGACGTGCCAGACGAAATGGCTGCCGAGCGGAAACTCCGCGCATATCGCGCGTATCGGCGGTGCGGAATGCCAGCGAGACCGCGAACACCGCGCCGCGAGCCCGAGACTGCGCCGGGCCGCCGGCTCCCCCGCGCTGAGGGCAACGGCGATCAATGCGGCCAGCGCCGGCAGATAGCCGACCGAGCCATTGAGGAGCCGCGGCGGCGCCGACGCCGCCAGCGCCTGCGCACCGGCCGCGAAGGCGACGACGATCGCGCCTGCCGCGACGGCCTTGAGGTGCAGGAAACGGACGAGCGCGAGCAGCAGGTAGCCGTAGATGAAGATCGCGATCGGAATGACGTCGGCGAGGATCGCGGCGCGGGTCGCGACCGTGTGGAACACGAAAGAGCCGATGCCCACGGCGGCGACGACGCCGATCAGCGCCAGCGCCGGCCAGTCGTCGCGGTCGCCGCGGCGCCACAGCCGGAACGCGACGGCGGCCGCAATCAGGAATGCCGCGTTGGAGAGCGCATTGACCGGCTCCGACCAGAACGAGGCGTCGGTGCGCTCGCAATAGAGATCGAGCGGTGTCGACCAATCCATTGTCTACTCGGCATTCGTCACTCGGGTGCTCGGAATGCTGCGCCAATCAGGCGCAGGACGATCGCCGCCATCGCGATCGCGGTTTACAGCTTCGGAATTTTGGCGTCGTCGATCACCTTGGTCCATTTCGCGATCTCGGCCTTGAGCCGGTCGGCGATCTCTTCCGGCGGACCGGCCTGGGCCTCGATGCCGAGTTCGAGCAGCCGGGCCTTGACATTGGGCTGCGCCATCACGTCGCGCACCGGCCTGGTTGAGCTTCGCGATGACGTCGGGCGGCGTGCCGGCCGGCGCGAACAGCGCGTTCCACGACGTCACCGCATAGCCGGGCACGCCGGCCTGGGCGACGGTCGGGACGTTGGGCAACATCTGCGACCGCTTGTCTCCGGAGGTCGCGATCACGCGCAGCTTGCCATCCTCGAGGCCGGATTTCACCGTGGCATAGTATTCCACCAGAAGCTGGATATCATTGCGCAACAGCGCGATCACCGCTTCCGGCGCGGTGCGGTAGGTGATCAGGGTGAAGCTGTCGCCCGACAGCGAGCGCAGCAGCTCGGCGGCCAGGTTCTGGGTGCTGCCGACGCTGATGGTCCCCACATTCAGCTTGCCGGGACTGGCCTTCGCCTCCTTGAGGAAATCGCCGAGCGTGTGGTACGGCGAAGCCGCGTTCGACGGTCATCGCGAGGTCGAAATTCCCCAGCGCCGAAATCGGCACGAAATCCTTGACCGGATCGAACGGCAGCGTCTTGAACAGCGGCACGCTGATGGCGGTGCCGTTGGTGACGAGGGCGAGCGTATAGCCGTCGGCGGGCGAAGCGAGCACCGAACGCGCCGCCGCAATCCCGCCGGCGCCGGGCTGGTTGTCGACGATGACGCGCTGCCCGAGCCTGTCGCCGAGCCGTTCCGCCACCACCCGCGTGGTGATGTCGGCGATGCCGCCGGCCGCGAACGGCAGGATCACCCGCACCGGCCGGGTCGGATAGGTCTGGGCCCGCGCCGGCGTCGCGGCGAATGCGAACGCCGCGGCGAGGACGCACAGCAGCACGCGAAAGCTGTTGGCCTGGTTCATGGTGACATGCCTCCCGCGCCGCGCCTTGAAGCCATCATGGTCGCCGACCGGACGATATCACGCAACCGCCATGGGAAGGATGGTTATCGGCCTTCGGTAACCGCTGGCATCCGTCGGACGGCTTTCTCGACGGCCGCCGCGCGTTGCGAGGCCGCCACATTCGGCGGATAAAACGTGGGCGCGAACGACATAGTCACAGGGAGCGTCACATGAGCGACATGCACGGCAAGTTCGTCTGGATCGAACTGATGACCAGCGATCCGAAGGCGGCGGAAGGCTTCTATTCCAAGGTTGTCGGCTGGAGCGCCAAGGACTTCGGGCCAGCCCGGCATGAGCTACACGCTGCTCTCCATGGGCGAGACGATGATGGGCGGCCTGATGGCGATTCCGGAGGAAGCCAAAAAGATGGGCGCGCGGCCGATCTGGCTCGGCTACATCGCCGTCGACGACGTCGACGCCTATGCCGCGAAGATCAAGGCGGCGGGCGGGCGCGTCCTCAAGGAGCCGACAGACGTTCCCGGCATGCTGCGCTTCGCCGTCGTCGCTGACCCCTACATGACGGCGTTCATGATCATGAAGGGGATCGGCGAACCGCCGGAGGGCGGCATGCCGGCGCCGGGTACGCCCGGTAGTGTCGGCTGGCGCGAACTGCATGCCGGCGCGCTCGACGGCGCGTGGGCGTTCTATTCCAGCCTGTTCGGTTGGACGAAGGGCGATGCGATGGATATGGGCCCCGACGGCAAATATCAGCTGTTCAACATCGATGGCGTGCAGAGCGGCGGCATGATGACCAAGATGGCGAAGGTTCCGGCGCCGTTCTGGCTCTACTATTTCAACGTGCCAAAGCTCGATTCGTGCGTCGAAGCGATCAAGGCCAATGGCGGCCAGATCGCGAATGGTCCGATGCAAGTGCCCGGCGGCCAGTGGATCGTGCAGGCGATCGACCCGCAAGGCGCGATGTTCGCGCTGGTGGCGAACGAGCGCTGACTATTCCGTATGCGCCTCGCCGTTCAATCGGCACGGCAGCCATCGAGAAACAGACGCACCGCAGAGCGCAGGCGGCGTTCTTCCTCGGCGGGCGGTTCGCGCCCGACCAGAAGCGCGAGTGTCCTGGGGATGCCGATGACCAGGATGGTGAAATGTTCGGCGCGCATGCGGGCATCCTCCGGCGCCAGCGCGCCGCGATCGACATAGCCCGCGAGCACGCCGGCGATCAGGTCGAGCAGGCCGTTGCGGGCGATGAAGTGCTCGGCGAGCGCGGGAAACTTCGGCGCTTCCGCGATGAACAGGCGATGGAATGCCAGCGCTTCCGGCTTCAGCACGAGGTCGAAAAGCCTCCGGCCGAAGGCGCACAGCCCTTCCTCGACATCGTCCGGCAACGGTTCGCCGACCTGAAGGGTGCCCATGGCATCCTCCATCAGCCGTTCGATGGCCCCGACGAACAGGGCCGCCTTGTCGGGATAGCGGGCGTAGATGAAGCCCTTTGCCACCCCGGCCCGGCGTGAAATCTCGTCGATGGAGGCGCCTTCCCAGCCCTTGTCGACAAACAGGCGGAACGCCGTCTCGATGAGGCCGCGATGCCGGCGCTCCGCTTCCTGCCGGGTCGGCCGTCCGCCTGGACCGCGTTTGAACTCCCCGTCTTCGAGCGCCCGGTCGGACATCCGATCTTTTCCTCCTTCCGCCGGAACAATCCCGGCAGGCCATCAAAAAACTATACCGGCCTGGCACAAGCACTCCGGCACAGGCCGCTAAAGCGGGCCACAGCCCAAAATCGCGCTTGTGGCAGCACCCCGATAGTGCTAATGCAACGATACAGTTCGGTTACAATAGGTCAAGCCCCATGGCCCGTCCAGCAGTGATCGCAGTCGTATTGCTCCTCCTGGCCTCGGCAGGCGGCTGGTGGTGGCAGAACCGCGCCCCGCCTGCGGTCCAATGGCAAGGCTATGCCGAGGCCGATTTCGTCAAGGTCGGCCCGACCCAGCAGGGGCTCCTCACCACGCTTGCGGTCCGGCGCGGCTCGAAGGTCACGCCCGGCGCGGCGCTGTTCGATCAGGACGACACCGCCGATCAGGCCGCCAAGGAGCAGGCCGCGCGCCAGCTCCGGCAGGCCGAGGAGCAGCTCGCCAATCTCCAGGCCGGCGGCAAGCCGACCGAGATCCAGCAGGCCGAAGCCAATCTCGCGAACGCCGAGGCCGCACGCGACAAGATCCAGTCCGACCTCAAGCGCAACGAAGTCCTGGTAAAGACCAACGCCGTGCCGATGCAGCTCGTCGACCAGCAGCGCGCCGACCTGCGCTCCGCCATCGCCAAGGTGCAGGGCCTCGAAGCGGCCTTGGCGCAGATGCATGCGCCGCTCGGACGCGAGCGCGAGATCAAGGCGCAGCAGGCGGCTGTCGAGGCGGCGCGCGCGGCGGTCGACATGACGCAATGGCGGCTCGACCAGCGCCACGTCATCGCGCCGGTCGGCGGCGTCATCGCCGACGTTCTCGCCCGCCCCGGCGAGACCATCCCCGCCGGCGGGCCGGTGGTGTCCCTGTTGCCGCCGGAAAACATCTTCGTGCGGTTCTTCGTTCCCGAGCCGCGGCTCGCCGAGGTCCATGTCGGCGACCGGGTCGCGCTCGTCTGCGACAACTGCCCGACCGACCTCGTCGCGACCATCTCCTTCATCTCGCCGCAGGCCGAATACACGCCGCCGGTCATCTACAGCGAGTCGATCCGCGCCAAGCTCGTCTACATGGTGGAGGCGCGACCGTCGCGCGGAGCAGGCCGCGACGATCAATCCCGGCCAGCCGATCGCGGTGCGTCCGGTTCGCGCGACGGTCCGGCAGACGGCGCAGGCGAGCAGGACCGCGCGGATAGGCCGATGACCGACCTCGTCATCGACGTCCACGGGCTGCGCAAGAGCTTCGGCGCGCGGCAGCGTGGTCGACGGGCTCGACCTCCAGGTCGCGCAGCGGCCAGATCTGCGGCTTTCTCGGCGCCAATGGCAGCGGCAAGACGACGACCATCCGCATGCTGTGCGGCCTGCTCGTCCCCGACGGCGGCAGCGGCACCTGCCTCGGCCTCGACATCATCCGCCAATCCGCGCTGATCCGCCGCCAGGTCGGCTACATGACGCAGAAGTTCAGCCTCTACGAAGACCTCACCGTCGCAGGAGAATCTCGATCTGGTCGCCGACGTCTACGAGATGGCGAATGCGCGCGCGAGGCGGTGGCGGACATCACCGCACGCATGGGATTGGCGGATCGGCGCAACCAGCTCGCCGGGCAGCTCTCCGGCGGCTGGAAGCAGCGGCTGGCGCTCGCCGCCTGCATCCTGCACGAGCCGAAGCTCCTGCTGCTCGACGAGCCGACCGCCGGCGTCGACGCCAAGGCGCGCCGCGAGTTCTGGGACATGATCCACGACCTCGCCGGCGACGGCCTCACCGTGCTGGTCTCGACCCACTACATGGACGAGGCCGAGCGCTGCCATCGCATCGTCTATCTCGCCAACGGGCACATCGTCGTCCAGGGCGACGCCGGCGAGGTGTCGCGGCATTCCGGCCTCATCACCTTCGAGGTGACGGGCGCCGACGTCGACGATGCCGCGCGGCGGCTGCGCCGCATGCCCGGCGTCGAGGCGGCCGCCGTGTTCGGACGCGCGCTCCACGTCGCCGGCACCGATCGCGCCGCGCTCGAAAGCGCGATCCGGACGACCTGACGGCGACGACCTGAGAATCGGCGACGACGCTGCGACGGCGACACGCTCGACGGCGACACGCTCTCTTGGCAGGAGGTCGAGCCGCGGCTCGAGGACGTCTTCATCCACATGCTGAGCGTCGACCAGAGCCGGCAGGCGCCGCCATGATCGGCGTTCTCGCTCAAGCGCCTGCGCGCTTTGGTGCGCAAGGAATGGATGCAGGTGACGCGCGACGCGCTGACGCTGCGCTTCATCATCCTGGTGCCGGTGATGCAGCTCTTCCTGTTCGGCTTCGCCATCAACACCAATCCCAAGAACCTGCCGACCGGCCTGTTGTCGGTCGATCATTCGAAATACGAGCGCACGATCATCGCGGCGATGCAGAACAGCGGCTATTACGAAATCCGCACGCTCGCCTCCGAAGCCGAGGCCGAGCGCGCGCTGGCCCAGGGCGAGGTGCTCTTCGTCATCGAGCTGCCGGCGAATTTCGACCGCTCGGTCGACCGCGGCGACGTTCCGTCGGTCCTGATCGACGCCGACGCCAGCGACCCCTCCGCGGTCGGCAACGCCACCGCGGCGTTGGCGACGATCTCGACGGTGCTCAACCGCGACCTGCCGCCGGTCATGCGCAGCCAGCCGGCCAACCCGGCATTCCAGTTCGTGATCCACGCCCGCTACAATCCCGAGCAGCTCACCGTGCTCAACATCGTGCCGGGCCTGATGTGCATCGTGCTGATGATGTCGACCCTGTTCATGACCACGCTGTCGATCACCAAGGAGCGCGAGCGCGGCACCATGGAAAACCTGCTGGCGATGCCGGTGCGGCCGCTCGAGGTGATGCTCGCCAAGATCATGCCGTTCGTCGCCATCGGCTACATCCAGGTGCTGATCATCCTGGCGTCCTCGGCGCTGTTCTTCGAGCTGCCGATGCGCGGCTCGCTGCCGCTGCTCCTGGTCGCGCTCGGCTTCTTCATCGCCGGCAATCTGGCGCTGGGGATCACGTTCTCCACGGTGTCGGCCAACCAGATGCAGGCGATGCAGTTCGCCCAGCTCACGCTGATGCCGTCCTTCCTGCTGTCCGGCTTCATGTTCCCGTTCCGCGGCATGCCGGTGTGGGCGCAATATGTCGGCGAGCTGTTCCCCACCACCCACGCCATGCGCATCGTGCGCGGCATGCTGCTCAAGGGCAACGGCCTCGACGACATCCTCCCCGAACTGTGGCCGCTCGCGCTGTTCGCGCTGGTGGTGATCGCCATCGCGGTGTGGTGCTATCGCGAGACGCTGGATTGAGGGGGCCCTGTAACCTGGGTCGAGCGTCTCGCGAAACTCAGCGATGCATGCCGATCGGATAGCGCCGTCCCGGATTTCGCTGGCGCTCAATCCGGGCTACGCTTGCTCAATTTGGGGAGAAGGAACAACGTCACACCGCAGCAATATCCCCCCTCGCCCACCCATCCTTCGCCGCCGCGCCAAACGCCGCAAGCTCGCCCGGCTTCGATGGCGTTGCGCGGATCCCCGCATCAGGTCCTGGATAGTAGTACAGGTTGATCTCGCTCGCAGCATGGCACCGAGATCTCGTTCGCCTTGACGAGGTGATGCAGGTACGCGCGCGAATAGTCGCGCGCGGCCGGGCAGCGGCTCTGCTCGTCGAGCGGACGCGGATCGGCGGCGTGGCGGGCGTTGCGCAGGTTGATCGGGCCGAAGCGCGTGATAGACGAGGCCGTGGCGGCCGTTGCGGGTCGGCAGCACGCAGTCGAACATGTCGATGCCGCGGCCGACCGCCTCGAGGAGATCGTCGGGCGTGCCGACCCCCATCAGGTAGCGCGGCCGGTCGGCCGGCAGCAGCGGCACCACCGTCTCGATCATGTCGAGCATCACCGCCTGCGGCTCGCCGACCGCGAGGCCGCCGATGGCATAACCGTCGAAGCCGATCTCGGCGAGCGCGCGGGCCGATGGCGGCGCGCAGGCCGCGGTCGTCGCCGCCCTGCACGATGCCGAACAGCGCGCGGCCCGGCCGCCCCCGCCCGCGCCTGCCGCAAACGCGCGCTTGCAGCGCTCGCGCCCAGGCGAGCGACAGCTTCATGGCGCGCTCGAGCTCGGCGCGCGGCTGCGGCAGGCGGATGCACTCGTCGAGCTGCATCGCGATGTCGGAGCCGAGCAGCGCCTGGATCTCGATCGCGCGCTCCGGCGTGAGCGAGACGATCGCGCCGTCGAGATGGGAGCGGAACACCACGCCGTTGTCGTCGAGCTTGCGCAGGCCGGCGAGCGACATCACCTGGAAGCCGCCGGAATCGGTGAGGATCGGATGCGGCCAGTCGATGAATTGGTGCAGCCCGCCGAGCGCCGCGATCTCCTCGGCGCCCGGCCGCAGCATCAGGTGATAGGTGTTGCCGAGCACGATGTCGGCGCCGGACGCCTTCACGTCGCGCCAGTGCACGCCTTTCATCGCGCCCTGGGTGCCGACCGGCATGAAGGCCGGCGTGCGCACCGCGCCGTGCGGCGTCTCGATCACGCCGCTGCGCGCCGCGCCGTCGGTGGCGGCGATGCGAAACGAGAAGGCGGTCATGGTGTCAGCCATGCCCGGGGAATAGCAGGCAGGCATCGCCATAGGAATAGAACCGATAGCCCGTCGGCGATCGCATGGGCATAGGCGCGCTTCATCACATCGAGGCCGCAGAACGCCGCGACCAGCATGAACAGGGTCGAGCGCGGCAGGTGGAAATTGGTCAGCAGCACGTCGACGGCGCGGAAGCGGTAGCCCGGCGTGATGAAGATCGCGGTCTCGCCGGCGAATGGCGCGACGCATGCCGCGTCGTCGCGCGCCGCGCTTTCGAGCAGCCGCAGCGAGGTGGTGCCGACGGCGACGATGCGCCCGCCCGCCGCGCGCGCCGCGTTGAGCGCGGCGGCGGTCTGCGCGCTCACCTCGCCCCACTCGGCGTGCATCTTGTGCTGCGGCGACATCCTCGGCCTTGACCGGCAGGAAGGTGCCGGCGCCGACATGCAGGGTGACGGTGTGCACGCGCGATCCCGCGCGCGGCGAGCGCGCGCGAGTGAGGCCTCGGCGTGAAGTGCAGGCCGGCGGTCGGCGCCGCCACCGCGCCCTCCGCGCGGGCGAACATGGTCTGGTAGTCGGCGCGGTCGCGCTCGTCGGCGGCGCGGCGCCCGGCGATATAGGGCGGCAGCGGCACCTCGCCGCGCGCGGCGATGGCGGCGTCGAGCGCCGGGCCCGTCGAAGGCGAAGGCGAACGTCACTTCGCCGGCCTCGCCCTTCGCCTCGACGGTGGCGTCGAGTTCGCCGAGAAAGCACACCGCTGCCCTCGTCGCCGAACCGCACCACGTCGCCCGGCTGCGAGCTTGCGGGCGGGCTTGACCAGCGCCTGCCAGCGCGCGCCGTCGATCCGCTTGATCAGGGTCGCATCGATCCCGGCGTCGGGCCCGCGGCCGATGCGCCGGCCGCGCAGCTGCGCCGCGATGACCTTGGTGTCGTTGACGACGAGCTGGTCGCCCGGGCGCAGCAGGTCCGGCAGCTCGCGCACGATGTGGTCTTCCAGCTCGGCCGCCGCGCCCGGCCGCACCACCAGCAGCCGCGCCGCATCGCGCGGGCTCGCCGGCCGCAACGCGATGCGGTCGGGCGGCAGCTCGAAGTCGAACAGGTCGGTGCGCATGCTTTTCGCACTCGCCTTCGCGGGCTCGAGCGTGGAAACGTCCTTGCGCGGCACGTCTGTCCCTCTCCCCGCCTGCGCGCGGAGAGGCGGAGCGAAGCGATCGGGTGAGGGGGCCTCGCCGCGAGTCTGACCAACCGTAGACTACGCTCAGAATCGCGGAAAGGCCCCCTACCTCGCCCTCTCCCCGCATGCGGGGGAGGGAGCAGAGGCGCCGTGCCGCACGACAGGTGCTCGACCGCGATGAGTGAATACGATAGCCTTTCAAGTGGAGGGAGATCGGGTCACGCGTCGGCGGCCATGCGCGCCTTGACGATGCGGTCGGGATTGGCGACCGGCTCGCCGCGCTTGATCTTGTCGACGTTCTCCATGCCCTGCGGTCACCTGTCCCCAGACGGTATATTGCCCGTTGAGAAACGGCGCGTCGGCAAAGCAGATGAAGAACTGGCTGTCGCCGGAATCCGGGCTCTGGGCGCGCGCCATCGAAACCGTTCCGCGCACGTGCTTCTCCTTGGAGAACTCCGCCTTGAGCTTCTTGCCGGAGCCGCCGGTGCCGGTGCCGTGCGGGCAGCCGGTCTGCGCCATGAAGCCGTCGATGACGCGGTGGAACACGATGCCGTCGTAGAAGCCCTCGCGCACCAGTTCCTTGATGCGCGCCACGTGCTGCGGCGCGAGGTCGGGCCGCATCCTGATCGTCACGGGGCCCTTCGACGTATCGAGGATCAATGTGTCTTCAGTGCTCATGGATGTCGTCTTTCGTGTCCTTGCGATCGTCGATGATCGAGATGATGAAGGGCCGTCCGGCGATGGCGCCGCCGAGCGGCCAGCGATCAGCGGCAGCGGATGCGCCAGCGATCGTGCATGTTCGGTCGCGGCATCCCGAACGCGCCGGCGACCAGCGTCGCCAGCACGACCGGCGTCAGTCCCCCCGATCAAATCGGGGCAGCGTCATTTGGCATCCGCCGCGACCTTCACGCTGACCATCTTGTCGGGTTCCACCACGGATCCGTTGGCTTGCGGGTCGCCCTTCTTGAGCTTGTCGACCACGTCCATGCCCGACAGCACCTGGCCGATCACGGTGTACATGCCGTTGAGGAAGGGACCGTCGGCGAACATGATGAAGAACTGGCTGTTGGCGGAATTGGGGTCGTTCGCCCGCGCCATGCCGACGATGCCGCGGGTGAACGGCACGTTGGAGAATTCCGCCGGCACGTTGGGGTATTTCGACCCGCCGGTGCCGTTGCCGCGCTCGCCGTCGCCGGTCTGCGCCATGAAGCCCGCGATCACCCGGTGGAACGGCACGTTGTCGTAGTACTTGTCGCGCGCCAGCTGCTTGAGGCGCTCCGCATGCTTGGGGGCGATGTCGTTGCGCAGCTTCACCACGATGCGGCCCTGGGTCGTATCGATGATGAGGGTGTTCTGCGGGTCGGCGCCGGCCGGCAGCCCCTGTTGGGCGAGGGCCGGGACGATGGCGGCCGGGGCGAGGGCGAAGAGAACCGCGAACAGGGCGAGCAGGCGCGTCATGGGAGCTTCCTCTCAGGCTTGGTTGCAGGTTTGTGTTTCAGCTCTGTGCTTTGGCCGGAAACTTCTTCTTGAGGCGGCCGGCCACCGCGGCCGGCACGAAGGCCGAGATGTCGCCGCCCATGGCGGCAATCTGCCGGACCAGGGTGGCGGTGATGGGACGAACGAGGGGCGACGCGGGCAGGAACACCGTTTGCACCTCCGGCGCCATCTCCGCGTTCATCCCGGCAAGCTGCATTTCGTAGTCGAGATCGGTGCCGTCGCGCAACCCGCGAATCATCAAGGTGGCGCCGACCCGCCGGGCGGTCGCCACCGCCAGATCGTCGAAGGTCATGCAGTCGAACGCGCAGCCCGCGCCGCGGACCATCTCGGCGCAGGTCTCGGTGATCATCGCCAGGCGCTCCTCGGCGGAAAACAACGGCACCTTGCCGGGATGGACGCCGATCGCGATCACCAGGCGGCTCGGCCAGCTTGGCGGCATGGCGCACCACGTCGACATGCCCGTTGGTCACGGGATCGAACGAACCGACATAAAGGGCGGTGGGTTGCATGGGCTCGATCTAGCCTGCAGGCCGCCCTCCCGCAAGGCGGCGACCGGCCGATCAGCTGTCGGCTGACGCCGCGCATTCCTCGCGGTCGGAGTTCGTCGCGTGCAGTCGCGCTCCAAGACGGTCGCGACACGAGGGGTATTTTACCCGGTTAATCTTGACGGGGCAGTTCTACGCCGGCGCGGCGTCGCTCGAGAAGACGGCGCTGACATACTGCGGCGGCTTTCGCAGCGCGAGGGCCGAATGGGTTAGGCTTGCTCGTCGAAGCGATCGCCGCGGCCGGAGGTCGTCGATCGCGACGAACACGGGCAGGTCTTCGCTTTGACGAACCGGTCGCCTGATCGAAGTCCGATCTGCGCGGAGCCCGTGCACAGCTGCGGCGGCGCCGGTTCGCCAACGGCAGCACCGAGCCGTCATCGGCGCGGCGCCGGGCCTGCGGCGCCGGACGCTGGACTTGAGGACAGCGCGCGCGCGATGGCTCACCCGGCTCGGCGTCGTCGCCGGCGAGGTGACGCTGCTGCCGCGGCATGTCCGTGGCGGGCGGCGCCCGGGCGGCCCGGTCGACGTGAAGGCGCGCGACGAGGCGCAGCGGCCAAGGACGCGATCGCGTCGGCCAGGCGCAGGGTTGCACCAACCGCTTCATGCACGCATGCCGGCGACGACCGGCTTCGAGGAGGCGGCAAGAGCCTGTTCGCTGCGACTCGGCCGAGCCGGACGGCTGCACGAAGCGTGGGATATTCGGCAGCTCGACCACGCTTAGCCGCCGAGGCCGGCGCTCGGACCGCCAATCCCGGCTACGACCGCCGTGGCGAGCTTTTCGTGCCGGCGCGGCATGCATCAACTCGCAGCAGGAAGCGGCCGAAAGGCCTGGCGCGGCTCGGCGCCGAGCCCGAAATTCGGCACGCCCGCGGCAAGCGCTTCGGCGCGGTCGATCGCCGCCGAAATCCCGAAATGGGCGGAAACCGTACGCGCCGCCGGCGTGCGGCTCGACTGATCCGATGCCGGCCCGATCGGACGGCCTGGTCGCCGGCACTCCAAAGCTCGGCATGTTCGCCGTTCTGCTCGGCCTTTATGCCGGGGCCTTCCTGCTTTTGGCGTGGCCGTGGCTGTCGGGCGCCGTCACCATCCCGTGGGACGCCAAGTCGCAGTTCCAGCCGGAGCTGCAGTTCCTCGCGACTTCGCTGGCGCACGGGGAATCGCCGTTCTGGACGCCGAACATCTATGCGGGCTGGCCGCAGATCGCCGATCCGCAGTCGCTGATCTTCTCGCCGCTGCATCTCGCCCTGGCTGCGCTGACGCCGGCGCCGAGCTTGCGGCAGGCCGATCTCGTCACCTTCGCCTATCTGTTCGCCGGAAGCCTCGCGCTGGTGCTGTATTTCCGCGATCGCGGCTGGCATCCCGGCGGCGCGATGGTGGCGGCGCTCATCTTCGCGTTCGGAGGCTCGGCGGCGTCGAGGCTGCAGCACACCGGCCAGATCATCAGCCTCGCCTATCTGCCGATCTCGCTGTGGCTGTTGGCGCGCACGATGGAACGCGCCTCATGGGCCTACGGGCTCGCAGCCGGTGTCGCCATCGGCTTGCTGGCGGTCGGCCGCGACCAGGTCGCCATGCTCGGGCTCTATGTGATCGCGGGCTACGTGCTCGCCTTCTGGCTCGACGGGCCGGGGCGCCTCGCCCGGGTGAAGGCGACCTTGCTGCCGCTCACCGCGAGCGGCGTGACCGCGATCGCCATCGCCATCGTCCCCGTCGTCATGTCGGCGCTGCTTGCCGCCGATTCCAATCGGCCCGAGATCGGCTTCGAATATGCCGGGCTGGGCTCGCTTCATCCGGTGCACCTGCTGATGCTCGCCTTCGCCGACCTCTACGGCGCCGCCGATCCGGCCGTCGAGTACTGGGGACCGCCGAGCCCGGTCTGGAGCGACACCATCGGCGGCGGACGCCTGTTCCTGGCGCAGAATATGGGCCAGATCTATAGCGGCATCCTGGCGATCCTCCTGATCTTCGGCCTGGGCATCGCGCGGGGGCTGTTGTGGGCGCGCGAAATCCGGTTCTTCTTCATCGCGCTCATCGCCGGCCTCGTCTATGCGCTCGGCTGGTACACTCCGATCTTCCGCCTGATGTACGACGTGCTGCCGGGCGTCGAGCTGTTCCGGCGGCCGGCCGACGCGACCTTCATCGTCGGGCTGATGATCGCGGTCAATACGGGCTATCTGGTGCACCGCCTGCTGTCGGGCACGGCGCCGCTGGGGCGGGGTTTCCTCGTCATCGAAATCGCCTTGATCGGCGCCCTCGTCGTTGCGGCGGTGGCGATCGCCATGGCGGCCGGCCAACTCGGCGTCGCCGCCGTCCCGATCGCGACCGGCATCGCCTTTGCCGCCGCGGGGATCGCGCTGATCGTCGTGGTCGCGCGCCTCGTCCCGACCCATCCGCTGCTCGCGGCGGTGCTGGTGCTCGCCTTCACCACGGGCGATCTCGCCTGGAACAAGGCGCCGGACGAATCGAGCGGCCTGCCGCCGTCACGCTACGACGCCCTGCTGCCGCAAACCCGCGACGAGACCGTCGCGCTCCTCGAGAAGAAGCTCGCCGAGACGACGGCGCCGGACCGGCGCGACCGGGTCGAGCTGATCGGCATCGCCTATCACTGGCCGAACCTGGGGCTTGCGCGCGGCTTCGATCACCTGTTCGCCCAGAACCCACTGCGGCTGCGCGATTTCGCGCTCACGACCGGCGTCAAGGATACTGTCGCTGTTCCCGAGCAGCGCCCCTTCACGCCGCTGTTTCCGTCCTATCGCTCCGCGCTTGCCGACCTCTTCGGCGTACGCTTCATTTTGACCGGGGTGCCGGTGGAGCGCATCGATCCGGCGTTGCGCCCGGGCGACCTCGACATGATCGCGCGCACCGCCGATGCCTATGTCTACGAGAACCCGCGGGCGCTGCCGCGGGTGATGTTCGTGCACGATTATCGCGTGGTCGATTTCGAGATGCTGATCCGGTCCGGCTGGCCGGCGGCGGTCGACCCGCGCCGCACCTTGCTGCTCGAACACGCGCCCGCGCATGCGCCGGCCGGCGGCGCCGGCACCGGCACCGCCCGCATCGTCAGCTATGCCAACACCGAGGTGACGGTGGATGTCGAGGCTGCGACAGGCGGCTTCCTCCTGCTCAACGACGTCTGGCATCCGTGGTGGCGCGCCGAGGTGGACAGCGTGCCCGCGCCCATTCTCAAGGCCGACGTGCTGTTCCGCGCCGTGCAGGTCGAGCCCGGCCGACACCGCATTCGCTTCGTGTTCCACCCGTTCCTCGGCGCCTGGGAGGAGCTGCGCGCGACGCTCGCCGCGCGCTGGCAAGCGCCGCCGGCTTGACCGCCTGCCGCCGATACGACGTTAGCTGGCTCGGGTCGGCGGCGTAGCCTTCGCCGCCGACACTTCACCGGGAGGGACCATGATCCGCACCGCAATGCTCGCCGCGCTGGCGGCGCTCGGCGTCGCCGCGGCTGCGCCTGCAGCCGCGCAGCCTTATCCGAACCGGCCGGTCAGGATCATCGTGCCGACGCCCGCCGGCGGGCCGGTCGACGTGATGGCGCGGCTTCTCGCCAATGCGCTGCCGGCCCAACTGGGCCAGAACGTGATCGTGGAGAACCGCGCCGGCGCCGGCAATACGCTCGGCTCCAGGGCGGCGGCCGCCGCCGAACCCGACGGCTACACCCTGCTGGTGAGCGCCGCGAGCGGCCTGATCATGAGCCCGATGGTCTACAAGGCCGCCGGCTATGACGAGACGAGCTTCGCGCCGATCGCGCTCATCGCCGAGACCCCGCAGGTGCTGGTCGCCCATCCGGCGACGCCGTTCGGGTCGGTGGCCGCGCTGGTCGCCTATGCGAGGGCCAATCCCGGCAAGCTCAACTATTCCACCGGGGGCGCCGGCACCCTGCCCCATCTCACCGCCGAATTGTTCAAGCAGCTCTCCGGCACCGACATCGTCCACGTCCCCTACAAGGGCGGCGGCCCGGCGCTCACCGACGTGGTCGCCGGCCAGGTGCAGATGACGTTCGACACCGCCGGCACCTCGCTGCAATTCATCCGCGACGGCCGGCTCAAGGCGCTCGCGGTGTCGAACCCGACGCGGCTTGCCGAATTGCCGGACGTGCCGACCATGCCCGAGCTCGGCTATGGCGCCATCAACAGCGGCGCCTGGGTGGCATTGCTGGCGCCGCTCGGCACGTCGCCGGCGATCATCGCGCGGCTCAACCAGGCGGCCAACGACGCGCTGCGCTCGCCCGCCATGAAGGACGCGCTCACGCGGCTGTCCGCCCAGCCGCGCGGCGGCACGCCCGAGGACCTCGCAAGGCACATGAAATCCGAGCACGAGAAGTGGGCTCCGATCGTCGCCGGGCTCGGGCTGAAGGAGGAGTGACGACATGCCCCGCAGCCGCCTCGCGCTGAGCCTCGCACTGTCCGACAATCCGAACACGCGGCCGCTGATCGACGGCGACGTGGTGGCGGAAGGCATCAGCCTCACGCCGACCGTCGTCCACCCCTCGGAAATGTTCTGGCGGCAGCTCAAATTCGCCGAGTTCGACGTGTCCGAGATGTCGATGTCGTCGCTGGTGATCGCGACGGCGCGGGGGCCGACGCCGTGGGTGGCGCTGCCGGTGTTCACCACGCGCGAGTTCTTCCACACCCGCATCCTGGTGCGCGCCGATGCCGGGATCGCCGCGCCGGCCGATCTGCGAGGCAAGCGGGTCGGCGTGCCGGAATATCAGCAGACCGCGGCGATCTGGGGCCGCGGCGCCCTGGAGAACGAGTTCGGCGTGCATCCCCGCGACATGGAATTCTTCATGGAGCGCGGCGACAAGAGCCACGGCGGCGCCACCGGCTTCAAGCCGCCCGCAGGCGTCACCGTGCACGCAATTCCCGCCACCACCAATATCGGCGAGATGCTCACGCGCGGCGAGCTCGACGCGACGCTGCTCTATCTCACCAACCCCAATCTGGTCGACCGCAGCCGCATCGACCTCGCCGCCGACCAGCGGGTGCGGACGCTGTTTGCCGACCGCGCCGCCGAGGGCCGACGCTACTATGCCAAGACCGGCCTCTATCCGATCAACCACGCCGTGGTGGTCCGGCGCACGCTGGTGGAGCAGCATCCCTGGATCGCGCTGAACCTCTATTCGGCTTTCGCCGCCGCCCGCGCCGCGGTGCTGCGCGCCGGCACCACGGCGCTCGCCTCCCATTTCGAAACCGGAATCATCGGCGACGACGTCAGGCGCGCGCTCGCCACCGACCCCATGGCCTACGGGGTCAAGGCCGCACGAAAGGTGCTGGAGACGATCACGGAATACGTCCACGCGCAGGGGCTTACCGACCGGCGGGTCAAGCTCGAGGAGCTGTTCGCGCCCGCGACGATGGATTTGTGACCCGATGGTGGCATCACGGGCCTTGCGCTTCCCGCAACTTGTAGCTACAATGTAGTTTTCCGTGAAATTCGAATGGGACGAGAGAAAGCGGCTGTCCAATATCGAGAAGCACGGAGTTGATTTTGTCAGTGCGGTGGAGATCTTCGACGGAAGGCCAAGCCGCGATATTGCGTCCCCGCGTCGCGGTGAGCACCGAGTGCTGAGCATCGGCGAGTTGAACGGCGTCATTGTCGCGGTCGCGTGGACCCAACGTGGCGTCGACACGATCAGGATCATTTCCGTCAGGAGAGCACGCCGTGAAGAAGAAAAAGAATATCGTGAAATACACAGATAAGGAACTCACCGCGATGCGAGCGCGCGGCGAGGATCGAACCGACTGGGAGGCCGTGCGCGCAAAGACCGAGGAACAGCTTGCGGCCGACATGGCCAGCGACCCGGCATGGGAAGGCGTGCCGCAGGACTGGGTGAGCCGCGCCCATGCGGCAACCGGGCTCATGCAGCGGCCGAAGGAGAACAAGCTCCAGGTCACGATGCGCTTTGACGCGGACGTGCTCGCATTTTTCAAGAGCGCCGGGCGGGGCTGGCAGGGTCGTATGAACGCCGTGCTGCGCAGCTTCGTCGAGCGCCAGGGACATCGCCGCTGACCCTACTCCCCGTTCGCCTCGCCCTCCTCGCTGAGGCGCTCCACCGACACCACGCGTTCGTCCTCGGCGGTGTTGAACACGATGACGCCGCGGGTCTTGCGGCCCTTGATGCTGATCTCGGAGACGCCGCAGCGGATCAGCTGGCCGCCGTCGGTGACCAGCACCAGCTGGTCCTGCTCCTCCACCGGGAACGAGCCGATCAGGCGGCCGATCTTGGCTCGCAGCGTGCCGTCGCGCTCGCGGTTGTCCATGGCGACGATGCCCTTGCCGCCGCGGCCGGTGGTGCGGAATTCGAACGAGGAGGTGCGCTTGCCGTAGCCGCGCTCGGAGATCGTCAGCACGAACTGCTCGGCGGTGGAGAGATCGACATAGCGCTGCTCGCCGAGCTCGATCGCGCCCTCGGCCTCCTCGACATCCGGCTCGGCATCGACCGCCTCCTCGGCCTCCTCGTTGAGGCCGCGCCGCACCGCGCTGGCGCGCCGGAGATAGGCGGCGCGCTCCTCGCCGGTGGCGTCGACATGGCGCAGGATCGACAGCGAGATCAGCTCGTCGCCGTGCTCCAGGCGATGCCGCGCACCCCCATGGAGCTGCGGCCCTGGAACACCCGCACGTCGGCGACCGGGAAGCGGATGCACTGGCCGTTCGCCGTGGTCAGCAGCACGTCGTCGCGCTCGGTCGCGATCTGCACGTCGACGATCGCCTCGCCCTCGTCGAGCTTCATGGCGATCATGCCGGAGCGCCGCACGTCGACGAAATCGGACAGCTTGTTGCGCCGCACGGTGCCGCCGGTGGTGGCGAACATGACGTCGAGATCGGCCCAGCTCGCCTCGTCCTCGGGCAAGCGGCATGATGGTGGTGATGCGCTCGTCCTGCTCCAGCGGCAGGATGTTGATCAGCGCCTTGCCGCGCGCCGTGGGGGCGGCCAGCGGAAGCCGCCACACCTTTTCCTTGTAGACCTGGCCGCGCGAGGAGAAGAACAGCACCGGGGTGTGGGTATTGGCGACGAACAGCCGGGCGACGAAATCCTCCTCGCGGGTCTGCATGCCGGCGCGGCCCTTGCCGCCGCGGCGCTGCGCCCGGTAGGTCGACAGCGGCACGCGCTTGACATAGCCGTGATGGGAGACGGTGACGACCATGTCCTCGCGCTGGATCAGGTCCTCGTCCTCCATCTCGCCTTCCTGATCGACGATCACGGTGCGGCGCGGGGTGGCGAACTCGTCCTTGACCTCGATCATCTCGGTCTTGACGATGGACTGGATGCGGGCGCGCGAGCGCAGGATGTCGAGATAGTCGGCGATCTCCGCGGCGAGCTTGTCGAGTTCCTCCTTGATCTCCTCGCGCCCGAGCGCGGTGAGGCGCTGCAGCCGCAGATCGAGGATCGCCCGCGCCTGCTCGGCGGTGAGCCGCGCGGTGCCGGCCGACGACACCCGGTGGCGGGGGTCGTCGATCAGCTCGATCAGCGACACCGCCGTGGTGGCCGGCCATTCGCGCTCCATCAACGCCTCGCGGGCGGCATTGGGATCGGGCGCGGAGCGGATCAGCCGGATCACCTCGTCGATATTGGCGACCGCGATGGCGAGGCCGACCAGGATATGGGCGCGGTCGCGCGCCTTGTTGAGCAGGAACTTGGTGCGGCGCGACACCACCTCTTCGCGGAACGCGATGAAGGCGACCAGCAGGTCCTTGAGCGTCATCACCTGCGGGCGGCCGGCATCGAGCGCCACCATGTTGGCGCCGAAGGTCGACTGCAGCGGGGTGAAGCGGTAGAGCTGGTTGAGCACCACGTCGGGCACCGCGTCGCGCCGCAGCTCGATCACCACGCGATAGCCGTCGCGATCGGATTCGTCGCGCAGATCCGATATGCCCTCGATCTTCTTCTCGCGCACCAGATCGGCGATCTTCTCGACCATCGTCGCCTTGTTCACCTGATAGGGAATCTCGGTGATGATGATGGCTTCGCGCTCCTTGCGCAGCGTCTCGATCTCGGCCTTGCCGCGCATGACGATCGAGCCGCGGCCGAGGTGATAGGCGGCGCGGATGCCGGCGCGGCCGAGGATGAGCGCCCCGGTCGGGAAATCCGGGCCGGGTATGATCTTGATGAGGTCCTCGATGCCGAGCGCGGGATCGTCGATCAGCGCGATGCAGGCATCGATGATCTCGCCGAGATTGTGCGGCGGGATGTTGGTCGCCATGCCGACCGCGATGCCGCCGGCGCCGTTGGCGAGCAGGTTCGGGAACCGCGCCGGCAGCACCACCGGCTCGCGTTCGGAATTGTCGTAGTTGGACTGGAAGTCGACGGTGTCCTTGTCGATGTCCTCGAGCAGCGCATTGGCGACCTTGGCGAGGCGCACCTCGGTGTAGCGCATCGCCGCGGGCGGATCGCCGTCGACCGAGCCGAAATTGCCCTGGCCGTCGACCAGGGGCAGGCGCATGGAGAAATCCTGCGCCATCCGCACCAGCGCGTCATAGACCGCCTGGTCGCCATGGGGATGGTATTTGCCGATGACGTCGCCGACCACGCGGGCGGACTTGCGATACGGCTTGTTCCATTCATAGCCGTTCTCGTGCATCGAATAGAGAATGCGCCGATGCACCGGCTTGAGGCCGTCGCGCGCGTCGGGCAAGGCGCGGGCCACGATCACGCTCATGGCGTAATCGAGATAGGAGCGCTTCATCTCCTCGACGATGGAGATGGGGCGCACATCGGAGGGGCCCGGACCGGGTTCCCCCGGGGTTTGATCGTTATCCGCCAAAAGTGAAAAACCGCCGTGAAAGCCTGGGTGAATTGCTTGCGTGTAGATAGCGCTTCCGGTGCCGGATTGCCACCCAAAGCGGCGTCGGAGGCGCCAAATTTATGTTAAAAAGATCAGCGACTTGACGTTCGGCTACGGGCATTGCCGCAGCCGCTGCAGGCGTTGCGGCAGCGACGATCCGCGGCATCGCCCCCCTTGTTCGCCTCCCGCGGCGGCCCCGCCCTTCGGCGCACCGGCATGTGCTACTGTCGCGCCTGCACGCCGTGGCTGGCGACACTCGCGGTGCGCCACCTCATCGACGGTTGCGAGCGGTGCGGGCAGGTCAGGGAGCTGGGTGTGAGCGATACCCTGATTATGGTGCAAAAGCTGGTCGCCGAGGGTAAAGTTCGCATCTCCGAGCATGGCTATGATGAACTCGCCGACGATAATATATTCGCCATCGACGTCCTCGATGGTGTTGATGCCGCGGTTGCGGTCGAGGACTACCCGCAATCTGCGAAAGGACCGAGCGTTCTCGTCTTGCAAAAGGACACCTCAGACAGGCCCATACATGTTCTCTGGGGAATTCCTAGAGGTTGCACCGAGCCGGCCGTGGTCGTAACGGCCTATCGACCGGACCTGCGGCGATGGTCGAACGACTTTATGAAGCGGAAACCGCCATGATTCGAAAAGCCAAGTTCATTCACGAAGGCCGATACGCCGCCGAAATCTCGGTCGAGTTGATCGACGACGAGAGCGGCTGGTCGCCTTATCTGTCGGTCGAAGACGCCGCGAAGCTCGATACCGTTCGCAACGCGCTGCGGAACGGCGACGTCGCTGCCGCCGGCAAATACGGACGCGTGTTCGAATTGGTGCCGGTCACGGAGTGACGCAAAAACGCGCCCGCGGCGCTGGTGAAATCAAGCCCTGCAGAAAGCACCGATTCCGGTTTCGACATGAAGGCCCTTGCGACGCCGCATTCCGATAGGTTCGATTTCTAACGAGGAGACGACGATGTTCAGATTTGGCTCGATGTGCCTGATGATGGGTGCCCTCTGCGCGGCGGGTGGCGCCGTGGCCGCGGAGGGCGTGAAGAAGCAGGCGATTCCCGATTTCGCCAGGACCGACAGGACCGGCTGGGTGCTCGACCATGCGGTCGGGGTGGACGATCTGCTCCCGCCGCCTTCCGGCGGACCCGGGCCCGTCACCTTCGACAGGGCCCACCCCTATGTTCCGAACGGCTTCGGCCGCCAGTCGACCTACCGGGTCGGGGACCTCACCAATCCGATCCTGCAGCCCTGGACCATCCCATCGATGAAGAAGGCGAATGACGAGGTGCTGGCGGGCAAGGTCCCGTTTCGCGCGCGCGAACGCTGCTGGCCGGTCGGAGTGCCGGGCTTTGCCGCTTATTCGCTGGTCGAGCCGTTCTACTTCTACCAGACCCCCGAGAAGATCGTCGTCATCAACCAGGGCGGACCGGAGATTCGCCGCATCTATCTGAACGTGTTTCATTCCAAGCAGGTGAAGCCCTCCTGGTACGGAGAATCGGTCGGCCATTACGAGGACGGCGACACGCTGGTCATCGACACCATCGGCATTTCGCCCAAGTCCTTCGTCGACAATTACCGCACGCCCCATACCGACCAGCTCCATGTGGTGGAGCGCTGGAAGCTCGCGGCCGACGGCAAGACGGTGGACGTCTCGATCTTCGTCGAGGACCCCGGCGCGTTCACCACACCCTGGACGGCGGTGCAGCGCTGGCGCCGGGTGGAGGACGCGCCGATCCTGCCCGTCCCGTGCGCCGAGAACAACGGCGATTTCTTCAGTCACGGACTGGTGCCGCTGCCCGAAGCCGCCACGCCCGATTTCTGATTTTCGGAAGCGCAAGTTTTCGAAAGAGCAAGAACGTCCGCATCGAAGCGCCGCCGCCGACGGCCGTTCTGCCGTCGGCGGCGGAAACCCACCAGGCTTTCGCTCACCCTCGCTGAACGACGTGGCTCCGTCCCCGCCCATCCGCGAACAGCGAACGTGATGCGCGGTGGTCTGCTTGGAAGCTCCGGTGCGTCGCCCTGACCCGCTCACAGGCTGGAAATGTAATGCGCGATTTCGTCCCGCTCGGCGGGCGAAAGCGCCTCCATCAACTTCACCATGTCGGCATTGTTGGTGCGCGCGCCGCTGGCAAAGCTGTTCATCGCCGCCAGAAGATATTCGTAGCTTTGCCCGGCCAGCCGCGGCGCCGGCAAACCGCCGACGAAATTCGGCTGGTGGCAAATCTGGCACACGGTCAGGCCTTTCGGCTCAGGCGTCGCGGCAACGGGCGTGCGCCGCGCCGGCCAGCTCTTGCTCGCGAAGTACACCGCCGCAGGACGTAGCTCCGCCTGCGTGAGGGTGTTGGCAAAGGCGGCCATGACCGCATTTTCGCGATCGCCCGCCTTGAAGTCATGCAGCTGCTTCACCAGGAAATATTCCTGCTGACCCCAGATGATGGGAGTGATCGCATTGATGGGCTGGCCGTTCTCACCATGGCACGAACTGCAGACCTGCAATTTTTCGGCGATGTCGTCGGCGGCATCTGCCGGCGCGGCCAGCGCGGCGGAGATGACCAGAGCGGCGAGAATGGTAGAAAGATGGGTCTTGATCATGGTTTGCGCTGCCGTTGTTGGAGTGCCCGCGGTCGCGGCGCGACCACCGCGCCGGAAGCCAAAACATGCAGCAGTCAGGCGCGTGGCGCAAGCCGGTCGAAGTCACTCCGAGCGCATCCCGCTGATGCGGCGCCTCGGCAGTATTGCCCAGCGCTTCACATCACCTCGACGCGCGGGTGATTTGCCGGTGCAAGGCACCGCCGAACGGCGGAACCTGGCGAAGGCAGATGCATCCGCATATTGCGGCGCAGCAAACCGCGATCGGATTGCTGCATCGCGCAGATCTCCGGTCGTTCTACCGCCGCTCAGAAGTCAGCCTTCTGCGCCACCGGCAGCGGGTCGGCATCCCTTACGAAAGGATTGTTCATTTCGCCGTCGGCGCAGCGCCACTCCAGGAGTGCTGCCTCCACGCGCCGCGAGCGCTTGGTCACGTGCAGCGGCTCGAGGAACACCGCGGGATCGTCGATCGTGATGTCGGCCTCGAGAAACTTGCCATCCTCGACGAGGCGAAGGCGCTCGACCACGTGCAATTTATCGCTGTGCGGCGTGCGGAAATTGTCGACGAAGGTCTTGTCGTTGAGGCCGATCGTATCGATCACCAGCGTGTCGCCTTCGTAGCGACCGACCGACTCCCCGTACCAGGAAGGCTTCGGGTTCTCCGAATGGGGAACATTCAGATAGATGCGGCGTACATCATTGTCGTGCTGCGCAATCATCATCACCTGCTCGGGCGTCTGGACGAAAAACATCGGCTGCACCGGGGTCAGGAGAAAGGCCGGGACCCCGGTTGCCCAGCAACGCGACGAACGCGACCACATCGGCGTGCCGGCAAGCACGGCGTTGTTCGACGCCTTCAGCGAGTCCTTCGCAAATTGCGTCAGATTGGGATTGTTGACGTCCGCGATCCGAAATGTCGGCTGCTCGCCCACATTGTTGGGAACGTAGCGATGGGCGGGGTCTTGCCGGACCGGTGGCGGACTGCCCGGCACGCGCGTCCATTCGCCGCCCACCGAGACCCACCCCACGTTGCGGGCGGAGAAATTGGGCGGACCCTGTTGCGCCAGGGCCGGCGCGATGCCCGCGCATAGGAGACCGGCCAGCAGGCCGGCGGTCAGCGGATGTCGGGACGTCTTTCCAAGTTGCTTGGACATTGGCTACCTCCATCGGTGCGGTCGTTGACCGCCGTGCATTGGTTGAGAAAGAAACCGGCTTGCCAGCCGGGGAAACGGTGCGACCTCGTCGTCGAGAAAGTCCATGCGCACATCCGTTCGGTGAGCAGTCCACGCGGCCGCAGCGCCCGGTCGCCGATAACGGTATGTTGAAGGCGCCGGGGTCGTCAACGGTGACACGCACCGCGTAAAGAACGCCCGCCTGTTTCTGCTTCCGGGCAGCCGAGGACACTCGGGGTCGCGGCACCGTCGGCATGGCGAAATTGCGGAAGCAGCAGCTGCAGGAGCTGCTGGAGACGACGCCGCGGCGGGCGATGTAGCGGGCGATCGATGCTCGGCTGCACGAGGTGCGGCCGCCAACCGTGTTCTTCCACCGCAGCAATCGGCGCCCGCGATTGCCGGCTCATCGACGCGAACAGGCGCAGCATTTTGAATTTGCCGATACGAGCAAAAGCGGCAATATATCGACCGGCGAATTGCCGTTGTCGTCCACTATTGCCTGTCGGGGGCACGATGAAACGCCTCGAGGGCTTCATGCGCATCCGTCCGTTCCAATTGCTCCTGGTCGCCTTGCTCGGCGTTGCGCCGGCGCTGGCGCAGGAGGGTGCGAGGGAAGGCGCGACCGACATCCCGGGCGTCACGATGCCCAAGCCCATCAATCTCAGCCGTTTCGTCCCCAGCGGCGAGGCGAGAAACATCGGCTTCGTCGTCGCGCTGTTTCCCGATTGCACCTCGCGCGGACCGATCGTCGGACGCGTCCTCAAGCCGCCGGCCCACGGCGCCATGAGTTTCGCCGCGGCGGATTCCTTCGGCTCGTATGCCGCCGGCAGCCGGCTGGCGGCCTGCAACGACAAGAAATCGCCGGGCCTCAACATCACCTACAAGTCCGAAGACGGATATGTCGGCGAGGACGGGGCGGAAATCTTCCTGATCTTTCCCGACGGCTCGGCGGCCGAATGGCACTATCTCATTCTCGTGAGATAGGCCTCCATCGCGATGACGATCTTTCCGAAGTGCCGGTTGGCGCGCATCAGCTCCAGGCCCCCCGCGATGTCGTCGGGCGGGAAGGTCTTGTCGATGGGCATCGTCAGCGTGCCGGCCTCGACCGCCGGCCACAGGTCCGCGCGCATCAGGCGGACGATTGCTCGACCGAAGTCGGAGCATGAGCGAAGACCGGCCGTCCGGCAAGGATCAGAACGGGATCTCGTCGTCCATGTCTTCCCGCTTGCCGACGCTGGCCATGGCGGGCTGGCGAGCGGGCGCAACGCGGCCGCCGCCCGAGCTCGATCCGAAATCGGACCCGCCGCCCTCGTCCGCCCCGAAGCCGCCGCCACCGCCGCCGGCACGATCGAGCATGACCAGCGTGCCGTTGAAGTTCTGCAGCACCACCTCGGTGGAGTAGCGGTCCTGGCCCTGCGGATCCTGCCATTTGCGCGTCTGCAACTGGCCTTCAATGTAGATCTTCGACCCCTTCTTCAAATACTGCTCGGCAACCTTGCACAGGTTCTCGTTGAAGATGACGACGCGGTGCCACTCGGTGCGCTCCTTGCGCTCCGAGGTCGCCTTGTCGCGCCAGGATTCCGTCGTCGCGACCCGGAGGTTCACGATCGGCCGGCCATCCTGGGTACGCCGGACTTCGGGGTCGGCGCCGAGATTGCCGATGAGGATGACCTTGTTGACGCTGCCTGCCATGACCGCTCTCCGCACATCTTTCCGTTTGCCAAATTTGCCGAAATTTCCGTCTGAAAAGTCACCCTGCGCCAAAGCCGGTTTGAGGGCGAGCCCCCGATCGCCGGATCGCGGCTTTACCCACAGACAAGCCGGAAGCCCTGGGGATCGCATATAAGCGCATCAGTTCTCTATTTGTTCCTATCAGACCCCGGGTGCGATCGCAAGGGGTTTTTGCCGCCGTGTGTTGCCGGCATGTGACAGCGCCGAGCCGCGAAAAAAGGTTAAACACGATCAAGGGGTTTCAATCGGGGGGCGGGGGCCTGGATGCGATTGAAACTCGGGGCCGGCGGGTTCTCGCCGGCCCTTTTTTGCGCGTGGTCAATTTTTTGCGCGCGGTCACAGTGCCGTCTGCAGGAACCGCAGCACCCGGGGCGAGACGATCGAGATGAAGCTCGAAGGGTCGTCCATGGGTTCCCCGAGCCAGCCATGCCCCGCCCCGGGCAGCAGGGCGATGTTCGCATTGAAGCCGGCCTGCTTGAGCAAAGTGAGGAAATCGGTCGCCTGCCTGGGATCGACGATGTCGTCCTCCTTGCCGGCGATCAGCATGAAGCGGGTGCGGTTCTTGTCGACGGTCGCATAGGCATCGGGCGAGGCTTCGAAATACACCCGGCGGTCCTTCATGGGGGGCACCCCGATGAACTTCTCGGTGATGGAGTCCGCGGGCCGGCTGATCAGGTCGTGCTCCCACTGGGCCTGCATGTCGTAGATGCCATAGAACGACACCACCGCCTTGACGTCGGGCGAAACCGCGGCGTTGGGATCGTCGCGATACAGGGTGGAGAACTGGGGCTCGTTGCCCGGCAATGCCCACCAGCGACACCAGATGGGCGCCGGCGGACGCGCCCAGCAGCGCGATGCGCGCGGGATCGACGCCGAGGTCGGCGGCCTTGGCCCGCACGAACTGGATCGCCGCCTTGACGTCGTAAACCGCGGCCGGGTAGCTCCTGGCCCCCGGCTTCGAAAGCCGGTAGCGGATGGCGTAGACGGCATAGCCGTGCCGGGCGAGGTAGGGGCCGAAATACTTGAAGGCGTCGGGGCTGCCGCCCTGCCAGCCGCCGCCATGGACCGCGATGATCACCGGCGCCTTGTCGAGACCCTTGGGCGAGTAGAAATCGCCGGTGAGCTTGACGCCGTCATGCTCGACATAGGGCACGTTCGGCTTGCGTGACGACCCCGTAATCCTGCGCCGCCGCCGGTTGGACAGCCCCTTGGCCGGCAACGAGCGTCAGCGCCAACGCCGCCACCAGGCCGGCGCGCAGCAGGCGCCACATCCATGCTCATTCGATCCTCCCGTTGATGGTGTTTTGATCAGACCAACCTAGCCGAGCCGCCATCGCCGCGAAAGTCGGCTTCATCGCCACGACTTGTCCACATCCCCCGTGCAAGAACACGTCCGCGGCGCGCGCGACACTGGCGAACGCCGCCGGCAGTCACTACCTTCGACCGGGGCGGCGGCGGGCGCGTTCATGGATGTCACGCCTCCCAGATTTGTCGTCTGCGCGATCCGCGGCGAAGGTTGCTCGACGACGCGATGAAGCACAAAGATCAGCGAAGCACAGAGATCAGCGAAGCACAGAGATCAGCCGGAACCCGGGCATGAATGACCTGTTCGATAGCCGTCCGCGCCGCAACCTCGACGGCGGCCGGGTCATCGCCATCCGCGGCGCCCGCGAGCACAACCTCAAGAATGTCGACCTGGAAATCCCGCGCGACCGGCTGGTGGTGTTCACGGGACTGTCGGGGTCCGGCAAGTCCTCGCTCGCCTTCGACACCATCTATGCGGAGGGACAGCGCCGCTATGTGGAGAGCCTGTCGGCCTATGCGCGCCAGTTCCTGGAGATGATGCAGAAGCCCGACGTCGACCAGATCGACGGGCTGTCGCCGGCGATCTCCATCGAGCAGAAGACGACCTCGAAGAATCCGCGTTCCACCGTCGGCACCGTCACCGAGATCTACGATTACATGCGGCTGCTGTGGGCGCGCATCGGCATCGCCTATTCGCCCGCCACCGGCCTGCCGATCGAAAGCCAGACGGTGTCGCAGATGGTCGACCGGGTGCTGGCGCTGCCGGAAGGCACGCGGCTCTATCTGCTGGCGCCGGTGGTGCGCGGACGCAAGGGCGAGTACCGCAAGGAACTCGCGGAGTACCTCAAGAAGGGCTTCCAGCGCGTCAAGATCGACGGCACGTTCCATGAGATCGCGGCGGCGCCGGCGCTCGACAAGAAGTTCAACCACGACATCGACGTCGTGGTGGACCGCGTGGTGGTGCGCGCCGACATCGCCCAGCGGCTGGCGGAGAGCTTCGAGACCGCCCTCAAGCTCGCCGACGGCATCGCGGTGGTGGAGTTCGCCGATCGCGCGGCTCCTTCCCCTCTCCCCGCGGGCGGGGAGAGGGTCGGGGTGAGGGGGCGGTTTCACAGGCTCAAGACTCGCGGAGAGGCCCCCTCACCCGGATCGCGTAGCGATCCGACCTCTCCCCGGCACGGGGAGAGGTGAAGGCTGCGGGCAAGGAGACGAAATTCGCGACCGCGGCGGCCTCCGACGCCAACCGCATCATGTTCTCGGAGAAATTCGCCTGCCCGGTGTCCGGCTTCACCATTTCCGAGATCGAGCCGCGGCTGTTCTCGTTCAACAATCCGTTCGGCGCCTGCCCGGCCTGCGGCGGGCTCGGCCTCGAGCAG
This sequence comes from uncultured Alphaproteobacteria bacterium, assembly GCA_963795865.1. Taxonomy (GTDB): domain Bacteria; phylum Pseudomonadota; class Alphaproteobacteria; order Rhizobiales; family Xanthobacteraceae; genus JAJPKK01. Next base: position 57,398 of record CAWCJX010000044.1, read on the forward strand.
AAGATCGACGCCGATCTCGTCATTCCCGACCGCAGCGCGACGCTGCGCAAGGGCGCGATCGCGCCGTGGTCGCGCTCGACCTCGCCCTATTACACCCAGACGCTCGAGGCGCTGGCCAAGTTCTACAAGTTCACCCTCGACACCAAGTGGAAGGACCTGCCCAAGAAGGTGCAGGACGCCATCCTCTACGGCTCCGGCGACGACGCCATCCGCTTCGTCTATGACGACGGCCTGCGCTCCTACGAGACCAAGAAGCCGTTCGAGGGCGTCATCACCAATCTCGAACGCCGGTTCCGCGAAAGCGAAAGCGAGTGGGCGCGCGAGGAGCTGCAGAAGTATTTCACCGACATCCCCTGCAGCGCCTGCAACGGCCGCCGCCTCAAGCCGGAGGCGCTGGCGGTCAAGGTCGCCGGCCGCGACATCGGCGAGGCGGCGGAGATGAGCGTGAAGCGCGCCGCCGAATGGTTCGCCGCGCTGCCGGGCGAGCTCAGCGCCAAGCAGAACGAGATCGCCGGGCGGGTGCTCAAGGAAATCCGCGAGCGGCTGAAATTCCTGGTCGATGTCGGGCTCGAATATCTCACGCTCGCGCGCGCCTCCGGCACGCTGTCGGGCGGCGAGAGCCAGCGCATCCGGCTCGCCTCGCAGATCGGCTCCGGGCTCACCGGCGTGCTCTACGTGCTCGACGAGCCCTCGATCGGGCTGCACCAGCGCGACAATGCGCGGCTGCTGGAGACGCTCGAAGCGCCTGCGCGACCTCGGCAACACCGTGATCGTGGTCGAGCATGACGAGGACGCCATCCGCATCGCCGATTACGTGGTCGATGTCGGCCCCGGCGCCGGCATCCATGGCGGCCAGATCGTCGCCGCGGGCACGCCCGCCGACATCATGGCGAACAAGCATTCGCTCACCGGCCAGTATCTCACCGGCGCGCGCACCATCGCGGTGCCGGAGCGCCGCGCGCCCAATCCGCGCCGCACCATCAAGGTCGTCAATGCGCGCGGCAACAATCTCAAGAACGTCACCGCGGAGATCCCGCTCGGCCTGTTCACCTGCATCACCGGCGTGTCGGGCGGCGGCAAGTCGACGCTGCTGATCGACACGCTCTACAAGGCGGTGGCGCGCAAGCTCAACAATGCGAGCGAGGCCCCTGCCCCGCACGACCGCATCGAGGGCCTGGAGCACATCGACAAGATCATCGACATCGACCAGTCGCCGATCGGCCGCACGCCGCGCTCCAACCCGGCGACCTATACCGGCGCCTTCACGCCGATCCGCGAATGGTTCGCCGGCCTGCCGGAATCCAAGGCGCGCGGCTACGAGCCGGGACGCTTCTCCTTCAACGTCAAGGGCGGGCGCTGCGAGGCCTGCCAGGGCGACGGCGTCATCAAGATCGAGATGCACTTTCTGCCCGACGTCTACGTCACCTGCGACGTCTGCAAGGGCAAGCGCTACAACCGCGAGACCCTGGACGTGCTGTTCAAGGGGAAGTCGATCGCCGACGTGCTCGACATGACGGTCGAGGAGGCGCTCGACTTCTTCAAGGCGGTGCCGCGGGTGCGCGAGCCCTTGGCGCTGCTGCACCGGGTCGGCCTCGACTACATCCATGTCGGCCAGCAGGCGACCACGCTGTCGGGCGGCGAGGCCCAGCGCGTCAAGCTCGCCAAGGAACTCGCCAAGCGCGCCACCGGCCGCACCCTCTATATCCTCGACGAGCCGACCACCGGCCTGCACTTCCACGACGTGGCGAAGCTCCTGGAGGTGCTCCACGAACTGACCGACCAGGGCAACACCGTGGTGGTCATCGAGCACAATCTCGAGGTGATCAAGACCGCCGACTGGATCATCGACCTCGGCCCCGAAGGCGGCGACGGCGGCGGCGAAATCGTCGCGGCCGGCACGCCGGAGGACATCGTCAAGGTCAAGCGCAGCTACACCGGGGCGTTCCTCGCCCCGGTGCTGGCGCGGCGCGCGGCCAAGGGGAAGCGGGTGGTGGCGGCGGAGTAGATTGCTCTCCTCTCGATAAGAGAATAAGGTCGGGCGGCGGCATCCATGTCGGGCGCGGATTGCGCAGAGGCAGGCAGACCGATAATGTGGCGCATGCCTCGACGTCAACACGATTTTTTCAAATTAATGGGAGCCATTGGAGTCTTTGAGCAAGAGAGTACCGAGCGTATCCGCAACCAGAAGTCGCGACGACCCCGAAATCGCAGGGATCAGGCTTCGCAAGAGGACTGGGATGCAATTCTCAAGACCTGGATCCCGCCTTGGCCGTCGATAGACTACCAAGAGGCAGAATTCTGTTCGAATCATGGATCATCAACACCACGGAGTCGACGTGATTCGGATATTTGAAGGCCACACGATCATTGCAAGGAGTAAGAAACGAAAAGTATGTCTTTGCTGGAGGATTGATCGCCGCATATGAATGCAAGCTCACGCTATCGCGCACGATTGCAGAGTTCCAACGAAAGCCTTTCAAACCGCCATGCGCAATCAAATGGAAGGTCGTTGGCCGGGCGGGAACCGCCGAACTTGAGGCGCAAATTAGTGTGCTCCCGGCACGCCTGGGACTTTGATTGATATCGCAGACGCGTTGCGTACAAGCAGTGCAAGTTGAAAGAGGACTTGTACGACCCTGAGACCGGTCGAAAGATATCGAAGCTGGACTTGCTCCATGGAACATACTCGCTGGACAAAATGTTGGATGTGATGTTCACCACGGCAAGGATGTCGACGCCGCCACTCTTCAGCTGAGCGAACGGACAAAGAGGATCAGCGAAACGGATGACTCCGCGTCTGAGGCCTCAACAAGGCGGGAGGGAGTTTACGGATTTCGCGGTTCTTGACCAGAAGCGAGGAGGATTCAACGCAGTTGCTGCAACAATTGGTTCCAAATTAATCAAAAAAAGATAGGCCTGTTCTGGAGGTGCGACTTGGACGAGTGCGATCGCCTGCACCGGCTCTGACGTTACGTCAAGCGCACGTCGACCCCCTATTGGTACGCGAATCATCCGGCGTGGGAGAATTCGTCGGAGAGGGAAAGACCTCCTTTTTCGTACTGGGCTGTATGGACCTTTCGTTTGCTTTTGCAATTCCGCTGAAGGGTCTTCGCGAAAATTTGAGCGCGCTTAACAGGACGACAGCGGAACGTGGTACCTATTGGCACATTCATTTGGTTGAAAAGCATAATGGCGATTGATGTGGTACTGCTTCCAAAGCGTTACAGTCAGCTCCCGCTCACCGAGTATGGAGTAAATGGTGCGATACAATTCCTGAGCAAGACCTCACGCCGCGTCCGCCGGCCGCACGCGCCGCGCAATCTCCGGGCCGCGCTCCTTCTCGACAATGGCAATGTCGTATTGGCTCTGCAGATCGAGCCAGAACTGCGCGCTGTTGCCGAAATAGCGGCCGAGCCGCACCGCCGTGTCGGCCGTGATGGCGCGGCGACCATTGAGGATGTCGGTGATGCGGCCGGACGGCACGCCGACATCGAGGGAAACGCGGTTTGCGCTCAGTCCACGCGCCTGCAATTCGCGCTTCAGCAATCGGCCGGGATGTACGGCGGGAGTCATGGACTCATCCTTGGTGGTAATCGACGATTTCGACCTCATAGGCGTCGCCCTTCCGCCGAAGCCGACGGGGCCATTCGACTCTCCGGGCACCGCGCGCCCCCGCCACAAGACAGGCCCGTCCCCTACCCCGCGACCGTGCTCCAGTTCGCCGCCAGGTTCTCCGCGCCGCGCAGCGACAGGGCGAAGATCGTGTAGGTCGGGTTCGACGCGCCCGGGGTGGCGAAGATGCCGGGGCCGGCGACGTAGAGGTTCGGGATCTCGTGGGTCTGGCCGAAGCTGTTGACCACCGAGTTGCCGGCGTCGGTGCCCATGATGGTGCCGCCCATCAAATGGATGGTCGGCTGGTTGCCGCGGCCCTGCCAGACCTCCTTGGCGTCGGTCGCCCTGGCGATCTTGAGGCCTTCCTCGAAATTGGCGTTCCACAGCGCGGCGTCGTTGTCGTCGTAGCTGTGGATGATGCGGCCGAGCGGCATGCCGAACTCGTCCTTTTCGCTCGCCAGTTCGAGCCGGTTCTCGATCTTGGGCTGCTCCTCGCCGAAGGCGGTGATGCGGGTGAGGTTCTTCACGGCCCGCTTCATGAACGCATGCAGCTCCGGTCCGAACAGCTCCGGCCGCGCATTGGCGACGCCGCCGAGGCCGCTCACCTTGGTGGCGAAACCGGCGACGATGAAGGTCGAGCCGAACGCGCCCTGGTGCGCGGTCTTGCCGTAGCGCTCGTAGGACATGTACTGGGCGCCGATGGTGCCCATGGCGGTTTCCACGTCCTCGTCGAACATCGCGTTGGTGCCGGAGGCGAAGTGGGTCATGATGTACTTGCCGACGAGGCCGCTGGAATTGGCGAGGCCGTTGGCGTGCCTGCCGGCGGCGGAGTTGAGCAGCAGGCGCGGGTTCTGCGCCCCCCACGCCGCGATCACCACCACGCTCGCGGGCTGGACCTGCCTTTCGTGCTTCTGGTCGTAATACTCGACCCCCGTCACCTTGGCGCCGGAGGCGTCGGTCAGCACGCGCGTCACCGTGCTCCACGCCCGCACCTCGGCACCGGCCTTGCGGGCGTCGGCGAGGAACGTGACCAGCGGATTGGCGAGCGCCCCGATCGGGCAGCCGACATGGCACCAGCCGTCATAGATGCAGGCGGGGCGGCCCTTGAATTCGACCGAGTTCATGCCGACCGCGGCCGGCACCATGCGGATGCCGTTGGCCTCGAAGCCCTTGAGCCACACCCGTCCGTTCTTGAAGGTCTTCATCGGCGGCATCGGATAGGGCTGGCCCTTCGGCCGCCACAGCTCCTCGGCCTTGGCGTCGCCGGAGACGCCGATCTCCTGGGCGACCTTGTCGTACCAGGGCGCGACGTCGTCATAGGAGATCGGCCAGTCATGGGCGCGGTTGTGCTCGCTCCTGATGCGGAAATCGTTCGGCAGCAGGCGCGGGAAATTCGCGTAGTAGTGCAACGCCGCGCCGCCGACGCCCCAGCCGCCCTGGGCGCCCATGCTGACGGGGTGCTTGCCCTCGAGGATGAAGGGCGCGCCGGCCGGCTTGATGCGGCGGCCCCAGATGTCGGACGAGATGAGGTCGGACGTCTGCCAGTCCGGCCCGTTGTCCATCACCACGACTTTCTTGCCGGCCTTGGCCAGCACCGCCGCGTAGACCGAGCCCGACGCCCCGGCGCCGACGATGACGACATCGACTTTTTCCTGCGTTGCCATGTCACCACCTCTGGTCCGGCGCGATGTGCGGCATGTAGGGGACGCCGAGCGACTCGTAGCCCTCCATGGTGCCGTAGACCACGTCGACCGCGTCGCTGCGCAGGACGAAATAGACGAAGCCGCCGGCCGGCCCCTGCCATCCCTCGATCTTGTTCTGCCGCATCAGGTCGACGAAATCGCGCTGATCGGTGGCGGAGAGCGCGGCGAAGCGGCGGCCGCTGCGCGCCTCGCTCGCCTTGTCGACGGCGCCGATGGCGGCGCGGTAGAAGCCCACGAAGGGCGGCTTGACGTTGAGCTGGCGCGCCTCGAGCAGCGCCTCGCCGGGCGTGACCGACACCTGCTGGTCGATGAAATGGGCGATGCCGGCGCGCTGCGCGCCCGGAACGAGGGTCTCGCCCAGCGCCTCGATGGTCTCGGCCTCCCTGGCCGCGAGGAGCCGGAACGGCACGCCCTCGGCGCGCGCCTGCCCCGGCGTCATCATCACGCTGGCGCCGCCCACCGTGAAGGCGAGCAGGCCCATCCCCGCCCCTTTGAGAAAAACGCGCCGCTCCATGGCGTCCATGGGTCCCTCCGTGGTGTGACCGGCGTGACGCAGGCGCGCCGGTGCGGTGGTGTCGTTCGGGGGAGTGAACGCCAAAGAGGGGGCGGGATCAAGCGGGCGGGACGAGGTGGCACCGGCGTCTATGGCGCTTTGCCGCATCCGGATATCCAGGATCGCCGGCGTGATGGAACAATGGAACTCGTGCGGCACTTCTGCCTCAGCATCAATGCGGTAGCAAAGCTATAGATGGCGTACGTGGAATGACAGTCTCGTAGGCGTCTCGATGGCGGGCGATACGCTCCGATGCGCGGATCGTCGTCGAGGACATCGAAAAGAAATTGACGCGCGCGCTTGAAGGTCTGCTCTGCAACAGTACAGGCCGAATTTTTCGACGCCAAAGCTGAAATGTCGCTCGAACTCAGATTCAGCGCGTCGGAGAGCAGCACTTTCATTCGGCTGAAAAGCCGAAGCGCCTCGCGAGACGTTCAAATACTTCCTCTGCAGGGCGCACCTGCCCTCGTTCCGCCTGAGCGATCCCTTCGTCGAGTTCCGCGAGCTGCTCTGGCGTCATTCGATCATAAAAGGAGCCCACGTAAGTCGTTTCGAAGAGCTGCTCGGCAATCTCCCGCTGCTCGGCGGGATCAAGAGTCTTGAACAGCTCGATGATTTGAGCCTGGGTCTTGGTCATCATGGAAGTTTAGCATGATTTGCTGCATCAAGCGAGCAGACCAAGAAATTTCTGGTCAACTCTCATCCGCCGTGAGCCGCTCGAGCTCCGCCTCGGTCAGGCCACGCTCGGCGGCTTCCCGATGGATCGTCGAAATCGTCTGGAACAGCCGCACCTTTGCCTCGCGACGGATGCGATCGTGTTCCTCCAGCCGGTTGAACTCGGCCGGCGACAACACCACCACTGCCGGCTCGCCGTTCGCCAGAACGGTGACCGGCTCATCGCGGACTGCGTCGATCAACTCCCGAATCCCGATCTTTTCGATATCTGCAGACAGCGTTCGCATAAGGCAGCTCCTTCATTCCGACCTTAGCATATAATGCCGGTCGGCGAATTGTTTCCGCAAATCGAACAGCTCGTAGGTCGTAAAAGGCGCCGACGGCCGAGCCGTCAGAAGTCTTGTGATGGCGAGCCATTCTCGATTTGCCCTCGCAATCACTGCGGCAAGTTCAGCCTGATGTGCAATTCCCGCAGCTGCTTCGGCGTGACTTCCGAGGGCGCGCCCATCAGCAGGTCTTCGGCCTTCTGGTTCATCGGGAACACCACCACCTCGCGCAGGTTCTCCTCGCCGCACAGCAGCATCACGATGCGGTCGACGCCGGGCGCGATGCCGCCATGGGGCGGGGCGCCGAGCGAGAGCGCGCGCAGCATGCCGCCGAACTTCTGCTCCAGCACGCTCTCGTCATAGCCGGCGATGGCGAACGCCTTCTTCATCACGTCGGGGCGGTGATTGCGGATCGCGCCCGACGACAGTTCGATGCCGTTGCAGACGATGTCGTACTGGATCGCCTTGAGCGCCAGGATCTTCTCCTGGTCGCCCGGATCGAGCGCGAGGAATTCATCCGGCGTCACGTTCGGCATCGAGAACGGGTTGTGGGAGAAGTCGATCTTCTTCTCCTCCTCGTTCCACTCGTACATCGGGAAATCGACGATCCAGCAGAACTCGAAGCGGTCCTGGTCGATCAGGCCGAGGTCGGCGCCGACCTTGGTGCGCGCGCAGCGCCGGCGAACTTGACGAAGATCCGTCTCGGCTTGCCGGCGACGAAGAACACGGCGTCGCCGAGCCGCTGAGGCCCGAGCTGCGCTCTGCGAGATCGCGCTCGGCTGCGCTCGACGCCGATATTCTTGGCGAGCGGCCCGGCGCCGCCCTCCTCGCCCTCGCGCCAGAAGATGTAGCCGAGCCCGGGCAGGCCCTCGCCCTTCGCCCAGTGTTCATGCGGTCGCAGAAGGCGCGGTTGCCGCCCTTCGGCGCCGGGATCGCCCACACCTCGACCGCGGGGTCCGCCGCGATCATGCCGGCGAACACCTTGAAGCCGGAGCCGCGGAAATGCGCGGTCACGTCGGCCATCTCGATCGGGTTGCGCAGGTCGGGCTTGTCGGTGCCGTACTGCGCAGCGCCTCGGCGTAGGGGATGCAGCGGAAACTTCGGCGTCACCGGCTTGCCGCCGGCGAATTCCTCGAACACGCCGCGCAGCACCGGCTCGACCGCCGCGAACACGTCCTCCTGGGTGACGAAGCTCATCTCGATGTCGAGCTGGTAGAACTCGCCGGGCGAGCGGTCGGCGCGGGCGTCCTCGTCGCGAAAGCACGGCGCGATCTGGAAATAGCGGTCGAAGCCCGACACCATGATGAGCTGCTTGAACTGCTGCGGCGCCTGCGGCAGCGCGTAGAACTTGCCGGGATGGATGCCGCGACGGCACCAGGAAGTCGCGCGCGCCTTCCGGGCTCGACGCCGTCAGGATCGGCGTCTGGAACTCGAAGAAGCCCTGCTCCTTCATCCGCCGCCGCAGCGAATCGATGATGGCGCCGCGCTTCATGATGTTGCGATGCAGCCGCTCGCGCCGCAGGTCGAGGAAGCGGTATTTGAGGCGGATGTCCTCGGGATATTCCTGGTCGCCGAACACCGGCATCGGCAGTTCGCCGGCCGGCCCGAGCACCTCGATCTCGGTGGCGAACACCTCGACGGCGCCGGTCGGCAGGTCCGGGTTCTCGGTGCTTCCCGGGCGCCGCCGCACCAGGCCGTCGACCCGGACGACCCATTCCGAGCGCAGCTTTTCCGCGGTCTTGAAGGCCGGCGAATCCGGGTCGGCCACCACCTGGGTGAGGCCGTAATGGTCGCGCAGGTCGATGAACAGCACGCCGCCATGGTCGCGGATGCGGTGGCACCAGCCCGAAAGCCTGACGGTGGAGCCGATCTGGTCGGGGCGCAGCGCGCCGCAGTGTGGGTACGATACCGATGCATCAGGGCCTCGAGGGCACGCCGCCGCGCGCGTTGAATCGATGTCCGTGCCGCCCTCCTCTCCCTTGCGGGACGCGGCGACGGGCCACGGGTTTAGCCGACGCGGCCGGCAATGGGAACACCCTCGACAGCCCTCGACAGCCCGGCGCCGATCTGCACAAGTCGCCGCGTCCGGCAACGGAGTGCACGGCGCAATGACGCAGGCGATGACGACGGCGCGAGGCCACGGTGGCTTCGCTCGCCGCCCACGGGATCGATACGCTCTACGCCCTGCCGGGCGTCCACAACGATCACCTGTTCGACGCGCTGTTCCAGGCGTCCGACCGCATCAAGGTGGTCCATCCCCGCCATGAGCAGGGCACCGCCTACATGGCGTTGGGCGCCGCGCTCGCCACCGCAAGGCCGCAAGCCTATGCCGTGGTGCCGGGGCCCGGCCTGCTCAATACCGGGGCCGCCCTGCTCACCGCCTATGCCATGAATGCGCCGGTGCTCGGCCTGATCGGGCAGATCCCGGATGCCGACATCGGGCGCGGCCTCGGCCAGTTGCACGAAATCCGCGACCAGGCCGGCATCATCAGCCGTCTGGTCGATTTTTCCGCGCGCATCCGGGGTCCGCACGACGCCTCCGCGCTGGTGGCCCGGGCGATGGCGGCGATGGCATCGCGGCGGCGCGGCCCGGCGGTGCTCGAATGCGCCATCGACGTATGGGGCCGCTCCGGGCCGGCGCCGCTGCAGGCGCCGCTGCCGGCGGAGGAACCCGCCATCGACGAAGACGCCATCGCCGCCGCCGCCGCGGCGCTGGGCGCCGCCAAGCGTCCCCTGATCATCTGCGGCGGCGGCGCGCAGGGGGCCGCCGCCGAGGTGACCGCGCTCGCGCACATGCTGCAGGCGCCGGTGCTCGGCTATCGGCGCGGCCGCGGCGTGCTCGACAGCCGCGATCCCCTGAGCGTCACCCTGCCGCTCGGCCGCGACCTCTGGGCGGAGGCCGACGTGGTGCTGGCGGTCGGCACGCGGCTGCTGATCCAGCACCGCCAGTGGGGCATCGACGACGACGTCGCGGTCATCCGCGTCGATTCCGATCCCGAGGAGCCGGCGCGGCTTCACCAGCCGGCAGCGGCGCTGATCGGCGACGCCGCGCCGGTGCTGCGGCGGCTGATCGATGCGGTGGCGACCCGCAACGCGAAACGGCCGTCACGCATCGCGGAGATGCAGGAGCGGCATGCGCGCTGGGACCGCAAGCTCGCCAAGCTCGCGCCGCAGCGCGCCTTCCTCGACGCGATCCGCGCCGAATTGCCGGACGACGGCATCTTCGTCGACGAAGTCACCCAGATGGGCTTCGTCGCCCGCCTCGCCTTTCCCGTCTACAAGCCCCGCACGTTCCTGTCGCCGGGCTATCAGGACAATCTCGGCTGGGGCTTCGCCACCGCGCTCGGCGCCCAGCACGCGCGCCCCGACGTGCCGGTGGTCGCCATCAGCGGCGACGGCGGCTTCATGTTCACCGCAAACGAGCTTGCCACCGCGATGCGCCACCGCATCCCGCTGGTGACGGTGGTGTTCGCCGACGGGGCGTTCGGCAATGTGCGCCGCACCCAGGCGGACCACTACGGCAACCGCCTGATCGCCTGCGACCTCGCCAATCCCGATTTCGTCCGCTTCGCCGAAAGCTTCGGCGCCAGCGCCGAGCGCGCCGCCGATCCCGCGGCCTTGCGCGCGGCGTTGCGGCGCGGCTTTGCCCGCCGCGACGGCCCGACCCTGATCGAAGTACCGGTCGGCCCGATGCCGTCGCCGTGGGAGTTCATCCACATGCCGAAGGTGCGCGGGGTGTAGGGCTCTTGCCCGGGAACTCCGCAAGGGTTCATGCCCGCATGAGATCCGCCAACCCCGCCGCCGTTTCGGTCGACGGCCGCCAGCCGAGGCGCGTCAGGGCCGAGGGGTCGGCCACGAGCGAACCCGTCAGCCGCTCCGACAATTCCGGCTTTCCGGCCAGCGACAGGTAGGCGCGCAGCGCAGCCGCCGGAACGGGGATGAGCCGGGGGCTTCGCCCCAGGCCACGACGCATCGCCGCGATCATTTCCGGCACGCTCAAAGGTGCGGGATCGGCGACGATCAGCGGTCGGCGCAGCGGCTCATGGATGGCGAGCAGGGCATGGATGGCCCCGGCCAGATTGTCGAGCGAGAGGAGCGACCGCCGGGCCCTGAGCCCGCCGAGCGGCAATGGATAGGGAGACCGCGCCAGCCGCATCAGCTGCGCCATGTTGCCCTTGACGCCGGGGCCGTAAGTCAGGACCAGGCGCAGCGCGACCCAGTCGACATCGATCTGCGCCAATCCCTGCTCCGCAGCCAACTTGGATTTTCCATACGCATCGGTCGGCCGCGCCTCGAAATCCTCCGTCAGCACCTGATCGGCCGTGGGCCCGCACTGGGCGCGGATCGAAGACAGAAAGACGAAGCGCTTTACGCCGGCGCGGCGCGCTGCCTGGGCGAGGCCGATGGTGGCCTCGGTATTGAGAATGCGATAGTCGTCCTCCGGAAAGCCCGACATCGCGTCGGGCAGCCCGGCGGTATGGATGATCGCGTCGACGCCCTCCAGGGCGGCACCCATGTTCTGCGGCCGCGACAGATCGCCGATCACGGCGCTGGAGCCTTGCACCGGCAGGTCGCTCGGCCGGCGCAGCAGCACGCGAACGCGATGGCCGCGGCGGGGCAAATCCCCCAGCAGGTATTGCCCGATGAAGCCGGTTGCGCCGGTGAGCGCGATCAGCGAGCTCATGGAGCCGCTCCCGTCAGCATCGCGCGCGCGGAATGCATCGTCGGTGCGATCGACGCGGCCCGAGCGCAACACTCACGCTATCTCGCAACACTCACGTCTCTATGGACGGGCGGCCTGCTGCTCCGCCAGCAGGGCGTGAAACATGGCCTCCTCGACGTCCGCCTCGAGCGTGCAACTCGCGGGGTCGATGAAGGGATTCGGCGCGCCGTCTTTGAGCTTGGCGAATTTCTCCCGCATGTTGTACTGGGCGCCGTGGTCTCCGAGCTGCACGTCGCAGGGAAGCGCGCGCACGGTCTTGAAGGAACGGGTGAACTCGTCGGCCACCGCCGGCGTCACCACCGCCGGCGGGCGCAAGCTGCATCCGAACATCACGTTGTAGGTCTTTCCGCCCTCCTGCGCCGTCGTGGTCCAGGTCGTGCAGCCGCGGGTGTGGCCCGGCGTCAGATGCGCGACCAGCGTCGTGCCGCCCAGGGTGACCTGTTCCCCGTCGTGCAGCATGCGGTCGATCGGATGCTCCTTGCCGCCGGGCTTGAGCTCCTTCAGCGCCGGCACGTCCTCGGCCATCACCATCACCTGTGCCCCGCTCATCTGCTTGACCAGGGCGTCGCCTTCCTGGTGATCGCCGTGGGCATGGTTTCCGAGCAGGATCTTGATGTCGGAGAACTTGAACCCGAGTTGGGCGACCGACTTCTCGATGGTCGGCACGTTGCGCTCATAGGTGCTGTCGATCAGGATATTGCCCTGCGGCGTCACCACCAGGAAGGAACTGAGCGTCGTGGTGCCGACATAATAGATGTTGCCGATGACCTTGTGCGGCGGGAACTGCGTCACCCGGTCCGCCTCGCTGCCCATGTTGCGCGCCAGGACCGAACGCGGCGTGTAGGTCACTCCCCTGACGGTGACCGAGGGGTGATCGGCCGGCGGGGGGTTCTGGGCAAGGCCCGGGCTGGCGCCCGCGCAAAGGAGGAGACAGGTGAACAACTTCAACTGCGACATTCTCGTCATCGCGACCTCCATATCTCACCGTAAGAAGCGGGACTTACGCTGTTAACACCGTCACGTTCGAGACACCAGCACCGCCGCTCACCGGCGATCCGCATAGCGTCCCCCGTCGCATCGGGGCTCGGGCGATTTCATCAGGCGCGAGCGGGATTTAACCTGACACATGGCGTCACGAAATCAGGTCTCGCCAAGGCTCCCTCCTCGATCGGGAGGGACCGAGAGGGGGACATTTTTCATTTTCGCGAAAACAACCCCATGCAAAGTACATCGCGCCGGGTCGGCGCCATTGCCATCTCCGCCCCCCGCCTTGGGCTATCGGATTCACACATCGTGAGACGAGGTGGACCTTACCTCTCCCCGCGCGCGGGGAGAGGTGCTCCCGTACCCCTGCTGCGATGTGCCTTCGGGCAAGGATTTGTGCGCCGCAACAGGCCGCTTTCGCAGACGCGTTGCCGGAGCCGACCCGCATGGCGGCGACTCAGTTTGCCCTTGAAATCGGCAGCGCTCTGGTGCGGTATCATCCCCTTGCCCGTGGCAAGAGCTACGTGCGGTCATCCAGTTTCGCTGAGGAGGGTCCGATGCGCGGAGTGCGCGGAGTAAATGTGTTCGCTTTGGTGGCAACGCTCGGCTTTGCCGCGTTTGGTGGATTGGCCGTTCCGGCGCGCGCTCAGGCGCCGGCAAGCACCGCCACCGCGTTCGAAGGTGCGCGGCTCATCATCGGCGACGGCCGCATGATCGAAAACGGCACGCTGATCGTGGACGGCTCGCGGATCATCCAGGCCGGCGCCGCTGCCGATGTCCGCGTGCCCGCCGGGGCCACGCGCGTCAACCTCGCCGGCAAGACCGTGATGCCGATGCTCATCGACACCCATACCCATCTCAGCCAGACGCGCGAAGGGCTGACGGCGGACCTGACCCGGCGTGCCTATTACGGCATCAGCGCCACCCAGAGCATGGGCACCGCCGAAACCGACGCGGAGCTGCAGATGCAGCACCAGATCATACCTGGTCAGGCCGAGTTGTTTACGGCTTGGCGCGGGATCACGCGGCCCGAGCCTGGACGCGGCATGGGTCCTTACTGGATCAGCACCGAGGAGGAGGGCCGCAAGGCGGTGCAGGAGCTTGCCGCCAAGAAGGTCGACATCATCAAGATCTGGGTCGACGACCGCGACGGCAAGTTCCCGAAGCTGACGCCCGCGCTGTACGGCGCGATCATCGACGAGGCGCACAAGAACGGGCTGCGCGCCACCGCGCACATCTTCACGCTCGAGGACGCAAAAGGCGTGTTGCGCGCCGGCATCGACGCCTTCGCGCACAGCGTTCGCGACCGCGACATCGATGACGAGTTCATGGACCTGGTGCGAAAGCACCCGAACCTCGTGGTCAATCCGAACTTGCCTGACCGCGGCGTGAAGACCGATGTCGCGTGGTTGAGGGCGAGCCTTCCGGCCGCGGAAATGGCCAAGGTCGAGGAGGAAACACCGACCGGCCCAAGGCCCAGGACTTCTACGGGATTCAGGCGCGCAACACCGCGCAGGCTGAATGCCGCCGGCGTGCGCATCGTGCTCGGCACCGACGGCAACACGCCGTGGGCGCCGCACGTCGAGATGGCGGACATGGTGGCCGCCGGCATGACCCCGATGCAGGTCATCGTGGCGTCGACGAGGAACGCCGCCGCGTTCCTGCGCAAGGCCGACGGCGGCACGCTGGAGCCCGGCAAGAGCGCCGACTTCATCGTGCTCGACGCCAACCCGCTTGCCGACATCACCAACACGCGGAAAATCTCAGCCGTGTACCTGCGCGGCGCGGCGGTGGACCGCTCCACCCGCCGCGCTGAGCGCGAGCGATCCGGGCGCGCGTCGCGCACGCCCGGACTTGCCATCCGAACATATCCGCGGCCCGACCTGCACTATCTCACGCCGCCGCGAGGGAGTGTTCCTGGGTCGGAGAGGTAACCACGGCGCCGGCAAATTCGATCACTTGATGCCTCCAGAATCGAGATGGCCGGGACAGAGCCCGGCCATGACGCTTGCGTGTGACCCGATCCCGCGATGAGTGTCGGGTTCAATTCGATTCGGCGACATTCTCCAGGGCCGGCTTGTCCTTGTCGAGGATCACGAGTTCGACCGAGCGGGCCGGCTTGTCGGTGAGGTTCTGATTGCGGTGAATGGTGCCGCGCGGGATGTAGACGCTGTCGCCGACCTTGAGCAGGCGCGGCGGCTGGCCCCTGACCGTGAAGGTGATTTCGCCTTCCTGCACGGCGGCCCATTGATCGCCGGGATGGCGGTGGAACGCGGTGCCGCCCTTGGGCGGGATATTCACGCTTTGCAGCCGCACGATGCGCGACCCGTCGTTCTCCAGCGGCGTGGTGAAATATTGAACCACGTTGTTGGCCGGCGGCGTCTGCGACCACGCCGCCGCCGCCACCATGCCGGCCGCCACGATGATGGCCGGAGCGATCCATTTGTTCATGAGGTCCTCCCATTGGATGGTCGTTGGTGCGGATGTTAGCGCAGGGGCCGGCCGCCGCCAAACGCATTCCGCGACGATTGCATTCGACGAAACGCTTACGGAGGCGATACCGGCCAATTCCAGACCGTCGGATCCTGCGCAAAGCGCTCGATCTCCACGAGCAAGGAGACATCGCCGGCGACCGCGACGGTCTGCTGGGCTGCCTCGAAGCCGGAGTTCGCCGCCCGAGCAAAGCGCCGGAAAGTTGTACCGGGTGCCGTTACGACTATGATGGCGGCACTGCCGCAAACTCGGCCAGTCGAGCTTGCATGATCCGCGCCTGGGAGCGCACGCCATTTCGGCGCACCATTCGCCCGGGAGGACACTTTGCCATGACAAACCCAGCTTCGGGCACTTTTGCCGCGCGCTACGAGCAGGGCATCCGTTTACGGCGCCGGAACCCGCGCGAAAAGCACGCCGACCTGCGGCCCGCCAAGCGCGACCCGGTGGCGATCCTGGCGCAGGCCGACCGCACCCGGGTGCCGGAGCTGATACCGGAACGCTACAGGCGGATGCTCGTCAGCCCGTTCACCTTCCTGCGCGGCGCCGCAGCGCTGATGGCGCGGGATCTCGCGCACGAACCCGGCGCTGGGATCGCCGTTCAGGCCGGCGGCGACTGCCATCTCATGAATTTCGGCGCCTTCGCCACGCCGGAGGAAATCATTCTGTTCGACATCAATGATTTCGACGAGACGCTGCCGGGCGTCGACTTCACGGTCGATCTCAAGCGGCTGGCGGCCAGCGTCGCGGTGGCGGCGCTGGCCGCCGGGTATTCGAACAAACGAGCCCGCGATGCCGCGCAGACCGCCGTCCAGGCCTACCGCATGCACATGCGCATGCTGGCAAAGCTGTCGCCGCTGGAAATCTGGCACAGCCGGATGGAACTGGCACGCGAAGTCAAAGAGATCGACAATCCCATGCTCGAGCGCCGGCTGCAGTCCATCATCGCCCGGGCGGGAAAAACGGTCGACCAGGACGACAACTTTCCGCATCTGGTCAAGGGCGACAAGATCGCCGACAAGCGACCGACGATCTATCATTTCGGCAAGAAGGGCGACCCGCGCAAGCGCGTCAACCCGAAGGAGGTGTTCGTTTCCTACCGCAAGCGCCTGCCGCCGGAGCGGAAATGTCTGCTCGATCGCTACACGCTCCGGGACACGGCCTTCAAGGCCGTCGGGGTCGGAAGCGTCGGCACCTTCTGCGCCGTCAGCCTGTTCACCAGCGGCGACGGCTCGCCGCTGTTCCTGCAGTTCAAGGAAGCGCAGCGATCGGTGCTCGAATGCCTCGGACCGAAATTCGACGGCCACCCCGGACGGCGCGTCGTCGAGGGACAGCGGACCATGCAGGCGGCGAGCGACATCTTCCTCGGCTGGACGGAAGATGAGGTATCCGGCCGGCATTTCTACGTGCGCCAGCTCAAGAACCGGCTGCTCGGGTCGATCGGCGAGTTCGTCGAGGAGAAGGCGCTGGTCGATTACGCCCGCCTGTGCGGACGCACCCTTGCCCGCGCCCATGCCCGCTCGGCCGATCCAGCCCTGATCGCGGGCTACATGGGAAAGAGTGCCACCCTCGACGATGCGCTGGCGTCGTTCGCAATGGCCTATGCCGGCCGCACGCAGCAGGACTACGACCTGCTGGCGAAGGCCAAGGGAGAGCGCGAGCGAGAGCCCACGGGATCGGCAAAAGGAAAGCCGAAGGACGGTGCCGCCAGGAAAGCATGATGGTCCGCCGGATCGGAACGTGCTTTGCATGCATCCGAACGGCCCCTGCGAGCGCTTCAGGCGCGAGGGGCGAGCAACCGTCCTGCTCCGCGGACCGTGTGCTCCATGAAAGGCGCGGACTGGAGCGCGGAGTCCTGCTAGACTGCCGCTCCCAAAGCCACGGTTGGACATCGAACCTGACACCGAACACGACCCCGGCAGACCTGATGCGTTTGCGCGGCGGAGCCGGAGACTTGATCGCAGGGCCAATCATGCAAGCCATTCGAACCCGGTGTTCCTCGATCGCGCTCGCGGTGACCGCATTCGCGGTGACCTGCATCACCGTCTGCAGCCCGGCGCACGCCGCTCCCTGCGGCGGCGACTTCAACGCGTGGCTGGCGGACTTCAAGCGCGAGGCGGCAAGCCAGGGCATTTCGCAACGGTCGATTTCATCGGCCCTGGATGGGATATTGCCCGACCCTGTCGTCATCACCCGCGACCACAGCCAGCGGGTCTTCACCCAGACCTTCGAGCAGTTTTCCGGGCGCATGATCTCGCCCGACCGCCTGCGCAAAGGCCCGGCGATGCTGGCGCAATATGCGGGGGTGTTTGCGCGCATCGAACGGCAGTTCGGCGTTCCCGGCCCGGTGCTCACCGCAATCTGGGGACTGGAGACCGACTTCGGGGTCAACCAGGGCAAGTTCTCGATCATCCGCTCGGTCGCGACGCTCGCCCACGATTGCCGGCGCACCGACAAGTTTCGCGCCGAGCTGCTCGACGTGCTCCGCATCGTCGAGCACGGCGACATGGCGCCGGGCGAACTGCGCGGCGACTGGGCCGGCGAGATCGGGCAGACCCAGTTCCTGCCGTCGTCCTATGTGCAGTTCGCGGTCGATTTCGACGGCAACGGCAAGCGCGACCTCATTCACAGCGCCCCCGATGCCCTGGCCTCCACGGCGAACTATCTCAAGAGCAAGGGCTGGCGCCGCGGCGAGCCGTGGGACGAAGGCACCGCGAATTTCGACGTCCTGCTGGAATGGAACAAGGCGCGCGTCTACGCCAAGACCATCGCCCTGTTCGCGCAGCGGCTCGGCGCGACGAGGTAACGGCGGGGCGGGCGGGCGGGCCCGCCGGCAGCCGCCCTGTCGCCATGGCCGCGCTGTAGCCATGCCCGCGCTTCAGTGCCACTGCGAGAGTTCGACGGTGACGCCTTCGGGGCCGTCCAGGAACACCAGCTTGCGGGAATGGAAATCCATGATCTCGTTGCGCGTCGCAAACCCGCCGGCCCGGAACTTCGCGACCTCGGCCTCGATGTCGTCGACCGCAAAGCAGACGTGGTTCATGCCGAGCCTGTGCAGGTCGCGGATGTGCGGATCGAGCAGCGGATCGGGATGACGGTAGCGCAGGAGCTGGATTTCCGTTCGCGGCGATACGTTCTCCAGCACCAGCGTGACATGGTCGGCCTCGATGCCGGGAACGCCCATGTAGCTGGCGAACGGCTCTCCGGCGATGACGACGGAAATCGCCTCGCTTGAATCCCAGGAGCGCGAAGAACGCCTTGGCACGGTCGATGTCGCGCACCACGATCGTCAGATGGTCGAAATGCGTCGGCATGATCACGTCTCCAGGAGTGGTTCAGGCCCCCTGCGGACGATAAACCCGCAGTCAGACGCCACCAAGGCGAGAAACGTCTTGCGTCCGCGTCCATGAACCGGCGAATTCATCGCCGCCGACGGCGTGGTCGCGACCGGCCGGCCGTTGCGCGAGACCCCAAAGCACAATGGACTGGCCCGACCAACGCACTCCTCTCGCGGACCGTGTCCGCACCCGGCGAACGAAGACATCTTGGCGCTGGAGAGAGGGGCGGGTTGTGATCCGCTGCGGTCATCGCAAGCGCTGGCTGTGGGAACCCGACGGTGATACAACTTATCGCGCTATTTCGGGGCCACGCGGGCATAATTGGGTGCATCTGCGAGGTTGCCGTCCGCGGCGCCAACGTAGCGCGTCTCCCGCGGATAAGGGCATCGGCCGGCTGCACGCAGCGGCAGGCGTCAGCGGCCCGGTCTTCTCGCCGATGTACCTGCACTTGCTCGCAGTACCAATCTTCGTAGCGAAACAGGAGGTGAATGTCGTGAAAGCGCACGCGACCGTCGCCACTCTCGTGGGTGCAGTGGTTCTCATGGCTGCTACGGCCGGGGCACAAACACCCACGACAGCCGGGCGCGCCATGAACGGCACGCTTATCGAGACGACCGTGCCAAGCACCAACGTCCCAGGCCCGGTACCGATCACCTATTACCTGCCCAAGAATTATGACGCGAACCGCGCGGAGCGCTATCCGCTCCTCATTCAACTTCACACCGGCGGCGGCTCGAACAAAGACATGGGAAATTTCCGAGCTCTGTCGGTGGGCGGGGGCATGGGCGGGCTGCTCGACCAGGCGATCGAAAACGGCTTGGTCGCGCCGATTGTGTCGGTCATGCCGTCTGCCGGCCGCGCATTCTACATGAATTTCAGGGACGGTTCGCAGAAGTGGGAAGACTTCGTGATGAAGGATTTACTGCCCTACATGCGCAAGAACTTCAACGTGGTACAGGGTCGCGAGGGCACATTCATCACAGGCATCTCGATGGGCGGCATGGGTTCGCTGCGCATGGCGGTGAAGTATCCGGAAGTCTTCCAGGCGGTGGCCAGCCAGGAACCGGCCATCGAGCCCGCGCTGGCGTATGATGACATCACGCTGCGCGACAAAATCGGTCGGCCCGACGGCGCCGGCCTCCAGGATCGCATTCTTCTCATACGAATTTACGGTGATCCGATCGACAAGGACTATTGGGCCGCCAACAATCCCGCTACCATCATCAAGAGGGACCCTTCGCGCCTGTTGGGTCTCGGCATCTATCTCGAGGTCGGCGATCAGGACTTGTTTTATATCGACCAGGGCACGGAGTTCGTTCATCGCGTGCTGTTCGACGCCGGCATCAGCCATGAATATCGCTTGGTCAAGGGCGCGGACCATGTCGGCGCCTCGCTGGTGCCGCGCTCGCTCGATGCGTTCGCCTTCATCGGACGCCAGCTCACTCCACCAAAATGGATTGACGACACGGTGCTCAGGTTTCGCGCGATCGCCGATGAGAACAAGAAGGCGCGTGGCTATCCCCTGACACCGTTCGATCCGAACCGCATCCATGCGCAGTAATCGGCTGCAATTTGTCGAGCGTGAGCTCAACGCCATCGACGCGTCCGTCGAACTTCCTCGTTTTTCGTGAGCAAGAGAATGCAGATTTGAGATCGGGGAAAGACGCAATCACTGCGACCGTGTCGGGACAGCGCTATCTGATCAGTTCGTCGGCGGTCGCCAACAGCCGTTCCGGCACATCGAGGCCGAGTGCCGCGGCGGTCTTGAGGTTGATCGCCAGTTCATACCTGGTCGGAAACTGCACCGGCAGGTCGCCCGGATTGCCGCCCTTGAGGATGCGGTCGACATAGACGGCCACCCGCGGGTAGAGGTCGGTCGTGTCAGGCCCATAGGACACGAGGCCACCGTCGGTGACGAACACGCGCAGCGGGTATACCGCGGGCAACCGGTAACGCGCCGCAAGCCTGATCATCACGTCACGATGAGTCGTCGCCAATGCGGCCGGCGGCACCACCAGCCCGCCATTGGGCGCGCCCGCGAAGGCGGCGACGCCGCGCTCGATGGCATCGACGTCGCGCAAATCGACCGCGCTCACCTCCATGCCGAGCGGCGCCGCCGCGGCCTGGATTGTGCTGAAACTCGCGGTTCCGCCGCCTCTGGTGGGATTGCGGATGATGGCCACTCGCGTCACGCCGGGCGCAATCTCTTTGAGCAGTTCCAGAAATTTGTCGGTCCGCGCGGATTCGAACCCGGAAAATCCGGTCGCGTTGCCGCCCGGCCGCGCCAGGCTTTCGACCAGGCCGGTGCCGACCGGGTCGTTGGCGGTCGGGAACACGATCGGTACGGTGCGGCTCGTCTGTTTCAATTCGATCGCGATCCCGCCGGAACCGGCCACGATCACGTCCGGCGCGAGCGCCAACAATTCCGCCGCGTATCTGCGAATGCGGTCGCGGTCTTCCGCGCTCGCTCCCCAGCGCGTGTCGAACCGCAGATTGCGGCCTTCGGTCCAGCCCAGGTCCTGCAGCGCCTGGCGGAGCGACCCAATTCGGGATTGGCTGTCCGGGTCGGCTTCCGCGTACGGCCACAGGATGCCGATCCGCCTCGCCCGCTCGGGCTGCTGCGCCCTTGCCGCCAGCGGCCGGATGGCTGCGGTGCTGCCGAGCCCCGCGATGAATTCGCGTCGTCGCATCGATCATCCCCTGAGCTGCCGGCGGGCAGCCGATCGCTGCCGGGACTGCGTGGGAACGGCCCATCCTCATCGGGCAGCGCTGCGCCCCGATAAGGTATCGTCGCCTGCGATATGACAGCGCGCCATTCGCTCGTTCACGATCGGGCGTGACGCCGAAGTCCGCGATCTCGCCACGCGGCAGGGTGCCCGACGCACAGAGACAAAACGCGTGAAAAGCGCGTTTTGTCTCTGTGCGGGCTACGAAACATCCTTGACCCGTGGAGATGGACCACCTGTTCTGTTAGAGATAAAAGCGAAGGCTCCATCGAAGGAGCTCGATTGAAAGCGATGGTCATGTGCATGGCTCGGACGGGACCAGGGTTATGCCCGCCGCCGTCGATCGCCGCGCAGATGCACCCTCGAGGCAAGTCGATTAGCGAGGAAACGCTATGGCCATGGACCTTACGGTGAATGGAGTCGGGCATTCGGTCGACGTCGCGCCCGAAACGCCGCTGCTCTGGGTGATCCGCGATCACCTCGGGCTCACCGGCACCAAATTCAGCTGCGGCATTGCTCAATGCGGGGCCTGCACGCTGCACATCGACGGCCGGCCGGTGCGCTCCTGCAGCGTTCCGGTCTCGGCCGCGGTCGGCAAGGCGGTGACCACCATCGAAGGCCTGTCGCCGGACGGGACGCATCCCGTGCAACTCGCCTGGATCGATCTCGATGTACCGCAATGCGGCTATTGCCAGTCCGGCATGATCATGAGCGTCGCGGCGCTGCTCGACAAACGCCCGAATCCGACCGATGCGGAGATCGACGCCGAAATCACCAATGCGTGCCGTTGCAGCAGCTACCACCGCGTCCGCAAGGCGATCCGACTGGCCGCCTCCAGGATGCCGGCGGGCGGGAGGAACTTATGATGAGCAACAGCGATCTGCGTAAGCCGGGCCTGTCTCGCCGCGATGTTCTGTCCACCGCCGCTGCCGCGACCGGCGCGCTCGTCGTCGGCTTCTGGATGCCGCAGCGCGCTGCGGCCCAGGAAATTAGTCCACCAGGCGCCAATCCGGTGGGCGCCACTTGGGCCACGGACCCCGCCGTCGACGAGGTCAACGCCTGGGTCGTCGTCGCGCCCGACGATACCGTGACGATCCGCATCGCCCAGACCGAGCTCGGCCAGGGCGTGTGGACCTCCAATGCCATGATGGTGTGCGAGGAGCTGCAATGCGACTGGAGCAAGGTCCGGCCGCAATATGCCTCCGCCAATCGCGACGGCCGGGAAATGGCACCGGAATGGACGCTCAACGTCATGGGCAAGGGCGCCACCGACCCCCTGGGCGGCGGCGAGCCCGAGTTCGGCGGGCGCGACCGGACCGGGTCCACCGGCATCCCGAACAGCCTCTACCGGCGCATGCGGACCAATGCGGCGGCATCCGTCCGGGACGGCCGCTATTATCTCCAGCTCGCCGGCGCGGAAGCGCGCGAGCGGCTGCTGTTGGCGGCCGCCAAGGCCTGGGGCGTGCCGGTCGAAGAGGTGAGTTCGGCCAATAGCATCATCACCCACGTCCCGACGGGGCGCACCGTCACATACGGCCAGGTGGCCGCGCTTGCCGCCCGGACGCCCCATCCACATCCCGAGCGCATCCGCATCAAGCCGCCCTCGGAATGGACGCTGATGGGCACCGAGCAGAAGAATCTCGATGTCCCCTCCAAAGTCACCGGCAAGACCGTCTACGGCATCGACGTCAGGCTGCCCGGCATGAAATGGGCGGCCGTCAAGTCCTGCCCGGTCTATGGCGGCACCGTGAAGAGTTACGATTTCGAACGCATCCGCGGGAAGCCCGGCGTGATCTCCGCGACAGCGTTCCCGATCCCCGATCCGGCTTTGATCCGGGACCGCGTCTTCAGCGGCGGCGTCGCCGTCATCGCCGAGCGCTGGTACCAGGCCAAGACGGCCCTCGACATGATGCCGATCGAATGGGACGTGCCGCCCAAGAACGCCGCGCGCAATACGGCCAACATGCGGGCAGCGCTGATTGCGGCCATGGACAGGCCCGGCAAGGTCCGCGTCAATGTCGGAGACTGCGACCGCGTGTTCTCCGGCGCCGCCCGGATCATCGAAGCGACCTACTCGACGCCCTACCTGCCCCGTGCCCGCATGGAGCCTGGAAACGCGACGGTGCTCGTCACCGACGACCGGGTCGACATCTGGATCGGCGACCAGAGCCCCCAGGAGACGCGCTTCTCGGCCGCCAAGATTACCGGCATTCCGGAGGCGAACGTCTATCTCCACATGTGCCACCTCGGCGGCGGCTTCGGCCGCAACGGCAACGGTCCGCAGGCCGAGCAGGCGATCTACCTCGCCAACCAGAACCGCGGCACTCCGATCCACCTGCTGTGGACCCGCGAGGAAGACTTCGTCAGCACGACCTATCGGGCGATGGGCGTCGCGCGCCTGCGCGCCGCTTTGGATGCCGACGGCTGGCCGATCGCCCTCGAAGTCCGGACCGCCATGGACGAGAAAGCCCCCGGCGCCAACGCCGCCTTCGACAAGAACTCGTGTTACTACGCGCCCAATTACCGCTTCTCGAACCACACCGAGGCCTTCCACATTCCCGTGGGCACGCGGCGCGGGGTCGGCGGGCCGGCCCACGAATTCTATCGCGAGAGCTTCATGGACGAGCTCGCCCACGCGGCCGGCAAGGACCCGTATCTCTATCGCCGCGAGCTGATCTCCCGCACCAGCCTTCCCTACAAGGCCGACATGATCAAGGCGCTGGACACCGCCGCGCAGATGTCGGGCTGGGGCAAGCCGCTGCCGCAAGGCTGGGCGCGGGCCATCGCCCTCGAGGAGCGCGGCGCCGAGGCCGGCGGCCATGCCACCATCAGCGCCCAGGTCCACACCGTCTCGATCAGCAAGCGGGGCGAAGTGCGTCTCGAGCGCGTCGACGTCGCCCATGAAGAAGGCTTCGGCCTGGTCAATCCGCTATCGGTGCGCAAGCAGATCGAAGGCCAGATCGTCTGGTTCTATAACGACGCGATGCATCAGGAGTGCAACGTCACGGACGGCCGCATTGCGGAGAACAACTTCGACACCTTCCTGCTGTCGCGCATCGACGAGGACCCGCCGGAAATCAACATCACCTTCTTCAAGACCGGGCATTGGCTCAACGGCATGGGTCACGACCGCGGCACCTCGGTGCAATCCGGCATCGCCGATGCCGTCTTCCAGGTCACGGGCAAGCGTTACCGCGACCTGCCGCTGCGCAACCACGACCTGACCTGGGGTTGACGCGTTTCGGGAGAAAAGATTTCCGGGCGATTTTAAGGTTCAAGGCGCGCCGACCGGGATCGCGTCCGGCTTCCCCGGCGCCCTTGATGCTATCCACGACCGGCGGCGGGGCTCATCTTATCCGCTGCGCCGCCACCCGCCGCACCGCCGTCAGCTGGCAAACGTCGACGCCGCATCCGCAGCCCATCCATTGGTCGACCACCGAAACGTGCCTTCGGCGCTCGACGAGGACACCCAGCTGCGGGTCATCTTTCGTGTTCGACATCTTCCAGCCTCACGCCGTGCCCCGCATGCAGGCTCTTGCGGGCCTGCTCGATTCGCCGCAGAAAGCGCGGATCGTTTTCCAGCCGATACGCGAACCAGTCCTCCTCCGACTCGAAACCGATCAGCAACCCGGCCGGCTTGCCGTGGCGCGTAATGACGATCTCCCGGGTTTCAGCCTCGCGAAGATAACGCGACAGGTCGTCTTTGATCTCGGACAGCGGAACTTCCTTCACTCCGGATTTGCGAATTGTGCGAGCCATGACTCGGCCTCCGATTTGACGACGATCGCCAAAATCTCGACGATCGCGCCGGATACATCATAGAATACGCCAATGTCGCCACGGCCTCGATGACGGCCTTGCTGGTCTTTCCGCAGTTACCGGCGACGAGATCATCGCGGCTTCGTCACCAGCTGCCACAGCCTGGCGGGGCTCAGCGGTATTTCCAGGATTTCGACGCCGCCGGCCGGAAGGCCCAGGGCATCTTCGATCGCCTGGGCGAACAGCGCGCCGACCGGGATCGCGCCGGCTTCCCCGGCGCCCTTGATGCCGAGCGGATTGAGCGGGGATTTCGTCACGGTGTGGGCGAGATCGACGTGCGGCACGTCGGTCGCCGACGGCAGCAGATAGTCGGCGAGCGAAGCGTTGAGCAACTGGCCGTCGGCGTCGAACACCAGCCTCTCGAAAAACGCGTTGCCGATGCCCTGCGCCACCCCGCCATGGATCTGGCCGGCGAGGATGAGCGGATTGATCACCGTGCCGCAGTCGTGCACCACCACATATTTGCGGATTTCGATCGCCATGGTCTCCGCATCGACCTCGATGATCATGGCATGGACGCCGCTCGCCGTGGCGCCGCCGGCCGGCCCGAAATACCTGGTCGAACTCGAGGCCGGGCTCGGCGCCGGGACGCACCGCGCCGCGCATCGGATTGGCCTTGATGGCGAGTTCGCCGAGGCGCACCGTCTTGCCGGGGACGCCGACGATGGACACCGCGCCGTCGGCAATCTCGAGGTCCTCCTCGGCGCATTCGAAGTGCTCCGCGGCGAGCCGCAGGATCTTCTCGCGTACCGCCCGGCCGGCCTCGTAAACGGCGGTCCCCGCCACCACCGCGCCGCGGCTCGCGAAGGTGCCGGCGCCCCAGTAGAACTGATCGGTATCGCCGGTGACGACATCGACATCGCGAACGTCGACGCCGACCTGGTCGGCCGCGATCTGGGCGAGGCTCGTGAAGTGCCCCTGCCCCTGGGTGCCGATGCCGGTGGCGACGCTGACCTTGCCGCTCGCCTGCACCTGCACCTTGGCGCCCTCATAGGGGCCGATGCCGGTGCCCTCCACATAGCAGGCGATGCCGATGCCGGCGCGGCGGCCCTGCGCCGCGAGCCGCGGCTGCTCGTCCCTGAGGAAGTCGTCATAGCCCACGAGTTCCAGGGCGCGCTCCAGGATCGGGGCGTAATCGCCGCTGTCGTAGGAGAGCCGGGCGAAGTCCTGGTAGATGATCTCGTTGTCGTAGGGGAACGCGTCGGGCGGAATGAAATTGCGGCGGCGGATCTCGGCGCGGTCGAGGCCGAGATCGCGCGCGGCGAGGTCGAGCAGCCGCTCGATCACGAACACGCCGTGCTGGCGGCCGGCGCCGCGATAGGGCGTGACGGTCGGCTTGTTGGTGAACACCGCCGTGAAGGTGCTGTCGTAGTGGGGCACCACATAGGGCCCGAGCAACGTGCATTGGCTGTTGATCGGCACCGTGAGTCCGTAGGGATCGTAGGCGCCGGTGTCGTGGAGGAACACGTCCTTGACGCCGATGATGCGGCCGCCGCGGTCGAGCGCGATCTCGGCATCGTGAATCTGGCCGCGCTCATGGGTGGTGGCGAAGAAGTGCTCGCGGCGGTCCTCGATCCATTTGATCGGGCGTCCGAGCGCCATTGCCGCCCACGGCAGCAGCACCTCCTCCGGATAGAACAGCATGATCTTGGGGCCGAAGCCGCCGCCCACGAACGGCGCGATCACCCGCACCTGGCGCTCGTTCAGGCCCAGCATGGAAGCAAGGCCGCCGCGCAGGAACACCGGCGCCTGGGTGGTGTCCCACACCGTGAGCTGGTCGGCGCGGGCATCCCAATTGGCGACGATGCCGCGGGTCTCGATCGGATTCGAGGCGCCGCGGTCGTAGCGCAAGCGCCGCGCGATCACGTGGGCCGCCTGCCCTGCCG
Source organism: uncultured Alphaproteobacteria bacterium (assembly GCA_963795865.1). Lineage (GTDB taxonomy): Bacteria > Pseudomonadota > Alphaproteobacteria > Rhizobiales > Xanthobacteraceae > JAJPKK01. Next base: position 84,233 of record CAWCJX010000044.1, read on the forward strand.
CGGTTGCGTAATTGCCCTTGGTCTGGCGCACATGGGCCGCGACGTTGCTGCCGAGGTCGTCATGGACCAGAGGCGAGCCCGCCACCAGCGCCGTTTCGAGGTCGATCACCGCCGGCAAGGGATCGATGTCGACGACGATGTCGGCGAGCGCGTCCTCGGCGAGATGGCGGCTGTGCGCCACCACCATCGCCACGGGCTCGCCGACATGGCGGACCTTGTCCTTGGCGAGCGGCACCTGGGTGCGCAAATTGAAGGTGATGCCGGCGATCGGCGGCGGCGGCACCAGCAGCGGGCCGGGCTTCCAATAGGCGCCGAGATCGCCGGCGGCGTAGACGGCGACGACACCCGCCCGCTTGCGCGCGGCGGCGGCGTCGATCGCGCGGATGCGCCCATGGGCGACCGCGCTGCGCAGGAACGCCACATGGAGCATATTCGGCAGCGCGACATCGTCGACGAACAGCGCCCGCCCGCGCAGCAGCCGCGGATCCTCGTTGCGCTTGATCGGAGCGCCGAAATATCGCGTCGTCATCGGAAAACGGCACCGGCGGCATTCACGGGGCGCAAGTATGGGAACGAATGCGCTGCGGAGTCAAAGTTTCGGTGCCAAGCCTTGCGGTGCCAAGCCTTTCGATGCGAATCCGGCGTTGCGACCTCAAGGCTCCTGGTTCAGCTCCTCGGCGATGCGCGCCTCCAGGATGCGCGCCACGTTGAGGCGAAAATGCTGGGTATCCATGAAGCTTTCGGCGTCATGGCTGATCGGCCCCTCGACGAGGTAATCGAGGAAGGCGGTGCGCGGCCGGGCGGCGGCGCGGCGTGCGAACTGCGCCTTGCAGCCGGGAAGGTCGGCTTCCATCTGGGGATCGAGCTCGTCGAGCCAGTCCTGGTAGACCGGCGACATCAGGAACACCACCTTGGTCTGCGGCGACAGTTCCGCCAGCACGGGATCGAGGACAGCGAAGGCCGGAAACGGCCGGTCGAGCGGAGCGACCACGGGCTTGTCCGGCCGCGGATGCGCGCGCGGATGGAAATTGCGGTAGTGCCCGGTCTCGTAATCCTGGTAGCCGCGCGCATCGTCCGGCTCGACCCGGCCCAACTGGATCTCGAGGCGTCGCGCGCCGAACGTCAGGGCGCGCGTGCTCAGGAGGTTGGACAGATATTCGAGGTCGCCGCGATAGAGCCAGAACGGAAACGGCAGGATGATCGGCAGCGACGGGTCATGGGTGCACCAGCGCTCGTCGACGTTGAGGACGAGAGCATCGATCTTGCGGTGATGGGCCATGAAATAGCGCAGCATCGTCATCTGCTCGCGCGGCCCCGAGGCCGGCGTGGTGAGCTGGACGAAGCTCAGGCCGGTCAGCGCGGAGAGCTTGGCGGGATCGAGCATCTGGCCGCGGGAATTGCCGATCACCGCGGCATCGAAGCGGGGATCGCGGCCATGGCTCGCATTGGAGGTGCGTTGGCCGGAATCGACGACACCCGGCCTCATGAAGGTGGGAAAGCGCCCGGTGTCGTAGGGATCGATGACCAGCAGCGCCAGATAGATCGATCCGACGCCGCCGGCGAACAGCGCGACGAACAGCAGCGCGAAGCGACGCCACGCCCGCGGATCCACCGGCTTGGCTTCAGTCATGGACCGCACCTTGGGCCGCACCTTCGGCCGGCCGGCGCCCGTTCAGCGCGGCGGCGATCTCGGCCTCGATGATCTGCGCGATATTGGTGCGATAATGCTCCTCGTCCATGAAGTTTTCAGGCGTCCGGGCGATCTCGGAATCGACCAGGAAGTCGAGGAAGGCGCTGCCGGCGCCGCGCGCGGCGCGCAGCGCGATCTGCCACTTGCAATAGTCGCGAAACCGAGCGGCTCCGGTGCCGGACGGCGGCAGCACCGTGTAGAACTGCGGCGGCAGCACGATCACCACCGGCGTGTCGGCGGGGATCTCGCCGAGCATCGCGTCGAGCAGGATCAATCCGGGAAAATCGGGCTCGCGCCGATACGGCCGCTCGTCCCGCGCCGGAAACCCCTCCGCCGATGCCGGCTCGCCGGGCTTGAAGCTCCACACCTTGCCCGTCTCGTAGTCGGAATAGCCGGCGGGATCGCCGGAGACCGGCGGTCCGGACGCGGCTGCGAGGCGGCGGAAGCCGTCGCGCAGCGTGCGCGTGCTCAGGGCATTGGCGAGGTAGGCGAGATTGCTGTCGCCGTAGAGCCAGAACGGAAACGGCGAACGCAGCGGCAAGGCGGGGTCGGTGACGCACCACCGCTCGTCGAGCGCGAGGACCAGCGCGCCGGGCTCGGGATGATGGCGGACGAACCAATGCATCATCGCGATCTGCTCGCGCACGTTGGCGCCGGGCACGGTGAGCTGGACGAAATCGAGGCCGGTCGCCCGCGACAGCCGCTGCGGGCTGAGCAGCTGGCCATGGGAATTGCCGAAGATCGCCGCATTGAAACGCGCCGAGCGGCCGAGGCCGACATTGGCGGTGCGCTGGGACTCGTCGGTATTGCCGAAACCGGCCGCATCGGAACGCGCCGGACCGCAGGCCCGCCCTTCGCCAATGTCCCGGCTCGCTTCGGTCGCACTGCGCAGGCCGAACGAGCCGAACCGTCCGCTGTCATAGGGATCGACCAGGATGATGAAGGCATAGACGACGCCGACGATGCCGGCGAACACGCCGAGAAAGGCGAGCGCGAAGCGGCGCCAGACGCGATCGCCCGGCTCGCGTCTCGTTCGACTGAGCCCGGTTCGGCGCGACCTCGACGGCTGGCAGCTTCATCGCCGCGCTCAGAACTGGAAATAGATGAAATTGAGCGGCGGACCATTGCCGACCTCGAGCACGCAGAAGCCGGCCAGCGCCGCCGCCGTCACCGCGATGGCCGGCCACGGCAGCGGACGCATGTTCTTGATCTCGTGGGCCGACGGCACCAGCACCGAGACCAGCGCCGCGACGGCGATGAGCCCGGCGCCCTGGATGCCGCCGGCGAAGCCGCCGCCGCCGACCAGCGAGTAGAGCACCGAGCGCGGCGGTGTGGAAGTCGGCGGCGCGGAACAGCACCCAGCCCGCCATCACGAACACCATGGTGATCGCCCAGCCGACCAGCGCCGGCATCGGCCGCTTGAAGCTCTGCCAGGCATGGCAGACCAGCGAGGCCGAGGCCGTGCCACAATCCCCACACCACATAGGTCCAGCCGGCGCCGTGCCACAGGCCGCAAATGCCCATGGCGCCCATGGTGGCGAAGACGTAGCGCGGGATTCCGTTGCGGCTGCCGCCGAGCGGAATGTAGAGATAGTCGCGGATGAAGTTCGACAGCGAGATGTGCCAGCGCCGCCAGAAATCGCGCACGCTGGTGGAGACATAGGGCCGCCGGAAGTTCTCCGGCAGCAGCAGGCCGAACAGCAGGGCGATGCCGATCGCCATTTCGGTGTAGCCGGAAAAGTCGCAGAACAGCTGAAACGTGAACGAGAGCGTCGCGGTCCACGCCTCGCCGAGATTGAGCATGCGGTGCGGCGCCCGCGTGAACAGGGGATCGGCGATTTCGGCGAGGCGATCGGCGAGCAGAACCTTCTTGGAAAAGCCCAGGGTGAACAGGAACAGGCCGAGGCTGATGCGCGCCCACATGCCGTCGCGGCGCGGGTCCTCGGCGAACTGCGGCACCAGCTCGTTGTGGCGCACGATCGGGCCGGCGATCAGGTGCGGAAACAGCAGCACGAACAGCGCGAACTGGCGCAGCGGATAGAGCGGCGCGTCGTTGCGCATGCGATCGACGAGGTAGGAGATCAGCTGGAACGAGAAGAAGCTGATGCCGATCGGCAGCAGCAGGTGCGCCCGCGGCAGGTCGATGCCGATCACGGACTGGACCACGCCGATGAGGAAATCGAGATACTTGAAGGTCGCGAGCGAGGCGAGGTTGAGAACGACGCCGGCATAGAGCGGCCAGATGCGGCCGCTGCGCTCATGCGCACAGCGACAGCAGCCATGACGCGGTGATCTGGCCGATCAGGAGCGGCAGGAACCGGACATCCCACCAACCGTAGAACACGAGCGAGGCGATGATCAGGACCGTCTGCCGCGCCACGGCCGACTGCGCCGCCGCGTAATAGGCGGCGACCGCGACCGGCAGGAACAGCAGAATGAAACCCTGCGATTGGAACAGCATTTTCCCGAAGCACTCTGCGGGGCCCCCGGGGACCCACTCCCGCGCCCGGTTTAGCGCGGCAGTGCGGCAATGCCAATATTCAATCAGGGGCGGGCAGGAGTAATGTCAGCCCACGGACCTCATCCTGAGGAGCGGTGCGAAGCACGGCGTCTCGAAGGATCGATGCTGGCACAATCTCGCCCGTGGCCGTCCTTCGATGACGCGCGCAAGAGCGCGCTCCTCTGGACGAGGTTGACGATATCGATATGATTCCGAACCTCGGGAACGAGGTACTACTCGCGGCCGCCCCGCCCTCATCGCACACGCATCACGCCGGCGCGCCGGACTTCACGAGCTTGTAGACGATCGAATCCATCAGCGCCTGGAACGAGGCGTCGATGATGTTGGCCGAGACGCCGATGGTGGTCCAGCGCTCGCCGTTCTCGTCCTCGCTCTCGATCAGAACCCGCGTCACCGCCTCGGTGCCGGCGTTGAGGATACGCACGCGGTAGTCGGTGAGCGCGAGGCCGTTGATGTAGGTCTGGTACTTGCCGAGATCCTTGCGCAGCGCGAGGTCGAGCGCGTTGACGGGGCCGTTGCCCTCGGCGGCCGATATCAGCCGGTCGTCGCCGACCGTCACCTTGACGACCGCGAGGCTGACGCTGACGCGCTCGCCGTTGGCGTTGATGCGCTGCTCGACATTGACGTCGAACTGGGTGACGTCGAAATAGTCGGGCACCCGCCCGAGCATGCGCCGCGCCAGCAATTCGAAGGAGGCGTCGGCCGCCTCGTAGGCATAGCCGACCGCCTCGCGCTCCTTGACGACGTCGAGCAGCCGCCAAGACGCGCGGATCGTCCCTGTCGACGGCGATGCCGATGCGCTCGAGCTCGGCGAGCACGTTCGAGCGTCCCGCCTGGTCCGACACCAGGAGCTTGCGCCGGTTGCCGACCGCCTCCGGCTCGCACGTGCTCGTAGGTGGCGGGGTCCTTCATGATCGCCGAGGCGTGGATGCCGGCCTTGGTCGCGAACGCGCTCTCGCCCACATAGGGCGCATGGCGGTTGGGCGCGCGGTTGAGGATCTCGTCGAGCGCGTGGGCGACGTGGGTGAGGCTGTGCGAGCTTGTCGTCGGCGACGCCGATCTCGAAACGCTCGGAATAGCCGGGCTTGAGCTTGAGGTTGCCGATCAGCGAAACCAGATTGGCATTGCCGCAGCGCTCGCCGAGGCCGTTGAGCGTGCCCTGGATCTGGCGCGCGCCGGCGCGCACCGCGGCAAGCGAATTGGCCACCGCCTGCTCGGTGTCGTTATGGGCGTGGATGCCGACATGGTCGCCCGGGCACGGCCTTGACCACGGCGCCGACGATCGCCTCGATTTCGTGGGGCAGCGTGCCGCCATTGGTGTCGCACAGCACCACCCAGCGCGCGCCCGCCTCATAGGCGGCCTTGGCGCAGGCGAGCGCGTAATCCGGATTGGCCTTGTAGCCGTCGAAGAAATGCTCGCAGTCGAGCAGCACCTCGCGGCCCCTCGCCCTGGCGGCGCGCACGCTGTCGCGGATCGAGGCGAGATTGTCCTCGAGCGTGGTCTCGAGCGCGACGCGCACGTGATAGTCCGACGATTTCGCCACGAAGCAGATGGCGTCGGCGTGGGCGTCGAGCAGCGCGGCGAGGCCGGGATCGTTCGACGTCGAGCGGCCCGGCCGCCGCGTCATGCCGAAGGCGGTGAAGGTCGCCCGCAGCGGACGGTCCTGCGCGAACAGTTCGGTGTCGGTCGGGATTGGCGCCGGGATAGCCGCCCTCGATGTAGTCGATGCCGAGGTCGTCGAGCAGCGCCGCGATCGCCAGCTTGTCATGCAGCGTGAAGTCGACGCCGTTGGTCTGCGCGCCGTCGCGCAGCGTGGTGTCGAAGAGATAGATGCGTTCGCGCGGCGGCATCGCAATCTCACCAGGCCAAGTTTCACCAATAGCCGAGAAGCTTCAGCGCCACCGCGACCGCGGCGGCGATGACGACGACCTTGAGCACGATGTAGTAGAGCCAGTGGCGCGGGAATGGGGTTTCCGGACCGGTCATAGGGCCTCCGTGAGCTTCTTTTCGACGGTGGTGTTGGCGAGCCATTCGCCGTTGCGGTGCACCGTGTTGCGTTGCAGGGGGACATAGCCGCGATGCTCGAAGAAGCCGACCGCGGTGTCGCTGGCATCGGCCGCAACGCGCTTGGCGCCGCGGCCGGCCGCGAGCTTTTCGAGCGCATCGACCAGGACCGCCGCCACGCCCTGCCGGGCGGCGGCGGGATGCACATAGAGCATGTCGATCTCGTCGGCGCCGGCGAGCGAGGCAAAGCCGACCGGCGCGCCTTGCATGGTGGCGACCAGAGTGAGCGCGCCGGCGAGCCTCACGGCAAAGGCGCTCTCGTCATCGGCCGCGGCGGCCCACGCCGCCTGCTGGCCGGGATTGTAGTCGTCGCCGGTGAGTTCCTCGACGCTGGCGCGGAAGATCTCCGCGAGCAGCGGCGCATCCGCCGGCAGATACGGCCGCAGCCCCAGCTTGGATTGCGCGGGGCGCTCATCGACGCGAGGCCCTCTGTCCCCTCTCCCGCTTGCGGGGGAGGGCTAGGGAGGGGGCGCTTCGACCGTTCAAGCACAGCGGCGATCGCCTCCAGCACTCCGGACTTGTTGTTCATCACGTCGAGATTGCTGAACCGCAGCACGCGGTAGCCTCGAGCCGCGAGATAGGCGCTTCGCCTCACGTCGTACGCAATGTGTCCGCGTTCGAAATGCTGGCCGCCATCCACCTCGATGATCAACCTGGCCGCAAGACAGACGAAATCGACGACGTAGGGACCGATCGGCGTCTGCCGTCGGAAACTGGCGCCGTGAAGTCGATGTGCCCGCAGCCCGTACCAGACGATGCGCTCGGCATCGGTCATGTCACGGCGCAATGCCTTGGCACGGCCGCGCAGCGTCGTCGAAACCTGCCATTTCGGCTTGTCGGGATGATCAACCATCGCCGCAGCCTTGCCGCTCGGGCCAGACCGGGCCGCGTCCATCGCTCAGCGCCAGCGGCAAGCGCCCCCTCCCCACCCCTCCCCCGCAAGCGGGAGAGGGAGCCGGGCGGAGCGCGCTGGGTGTCCGTGCCCTGGCTGAGGCCGTCATCGCGCGAGGCCCCTCTGTCCCCTCTCCCGCTTGCGGGGGAGGGCTAGGGAGGGGGCGCTTTGGCGCTGCAAACACCATCATCGCGCGAGCTTCCCAGGTGGTGCCGTCCTTGGAGTCCTTGAGCACGACGCCCATGGCGAGGAGCTCGTCGCGGATGCGGTCGGACTCGGCGAAGTTCTTGGCCTTACGGGCGGCGGTGCGCGCGCGATCAATGTATCGACGTCATAGGGTCAATGCTTGACGCGCTGACATTCCGGTCGCCTCACGACATACGCTGCTGTCTGTTCCTTTACGTATCGGAACCGGGTCAAGACCTAGGAACAGCGATCCGACAAGCTCAGCAATTGTCGGCCAGAGCTCCTGCAAGCGACGTCCCTGTCGGATCGCGCAAGGATGCAACTCGAGCAATCGCTGCCGGCGTGTTGAGGTCATCGTACAAGTGCGTCAGAAGCAGATCGCTCGGCTGACCATTGACTTCGGCATCGTTGCAATGTCTGAGAATTCGGTCAATCCTAGGCACTGAATCCGACGTGAAATCTGTGGTGACTGGCGCCGGCGATTGCCAACTTCCGTCGTCCAGTCCATCGGCTGTGCGTAATGAGTACTCAGCATGTTGAGACGCAATTGCGTCACCTGCCCACGGCAGCCCTTCCAGCCCTGCAGCAACTCTCCGATCGTCACGAAGTTGCCGAGCGACTTCGACATCTTCTCGCCTTCGACCTGCAGGAAGCCGTTGTGCATCCAGTAGTTCGCCATCACGGGCGTGTGGAAGGCGCAGCGCGACTGGGCGATCTCGTTCTCGTGGTGGGGGAACACGAGGTCGATGCCGCCGCCGTGGATGTCGAAGGTCTCGCCGAGATGCTTCCACGACATCGCCGAGCACTCGATGTGCCAGCCCGGCCGCCCCGGCGCGGCGATGCCGCAGGGCGACGGCCAGGCCGGCTCGCCGGGCTTGGATGGCTTCCACAGCACGAAGTCCATGGCGTCGCGCTTGTAGGGCGCGACCTCGACCCGCGCGCCCGCGATCATCTCGTCGAGCGGACGGCGCGCCAGCCTGCCGTAATCGGGCATCGAGGGCACGTCGAACAGCACGTGGCCGTCGGCGACATAGGCGTGGCCCGCCGCCACCAGCCGCTCGATCAGCGTCTTCATCTCCGCGATGTGCTCGGTCGCCCGCGGCTCGACGGTCGGCGGCAGGCAGCCGAGCGCGGCGACGTCGGCCTTGAAGTTGGCGTAGGTCTCCTCGGTCAGTTCGCGGATCGGGATGCCGCGCTCGGCGGCGCGCGCATTGATCTTGTCGTCGACGTCGGTGATGTTGCGGACATAGGTGACGTGGTCCGCGCCGTAGAGATGGCGGAGCAGACGAAACAGCACGATCGAACACGATCACCGGCCGCGCGTTGCCGATATGGGCGAAGTCGTAGACGGTCGGTCCGCATACGTACATGCGTACGTTGTGCGGATCGATCGGCGCGAACGCCCGCTTCTCGCGGGTCAGCGTATCGTAGAGCTTGAGTTCCATCGTCATCCCGTCGAACGGGCAAGCACCCAGCCACCGGCTCCGCTGGCCGGGGCGTCGTTCATCTCGGGCGAGAAAAGACGGCCACAGCCAGCTGACGCTAGCCGATAATCTCCGGGCAAATGCCGCAAATCGTAAGAAGGCCGTTCATGCGGCGCACAATGGGCATCGTCGCCTGCACAGTCAAGAGCGCGCGCGAAATTGGCTGAAATCGGCCGAAATTGGCGGTAGCTGCCGCCCGGGCGGGCGACCGGTTGACGCGACATTAACGAATTTGCGCCACGCTACCGATCGTCCCCAACCTCACATAAGGCCGGCGGTACAATGCGCATCCTCCTTGCCGCTGCGGCCCTGGTCTGCAGCATCGGGACCGTCCCGGCCGCCGCGGAAACCCGCGTCTTCATCATCGAAAACCACAGCGATTACGGCGTCGATCAGTGCCTCACCAGCGGGGCGCGATGCGGCAAGGTGGTGGCGAGCGCCTATTGCCAGTCCCGCAATTTCGCCCAGGCGGTGTCGTTCCGCAAGATCGAGCCCGGCGAGATCACCGGCGGCAGCGGCGGGGCCCAGGCGAGCTGTCACGCCGCCATTTGCGGCGAATGGGTCGCCATCGAATGCGCCCGCTGAGCATGATCCCGAAAGGTTGCCGACTTTCGGACCAGACCATGGCCGGTAAAGCCCACCTCTCCTCGCGGCTCTCCTCCTCGCGCCTCCGTTGCGTGGCGCCACAACTTCCGCCATCCTCGCGAACCATGGTCTGACCCGACGTCCGGGTTTCCGAATGTTGGGCGAGGTCAGCCCGCTTGGATTTGTCGAAACGGCGGGACAAGGTGCCCAATCCGATGGGAACATCCGTTTGGGTCGCATATCGGGCGCTATCCCCGCGGAAGGGCGGCCAGCGATGACGGGCGCAATCACGGCCAAGAAGGAACCGGCAGGCGGCCTCGACCCGCAGGCGGCGCCGCTGAAGCTGGAAGAGTTCCTCCCCTACCAGCTCAACGTGGTGGCGAGCCTCGTGTCCCAGGCGCTGTCACGCATCTATGTGGACCGCTACGGCATCGGCGTGCCGGAGTGGCGCATCCTCGTCACCCTCGGGCAATTCGAGACCATGACCGCAAAGGCGATCGGCGCCCACAGCCACATGCACAAGACCAAGGTGTCCCGCGCGGTGGTCGAGCTCGAGCGGCGCAAGCTCCTGGTGCGGCGCGAGAACCGCTCCGACCGGCGGGAAGCGTTCCTGTCGCTCACCCCGGCCGGGCGCGCGATCTACAATGAACTCGCCCCCGGAGCGCTTGATTTTGCCCGCCGCTTGTTCGAAACGGTCGATCCCGCCGACCGTCCGGCCTTCGAGCGCGCGGTCGCCCGGCTGACCGAGCGATCGAGAATGCTGACCGCCGAATCGACGGCGGAACGCACGAAATAGCAGTCCCGTCCGCGCTTGCCGCGGCGGGTCGGAGGACCCCGTGCAGCTCTATTCGTTTTTCCGCTCCTCGGCCGCCTATCGCGTGCGGATCGCCCTGAACGTCAAGGGCTTGCCCTTCGAAACAGTGCCGATCCACCTCACCAAGGACGGCGGCCGCCAGCACTCCCCCGCGTTCCACGCCGTCAATCCGCAGGAACGGGTGCCGGCGCTGGCGCTGCCCGCAGACGTGCTGCTGCAATCCCTCGCCATCATCGAGTATCTCGACGAGGTCCATCCGCAACCGCCCCTGCTGCCAGCGGACCCGATCCACCGGGCGAAGGTGCGCGCCGTCGCCCAAATCATCGCCTGCGACATCCACCCGCTCAACAATGTCGGCCCGCTCAACTACCTCCGCCACGAGCTCAAGGCCGACAAGGCCGCGGTGGAGGCCTGGTACCAGCACTGGGTCGTCACCGGCTTCCAAGCCGTCGAAGCGCTGATCCGGCCCGGCCCCTATGCCTTCGGCCGCGCAGGTGACGCTCGCCGACATCTGCCTCGTCCCCCAGGTCTACAATGCCCGCCGCTTCAAGGTGCCCCTCGATCGCTTCCCAGGCATCGTCGCGGTGGATGCCGCTTTGCGCGAGCTTGCCGCCTTCGACGCCGCCCGCCCGGAACTCCAGCCGGACGCCGAGTAAGCCGTAGCGATCATCGCGGCTCGAGACCGCGAAGTGGTCTGGGGCTACAGCTTGAACGTCTCGTATACCGAGGGGTGAAACAGCTCCTCCACCTTCATCAGCCGCGGCGAGAGGCCCTGGGAATGGTGGTGGTGCAGGAAGGCCTCCAGCCCCTTGCGGTTGGGCTCGACGCCATAGGACCAGAAGTCGCGGCCCATCAATTCCCGCACCGATTTGAGCGTCTCTTCGACGAAGGGCAGCGTCACCTTGGTGGCGGACGTGTCGCTGAGCGCCGCGAGCGCCGCCGTCTTCGACTGCTCGAACGCCTTGAATACCGCGACCGGCAGCCACGGATGCTTCTCGGCCAGCGAGCGGCGGATGCCGATGAGATGCATGATCGGGAAAATGCCGGTGCGCTTGTACCAGTCCTTCGCCGCCGCCGTGGGGTCGCGAAACAACCAGCCGACATTGGGGTGGCCCCGCTCGATGAAGGACGGCGGGCGCGGCGCGATGAAGCCGTCGATGTCGCCGCGGTCGAGCAGCGCCGAGATGGTCGCGCCCTCGGGCGCATTGTCGAGCCGCACGCCCGGCGGCAGCTTGACCGTGATCTTCTCGGGACGGCCGGCTTCCTCGATGCCGCCGCGAATCCAATGGATGTCGGCGGGCGTCACGCCGTAGTCGTCCTCGAGGATCGCGCGCGCCCATACATTGGCGGTGAGCTGATATTCCGGCACGCCGACCTTGCGCGCCCTTGAGGTCCTTGGGCTCCTTGATGCGGTCGGTGCGCACATAGATCGAGGTGTGGCGGAACGCCTTCGACACGAAGGCGGGAATGCCCACATAGGGGCAATCGCCGAGCGCGGTCTTGACCGTGAAGCTCGACAGCGACAGTTCGCAGATGTCGAAATCGACCGAGCGGAAGGCGCGGAAGAAGATCTCTTCCGGCGACAGGGTCATGAACACGGGATCGACGCCGTCGATGCGGACCGCCCCGTTGATCAGGGGCCGGTTGCGGTCGTAGTCGCCGACCGCGACGGACAGGTTGAGATTGGACATGAGGGTTCCCGGTGAGCAGCGTTCCCATCGTAGGATGGGTAGAGCGCTTGCGAAACCCATCATCGGCGTGTCGATGAAGAAAGTGATGGGTATCGCTGCGCTCCACCCATCCTACATGCCGGGCGATGCCACCCTCAACTTCGCAACCGGTCCACCGGATCGGCCGAAGCGACATCGATCAGGCGGAGCTGCATGCGCTCCTCGCCCTGCCAGCGGTCGAGCGACAGCGAGCCGACCGCATGGACCGGGCGTCCCCGGCCACTCAGCAGCGCCTGGCCGAGCTTCTGGCCGACCGCCCGGAAGGCGATGGCGTTGATGGTGCTGCCGTCGCCCGCCTGCAGGCGGGCGCGCACATGGGCCTGGCCGACCTCCTCGGCATAGGCGACGGTATGCGCGGGCAGCGCGATCACGGGCTCGGGATTGCCGGCGCCGAACGGCCCGGCGCGGGCGATGGTGGCGTGAAGCGCGGCATTCGCCGCCCGTGCCGTGAGGGCGCCGTCGACCAGCAATGCATCGTCGCGCCGCGCGGCTTCCACGGCGGCGCCCAGGGTCTCTTCGAGATAGGCGCGGAATGCGCCGAGCGCGTCCCTGCGCAAGGTGATGCCGGCCGCCATGGCGTGGCCGCCGCCCTTGACGAGAAGCCCCTGCGCGACCGCGTGGCGGACGGCGCGGCCGAGATCGACCCCCGGAATGGAGCGGCCGGAGCCCGCGCCGGTGTCGCCCGCGCCCGATGCGACCGCGAAGGCCGGCCGTCCGAACCGCTCCTTGAGCCGCGCCGCGATGAGCCCGACCACGCCCGGATGCCAGCGCGGCGACGCCGTGACCACCACGGCGCCGCGCTCTTCGAGGCCGAGCGCCGCCATCGCCTCGGCCTCCGCTTCCGCGACCGCGGCGAGCTCGATGGTCTGGCGCTCGCGGTTGAGGCGATCGAGCTCGGCGGCGAGCCCGGCGGCTTCGCTGGGGTCCTCGCACAACAGTAGCCGCGCGCCGAGATCGGCCTGTCCGATGCGCCCGCCGGCATTGATCCGCGGCCCCAGCATGAAGCCGAGATGCCACGGCTCCGGCGGCCCGGTGAGCCGCGCCACGTCGATCAGCGCGGTGAGGCCGACGCGCTCGCGCCGCCGCATCGCGATCAGCCCCTTGGCGACGAAGGCGCGGTTGAGCCCCCTGAGCGGCACCACGTCGGCGACGGTGCCGAGCGCGACGAGATCGACGAAATCGAGCAGGTCCGGCTCCGGCCGCGCCGCGGTTCCAGAAGCCGCGCCGGCGCAGCTCGCGGTTGACCGCGACGATGGTGAGGAACACCAGCCCGACCGCGGCGAGATGGCCGAGCTCGGAGAGATCGTCGAGCCGGTTCGGATTGACGATCACCGCATCGGGCAGCGCTCTCGTCGGCCTGGTGATGATCGATGACGACGCTGTCGAGCCCGAGGCGCTTGGCCTCGGCGAGCGGCTCCAGGCTCGTGGTGCCGCAGTCCACGGTGACCAGCAGCCGCGCGCCGCGCCCGGCGAGCGAGCGGATCGCCTCGACATTGGGCCCGTAGCCCTCGAAGATGCGGTCGGGAATGTGGATCAGCGGATCGAGGCCGCCGCGGCGCAGGAAGCTCGCGAGCAGCGCCGCCGAGGTCGCGCCGTCGACATCGTAGTCGCCGAAGATGGCGACCGGCTCGCCCCGCTCCATCGCATCGGCGATGCGGCCCGCCGCCGCCGCCATGTCGGTGAGCACGTCGGGGTCCGGCATCAGCCCCTTGAGCGTCGGGTCGAGATAGGCGCCGACCGCGTCGGCCTCGACGTCGCGCCCGGCGATGACGCGGGCGAGCAGCTCGGGCACGCCGTGGCGCTGCACGATCGCGAGCGCCCGCGCATTGCCGCGGTCGTCGAGCCGGTCGCGCCAGGCGCGCCCGGTCGCGGAGCGCTCGACGCCGAGAAAATGGCGGTTCAACGGGGCGATGGCCATGCTCGCTGCTTGCAACGTTTCGCCGCGCCGGGCGTGGCGGGACCTGCGTTACGATTCGCAACTATAGCGGAGCCGCCGGACAGCGATGGGCGCTCACGGGAGAGTCATCCACTGCCGCAGTAGCGCCCGCAAGCCGAAGCAGCACGCGGAGAGCCTCCACGTGCTCCGACAGATCGTTAGCCAGTTAGTCGATCTCCGGCGGCAGGCGCCGTGCCAAATCCATGGCGTCGTGAAGGCATGCGACACTCGATCACATGATCCATGGCCGTACGGTACATGATGAAATGTCGTCCGCGGCGGCCATGGCGGGCAACATGAAGGCGTACGAATATTGCGGCGAATCTCTTCACGCGAGATACTTCCCGGCACGTCAGGGCCAGCTTCGAGCGCGGCAAGCGCTTCAAGCAGCGTCGCTTTGTAAACGTCGAATTGTCGCTCGCCGAACGTGTCTTTTGTGTATTTCAGGATGCGAGCGAAATCCTCCGGCCTCGATGCCGAGGCGAATGCGCCAGCATGCCCGCGTCAATTGTCCTCCGCGCCGGAAAGGACGTTATCGACAAGCTTGTTCAGGTGCTCTACGAGAGCAGAGCCCGTCGGCGAATTCTTTGAACTCGCCGCGATGAGAGCCGATATGCCAAGCTGTGCCGCAGCGCGGAGAGATCCGAGTTTTGCGGCCTCTTCGACTTCACGGTTTTCGACCAGGCGGAGCCCTTCCCGCATCACCTCGCTGGCGTTTTGATAGCGCCCGCTTTGCACCAGGGCCTCGATCGAGGGCCTCCTGACGATCAGTCAGCACCACATTGCGTGTCGGCATAATCCATCTCCAGATCGCGGCAAAGCACAGATTGGCATAATATGCCAATGATTCCCGCATTCCGCGTTATTCGCCAGCTCCTTGATGGGACCCTACAAATGAAACTTCTCCAGCTGCCGGTGCTCGGCGCGGATCCAGCGCACGGTGCCGGTGGCGGCGCGCATCACCACGGTCTCGGTCTCGATCATGCCGTCGCGGAAACGGACGCCCTTGAGCATGGAGCCGGTGGTGACGCCGGTCGCGGCAAACACGCAGTCGCCCTTCACCATGTCTTCCATGGCGTATTTCTTGCGGGGGTCCTTGATCCCCATCTTGGCCGCGCGGCCGCGCTTTTCCTCGGTGTCGAGCACCAGGCGGCCCTGGATCTGCCCGCCGATGCAGGCCAGCGCCGACGCCGCCAGCACGCCTTCCGGCGCGCCGCCGACGCCGAGATAGATGTCGATCCCGGTCGATTCCGGATCGGCGGTGTGGATCACGCCGGCGACGTCGCCGTCGGTGATGAAGCGCACCGCGGCGCCGGCCTTGCGCACGGCGGCGACGAGATCGGCATGGCGCGGCCGATCGAGGATGAGCGCGGTGATCTCCTCAGGCTTGACGCCCTTGGCCTTGGCGAGCGCGCGGATGTTGTCCTCGGGCGACGCGTCGAGATCGACGACGCCTTTGGCATAGCCGGGGCCGATCGCGATCTTTTCCATGTAGACGTCGGGCGCGTTGAGCAGCGCATTGGCTTCCGCCACCGCCATGGTGGCGATCGCGCCGGGCATGTTCTTGGCGCACAGCGTGGTGCCTTCCAGGGGATCGACGGCGATGTCCACCTTGGGGCCATGGCCGCCGCCGACCTTCTCGCCGATGAACAGCATCGGCGCCTCGTCGCGCTCGCCCTCGCCGATCACCACGGTGCCGATGATCGGCAGGTTGTTCATCTCGCGCCGCATCGCATCGACCGCGGCCTGGTCGGCCGCCTTCTCGTCGCCGCGCCCGCGCAGCCGGGCGGCCGCCACCGCGGCCCGCTCGGTCACCCGCGCGATCTCCAGCGCGAGGATGCGGTCCAGCATGGTGCTGGTCTTGCTGGAGCTCGGCGACATTGGATTCCCTTCCGGTTGACGGCGAAACAGGCGCGGCTAATTCTTCTCGATGCGAATGACCTGCGGCTGGCCGGCGATGACGCCCTCGCTCTTGATGGCGTTCAAGGCGCGCCGCACCGCATCCTCGGTGGTCGCATAGGTGATCAGTATGACCGGGGCCGGGGTGGCCGGGCTTCTCGGATCGTCGCCGCCATGGGGCCGGCCGCCGGGATGACGCTGGACGATCGACTCGAGCGAGATCATCTCGTCGGCGAGATGCCTGGCGATGGTGGCGAAGGTGCCCGGCCGGTCGACGGCGAGCAGGCGGATATAGTAGCCGCCTTCGTGGCGCTGCATCGGCGCGCGCCGGTTCTCGACCAGCGCGCCGGACGGGCGGCCGAACGCCGCCACCCGCACGCCGCGGGCAATGTCGCCGAGATCGGCGACCACCGCCGATGCGGTCGCCTCGCCGCCCGCGCCCGGTCCGACCAGCGTGATCGGAGCGATGCCCGTCGGCATCGATGGAGATCGCATTGGTCACGCCCATGACCTGGGCGATGGCGCTGTCCCGCGGCACCATGGTCGGATGCACCCGCTGCTCGATGCCCTGGGCGGTGCGCACCGCCACGCCGAGCAGCTTGACCCGGTAGCCGAGCTCCTCGGCGGCTTCGAGATCCTCCGGCGCGATCGAGGAAATGCCTTCGACGAACACCGCATCGGGATTGACGCGGGTGCCGTAGGCGATGCTGGCGAGGATCGCGAGCTTCTGGGCGGTGTCGAAGCCCTCCACGTCGAAGCTCGGATCGGCCTCGGCATAGCCGAGGCGCTGGGCGTCCTCGAGGCATTGGGAAAACGACAGCCGCTCCTGCTCCATGCGCGTCAGGATGTAATTGCAGGTGCCGTTGAGGATGCCGTAGACGCGGGCAAAGGAATTGCCGGCGAGGCCCTCGCGCAGCGTCTTGACGATCGGGATCGCGCCGCCGACGGCGGCTTCGAAATTGAGCGCCGCCCCGTGCGTCTCGGCGAGATCGGCGAGCGCGGCGCCGTGCCTGGCGAGCAGCGCCTTGTTCGCGGTCACCACCGACTTGCCGGCGGCGAGCGCGGTTTCCACCGCGCGCTTGGCGGGATCGCCGTCGCCGCCCATCAATTCGACGAACACGTCGATGCCGGAGTCGGCCGCGAGCGCGACGGGATCGCCGACGAAGCGCGGCGTCGCGGTGCCGAGGTCCCGCTTCTTGGCGGGGTCGCGCGCGCTCACCGCGACCACCTCGATCGGGCGGCCGCAGCGCAGCGCCAGCACGTCGCGATGCTGCTCCAGCAGCCGCACCACGGCGGAACCGACCGTGCCGAGCCCGGCAAGACCCGCTTTCAAGGGCGCGACCATGGACCGTCCGCAAGTGCCAATTGCGCCGCGGCTCAGCGGCGCTTCGCAAGAGGGACGACGTTGTGCAACTTTTCCGGGCCGGTTTCAAGGAACCGGCGCAGGTTGCGTGCGGCCTGACGGATGCGCTGCTCGTTTTCCACCAGCGCGATGCGCACGTAACCCTCGCCATGCTCGCCGAACCCGATGCCGGGCGAGACCGCGACCTCGGCCTTCTCGATCAGCAGGGTCGAGAACTCGACGCGTGCCCAGCGTGCGGAACGGCTCCGGCAGCGGCGCCCAGGCGAACATCGAGGCGCGCGGCGCGGGAATGTCCCAGCCGGCGCGGCCGAAGCTCTCCACCAGCACGTCGCGGCGGCGCTTGTAGATGTCGCGCATCTCGCGGATGCAGTCGTCCGGCCCGTTGAGCGCCGCGGTGGCGGCGACCTGGATCGGCGTGAAGGCGCCGTAGTCGAGATAGGACTTGACCCGGGCCAGCGCCGCGATGATGCGCTCGTTGCCGACCGCAAAGCCGATGCGCCAGCCCGGCATCGAATAGGTCTTCGACATCGAGGTGAATTCGACCGCGACGTCCATGGCGCCCGGCACCTGCAGGATCGACGGCGGCGGATTGTCGTCGAAATAGACCTCCGCATAGGCGAGGTCGGACAGCACGATCAGGTTGTGCTTCTTCGCGAATGCGATGACGTCCTTGTAGAAGTCGAGGTCGGCGACGGCGGCGGTCGGGTTGGCCGGATAGCACACGACCAGCGCCAGCGGCTTCGGGATCGAGTGCATGCAGGCGCGCTCGAGCGCCTCGAAGAACTGCCGGCGTCGGATCGGACGGCACCGAGCGGATCACGCCGCCCGCCATCAGGAAGCCGAAGGCGTGGATCGGGATAGCTCGGATTGGGCACGAGCACGACGTCGCCGGGCGCGGTGATCGCCTGGGCGACGTTGGCAAATCCCTCCTTGGACCCCAGTGTAGAGACGATCTGGGTGTCGGGATTGAGCTTCACCCCGAAGCGGCGGGCGTAATAGGCGGCCTGGGCGCGGCGCAGCCCGGGGATGCCCTTGGAGGCGGAATAGCGATCGGTGCGCGGCCTTCCCGACCGTGTCCTTGAGCTTTTCGATGACATGGGCGGGGGTCGGCAGATCGGGATTGCCCATGCCGAGGTCGACAATGTCGGCGCCGGCATTGCGTGCGGCCGCCTTGGCGCGGTTCACCTGCTCGAACACGTAGGGCGGCAAGCGGCGGATGCGGTGAAATTCTTCCATCTTCCCTGTCTCCTGCGCGCCAGGGCGTGCCAAGCGGGGGCCTTGAGGGGCTAGGCTTCTATCATGGGAACGCTGTTATCACGGGAACGTTGTCATGCATGGCTTTTCACCGCGGACGGCCCGGCTAATTCGGGTTGGCGGCCGACGACTGCGCCCGCTTGGCCTGCTGCTCGCGCATGATCGCGAGCTCGGCCTCGACCCTCTTCTTCTCTTCCTCGGTCAGGACCGCGGTATTGCGCGCCGGCGGCATGTCATGGACCGCAGGATACGCCGGGGTGGTCTGCGGACGCTCGGGCACGTCCGCCGGCAGGCCGCCCGCCGCGGCGGGAATCTGCCGCCTCCCATGGTGGAGCACGAGGCAAGCGGGCCGGCGCCTGCAAAGGCCAGCGTCAGCCCGAGCAAAAGCAGGGCGCATGGGCGCGCGATTTCCACCAAGGCTTCGCGACTTTGACATCTTTGCCAGACAGTGCCGATGGTATGCGCTAGGCAGATGGTAGAATGGCCCCACGATCCCGTATCTCGTTAATATGTCTAAACAATGGAGTAAACGCGCGGATGGCGAAGCCACCCACAGAGGCAGAACCGACCCCCCGCTCCGAACCGGCCGCGCCGAAACAAGCGCAAGCCGGCTCCGGACCAAGCCCGCGGCTCCGCCCAAAGCGTCTCCCCTGAGCCGCCGGCCGCGGTTGAAGCTTCATCTATTAACACTAACGCAATCTTACCCCCGGAAACAACCGCGGCGGCGACGAAACCCACTGCGCAGTCAGGGGCACCCCCGCCCGCCGCACCGAAATCCGCCACCTCGGCACCGGCTGCGTCAAATCCTGCGACTGTAGCCCCACGCAACATCGCCGAGCCGGCCGCGGCATCCGGCGCAACCAGGTCCGCGCCCACGAAGCCGGCGCCGGCCCGGCCTGCATCCTCAAGACCGGCGCCAGGGCCTGCCTCCCCCAAGTCTGCCCCCAAGTCTGCTCCGCCAAGTCCGCCCGGCCGCCAGCTCCCAAGCCGGCGGCTATCCGGCCTGCCCCGCCCAATCCGGCCGTTCCCACCGCCGCCGAGCCGGCGCCTCCCACGTCGACCGCCGCTGCGGCTGGCGACGCCGGCCCGCTCCACGCCTGCCGCCCCAGAGGCCGCGGCCTCCCGTCCTCCATCCTCGGCCGCGGCAGCCTCCCAGCCCACCACTCCCAAGGCTGCCGTCGCCGAGCCTGCAACGGGCCAGCCCGCGATCTTCAAGCCTGGCATTCCCAAATCCGCCAGCCGGGAACGGACTCCCGCCAAGCCCACCTCACCACCCCGGCCCCCGGTGGCGCCGGCGGCGGCCGGCCCCCTGCCTGCGGCCCCACCGCTACCGGCATTGCGGCCCACCGCGCCGACGCCGGCGGCCCTGCCCGATCACGGCGGCAAGCTCGACCTCGATGCGCTGACCCGGAATTTCGCCCGGCTGGTGGAAGAAGGCGGCCGCGCGGTGGCCGCCTACCTCAAGCCGCGCGAGGACGGCGCCAAGAAGGTCGGCTATTCCGACGAGATCAACGATGCCGTGAAGACCCTCGGCCAGGTGTTCGAATACTGGTTCGCCGATCCCCAGCGCACCGTCGAGATGCAGACGCGGCTCGGCAAGGGCTATCTCGACCTGTGGGCGAGCGCGGCCCGCCGCATGGCCGGCGAGCCGGCCGAGCCGGTCGCCGTCCCCGATCCGCGCGACAAGCGCTTCAACGATCCGGAATGGTCGTCGAACCAGTATTTCGACTTCCTCAAGCAGGCCTATCTCGTCACTTCCGACTGGGCGAGGCACCTCGTCGAAGACGCGAGCCAGCTCGACCCCGCCATCCGCCAGAAGGCGGAGTTCTACATGCGCCAGCTCGTCAACGCGGCGTCGCCGTCGAATTTCATCTTCACCAATCCGGAGCTGCTGCGCACCACGCTCGAGGAAAATGCGGAGAACCTCGTCCGCGGCACCCACATGCTCGCCGAGGACATCGCGGCCGGCGGCGGCGAACTGAAGATCCGGCAGTCCGACGCCTCGAAATTCGAGGTCGGCGGCAATCTCGCGCTGTCGCCCGGCAAGGTGATCCATCAGAACGAGCTGATGCAGCTCATCCAATACGCACCGACCACCGCGACGGTGCTGCGGCGGCCGCTGCTGCTGGTGCCGCCCTGGATCAACAAATTCTACGTGCTCGATCTCGCGCCGGAGAAATCGCTGATCAAATGGTGCGTCGATCACGGGCTCACGGTATTCTGCATCTCCTGGGTCAATCCCGACGAGCACCTCGCCCAGAAGGGCTTTCCCGACTACATGCGCCAGGGCCCGCTGGAGGCTCTCGACGTGGTCGCCAAGATCACCGGAGAGACCGAGGTCAACGCGGTCGGCTACTGCGTCGGCGGCACCCTGCTCGCCATCACGCTCGCCTATATGGCGGCCAAGAACGACCGCCGCATCGCGTCGGCCACCCTGCTCACCGCCCAGGTCGACTTCACCCATGCGGGCGACCTCAAGGTGTTCGCGACCACGCGAGGAGCAGATCCAATCGGTGGAGCGGCAGATGGCCGAGCGCGGCTATCTCGAGGGCGACGAAGATGGCGACCGCCTTCAACCTGCTGCGCTCCAACGACCTGATCTGGCCCTATGTGGTCAACAACTACATCAAGGGCGAGGCGCCGTTCCCGTTCGACCTGCTGTACTGGAACGCCGACGCCACCCGCATGCCGGCCGCCAACCACTCCTACTACCTGCGCAACTGCTACCTCGAGAACAACCTCACCAAGGGCAAGCTGACGATCGACGGGGTCGCGATCGATCTCGGCAAGGTCAAGACGCCGATCTACAATCTCGCCACCCGCGAGGACCACATTGCGCCGGCGAAATCGGTCTATCTCGGTTCATCCTGCTTCGGCGGGCCGATGCGGTTACGTGCTGTCGGGCTCCGGCCATATCGCCGGCGTGGTCAACCCGCCGAGCAAGGCGAAATATCAATACTGGACCGGCGCCACGCCGAAGGGCGACGACGTCGAGGCCTGGCTGAAGAAGGCGACCGAGCATCCGGGCTCGTGGTGGACCGACTGGCTGGCCTGGATCAAGGCGCAGGACAGCGCGGAGGTACCGGCCCGCGAGCCCGGCGGCGGCGTGGTCGAGCCGATCGAGGACGCGCCGGGGAGCTACGTGAAGGTGCGCAGTTGAGGCGGGGCATGTCATTCCAGGGCGCGCGTCTACCTTCGCGCGAACCCGGAATCCACTGTCCAAGGTGGGAGGCCGTTGATTCGGGTTCGCCGCTGCCGCGGCGCCGCAATGACAAGGATCGGTTCACGGAAACAGCGCGACCTGCTCGAGCCCCATGGTCTCGGGAAAGCCCAGCACCAGGTTCATGTTCTGCACCGCCTGGCCGGCGGCGCCCTTGACCAGGTTGTCGAGCGCCGACCCGATGATGGCGCGGCGGCGCGACGCGGTCGGCGGCGACGCCGATGAAGGTCATGTTGGAGCCGCGGACGTGGCGGGTCTGCGGCATCTCGCCGAACGGCAGCACGTGCACGAACGGCTCGCCGGCATAGGCGTCCGCCAGGATCCCATGGAGGTCCTGGGGCGAGCGGCCGGCGAGCCCGCGCACATAGATGGTCGAGAGGATTCCGCGGTTCATCGGAACCAGATGCGGGGTGAAGGTGACGGTGACCTCGCGCCCGGCAGCGGCGGAGAACTCCTGGTCGAGCTCGGCCATGTGGCGGTGGTGGCCGACGCCATAGGCGTGAAAGCCCTCCGACACTTCCGAGAACAGCATGTTCTCGCGCGCCGCCCGGCCCGCCCCCGTCATGCCGGACTTGGCATCGACCACGATCTCGTCGAGGTCGATGGCCTTGGCCCTGATCAGCGGCACCAGGGGCAGCTGGGCGCAGGTGGTGTAGCAGCCGGGATTGGCGACGAGGCGGCTCGCCTTGATCTTGTCGCGGTGGATTTCGACGAGGCCGTAGACCGCCTCGCTCTGCAGCTCCGGGGCGTGATGGGCGTCGCCGTACCAGCGCGCATAGGCGGCGGTGTCGGCGAGGCGGAAGTCGGCCGAGAGATCCACCACCTTCATGCCCGGCGCCGCGGCGAACAGCCGTCCTGATGACCTTCTGGGTGGTGGCGTGCGGCAGCGCGCAGAACACGAGATCGAGCCCGAGCGCGGCCCAGTCGAGGCCGTCGAGGGGCACGAGCTTGGGCAGCGCATAGGGCGAGAACTGCGCAAACACCTCGCGCATCTCCTGCCCGGCCTTGCGGTCGGCGGTCAGCAGCGCGATTTCGACCTGCGGATGGCGCAGCAGCAGGCGCACGCATTCCGATCCGGTATAGCCGGAAGCGCCGAGCACGCCGATCTTTGCCAGCCTGGTCATGTCCTGATCCTCTCCACGGCAGATGCTGCTGGGAACACCGGATACCCGTCGAATTTCGAGAGAAACGCGCCGCGCAATCGGCGGCCGCAAGTGACGATCAACCGCGCCGGCTCAGCGCGGCCTCACGGGGCTGCGGCGGCGCAGGGTAGGAACGGGCATCGCGATCATGGCGGCGCCTATAGCGACGCCCCACGATTTCGTCAATGCAGCGAGTTCATGCTGCGAGCTCAGTCCGCATCGGATACCGGCAGGCCGAAGCGCCCCGGGGCCGAATCGTCCGCAACCGGCGCCCCTCGATGCGCCGGCTCCATATCGGGCGGCAGGCTCTCGCCATGGAGGCTCACGCCGTGGAGGCCGTCCTCAGATCGACGCTCGATCGGCCCGGGACGGCTTGGGTATCGGGCTTGCGCAATGCAAACTGCGCTGCCAGTGCCAGACTAAACGAAATGAAAAACGTCGTGCCGACCGCCACGAGGCGGAGCTTCTCCGCGCTCCACGCCGCGCCGGCCGCTGCCTTCAGGGACAGCAGGGGTGGCAGCAGCATGACGACCGTCGCCAGGGCCAACAGCAGGCTCACCACGATTCTCCACGCGATGGAACCGTGGGACTGATTGATGTCCGGGAGGGTCGAGGACGTCTGCCGGTCCATGTAGTAGGAGATGAATACCGCGATGATCGCCGGGCCGATGCCCCATTCGAGCTCGGAGGCGATGGTTGCGAGCAGTCCCGTATCGGCGAAACGGGCGACCGGGAACGCATACTTGGCCGTCAGGGCGAGCCCCACCGGGCCGACCAAGAATGCGGTCAGTGCGGTCCAGCAATAGGTCGAGAGGTAGGCGACGTGCGCCCTCGTGGATGATGCCCATCCGATGAACCGGATGACCAGGACGACCGTGATCGCAAGCCCGTAATTCGCCGCCGAATAGCCGACCCAGCGCAGAACGAGATCGCCGTCCTGGCTCGATATGGCGTCCAGCAACGGCATCCCCGAATGCCAGTCGAAGAATATCGCCGACACGTAGACCCCGACATACACCGACACTGCCACCGTCAGCAGATATATCGCGATGTATTTTAGCGGACTCGATCGGTCCGCGGAGCGACGGGAATCCCGAATGCGAGCGCTTGATGGTCCAGTCGTTCGCTCAGCCCGTATTTGTGGACGAGATAGCACCCCACGATTCTCGCAAATCGATTGCGCAGAGACTTTATGGCGGGGACAAGCGTCGCGGCGGCCAGCCGGTTTCCCCGCAGCGCGCCCATGGTCGGAACCATGCCGTCATATTCCGACAGCACTTCGTCGAGCTTGAAGTCGTCCTTGTTGAAAAACTCGACCTCGCCGGCTTCCCGCTGCATCTCGAGCCACATCTGCATGTAGGACAGCTCCGCCCAGAGCCGCTCCGGGGTGTTCCTGTCTTTCGGCGAAATCCTCGGCTGAAACGCCGAGCCCCCTGCTGACGACGTCACGCACCGACGCTTGAGGGACCGAAAGCGAATGAGAAATCTCTGCGACGATCGTCCCGACGCGATTGGGAATGGCAATCCAGATATGGATGACGTCGCGCAGCATCAGGAGCACGTTCCATTCGGCTTCCTTGTGCAGGAGATAGAGATACAGGGCTCCGATGACCACGACGATCAACAGATAGGGCGCCGTGTCCTGGGACACCGCCTCCATCATCTGCTTCACATAGGCCTCCGGCACGAATGGAATCTTGAACAGATCGACGACCGCGACCACCTCCTTGTGCAAATAGATCAGCACCAGGAAGATGAAGGACACCACGATCACGAACACCGCCATGCCGAACCGGTAGTATTCCCGGCTGGTCAGATATTCCGGACCGGTAAGCACGTCGGCGAGCCTCAAGGGCGGCCTGGCGAACGCCGTCGCCGCAAGCCTCATTGCGAATACGACCCCGATCAAGGTGACGGCCACATGAGCCCAATAGGTCCCGCGGTCGGCGTCGGCGACGGCTGCCCCTTGCGCGTATCCGCACGTCGCAAAGGCGAGCATCGGCACGCACGCAAGGCCGACGGTGCAGATGGGTACGTGCTGCGCAAAAGTTCTGCGCGGGAACCCCGATCGGGCCGGGAAGAGGATCGGATTTCTCTTCGAATTTTCCGGAAAGCCGTGCTGAAATCGATTTCATGGCGCCCAACTCCTGACAATAAGGAAGCCTCCGCTTCCGGAACTCGGCGACGCGACAAGGCGAGCTATTGTCTGACGGGCGGTTCGGGCACGGTGTGAACCACTTCACACCCGGCTCAATTTTTCTCGCGTATGGTGACTTTGTCAGTGTCCGCGTAATGCCGCCCGCATGGACGCGCGGACGTTTTACCCGGAGCCTGATGGGACGGTGGTTCGCCGCCTTCGGCAACTCTTCCGTACGACTTCGGCGGCGGACTTGTCGTCCCATGAACAGCGCGTTGCGAGCGCAAAATTCGCTGCGGGGGCCGGCTCCGCAGCGACACGGCGACGAATTCTCGCGCGCAATGATGACACGGCGACGATCAGCGCCGACCGGCGATATGACGGACCATGATCGGACCAGACATGATCGGACCAGTTGCGTCGCCCTACCCCAGTCACTATAGTCCGCCGCCTTTCGGAGCGTAGCGCAGCCCGGTTAGCGCACCAGTCTGGGGGACTGGGGGTCCCGAGTTCGAATCTCGGCGCTCCGACCAAATTCCCAAGATGAATCAATGCTTCGCGTCCTTCGGCATACTGAGGACGGAACCGCCGTTTGCAAAGCGTTTGCAGATTTGTTCGCGGCAAGTTCGCCGGCGACCGGACGCAGGAGAGCCGGCACAGCGGTACACGAACGCCAACGGCCGGTTCGCGTCGATGGTGACGACGCCGGAAACGCGGCCGGCGGCGCGAAGGGTCAACCATGACGGCCGGCGGCTACCGCACCTCGCGCGCGATCGATCGTCGCAATCGCCTCGCGGTGGCCAAGGCGACCCGGTGGGCCATGGCTTCGACTTCTTCGGGCGCGTAGCCGCCGGTATCGACGCTCCGTCCGCCATGGACGGGCGGATTCGGCGACAGCAGACCCAGGTCGGCATCGAGCAGGCGGCTGAAGGTGTACCGACTTCGTGTGGGAGCGAAGATGACCTCGACCTCGGCCTCGGAAATATTGACATAGAAATTCGAACTCGATGGGATGCCTCACCATTTTCACCGACCCCACTCCCGGCGCACCCAGCCCGGACCCGGCCCGAAAGGGCCGGACACGCTACCGCTCCCGCATGCTCACAGACGAAGCTTTCCCATTTGCTAACGACCCTCGTGGGCTTTTTCGGGGCCTCGCGGACTGCCCGGCCGTTGCCGCCGATGACGGGAGGATAGACGGTCACCGAACTCCGGGCCGCGCCACGCGCGGTGGCCCTGCAGGCGACCTTCGACAGAGCGTCCAGGCCGCCTTCGGCGGCCGAAACGGGCTCAGTCCAGGAACGACCCGCTGATCGAGCACTGAGCGGCGATCGGCACGCTCGGATTGAGGCGGGTGAGGATCAGCACCGAAGGCCGGAAGCCCGCCGGGACGACATGCAGGGTGACGACATTGGCGGAGTAGAATTGGTCCGTTCCGGTCGAGCTGAGAAGCTGCAACGGCGACAGATATTCTCCGAAATAATAGCTCGTCTGGTCGGACGTGGCCTGTCCCAGTTCAAAATCGGCTACCAGCGAATTGACCCCATTCGTCTGGATGTCGATCAGGCAGGAAACCATCAGCACCTTGAGGTTTCTCGGCACCGTGGAGAAATCGATCCGGCAACCGGGGGTATTGACGCAAGTGTTCGTCGCCGCCTGCTCGTATACGTTCAGCAGCGTGGTCTGGGCGCCCGCCGCCGTGGCTGTGACCGCCGCCGCACCGCCGACCCCGACGGCAACGATCAATGCCCTCATCGATGATGCATCGATACGCATGGCCCCTCCTCCTCCGGTCTGATTTTCGCCAGGCCCCGAATTCGCTCTTCGCGCCGGCAGCACGCCGCCGCTTCCATATCATCTTATGGCCGGCGAATCTTCGTGCCCATGACGTGCCCATGACCGGCATGCTCGCCCTGTCCGGCGGTCTTTCGCCCGGGCGACCGTTCGCGCTGCATCGACCGAACGCCGCAGACGCTGCGTATTTTGGCCGCGGCTGAATTTCGGGATTGCGACAATTCGGCGAAAAAGAGTGGTCCCGACCTCGGGGGTAGGCTGGGGGGCCTGCAAGGCCGGGACCGTGCCCTTGGGGAAGAGCGATGTCCTTCATTAAGACTTGCGCCGGCGGCTGGCCAACTGTCAAAATTGACGGGTCGGCGCGCCGACGGCGGTCACCAGCGGCGCCAGTAATGCCAACGGTGCCACCGGCGCCACGCCGCCACCACACTTGCTGGGTGGCCTGGGTCGCCGCGGCAGCCTGGCCGATCGCGACTCCGTTGGCCGGAACTGCAGAAGCCCCGGAAACGGCGAACAGCCCGACCGCGGCGGAAGTGGCGGCGGCCAAGGCGAGCATTCTCAGTGTCATTGCACTCTCCATTCGTACGCTGGTCGAACCCGGTGACGAGCGGAGCAGGCCGCAGGCCGGCATTCGACGGCTCACTTCTCCCCGGCGGCAGTAAATGTGGCGCTAGCGCGTTGATCGGACTGCAGACATTTCGCTGAAGATCATCCGCAAATTCAAACGGCTTCGATCGCAATTTGATTCAATTTCGGGGGACGGCACGCCGCCGGGCGCGGACCGATCGCCGCGCGGTTCGCCCCCTGCCGGCGCAGTCGGGCGCAACCGCGGTGGCAGCGCGGCGGACCAGCCGGATTGTGACGGCCATCACAGTTCTCGCCGCTGCGACATGCGAACAATTCTGCGACGATGAAGCCGCGGCCATGAAGCCGGGGCCGGTCCGGAGGACAAAGCCGTGCCGCTCAACCATCCATTGATCGCTGTGGGGTGTTTCAAGCCGGCGGCCGACCGCCTGGCGTTGCCGGCGCCGTTTGTACGCGGCCCGGTTCGCCACTATCTCGCGACCGAGATGGAGAAGGCCGAAGTCATCGCGACGATGGTCACGCGCCGACCGGTCTTGAAACTGGCCGTGTTGATCCTCGTGCTTTTGATGTGGGTCGGGGCGCTCGCGACGCTGGTGTCGTTGTTCGGGGGCGGACGCGACAATCCGACGCCGGCCGATCTGATCGTGATGACCGTCATGCTCGTCGCGGCCGCGGTGGCGACGCCGCATCTCGCGGTGCGGCGCACGCTGCGCCGGCCACGATAGCGGGACGAGCCCCGGCGCATTTTCCGACGCCTGCACACGATCGATGATCGGCCGGCAGGCGCACGAATTGCACCCTGCTGTCGCGCCGTGCCATCATCGCCCAATGGACCGACCTCGCCATTTTGGCTCCCAAATGTCGGGCCAGAGTCGCCCATCAGCTCTTGCAAGAGCTCTTGCAAGCTGAGGAGCGACCACACCAAATCGGATGAAACCCACCGGTTCCGGCGGCTTCATGAAACGAATGTCGACCGCGATCGACACACGAACGGGGAGATCAGAGATGTTTCGCACATGGGGAATTGCGGCCGTGCTTGCCGTTGCGTTGGCGATGCCCGCGCAGGAGGCTGCCGCGCAGGATCCGCTGCTGGGCGGCCTGCTCGGCGGGGCGGCCGGTGCCATCATCGGGGGCGTCGCGGGCGGCGGGCGCGGGGCAGCGCTCGGCGCCATCATCGGCGGCACCACGGGCGCCGTGATCGCCGCCGAAGGCCAGCGCCGCGGCGCCTACTATTATTGGCGCAACGGCTGCTATGTGCAGCAACCGGACGGGGCGTGGGTCGCCGTGGCGCCCAACTATTGCGCTCCGGCCGCCTACTATCCGCCGCCTCCGCCGCCGCCTCCCGCGCCGGCCGTCGCCAGTGCGGTCGACTATTGCGCGCAGCGGTATCGCTCCTACGATCCGGCGAGCGGCACGTTTCTCGGCTTTGACGGCCTGCGGCATCCCTGCCCGTAACGGCGCAGTCGCGCGCCCGGCGCTGCGGCCGGGGTTGAAAGCCTGCCTTCGGCGTCAGCGCGTCGGCGGAACGCGGCATCAGCCGTGTTCCGCCCCTGTGTGAGCAGGCGTGATCGACGCCCGCTCGCACTCGGCTATCGCGCTCGCCTGACTTTACTTGCCTTGCAATCGCCGGGTTCTGCGCCTATATTAATAAAATCGATATTTGGCCGGACAACTGGGCCGCTTCGCCGCTTCACCGCAGGCGCGCACGTTTCAGAATTTCTCACCAAGATCGACGAACCGGGATTATGGGCACGAAGCCTCGTGCGCCAAGCCCGCCTGCACACCGTCACCAAAGGATATTTCCATGCATACGGGCACCGTAAAGTTCTACAACGACCAAAAGGGCTTCGGCTTCATCCAGCCGGACAACGGCGAGAAGGACGTTTTCGTCCACGCCACCGCATTGGAGCGCGCCGGCATCAATGGCCTGCGCGAGGGCCAGAAGGTCGCCTTCGATACCCAAAACGATCCGCGCAGCGGCAAGATTGCCGTCAGCAAGATCGAGATCGCGTGATCCTGAAAAGTTGCAGACTTTTCAGGCGGGACAGCACGCGAACCGCGGCTTTAAAGCGTGATCCGAACGGTCGTCGACCGTTCGGGTCCGATCGAGCAAGACCCCGAGGCCGGTGGCCTCGGCGCCATCTTTCGTGAGGAGTTCAGATGCCCAACGCGATCCAGATCATCAACCAGAGCCGGGAGCAGGCGCGCAGGCAGGCGCGTGACCTGACCGGATTCGATTTCAGCGCGCCGGCGGAGCTGTTTCCGAGCCGCAACAAGAAAGGCCGCGGACGCGTCACCTACAAGCGCTTCGACAACGCCGCGGAAGCCATAAGGTTCGCGGTCGAGGAGATGCCCGGATCCGCTTTGCTCGGCGCCTACCTCGAGAGCAAGGAAACGCGGTTCGGCGAGCAGGAGATTCGCGCGCTCTACGACAGCGCCGCCTATCCGCTCGAGCGCCGCGCCGTGGCCGGTTGACGGCGACGGCCACGCGAGAAAGCCGCTCGATTGGAACGCAACGAAAGCCCGGCGCCGCCCACCGAAACGGTGGTGGACGCGCGCGCGTGGACGCGCGTGCTCGCATCCTATCGCGGGCCCAGCGACGGACGCAGCATCGTCGAGATCGGCATAACCGTCATCCCGCTCGTCTTGCTGTGGCTGTTGACCTGGGCGACGCTCGATCTCGGCTATTGGCTCTCGATCCTGCTCGCGGTTCCGACCGCAGGTTTCCTGTTGCGTCTGTTCATGATCCAGCACGATTGCAGCCATGGCTCCTTCTTCAGCCATCGCCTCGCCAATGACTGGATCGGCCGCGCGATCGGCGTCGTCACGATGACGCCCTACGACCTGTGGCGCCGCACCCACGCCATCCATCACGCAACGTCCGGAAATCTCGATCGCCGCGGCTTCGGCGACGTCGATACCCTCACCGTGCGGGAATACCGGGCACTGTCGCGGTGGGGGCGGCTGCGCTATCGGCTCTACCGGCACCCGCTGGTGATGTTCGGCCTCGGTCCCGTCTACGTATTCTTTCTCCAGCACCGGCTTCCCGTCGGACTGATGCGCAGGGGCTGGCAACCCTGGGCCAGCACCATGGCCACCAATGTCGCGATCGCCGCGACCATCGCGACGCTGAGCTGGTTCATCGGCTTCAAGGCATTCCTGCTGGTGCATTTGCCGATCATGCTGATCGCAGCCTCGATCGGGGTCTGGCTGTTTTACGTGCAGCATCAGTTCGAGCGGACGTCCTGGGAGAATGATGGAGACTGGAACATCCACGCGGCGGCCCTGCACGGCAGCTCGCACTACGAGCTGCCGGCGATCCTCGCCTGGTTCACGGCCAATATCGGCATCCACCACGTGCATCACCTCTGCAGCCGCATTCCCTATTACCGCCTGCCGCGGGTGCTGCGCGATCATCCGGAGCTGCGCGGGGTCAGCCGGCTGACACTGCTGCAGAGCTTTCGCTGCGTTCGCCTGGTGTTGTGGGACGAGACCCAGCGCCGGCTGGTTTCGTTCCGCGAGGGCCGTGCGCAAAATTGAGGCGCCGTGCCGTCCGGTGCGCATCACGGCGCATATTTTCCGAGCCCTGACGTGTATTGCCGAGCACTGCGGTCGGCGCTATGTCGACACCCATGCTGGATCACCTGAAGGCCAATAACCGCGCCTGGGCCAATCGGATGGTCGCCGCGGACGCCGGGTTTTTCAAGCGTCTGGAGAGCCAGCAGGCGCCGGAATATCTGTGGATCGGCTGCTCCGACAGCCGGGTTCCCGCCAACGAGATCGTCGGCCTCGATCCCGGCGAGCTGTTCGTGCATCGCAACGTCGCCAATCTCGCGCCGCCCCAGGACGCCAACTATCTGTCGGTGCTTCAATTCGCCGTCGACGTCCTCAAGGTCAAGCACATCATCGTGGTCGGGCATTATGGGTGCGGCGGGGTGAGCGCGGCGGTGGACGGCCAGCGACGCGGCCTCGTCGACCACTGGCTGCATCCGATCCGCGAGGTCTTCCACGCGCACCGCCGCGAGCTCGAAGCGATCCCCGACCGGCGCGCCCGCCTCGATCGCCTGTGCGAGTTCAATGTGGTCCGCCAGGTCAGGAACGTCGCCTCCGACGTGTTCGTGCAGGACGCTTGGGCGCGCGGCCAGAATCTCGGCATTCACGGCTGGGTCTATTCCCTGGCCGACGGCCTGGTGAGGGACCTCGGCGTGACGACCAGCCGGCCCGAGGACATCGAGCGGCTGGGCTGACGCGCGATCGCGAAGGATCGCCGATTATTCGCACAAAGTTTTTGCACAATCCCGTTTCAATGCGGCACGCCATCGGACATCGCTGTTTCGGGCCGGTCGGCGCGACAGGTCGACGCCCCTGCTCACCCCCGCCCGACTCCGGATGCGCTCGTCATGCCAGCGTGGTAAACTGCGCTTAAGGGAGCGCCGGGCCGCATTGCATTCGGCCGGAAAGCGACCTTTGCGAGAAAACAGGGAGAACACCGCATGAAATACGGTTTGATGATTTCGGCTGCGCTGCTGATGGCCGTCGGCCACCTGCAGCCGGCATCCGCACAGAGCAATCCGAACGACCTCGTCAAGCTGGGCGTCGAGGCCCAGGGCGGCGCCGACGCGCTGCGCGCCATCAAGACCCTGGTTCAGAAGGGCGATGCCAAGCATTGGGAGCCCGGCCAGTCCCACAGCGTCAACGGCGAGTCGCGCTTCCTCGGCGATTCCACGGTCACCATCACGGTCGACTACGCCGACCCGGTCCGCGTCCGCTACGATTGGGACCGCAACATGGAATATCCCGCGGTCGAGAAGCTGAAGTACAGCGAGATCCGGTACCCGACCTACGGCGCCGTCATCGACGACAAGGGCCAGGTCACGCCGATGTCGGCGATCCGGCTGGCGGCGAATTTGCGCGAGGGCGCCCGCGGCTCGGTCAAGCTGCTGCTGAACGCCCTGGAGTCGCCGCAGAGCGTGTCGGCCATCGCGGACCAGAAGCTCGGCAACCAGACCTTGCCGGCGGCGATGTATACGCAGGGCGGCAACAAGTACATCATCATGTTCGACCGCACCACCAAGCTGCCGGCGGCGGTGCGCATCCGCGACGAAGACAACATCTGGGGCGACGCGAATTACGACATGATCCTGAGCGACTGGAGGACCGTCAACGGCGTCAAGATCGCCTTTGCGCGCTCCTACAAGCTCAATGACATGGAAGTGCAGCGCCTGACCTACAAGGACGATCACGGCGAACACCGACGATCCCGGCTTCGACCTTCGCGATCCCCGACGCGGTCAAGGCGGCGGCAAAGCCGGCGGCGACCGCCAACGTGCCCTACCAGTGGGTGGTGCGGCGGCTGTTCCTGGGCCGCTTCACCGACAGCGACAAGGTCTACTTCGCCGACAATGGCAGCTTCAAGCTGGTCGAGCTCTCGCCCAACGTGCAGATGGTTCAGGGCGGCGGCGCCAACAACCTGATCGTCAACATGAAGGACGGTCTCGCGGTCGTCGACGCCCCGACCGATGAAGGTCAGTCGCGCTGGGTGATCGACGCCGCCAAGGCCAAGTATCCGGGCAAGCCGATCAAGTATCTCGTGCTGACCCATCACCACATGGACCACACCGGCGGCATGCGCGCCTTCGTGGCCGAGGGTGCAACCGTCTATGTGCCCGCCCAGGACAAGGCCTATTTCGAGCAGGTCGCCAAGGCCCCGCACACGCTGGAGCCGGATGCGCAGCAGAAGGCGATGAAGCCCGCGAACGTCCAGGGCGTCGCCGACACGGCATCGATCAAGGACGATCACGGCGAGATCAACCTCTACAACATCGCCAACCCGCACGTGGACGGCTTTCTCCTCGTTCATCTGCCCAAGGACAACATCCTGTGGGTGACGGACCTCATTTCGCCGCGCGGCCCGATCGGGCGTAACCCCGGCACGGTCGCGGTCGGCGATGCGATGCGCAAGCACAACATCACCGGCGCATTGATCGCCGGCGGCCACGGCGCCA
The DNA here is from genome assembly GCA_963795865.1 of uncultured Alphaproteobacteria bacterium. Lineage (GTDB taxonomy): Bacteria > Pseudomonadota > Alphaproteobacteria > Rhizobiales > Xanthobacteraceae > JAJPKK01. The sequence continues at coordinate 117,535 of CAWCJX010000044.1, forward strand.
CCGTGAAGCAGGCGGACATCGTTCCCGCGCTCGCGGCCAACTGACCGCACTCGCGGCCCATACGGCGGCGCCCGGTGCAAGCCGGGCGCCGTTTCCTTTATTGCAGGCCGAAGTCGCCCCGGCATGGCGCTGCGGTGGCGAACCGCTGGACCCCCGCATCTTCGGATCGTGCCCTCCCGTTCACGCCCTCCGTTCGCACCTCGCGCGGCCTCGCGCGCTGCGCTAAGGTTCCCGTTCCGCGCAGTGCCAGGAACCGCAAAAGCAACCGGCGTGGCGGCATCGCGCGATCGAGCATCCGGGGAGACGATCAGATGACCACACGGAGAGGCTTCCTCGAGGGCTCGGCGGCGGCGGGCATCGCCTTCTGCAGCTGCGGAATGCTCGACGCGGCCCGTGCCCAGCAGCCCGGACGGCCACGCCTGCCCGTCATGGTCGGCGGCAAGCGCGTCAAGACCGTCGACGTCCACTCCCACTGCCTGTTCCACGAAGCCCTCGATCTCATGGGCGCCGAGGCCGCCGCCGTGATGCCGCCGACCAAGGGCGCGCCAGGAGCATTTCATCGTCATCGAGCAGCGCCTCAAGGACATGGACGCGATGGCGATCGACATGGAGGTGCTGTCGATCAATCCGTTCTGGTACCGCAAGGACCGCGACACCGCGGCCGCAGATCGTCAGGATCCAGAACGAGAAGCTGGCCGAGCTGTGCGCGTCGCGGCCGGACCGCTTCGCCGCTTTCGCCTCGCTCGACGCTGCAATATCCCGATCTCGCGGTGCAGCCAGCTCGAGGATGCGGTGAAGAAGCAGGGCCTGCGCGGCGCCGCGATCGGCGGCAGCGTGCTGGGCGAGGATTTTTCCGAGCCCAAATTTCATCCGGTCTGGGCCAAGGCCGAGGAGCTCGGCGCCGTGCTGTTCATCCATCCGCAGAGCACGCCGGAACTCGCCAAGCGCTTCAAGGGCAATGGCTGGCTCTCGAACACCGATCGGCAATCCGCTCGACACCACGATCGCCCTGCAGCACCTGATCTTCGAGGGCACGCTCGACCGCTTCCCCGGCCTGAAGGTCCTCGCCGCCCATGGCGGCGGATATCTCGGCTCCTATGCGCCGCGCTCGCGACCATGCCTGCTTCGTGTCGCCGCAGAACTGCAATCCCGACATCAAGCTGAAGAAGCAGCCGACCGAATATCTCAACCAGCTCTATTTCGATTCGCTGGTGTTCACCCCGGAGGCGCTGCGCCACCTGGTGGCGCAGGTCGGCTCGAGCCAGGTCATGATCGGAACCGACCATCCGATTCCGTGGGAGGAACACCCGGTCGACGCTCGTCTTCGCCACCGCGACGCTTGAGCGACGACGAGAAGGCGGCGATCCTGGGAAGCAACGCGGCGCGCCTGCTCGGCCTGAAGGGCTGAGCAGCCAGCCTCGCTGAAATCGACCGCCGCTATCAACGTCCGTGAATTATCGCCTCAATTTGCATGATCGAACGGCTTTTTTGCTCCCTCTCCCGCAAGCGGGAGAGGGGATGAAAACTGAATCGATTGTTGGCGGACGAGCCTCAAAAGACGAGTAATTGCGGCGCCTCAGAAATCCGGCTTGTTCGCCATCGGCGTGCCGTAGTCGATGCCGAACGGGTTATAATTGTTCTCGGAGCAGATGTCTTCCGACAAGGTCCGGTTCACACGATCGTACTGCCGCAGCGCCTGCCAGGGCTGGTTGAACGTGTCCGGGTCATCGATGGTCATGAGGATTTCCAGTTTCTTGCCGTCCTCGATCAGCCGCCAGCGTTCCGTGACGTGCAGCTTGTCGGTATGCGGCGTGCGATAATTGTCGAGGAAGGTCTTGTCGTTGAGGCCGATGGTATCGACGACGAGCGTATCGTCCTCGTAATGGCCGACCGATTCTCCGTACCAGGAGGGTTTCGGATTGGCGGAATGGGGCGCATTCAGCCGGATATGCCGCGTCTCGGCGTTCCCGCTGAAGATCATCGTGACCTCGCTCGGCGATTGCAGGATGAACAAGGCACCCCCGAGCAGCACGTCGAAGCCCGGAACGCCGCCAGGCTTGCAGGAGGAACGCGCCGTGAAGGCGAACTTCCCGGCGAGCACTTCGTCGTTGTCCTTCTTCATCACGTCTTTCGCCCATTGCTTCAGATTGGGGTTGCCGATGTCGCTGATGCGTTGGGTCGGCTGTTGTCCGGTGACGCCGGATTCGTCGTTCGAAATGTAGCGATGGGCCGGGTCCTGGCCGATCGGCTTCGGCGAGCCCGGAACCGGAAGGAGTGCGCCGATGCCGATGCCGACCCAGGCCGTCTGGGCGGTGGGGGAGAAAACGGGCGGCGCACTCGCCGTCATAGCCGGTTGCACTGCGGCGGCCCCGGCGAGGCTCGCCAGGAGCCCTAACGCGAGTATCTGCTGTTCCCTGTAAGATTTGCGCATCGATTCCTCCTCGGCCGCGCCGCGATTTGCTTCAGCCGTCCATCCGTAGCGACGGCAGATCTCAAAGCACCCTATCGGGTCTCTCACCCCGGACGATACCAGGAACGTCGCCCTT
>CAWCJX010000045.1:0-27125 GCA_963795865.1 uncultured Alphaproteobacteria bacterium
GTCATGGTGGCACCACCTGCCATTTCCGCGGCTGATCCCGGATGATGGCTTCGCGAGGTCATTTGCGCGAGGCTTGGATGGCAACGGATAGTCGTAAGTATGACGATAAAGATAGGCATATGCCTGTCCATAACGGTGGCGGCGACACTCTGCGCCGCATCGAGGTGATCACGGGGACTGGCCGTCGGCGGCGGTGGGACGCGGAGACGAAGGGCCGCCTCGTGGCTGAGAGCTTTGAGCCAGGCTGCAGCGTGTCTGAGGTCGCCCGGCGTCATGACATCAATCCCAGTCTTTTGTTTCTCTGGCGGCGGCAGGCGGCGGAAGCCACGAAAAATGCCGAGAGCAACGTGCGAGGCGGCCCGGCATTCGTACCTATGGTGGTGTCCGGTGACGCGCCGGCGGCGCCTGTGGTGAACGAAGCCTGCGTGGTTGAGGTCGAGTTGGGCGATGTTCGCATCCGTATCAAGGGTGCGGTCGATCGCTCGGTTTTGCGCGAGGTGTTCTTGGCAGCGCGGACCACGCGATGATATCGGTCCGCTCGGGTCTTCGCATATTGGTGACCGCGAGCCCGGTCGACTTCCGGCGCGGAATGGACTCGTTGGCGATGCTGGTGACGGACACATTGCGCGGCGATCCGTTCTGCGGCGATTTGTTTGTCTTCCGCTCCAAGCGAAGCGATCGAGTCAAAATCCTTGCCTGGGATGGCACGGGTTTGGTTTTGTATTCGAAGCGACTTGAGATGGGCCGCTTCACGTGGCCGGCGATTCAGGACGGCGTGATCACGTTGACTGCTTCGCAGCTCTCGGTTCTTCTCGACGGTTTGGACTGGAGGAAAGTGGCTCCACGCGCTGTGGACCGACCGTTGCGAGCTGGATAAAAATCGCGAATTTGCTGGCGATTCACGCGATTTTTGAGTAGCCATTTGAGCATGATTCGCTTCGATGATTTGCCGTCCGATCCGCTGCTTCTCAAGCAGAAGCTCATCGAAACGACGTCGATCATCGCGAAGGTCTCGGCGGAAAAGGTCGCGCTCGCCGACGAGCGCAACGTCGCCATCGTCCAACGTGACGCCGCATTGCAGGAGAACGAGAAGCTTCTGCTGATCCTGTCGCAATACAAGCGCGCACTGTTTGGCCGTCGATCGGAGAAGATGGACGCGGATCAATTGCAATTGCTGTTGTCCGGAAATGAAGCTTCGATCGTCGCGGGCGCGGCGAATGAGAACGCGGCTGCCGACGGCGCCGGAAACGATAACAAAGCTGGCGCACCCGACAAACCGGTGCGGCCGCGTCCCAACCGCAATCGCGGCATGCTGCCGGTCCATCTGCCGCGCGTGGATATCGTGATTGATGTGGAGAGCAAGATCTGCCCGTGCTGCGGCGGGTCGCTTCACAAGATCGGCGAGACCGTCAAGGAAATGTTAGACGTCGTGCCGGTGCAATACCAGGTCAAGCGAATGGTGCGTCCGCGGTATGGTTGCCGCGGCTGTGAGAGCGCGGTCGTACAGGCGCCGGCACCCGCCCAGCCGATCGACGGGGGCATGGCGACGGAAGCCATGCTGGCGCATGTTGCGACCATGAAATACGGCTACCAGATCCCACTCTACCGCCAGGAGCAGATGCTCACCAGCCAGGGCATCGATCTCGACCGCGCGACATTGGCGCTGTGGATGGGCCGCTTGGCTTGGTGGCTCAAGCCGCTGCACGAGGTGCTTCTCGATACAATCCTGTCCTATCCGAAGCTCTTCGCCGACGAGACGCCGCTTCCGGTGCTCGACCCGGGTCGAGGCAAGACCAAGACGTGCCGGTTATGGGTGGCCGCCATGGATGACCGGCCATGGGGCGGCCCGGCGCCGCCGGCGGTGGTGTATGTGTTCGCCGAAGATCGCAAGGGCGAGCGCGCGACGGACCTGTTCGCGGGGTTCAACGGCATTCTGCAGGTCGATGGTTACGCTGGCTACAATGGCCTGCTCGATCCGGCGCGCCCGGGCGGCCCCGTGACGTTTGCATTTTGCTTCGCCCATTCGCGTCGCAAGTTCTATGACGTCCATGTCGCGACCGGATCGCCGATCGCGGCCGAGGCGGTACGCCGCATCGGCGAGTTCTACGCCATCGAAGATCGCATTCGCGGCAAGTCGGCGGACATCCGGTGCGCCGTGCGGCAGGCCGAGACAAAGCCGCTGATGGAAGACTTCAAGCTCTGGCTCGACGCGCGGCTCGAGGAAGTGTCCCAGAAATCCGGCCTTGCCGAGGCAATCCGCTACGCGCTCTCCCATTGGGAGGGACTGACGCGCTTTTTGAGAGACGGACGCATCGAGATCGACTCCAATACCGTGGAGCGAACGATGAGGCCGATCGCGCTTGGCAGGCGCAACTATTTATTCGCAGGCAGCGATGAAGGTGGCCGGACATGGTCGATCCTCGCGTCGCTCATCAACTCAGCGAAACTCAATTGTATCGATCCGCAAGAATATCTGACCGATGTGCTCGAGCGCATCGTCTCCGGGCGCACCAAGATCAACCAGCTCCACGAACTCCTGCCGTGGCGCTGGAAGGCAGCGCGCCAAGTCACAATCGTGAAAGCGGCGGCCTGAGCGCCGGGAGGGCCCATCAGTTTGGCGGCAGCGCCTCGGGAACCTCCTGCGCTTCGCTGGCGTCGGCAAACACTTCATCGCGGATGACGCGCAGTGTTACTTCATGAAGATAGGCCTGCAAGGCGCGATCAAGCTCGCCGAACTCGGGCCAAAGAACCTGATCGACGAAGCCCCGCGGCGCCCGGACCATGACGGTGTTGCGCCGTTGCCGATGAAGACGATAGGGGCTCAGCCCGTAACGCCGGCATAATGCGAGAAATAGATGGCGCGACCATTGGTCGGGCATCGAGAATTGCATCTCGACCGGCGAATCCTTATGACCGAGTTCGGTGAGACGCGCCCGCACCCGTTCCAGCGCCGCCTCCGCCGCCAATCGTTCGCCGGTCGTTCCGGCGCCGGCGAAAAGCGCCTCGATCTTCCGCAGCTTCTCGCGCAATTGGGATTCAGTCGACATCCGGCGGCCTCGTCATGGAGCTTGCAGAGCAAAGCCCTACATCCAGCGCCGCCGACGTCAATAAGCTGAGCTGCGCTATCCACCCCATTCCGAAGAGTCTGCAAGAACAACTACCGTGCTCGCCTCACGACGCTTACGATCAACTGTGTTGTTGTCAAAAACTGCCAGCAAATCGATGTGATCGGTGATTTCTTCGTGAATTGTCTTTCGTGCTGTCCTCCTCGGCATGAACAATCGGCAAAGGTAATGTCTCCCCGGGGATGAGTGGAATGCCGTCACGCGTGAGAGACAAAAGGAGTGCGCGACACCGTAAGCAGTTTCCATTTTCTGCATCTACCTTGACGCGATACCAAGTGCATGAGCGCTGCGCATAGAATGCTCCATGAAGCAGCGTTTGGATCGTGTTCGGACGAACACAGCCTGGGTCGCTGGGATCGAAGCCGCATTTAAGCGTCACTTGTGGTATGTATTGTCGATGAATGTACTGATGCAAGAGCCATACAATGCAAATCGCCAACGATAGCGGAATAATGACTTGAGAAAGCCCGGCGATCACTTGGGCCTCCTGAATTCCTGTGTGCCTTTCAATCCATTCCTTGACGACTCCGTAGAACAAATTTTCGTAGATCGAGTTGAATAAATACCAGATGCCAAGAATGGCTCCGCCGATAACGAGAGGAAAGTTCTCGGGAATGCTTGGCCATGAACTTCGCCACTTTCTCCCGCTCGGTCAATCCGGTTCGGCCAGGATCGTGCGTACGGTTGCCAGGGTCATCATCAGCGTCATCGGTTGCAATGGCGATACCACGAAGCCACGCGACAGGTAGAACCGCTTGGCCTGCTCGGAGAGGGCATGCACCAGTATGGCGAACACGCCGGCATTGCCGGCGACGTGGACGGAGCGCACCATGGCGTCGCGCAACAGCGCGCGACCCAGGCCCTGGTTGTGATGGCGTCGGTCGATCGCCAGGCGGCCGAGCAGCAGAACCGGCAGCGGATCGGGCATGTTGCGTCGCATCGGCTTGGGCGCAGCCTCCTGATGGATTCCCCCGGCCGACAGGCTGTAATAGCCGATGACGGCATCGCCGTCGCAGACGACAAAGCAGCGTGAGGCGCCGGAAGCCTGGTTTTTGAGTGCCCGCTTTTTCAGCCAGTCGTCCAGCGATGTCTCCCCGCACGCGAAACCATCGAGCGCATGGTCCGGCGACAGCGGTTCCGGCGGCGACGGCGCGCGCGCGGTCATTTGTCCCACGGGGCTTTGGCCTTGAGTAGCCGTCGCAGCTTATCGGTCGGCGGCAACGGCCGATCCAGCATGCGCGCGGAATTCGGCGAATGTGCCGGCATCGACCGTAAAGAAGGCCTGGTCCAGCAGCACGTCTTGCGCCTCCCGGCAGGCTGCTTCGAGCATGAAATCCGACCGGCTGCGGCCAAGTCGTTCGGCGGCCTGGTCGATGAGATCGCGCTGCCGCACCTTGGCGCGAATGTTTATGGACACGGTTTCTCGCGAAGGTGCATGAGCCATGGCGACAGTTCCTTATGTACATTTGATATACACATCGGTGTATACAACTGCAACACAAGCCGGTCGTCATAAGACTCGCCGACCGAACGCGCGCGCAAGCGGAAATGCCGACTGCAAGGCCACCCGGACGGTATGATCGTACCATAATCGAGCGCAAATCTACTTTGCATGGGGTTGTTTTGCAGAAAACGAACCCGAAGCTCCCCGCCACCCGCCGCGCTTCCGCGGCCTACCCGAACCGCTCGCGCGCGAGCCGCGCGCCGGCGCCTAGCGCCGTGAGCTTGGCGACGGCGATGTCGCGGCGCATCGGCGCCATGCCGCAATTGGTGCAGGGGATGATGCGTTCCCGCGGGACGTAGCGCAGGGCCTCGCCGATCACGGCGGCGACGTCCTCGGGGGTCTCGACGATGTCGGACGCGACGTCGATGGCGCCGAGGATCACGTCCTTGCCGGACAGCAGCGCCAGCAGCTCCAGCGGCACTTTGGAGTTGCGGCATTCCAGCGACACCTGGTCGATCCGGCTGTTCGCCAGCGCCGGGAATATCGCTTCGTATTGGCGCCACGTGCCGCCGAGCGCCGCCTTCCAATCGACATTGGCCGGGATGCCGTAGCCGTAGCAGATGTGGACGGCGGTGGTGCAGGCGAGGCCCGCGCCGGCGCGGTGCAGCGCCTCGATGCCCCAGTCCTCGACCTCGTCCATGTAGACGTTGAACGCGGGTTCGTCGAACTGGATCACGTCGACGCCGTCGGCCGCGAGGGCGCGCGCCTCCTGGTTGAGGAGGTCGGCGAAGGCGAACGCCATCTTCACGCGGTCGCCGTAATGGGCGTCGGCGATGGTGTCGATGATGGTCATCGGCCCCGGCAAAGTGAACTTCAACTTGCGCCGCGTATGGGCGCGGGCGAAGCGCGCCTCGGCGGCGTGGACGCGGCCGCGCAGCGCCAGCGCCCCGGTCACGGTGGGCACCATCGCCTTGTAGCGGTCCTTGCGGATGCCCATCTCGACCCGTTTGGTGAAATCGATGCCGTCGATGCATTCGAGAAAGCCGTGGACGAAGTGCTGGCGCGACTGCTCGCCGTCGGTGACGATGTCGATGCCGGCATCCTCCTGCAGCTTGACGGCGAGGAGCGTCGCATCGCGCTTGCCCGCTTCGAGGTCCGCGCCGGCAAGCCGCCACGGCGCCCACAGCTTGTCGGGCTCGGCAAGCCAGGACGGCTTGGGCAGGCTGCCGGCGATGCTGGTCTCGAACATCGGGTTCCTTTTCACCGCGCACCGGTCACGGCGGGCCGTGCGCGGGTTCGCTCCACCGGTAGATCCAATCATATTGCGCGAGCAGGCAGGCGGCCGCCAAGGGCGGCGAGCGCGGCGTCGCGCAGGCGGGCGACCGGCCCGCGCGAGATGATAGACGAAGTCGTTGCGGCGCGACGCCCGCTGCACCCGCGCGGTGCGCGGCTGCCGTTGCCGCTCGTAATCGCGCATCGCGCGCGCCGGATCGTCGGCACATCGTGCGAGCGCGTGCGCGAGCACGAAGGCGTCTTCGATCGCCATGGCGGCGCCCTGGGCGAGGAACGGCAGCATCGGATGGGCGGCGTCGCCGACGAGCGTGACCGCACCGCGGCCCCAATTGGTGGAAGGCGCGCGGTCATAGAGCGCCCATTTCTGCCAGCGTTCCGGCGCCGCCAGCAACTCCCGCGCCGCGGCCGCCCACAGCCGCGGCGGAAACCGTGCGAGCACTTCGTCGCGATCGGCCGCGGTGTTCCATTGCGTGCTCTGCCAGTCGTCGCTGGTGACGGCGACGATGTTGACCGCCGTGCCGGCCCTGATCGGATAATGCACGATATGGCCGCCCGGGCCGATCCACAGATTGACCTCCGGCCGGCGGAACGGCTCGGGCACGCCGGATGACGGCGCCACCGCCCGCCATGCGGTCCGGCCGGCGAACCGCGCCGCCGTGCGCGGGCCGAGCGCTTCGCGCAGGCGCGACCACATTCCGTCGGCGCCGATCAGCGCGCGGCCGTGGCGCTCCCGGGTACCCTCGCGGCCGGAGATATTTGCGCGGACGCCTTGCCGGCCGAGGATGAAGCCGTCGACCCTCGCGCCGAGCTCCAAGGTGATGCCGGCGTTGCCTTCGACCGCCGCGAGCAGCGCGCTCTGCAGGTCGGCCCGATGGACCACCCAATAGGGCGCGCCATGGCGCACCTCTGCGCCCAGCGGCATGATCGCGAGGTCGCGGCCGGAACGGCTGGCCCGCAGACATATGGCGGTCGGGACGACGATCGCCGGTGCGATGCGGTCGGCGAGGCCGAGCGCGATCAGCACGCGGGTGGCGTTGGGAGACAGCTGAATGCCGGCGCCGGCCTCCTCGAGTTGCTCGGCCTGATCGAAGACGGCGACCGGAAGGCCCTGCCGCGCGATCGCCAGCGCCGCCGTCAGCCCGCCGATGCCCGCGCCGGCAATCAGCACGTCCGGCGAAGTCACGGCAGCCGAGGCCACGCCGCAAGGCCCGGGTTCAAGCCGTCTCCAACGTGGGAAGGGCACATTCCGGCGGGCGCGCCGCGCGGGCAGACAGCGTCGGATCGAAGCGATAGAGCGTCGAGCAGTATGGGCAGATCAGCTCGGTGTCGCCGCCCATGTCGAGATATACATGGGGGTGGTCGAGCGGTGGGGTCGCGCCGACGCACATGAATTCCCTGGCCCCGATCTCGATCACGGAAACGCCGGGGTCGTTGTGGAAATGGGGAACGATCATCTCGGTCATTGGTCTGCCTCGAGCTGCGCCGCGACGGCCGGACCATAGCGCATGGGCGCGAAGAGGTGCAGACTTTTCGGGCCGGATCATGCGCGCAGTCGACACGGTAGAGTGGGTGCGGCGGATGCACTGGCGGCGAATGAAGTGAATACCTAGAATTCTGCCGCACCGGGTCGCGCAACGCGATATCGTTTCGATGGAGCCTGCTGCGGCATCGACCTGAAGGTTTCGGAAGATCAGCTGGCAGGAGACAGGATTTCCATGCGTCTGGCGGCCCATATCCTCGCTCCCGTCGTGCTCCCGGCGACGGTCGCGCTGTGCGTGGCGGCGTCCGTCGCTGTGCCGCACGGCTGGGAGGCGGCGAGGCTGCTCTATGCCCAGGACGACCCGGTCCAACTCGCCGATCTCGCCGTCGAGACGTCATTGTCTCCGCAGGTCGCCCGCACCGAGATCGCGAATGCGCTCGCGGCGGATGATGCGGACCTCGCCGCGAGCTTTCTCGCTTTGGCGCGCGAGCGCGGCATGGCGATCGACCCGGCGCTGGCGGCGCGGGTCGAAGCGGCAGGCGCGCCCGCGGCCCAGGCCGCCCATGGCGTCAAGAGCTTCGCCTATGGTCTCGTCACCGGTGCGCCCGACGATCTTGCCGGTCTCGCCGGCACTGCGGCCGGCGATCTCTTCGTGTTCGGCGACATCCGCGATGCCGTGCGCGAGGGCGCCCATCTGGTGCGCGGCGAACCGGCGGATGAATTGATCCTCGGCCTCGCCGGTGCCGGGATCGCCGTGACCGCGGTGACCTATGCAACGCTCGGCGGCGGCACGCCGGCGCGTCTCGGCCTCACCTTGGTGAAGGCGGCCCGCAAGACCGGACGGCTCGCCGCGCCGATGGCCGCATGGATGACACGCTCGGTGCGCGAAGCGGTCGACACCACGGCGCTCGGGGCGGCCCTCACCAAGGCCTCCTTCGCCACGCCGGTGGTCGCGTTTCGCGCCGCGCGCGATGCCGTCAAGGTCGAGCGCGCCGAGGGCCTCGTGACCGCTGTCCGCGACGTCGGACGCGTGCAGGGCGCGGCCGGCACAAGGGCGGCGCTCGAGGGGCTCAAGATTGCCGAAGGACCGCAGGATGTCGCCAAGCTGGCGCGCCTCGCCGAGACCAAGGGCGGCAAGACCCGCGCCATCCTCAAGCTCGCTGGCCGCGCCGCCTTTGCCCTCACCGCCGCCGCGCTCGATCTGTTCGGCTGGCTGTTTGCGGCGGTGTGGGCCGTGTTCGGCTTCGCCGTGTCGGTGAAGCGGATCACCGAACGCACCACCGCGCGCTATCTGCGCTGGCGCAAGGCGCGACGCGCCCGGGCGCTGGTCGCGGCCGCGAGCCCGGCTGCCCCCTCCCGCTGAAAGGCGAGGGCTGGAGCGGGCGTGCGAGACACGGACGATAAGAACTCGTCCGCAAACAAACGATTCAGTTTTCGTCCCCTCTCCCGCTTGCGGGGGAGGGTCAGGGAGGGGGCACTTCCACGGCACGGACTCGCTACGAGAGCCCCCTCCCCAACCCTCCCCCGCAAGCGGGAGAGGGAGATCACCGGGCGCAGCTCATGCGGTCGGTTCAACGCATTGGAACGAGCCGATCCGCTTGGTCCATTCCGGTGGCAGGTTCGGGTAGGGGCCGGGCGAGAGGCGCATCGACGCGCCGCCGAAATTCTCGTCGGCATAGAATTCCCAGGTGCCGGACTGTACCTGGACCGATGAGATTTCGTTGAGCCAGCCGGCCTGGCCGAGCGCCGGCTGGTTTTCGGCGGTCGGTGCCGACAGGCCGGCGAAATTCGGATCGGCGAAGATCGTCATGTCGCAGGTACCGTTGGCCGGCGCCGGAGGCAGGGGCGGCGGCAGTTCGGCGACTTGCGCCGGGGGCGGCCCGACCTGCGGGCAATATTGCACGCATTGCGGCGCGCCGCCGCCGTCCTCGAAATCGACCATGCGCCAGTTCAACTGGCAGCCATCGGGCGTCAACCCGCCGCAGAACGGCTGGGCGATCGAGACATAGCCGTCGGGATACCAATAGGAGCCCCCGATCAGCACCACGCCCAGGATGCCGAGCGGAACGAAGGCGCGCCGGTAGCCGCCGAACCATACGAAACGCTGGCCCGCGGGCGATCGGGAAGAACCGGTTGTTGACCGTCACCACCGGGAAATTCGGCCGCGACAGCGGCAGCCCGCCCGGCCCCGGGGCCAGATGCAGGTTATTGGGAATGCCCGGCCTGCCGGGCCCCAATCGCAGGCCATTGATGGCGGGGTTGCCGGGGCCGCCCACGACGTTGCGCTGCATTCCGCCGGGCCCAGGCGCCACCAATCTCTGCTGGTTGTTGAATTGCGGGTTGTTGAACGGCTGCAAATTGCCCCGGTTCGGATTGAACCCGGCATTGGGATTGAAACCCGGATTGGGGTTGCCGGGGTTCACGAAGTTGGGCGGAGCCCGCCGGACCGCGTTGGGCGTCACCACATTGTGCTGCACCACCGTATGCTGCACCACCGTATGTTGCACCACCGTGCGCTGGACGTTGGTGCGCTGAAAGGTCTGGCGCGGCGGTGCGGCCGGGCGCGGCGCGGGGCGCTGGACCGCCACCGCGCGCACTTGCTGTTGGGCGGCCGACGCGTCGGTGAGCGGCGACAGCGCCGCTCCCGCCGCGATCGCTCCCGCCGTCATCAGGCGTCCTGAAAAAACCTTGGCTCTGAGGCGCATTCTATATCCTCCCGCCGCGTGCCGGCCTGAAATTGCCGTTCATCGTCAATCGAATCCGGCCACGCATCGTACTCGGAACCGCTCTTGTGCCTTGAATCCGTGGCTGGATTGTGTGCAAGCCAAGGGGGCTGTTGCATGCCGGTCCACGGGGTCGCGACGCCGTCCGAGAGACCACACCATGGCTGCGATCCCGCCCTCGCTGAAATTCCGTACCGGCCCGGTCGAGATCGCCTATCTGGACGAGGGCGCCGGCGAGCCGGTCGTGCTCATCCACGGCTTTGCCTCCAACAAGGAGACCAACTGGGTGCATCCCGGCTGGGTCGCGACGCTCACCCGCGCCGGCCGCCGGGTGATCGCGCTCGACGATCGCGGACATGGCGAATTCGACCAAGCTCTACGATCCCGCCGCCTATCACAGCGAGCGGATGGCCGGCGACGTGCTGGCATTGCTCGACCATCTCGGCATCGCGACCGCCGACCTCATGGGATATTCCATGGGCGCCCGCATCGCCGCGTTCGGCGCGGTGCTGCATCCGCGGCGGGTCCGCTCGGTCATTCTCGGCGGGCTCGGGCTTCACCTGGTCGAGGGGGTCGGCTTGCCGGAATCGATCGCCTTGGCGCTCGAAGCCTGTTCGCTCGACGAGGTGACCGATCCGGTCGGACGGACGTTCCGCCAATTTGCCGAGCAGACCCACTCCGACCTCGCGGCGCTCGCCGCCTGCATTCGCGGCAGCCGCCAGACCCTCTCCCGCGCGGAGGTCGCGCGGATCGCGGCGCCGGTGCTGGTCGCGGTCGGCGCCCATGACCGGGTGGCCGGCTCCGCCCAAGCGCTCGCGGCCCTCATCCCCGGCGCCCGCGCGCTCGATATTCCCGGCCGCGATCACATGCTCGCGGTCGGCGACCGGGTGTTCAAGGCGGGGGTGCTGGAGTTCCTGGCCGGTCGCGTGTAACTGCGTGGAGGCTGTTGCTGCCCGCGCACACGCCGAACCCGAACTGGAGGATGTCATGCCATCGAAAATCATTGTCCTGGCGTCGGCCGCGGCGCTCGCCGGCGCCGCCCTGCTGGCGAGCAGCATGGACGCGACGGCGTTGCGCCTGCGCGACGATGTCTATTACTACAGCGGCGTCACCCCCGCCTTCGGCCACACGCCGCGCCGCTATCTCTATCATTGGGCCTATGCCGATCCGGTGGCCTATTGCGCGCGCCGGTTCAGGTCCTATGACCCCCTGACCGGCACCTATATCGACCGCCACGGCGTCCGTCGCCCCTGCCCATGATCGCCGGCGTGATCCAAGTCCTGCCGGCCCTGAGGTGGCGGCCGGGATGACAGTACCCCATCTATTCGTGCTAGTGGTGCGACCCGAACCGATGGTTCCCATCTGTTTGCCGCACCATTCGGGAAACAAAACGGGTCGGGACCGCCCGACCCCTCCGCCGCTCCAGAGGACAGCATGGCTCATCCGCAACGGATCGATGTAAGCCTTCAGCCGCATTCCGACCCGGTCTGGGCGCGGGTGCGCAGCGAAGCCGAGGCGGTGGTGCGGCAGGAGCCGCAGATCGCGGGCTTCATCGCATCCGCCGTGCTCGAGCACGGAACCCTCGACGCCGCGATCGTGCATCGGATCAGCCGCCGGCTCGACCATGCGGACGTTTCCGCCGCCGTGATCGCCCAGGCGTTCATTGACGCCCTGCGCGATGCGCCCGAGATCGGCGAAGCCTTCCGCGCCGACGTCATCGCCACCTATGACCGCGATCCCGCGACCACGCGCTTCATCGAGCCGGTGCTCTATTTCAAGGGCTTCCACGCCATCCAGACCCATCGTCTCGCCCATTGGCTGTGGCACAAGCACCGCAAGGACTTCGCGCTCTACCTGCAGAGCCGCGCCTCGGCGGCGTTCCAGACCGACATCCATCCGGCCGCCAAGATCGGACGCGGCATCTTCCTCGATCATGCCACCGGTCTGGTGGTGGGCGAGACGGCGGCGATCGCCGACGACGTCTCCCTGCTGCACGGGGTGACGCTGGGCGGCACCGGCAACGAGAACGGCGACCGCCACCCCAAGATCGGCAAGGGCGTCATGATCGGTGCCGGTGCCAAGATCCTCGGCAACATCGCGATCGGCCATTGTGCGCGCATCGCGGCGGGCTCGGTGGTGATCAAGCCGGTGCCCAACAACGTCACCGTCGCCGGCGTCCCGGCCCGGGTGATCGGCGAGGCCGGCTGTGCGGAGCCCTCGCGCACCATGGACCAGATGCTCTATAACCTCGGCGTCTGACGCCCCCGCGGGAATTCGCGGGGCGCGCTGTGCACGCAAAAGGAGCCGCCGTGGACGTCCAGGAGATCCGCAAGCTGGAAGCTTATATGAGGCGTCTGTTCGGCAACGCCCGGCTGCGGGTGGTGCCGCGCCCGAAGAAGGACAATTCCGCCGAGGTCTATATCGGCGAGGAGTTCATCGGCGTGCTGTTCGTGGACGATGAGGACGATGAGCGTTCCTACAACTTTTCCATGGCGATCCTGGCCACCGACCTGGATTAGTAAGCATCTGCCGGCTTTCGGCCGCCGCCCCGGCCCGGTGAACCTGCCGAAGGCCGCCTATCTTCCCGCCGGCTGCCAGCCCGCCATCAGTCTTTCTGTGCCGCTGAGCACGGCCGCCCAGTCGGCCAGCCAGTCGCGTGGAAAGCGGAAGGTGAGGGCGGCTGCGCCGTCGGGCCGCTCGAACAGGCACATGGCCATGGTCAGCTCGCCGCGGCTGCGGCTGCAGCGCACCATGAAGCGGTCCGGCGACGCCGGATCGTAAAGCAGATCCTCGCCCTGGTACGGCGTGCCGTCGCGGAACCCCAGCATGGCGAGGCCGTTCGGCCCGGGCGCTGCGGCCTCGGCATAACGCGGATAGATCGACCTCAGCCGCTCCGAGGGCAGCAACGTCGACTGCGCCGCCTCGATGGTGACGAACATGCGGGCCATCGAACCGGCGGCGTGGGAATCCGGCGGCGTCAAATCGGGCCAGGCATAGGCGAGGTCGAGGCGCTCCTGCGGCCCGGCGCGGCGCTGCAGCGGGACCCGGATCGCCGCCGGCGCGATGTTGAAGACGACGCCGGCGACCGCGATGGGCAGCCGGGGCGCGTCGAGCGGCGCCTGCGCCTCGTCCCAGCGCGGCGCCAGCAGATAGACGATCGCCGCGACCGCCGAGCGCCGCAAGGGCGACGAAGAACAGGGCATGCAGGAGCGGGCCGCCGCGGCCGCGCCGCGCGAGATTTCGTCCGCCGGCGAGAAGGGCCATGGCCGGATTCCGTTCTTTGGCCGCGCGAATAGCGCTGCGAATCACTTGGCGAATATCCCACATCGCGGCATCCGCGGGGACTGTCCGCGTCATGTCGGCACCACCGGACGGCGAGCCTGCGAGGGTGAATCGCCGCGGACTTACTAAAGCCATTGCTTAACTTTCCGAGCCGTGATACTTAAGCGTATGCTTAACCAATCGTTGGCCCTCGATCTCGCTTTCCAGGCTCTCGCCGATCCGACACGCCGGGCCCTGGTGGAACGGCTCACTCATAGTCCGGCCTCGGTCAGCGATCTCGCGCGTCCGCTTTCCATGTCGCTCCCGGCCGTCATGCAGCACCTCGCGGTGCTCGAGGGCTCGGGGCTCGTGGTTTCCGAGAAGGTCGGGCGGGTGCGGACCTGCCGCATCGCGCCGCGCGCCTTGAGCCTGGTGGAGCAATGGATCAACGCCCGCCGCACCGAATGGGAGCGCAGGCTCGACCGGTTGGGCGACTATCTCGATGAACTCAAGAACACAGGAGGCGGTAATGGCCCGCACACATGACATCAAGTCCGAAACGAAGCCCGAGAGCTCCGGCACGAGGCCAAAGCCGCTGGTGATCTCCCGCACCTTTGCCGCGCCGCGCGACCTCGTATTCAAGGCGTGGAGCAGCGCCGAGCACATGAAGCGCTGGTTCAGCCCGCAGGGCTGCTCGGTGCCGGAGGCGGAGATCGACTTCCGGGCGGGCGGCGTGTTCGCCGTTTGCATGCACCTGCCGACGGGAGAAGACCACTGGGTGAAAGGCGCTTTCGACGAAGTCTCGCCGCCGGATCGGCTCGTGTTCACGGCCGCCGTCCTGTTCGACGGCGAAAAGAGGTTCAACGTCCACACCTTGGTTACCTTCGAGGACGACGGCGACGGCACGCGCATGACAGTGCGCCAGTCCTATGAAATTCACGATCCGGCGTTCCTGTTCGCGGTCGACGGCGCGGCCGCAGGCTGGCGCACCACCTTGGACAAGCTCGAGCGGGAGGTTGCGCGCATCAAAGCATCAGTACACCGTTCCGCCGTTCACGCGACCTTCGCTCTGGAGCGCCTTTACGATGCTTCGCCGACGCAGGTGTTTCGCGCCCTTTCGGACCAGGCGGCCAAGGCGCGCTGGTTCGAGGGCGGCGACGGCTGGGTCGTGCTCGCGCGCGAAATGGACGTCCGCCCGGGCGGTCGCGAACGGCTGCAGGGACGCTGGGCAAATGGCACGGTCACCACCTTCGACGCCGTCTATTTCGACGTCGTGCCGGACCGGCGGCTCGTCTACGCGCTACGAAATGAGGCTGGACGATCGGAAAATCTCGGTGTCGCTGGCGACGATCGAACTCGCGCCCGCCGGCACCGGCACCCGGTTCACCATCACCGAGCAGGGTGCCTTCCTCGACGGCTATGATGACGCGGGATCGCGCCAGCATGGGACCGGTCTGCTGTTGGATCGATTGGGCGCAACGCTGCAAGGGTAGACGATTTTCATTCTCCCTCTCCCAGCGTGGGGCCTGCAAGGGGCAGGAGAAACAGCCGCCGCGGCCGTTAACCCTTCTTTAAGTATTGCGTGGCGCGGCGCGCCGCGATTGGGCACACCGGGGGGCCCGCGCGGGGTGCCATGTTGCCGGAAACCATCCAGCTGCTGCTTGCGTTCGCCCTCGGCTTTGCCGTCGCCGGCATGGTTGCGACGGGATACCAGCTCGTGACCCGGCGGCCGGCGACGTTCCGCCTGCTGCGGCGCGGTCCTGCGCCCGCAACCTTTGCCGCGGTGCCGCTGCTCGCCTTCGCGGCGCCTTTCATCATCATGCGCACGACGCTGCGCCTCCGGCGCACCCGCGGGCGGCGGATCGAGGCGGTGCTGCTGCCGACCATCGCGGCGAGCTTCTGGAGCATGATGTCGGGCACGCTGGTGGTGATGGCGCTGCAGGCGCTGGAGCGGCTGGTGGCCTGACGCGCCCCGTGTCTACACGCGCCGTGTCCGACGCCCATCTCGCCATTCCCGGTGCGACGTGCCAAGTTCGCCGCGCTTTGGGAGTGCAGGCATGGCGATCTTCGAACTGGACGGCGAGCAGCCGGAATTTCCCGCGGACGGGCTTTATTGGATCGCGGAGACGGCGGTGGTGATCGGGCGGGTGCGCCTGAAATCGGAAGCCAGCGTGTGGTGGGGCGCGGTGTTGCGCGGCGACAATGAGTGGATCGAGATCGGCGAGCGCTCCCAGATCCAGGACAACGCCACCATCCACACCGATCCCGGCTTTCCGCTCACCATCGGGCGCGGCTGCGTGATCGGCCACAATGTGGTGCTCCACGGCTGCACCATCGGCGACCACAGCCTGATCGGCATGGGAGCGATCCTGCTCAACGGCGCGCGGATCGGCAGCCATTGCATCGTCGGCGCCGGCGCGCTGGTCACCGAAGGCAAGTCGTTTCCCGACCATTCCCTGATCGTCGGGGCGCCGGCGCGGGCGACCCGCACGCTCGACGACAAGGCCGCCGAGCAGATCGCGAGCGGCGCCGACATCTATGTGCGGCGCTGGAAGCGATACGCCAAGGGGCTCAAGCGGATCGGCTGATGGCGCGGCCGCCGCCATGCCGGCACCTGTGGCGCGTATGCGCGCACGCACATGCCGCTTTCCGCTTATGCCGTGGGTGAATAATTGCTAGGATGCTCTGGATTGCGGGATCGTCCGGACCCAAAATCGGAACGTCTCGATCGTCGGGCCGGGCTTCATCGGTCCGGACCTCGGCAGGCACGCAAGACGAGGGAAACACCGGTTCGGCGAGTTACTGTTTCGGGCGCGGCCGGTGACGCGATCGATCCGCGGCTCGGTCCCAATTCCCGACATCGCCAAAACCGGCACATCACACCGGCACATCACGAGGAGCACGACATGAAGATGAAGCAAGCGCTGTATCTGGGCGCCGCGGCGGCGGCTCTCGCACTCGTCGCGATCTCGCCCACGCAATTGCGCGCGCAGCAGAGCGCGGCGGTGGCGATCGACGGCGACGACATCGGCGGCGTGGTCAGCGGCCCCGGCGGCCCGGAAGCCGGCGTCTGGGTGATCGCCGAGACCAACGATCTCGCCACCAAGTTCGCCAAGATGGTGGTCACCGACGACCAGGGCCGCTACCTGATCCCCGACCTTCCCAAGGCCAACTACACCGTGTGGGTGCGCGGCTACGGGCTGGTCGATTCGCCCAAGGTCGACCGGCACGCCCGGCAAGCTCCTGAACCTGACCGCGACGCCGGCGCCGACGCCGGCCGCCGCCGCGGAATACTATCCGGGCATGTACTGGTATTCGATGCTCAAGATCCCGGCCGCCAGCGAATTCCCCGGCACCGGCCCCAAGGGCAACGGCATTCCGCCCTTCATCAAGACCCAGGGCGCCTGGATCGACACCATCAAGAACTCCTGCCAGTCGTGCCATGCGCTCGGGTCCAAGGGCGTCCGCACCCTGTCGCCCAAGCTCGGCACCTTCAAGAACTCCCGCGAGGCGTGGGAGCGCCGCCTGCAGTCGGGCCAGGCGATGACCAACATGGCGATCTCGATCGCGCGCATCGGCCCGGACAAGGCGGTCGAGCTCTATGCGGACTGGACCGACCGCATCGCCGCCGGAGAACTGCCGTCCGCCAAGCCGGAGCGGCCGCAGGGAATCGAGCGCAACGTCGTCATCACCATGTGGGATTGGGGAGTGCGGGGCGAGTATCTCCACGACGCCATCGCCAGCGACAAGTTCAACCAGACCGTCAATGCCAACGGGCCGATCTACGGGTCGCCGGAGGAAAGCTCCGACCTGGTGCCGGTGATCGATCCCGCGACGAACACGTTCACGACCATCAGGCATCCCTATCTCGACCCGCAGACGCCCTCGACCAAGACCAACACCGCCGGACCTTCGGTGTACTGGGGCGACGATCCGATCTGGGACAGCCACACCAGCATCCACAATCCGATGATGGACGAGGACGGACGGGTGTGGTTCACGGCCAAGATCCGGCCCGACGAGAACCCGGCGTTCTGCAAGAAGGGCTCGGATCTGCTCTCCGCCAAGCTGGTGCCGCTCGACACCTCGGCGCGCCAGCTCTCGGTCTACGATCCCAAGACGCAGAAGTGGTCGCTGATCAACACCTGCTTCTCGACCCAGCACCTCAACTTCGCCCACGACGCCAACCACACGCTGTGGACGAGCGCGGGCGGGCCGCAGAGCGGCGTGGTCGGCTGGCTCAACACCAAGCAGTACCTCGCGACCGGCGACGACGTGAAATCGCAGGGCTGGACGCCGATCATCGTCGACACCAACGGCAACGGCAAGCGCGACGCCTATGTCGAGGCCAACCAGCCGCTCGATCCGGCCAAGGACAAGCGGGTGATGGCCGCCTTCTACGGCGTGCAGCCGAGCCCGGTCGACGACACCATCTGGGGCCAGTCGATGGACGTCGGCTTCTCGCGCATGGACCAGCCCGGCTACATCATCCACCTCATCCCGGGGTCGAACCCGGCCGAGACCGCGCTGGCCGAGTTGTTCGTGCCGCCGGACGAGGGCTACGGATCGCGCGGCCTCGACCTCACCACCGACGGCGTGGTGTGGACGGTGCTCTCGAGCGGCCACATGGCGAGCTTCGACCGCAGGAAGTGCACGACGGAGATCAAGGGCCCGCGAGGCCCTCACCGGCAAGATGTGTCCGGAGGGCTGGACGCTCTACAAGTTCCCGGGACCACAGTTCCAGGGCGTGACCGACACGGGCAGCGCCCAGCATGCCTATTACATCTGGGTCGACCGCGAGAACACCCTCGGCCTCGGCACCAACGTGCCGATCGCCTCGACCAATGGCGGCGAAGTCCCTCACCGCGCTGGTCGACGGCAAGTTCGTGACGCTGCGGGTTCCCTATCCGCTCGGCTTCTTCTCCAAGAACGTCGACGGCCGCATCGACGATGCGAGGGCCGGCTGGAAGGGCAGGGGCATCTGGACCACGTTCGGCAGCCGCGCGCCGTTCCACAACGAGGGCGGCACCCAGAACGCGCCGAAGCTCTACAAGGTGCAGATGCGCCCCAATCCGCTCGCCGACTGAGCCGGCGAAGCCGCGCCGCGTTCTGAGCAAAGGCCCGGCAAGGCCCGTGGCGGAGACATCCGCCGCGGGCTTTCTCGCTTCCGGCCGGCGGGTTATGGTCCGAATGCTATGGTCCGAACGCGATAAGGAAAAGCGTCCGCATGCCTTTGCTCATGATGGCCGTCCTGGCCGTTGCCCTGATCGGCGCCCGACGCCGGCTACGCCCAGGAGTTGTCTCCGGACTTCAATCAGGAAGGCATCGCCAATTATTGCTTCTACAACGGCAAGGCCTACTCGGTCGGCTCGATGATGTGCGTGCCGCAATCCAAGACCGCCCTCGTGTGCCAGTCGACCGCGGACGACCAAAACAAATCAGGCACCGCCCGCGCGGTGTGGAAGCCGAAGTCGTCGGAAATCGCATGCAAGTAGGATGATGCATGCCGGCCTCGGGCGATCCCAATGCCGGCTGGGCAGCGCTTCGCTCCGTCTCGAAGCGCCTGGAAGCGTCGTCGTTTGACGCCGGGCATTCGTGAGCAAATCCGCGCTGACAAAAAAGTGCGGGCGGCCCTGGGGGAGGGCCGCCCGCGCGCGTACCGGTCTGGGGACGGGGTGGGTGGGGACGTGACCGGTCGCGTGGCTCCAAAACTCGGTTTTGTCGATCGCAGCTTCAGCGGCGCTGGCGCGCGACGGTGGCCGGCGCCGGCCGGGGATCGCCGAGCGAGACCCAGACGTTGGGGTCCTTCTGCGATTGGCGCTTGACGAAGCGGTAGCCGGTCTCGAACCACGGCAGGATCGCTTCGGCCTGGTTGTCGAGGATGAACTCGCCGCGGTCGGTCTTCACGGTGAGCACCGCATGGCCCTCGTCCTTGCGGTCGCGCACCACGGTGATGAGGAGCGCCTCGCGCGGCCAGCCGGCCTGGATCAGCAGGCGTCGCTTGAGCAGCACATAGTCCTCGCAATCGCCGTAGCCGTCGTCGGGATAGGACCACTTCTCGATCGTGCCCCAGTGCTCGAGGTCGGTCAGCGGCTTGACGGATTCGTTCACGTATCGATTGACGCTGGCGAGATCCTTGAAGGCTTTCGGCGTCAGCACGACGTCGCGCGGCGCCGACGGGATGGTGGCGCATTCGCCGGGATTGGAGGCGCAGAACTCGACCCATCCGATCGGCGCCCGCGCCACCTCGGCGACCTCGACATAAAGCGGCGCCTCGTCCGCGGCGGCAAGGGCGGTGCCGACCCCTGCGAGCGTCGCCGCCACCAGCATGGCGGCTGCGAAAGGCCGTCTCCCTCTTTGGTCCGTATTCATGCGAAGCCCCTCCCGTGTCGTCGAGGGCGTTTGTCGCACAAATACTTTGTGGTGCTGCTAAATCGGGCACGAAAGCTTGAATCGACTCCAAGTAAAACAAGAATAGAATGCGATTTATACTTTAGACAAAATTGAATAAAATGCCGGATAAATCCGCGTCGGATTGTTAGGGTCCACGGCTCGCGCCCCGGGCGATGCCGGAAACGAAATCGCGATCTGTTTCAAGGCGTGCGGTCCGCTCGCGAACCCGCGTCGGGGCCGGGCAAGCCGTCATCGCCGGAGCGGCAGGAAATCGTTTACGGTTGGGCGATCGTCGCCTTGAGCAGCTCGGGATTCTGCACCCGCGAGAACTCGACGGCGAAGCCGTTGTCGAGGTGACGCACCACCCGCCCCGGCGCTTTGCCGACCCGCACCGCGGAGCCCAAAGGCGGCCGGTGGAGGCTCACCACGGCGACGCCGGAGACCGACAGATCGACGATGCTGCATTGTTCGTCGCTGCCGTCGGCCAGTGCCAGCGTGACCATCTGGTCGCGATTGGCGCTGCGCTGATGGCGGCGGTCCTCGGGCGTGTCGAGGATGTGGCGGTTCGCCAGCCAGGTCAGTTGAGCCGCGAGCTTGTCGCGTTTGCGCTGGGAGGCCGCGATGGTCATGGAAAAGCCGCTCGGGAACAGCCGCGCGATCAATCCCTCCAGCCGTCCGATATGATCGACATAGGCGACCACCCGTTCGCCGAGGCGGCCGCAGGCGGGCGCGATAAGGGCGAGGCCGCCGGGCGACATGTTGATCACCTGGCACGGAAATTCGCGGCGATCCTCCAGCATATAGCGACCGAGGAGATCGACCTTGACCCGCTGATAGCGGCGGTTTTCGCTGGTCAGCGGCGCCGACGCCGGATCTGTGTCCAGTAACGCCATAGCCTCGGATTGCCCTTTCGAAGGCTTTCAACCGCAGCGACCCTATGCCCGATAGGTTAATGCCTCGCTAAGCCTAAGAATCAAAAAAACGATTGCCGCACTTGGGCAAGTTCACTGCCAGCACCGCCGATCTGCGACGTGATGTCCATAGCCTGACATTTATTTTTGCGCATCGGTGGATATGTGGAATTGCGGTTCGATTTTGCCAATGGGAACAGATCAGCGAAGTGGGCGGCCGGCTACCAGACGCCACACGGCGGGCCTAGGGGAAGCCCGCTCATGCGTCTGCCGTGTTGAGGGCTCTTTCGGGGGATGGCAAAGCCGTCTGGCGCCCGCCGTCCAGATCGGCCCCAGCCGGGAAGGGGGCGTTTCGCGTTGCCGGCGCCGGTTAACTCGCGACGGAAGGGATGCTCAACCACAATCCAATGAGTCCGCCGCTACTCGAACAGGCTACCGCGATCGCACCGCAGATCGCCGCCCTGGCGTTGAGACGCCCAACTCGCGCAACGTAATGTTCGAGGTGGCGCTCTGTGACGGCGGGGCAGCCGACCGATGAAGTTGCAGCGGATGGACAACTTCGAGAGTGAGACCCGGCTCGACCTGAGCCAAAACCAAGCCGATGCCAGCCGCGAAGACGACGAAAGCCAATCATCGAGGCGCGAGCACAAGGGCAATCCACCACAACGTCGTCATTAGCTCACTCTCCCCATGGGCTCATCGAACGAGGAAAACCCAGAGGCCATGCTCGATGGCGGGCGGTCGTCCGGTGGCGACTGGTTTCGACACAGTGCCACGCGGGTTTCCTGGAAATCGAATCTACCCTGGTCTGTCTAACTAATTTTCTGACGAATAAAGTGCTAACATGATCCGGCCTATGTGAAACAGGGGCTTAGCGGGGTATTGAACGCGGCTCAGCGCAATCCGCGAAACCCTACCTCCCGACGCGCCCGAGGGCGCAAACGATGCGATCGTGGCGGGCAAAAGCGGCGGCTTTCTCGATGGCGATGATGAGTACACTTTGATCGAGCGCACGAGTGTTGATCGCACCGGCCGGCGTAGCAGCGAGTTTTTCGGAGGATCGGACGCAAGCCGGCCGCTACCCCCCGCACAGCCAAGGCAGGATGCCGCTCATGGGCGGGCTTGCTACGCGCCGCACGGCGAGTCCGCTATCGAAGCAAGTCCTGTCGCCGCTGGTCACGAAGCTCAGCGGCGGAAGGTGACCCATCTCCGACATGCGGCCCGAAAATATAAATGACCCGGCACGGGGACCCGCTACTGGATCACCTCGTCGGAGTTGGCCAACAGCGTTTCGGGGATGGTGAGGCCGAGCTTGATTATGGGGCCGGGACGTTGCCGAGGCGGGCGCAGCCCGTCCCGTTTATTACAATGTTGCCGCCATGGTTGCCGAGCGCCGTATTATCGAACAGATTGCTGGGGCAAGCCACGGAGATCCCGTCAGCCCCGTTGCCATTCGCGCTATTTCCGGTCAGAAGATTGCCGGCCCCCCCGGCGAAGATGCCGTTGGCCCCATTGCCGTCCGCCTGACTGTAGATGATCGTACCGCTGCCATTGACCAGGTCGATCCCAGAATTGCCGTTGCCGATCGCGCTGCTACTGTCGATGACGTTATTACTACCAGTAGCAAAGTACATCCCGTTGGTGTTGTTAGCATTCGCCCTGCTGTTAGTTACTGTGTTATTATCGGCAAAGAAAGCAATTCCGGTGCCATTATTGTTTGATCTGGTATTGCGAACCGTGTTGTTGCTTCCTTGGAAGTAGATTCCAGTATTTGCGTTACCGCTTGCGTTGCTATCTGTTTATGGCGTCGTTGCCTCCGACGTTTATCCCCGAAAATCCCCCGTTCGTCACATTGACGTATGAAATCGTCACGTCTGAGGCGCCTGCGAAGTTGATATTTTGATTAAAACCCGTGATCGTTCCATTGGCGACGATGATATTCGAGGGGCCGCCGATGATCCCAGAAGAAAACCCGCTTCCGCTAATCGTATGACCGTGCAGGTCGATAGCGACCCCACTGACGGTAATGGTGATGCAATTTGTGTTTGGTGGTGCCGTTATGTTCTTGGTCACAGTGTAGGTTCCCGGGGCCGACACTGTGCCACAAGCCGATATCGTGCCATCTGCACGAGCGGCCGATGAGGTTGCAGCGACGCCGAGAGCCAGCAAAACGGCCGGAGCCAGCGTAGTCTTCGTGATCATCGGTGCCTCCTTGCCCCACACTTAATGCTGGGACCTTAACCGAGGGCCGGGCGAAATCTGTTGCCGGTCAGCAACGCTGGATATCTCTTTGAGCCCGACTCGCGCGCGCCGCTCGCCCGCGCCCGTGCGGTTTACGGCGGAGAAGCCGCCGTAAAGGAGCCTACAGACAGCTCCCCCGAGTACGCCGCCCAAACGGCGTCCCGCCCTTGATCACATTCACAATTCTCAGTGGTCAGCCTGACACCGCCGCCCCGGCGCCGGCAGACCCCTTCGAGATCGCCCGGAAAACCCGATGCCAATCGGCCGATCTGACGCATATGGCGGGGTTAGGGATGATTCGAAATGTCGAGGACAAGCCTAAGTTTTGCCGCCATCGATCACGGTGAGCGAACTGCGGAGCCGAAGGCTGATGCGGGACGCCTGGGTTCCGGCTTGCAACGGCGAATAGACGCTCGAGCCCACGAACTGGACGACGCCGAGGGTCAGGCGTCGCGCCGGCCAGGTGCCGAGCCAATACGGTCGCTCCATCGCGACCAGGGACCCCAGCATCCGCCGCCCGCTCCGGCCCCGATGCGACAGCGGCAGCACCAGCACCTCGAAACTGCACGGCAGCCCGTTACCGGCCTCGGTGGCGGCGCCGGCCAGGACCCCGATCTCCTCCTCGGCGACCAGGGCGACAAGTTCGCGAATCTGCCGCGAGTGCTCGTCCCGCCACATCCCGGCGAACTCCTCGCCTCGCAATTCGCGGCCGAACAACGAGCAAATCCTGGTGCCGGCGACGCGAAACAGCGGGGCTTCGCCCGGCTCCACCGACAACACGAAGCTGTCGCCGAGAATCCTCTTGATCGCAGCGGGATCGATGTCGCCGCGTTCCGGCGCCGCGCGGGCGCCGCGACGCTGGTTCCAATATTCGTACAGCTCTCGGGACAACGGGTGCTTCATGGTCTCTTGTTGGGCAGCGGCGGACACCGGCGCGCGCCCCATTGTCTCAAAGCGGTACGGCTGTTCGCGCCGGCGGCGCGGCCGGCGCCCTACCAGCAGGGACCATGCCTGCCGGCCGCGCAGAGGCGCCGTGGTCGAACCATGCCGCAGGCGCAGCGCCGCGGTGATTTGTCCGGTGTCGGACGCCGCCGGGCGGCGCCGGATCGGTCTCTCACAAAAATGGAAGAGCGACCGCTCCGGTTCCGGAACAGCGCTGTGGAATAAATTCGCAGTCAGCCCGGATGGATGAATCGGCGGCGGAAGTCGCCTTGGGGAACGCCCCGGGAGTTGGGGACCGGCCGACTTGCGAGCCGCGGCGCGACGGCCTATTGCTGCGCCCCGTTCACCGCAGGTCCCAGAAAGTCCCTTAAGAAAGTCCCACTTGGCCAGATCCTCCGAGCCGATATTCAATGTGCCCGCAGTGGTCCTTTCGATCATCGCGTTCCTGGTGCTCATCGAGGCGGGCCGGGAATGGCTGCTGACGGACGAGGAAAACATCGATTTCCTGCTGCATTTCGCCTTCATTCCAGCGCGCTACACCGAGAGTTATCCCGGCGGTCTCGGCGCCCAGATCTGGACCTTTCTCACCTATGCGCTCCTGCACGCCAATTTCGAGCATGTCGGCGTCAATTCGATCTGGTTTCTGCCGTTCGGCAGCGCCATGGCGCGCCGGTTCGGCACCTGGCGGTTCCTCGCCTTCTGCGCCGTCACCGCGATCGCCGGCGCCGCCCTGCACCTCGCGACCCATCTCGGCGAGCCGCTGCCGATGATCGGCGCCTCGGCGACGGTGTCCGGGGTGATGGCGGGGTCGCTGCGCTTCGCGTTCCAGAGCGGCGGCCCGCTCGCCATGTTTCGCAGCCACGACGCCGCCGCCTACCGGGTGCCGGCGGCGTCGCTCGCGGGCGCGCTCAGGGATCCTCGCATCATCATTTTCCTGGTGGCGTGGTTCGGGCTCAATCTGCTGTTCGGCATCGGCGCGTCCAGCTTTCCCGGCATCGAGCAGAGCGTCGCCTGGCAGGCCCATATCGGTGGCTTCGTCGCCGGGCTGATCCTGTTTGCCTGGTTCGACCCGGTGCCCCCGCACGCGGAAGTCGAACCCACCGAGCAGGCCTGAACGCATCCCGCACTGCGCGCCGTTCGCCGCGGCGCACATGCTGCGGCGCACGCCCGGTTCACATTTCCGATATTGTGGTTGCCGCGGGATCGCTGCGGGCGGATGATGTCCGCTTGGGGGGCGTCACCTCGTGCGTGACCGTCGCATGCGACCGCCCGCACCACGGATGACGCCGCCGCAATGGTGGTCCGGAGCGAGGCGTCCATGCCCGCCGCGTCTGCGGACTCGACACGGGAGGCTGCCATGAACGTCAAGGACATCCTGTCCCAGAAGGGTGACGAGGTCCTCACCATCGAACCGACCGCGACGCTCGCCGCCGCGATGGGCATATTGGCGCAACGCCGCATCGGTGCGCTCGTCGTCACCGGCGCCGACCACAGGATCGTCGGTATCGTTTCCGAGCGCGACATCGTGCGGGTGCTGGTCGAGCGCGGCACCGGGATGCTCCAGTCGCCGGTCGCCGAAATCATGACGCGCAAGGTCGTGACCTGCGGCCAGAACGAGACCATCGCGGAAATCATGGAGCGGATGACGGTCGGCAAGTTCCGTCACGTGCCGGTGGTCGAGCAGGGCCGGCTGGTCGGCATCATCTCGATCGGCGACGTGGTGAAGTCGCGGCTCGAAGAGCTCGAAAGGGAGCAGGACGCGCTGCGCGACTACATCCGCACGGCGTAGCGGATGATTCCGGTAGGTTGCGGATTGAGCGCGAATCGAAGGGGCCGATCCGCCTCGGCGCCGGTCCTCGGGGTGCGCACTCGCGCGTGTCCGGGTTACCGGTGTGATCCACATGCGGCCTCACGTCAGCGCGGCGATCGCTTCCGTTATGGCGTCGATCGACCGTCTCGGCCGCCTCGGCGCCGAGCGCGATGATCTCGCGCGGCGCGATGGAAATCGAACAGGTCGATGCGGCTGAGCCGCGGGCTGATCAGCACGTCGGGCGGATCGCCGGCGAGCCGCGCGCGCGTGACGCGATCCTGCAGCACCTGGAACGCATC
Source organism: uncultured Alphaproteobacteria bacterium (assembly GCA_963795865.1). GTDB lineage: Bacteria > Pseudomonadota > Alphaproteobacteria > Rhizobiales > Xanthobacteraceae > JAJPKK01. The sequence continues at coordinate 25,923 of CAWCJX010000045.1, forward strand.
GATCATCACGGTGGAAAGGCCGGGCCGGTCGGGCGTGCCGAAGAACTTGCGCGAGACCAGCCGCTCGCGGCCCGCGCAGCCCGCGCGGGGCTTTCGCCGCCTGGCGCCGCAGCTCGTCTTCGGCGTCGGAGCCGTGGTCCTGGATGATGGTGCCGCGGCCGAAATTGTCGGCGTTGAGGTTGACCGCGATGACGAGGCGCGCGCCGAGCGCGCGCGCCGCCGAGATCGGCAGCGGATTGACCAGCGCGCCGTCCATCAGCCAGCGCCCGCCGATCCGCGCGGGCGGAAAGATCCCGGGCAGCGCCTAGGACGCCGCACCGCGTCGGCGAGGCGGCCGCGCGTGAGCCAGATCTCATGGCCGGTGCGGAGCTCGGTCGCGATCGCGGCCATGCGGATCGGCAGATCCTCGAAGGTGGCTGTCGCCGAGCGTCTCGTCGAGCCGGTCGACGAGCCGGTCGCCGCCGATCAGCCCGGAGCCGCCGAGACTGAAATCGAGATAGCCGAACACGCGCCGGCGGGTGAGCGTGCGCGCCCATGCCTCGAAACCCTCGAGCCGGCCCGCCGCATAGACGCCGCCGACGATGGCGCCGATCGAGGTGCCGGCGATGACGTCGGGCCTGATGCCGTGGGCGAGCAGCGTGCGCATCACGCCGATATGCGCGAACCCGCGCGCGGCGCCGCCCGACAGCGCGAGCCCGATCGAGAGATGCTCCTCCGCGGGCGGGCTTACGGTGGGATCGGCGGTGCGGTCGCTGCCGAATTGCCGTCGCCAGATATCCAAGCGCGTGCCCCTGTCTTTCAGGACCGGATTCGCATGGCGGCACGCCGCGAATCGATCCTGAAATTACCGTTAACGACGCGTCTAAATTCGCATCGTGACCGAACCGCGACGGCTGGTCTCCCATCGCCGAGGTTGGGTGGCATCGTTGTCATTGCGACGCAGCCGGGAGGTGCTGTTCGACGGCATGAGACTCGCTGAAAGAGCCCCCGCCCCAAACACCCTCTTGCGGGGGAGGGAGTAATGGAGTCGCTCGATCACGCGATTTGAAGCGAAATTTCACGGACGAAACCTCACCTGCCGTCGCCGCCCGGCGGGCGTCGCGTCGAAACCGCGTTTTTCCGGCATCACGGTATAATAGTCGTTATAGCCGGCGCGCTGGATCGGCCGCATCGCGCCGGTGTCGAGGAGGCCGTCCTTGATGA